>MUGG01000098.1 GCA_002148405.1 Alkalinema sp. CACIAM 70d | reverse complement strand
CGATCTTTGCTGCAAAGCAGCCCCGACGATCAAGCTGCACCACGCACTTATCGAACTCCCATTAAAAGCGCTAGATCGGCAGAATATTCTTGTCGAAAATCTCCGTTGGGATTGCGAGCGTACAGCAGGCATTCGGGATGTCCACAATGCCGCTCACTCGACCTTCCACGGGCGCGCAACTGAGCAACAGATAAGCCTGTTCTCCCGTAAAGCCAAACTTCTTGAGATATTCGATCGCATTCAAGCAAGCCCGACGGTAGGCAATATGCACATCCATGTAATACTGCTTGCCCGTAAACTCATCGACGGAAATGCCTTCAAACACCAGATACTCCGAATAGCGCGGCTCCACTGGCCCCGGCTTGAAGATCGGGTTGACCATCCCGTATTTCTCCATCCCCCCCTTGATAATGTCCACGTGCAAATCGATATATCCAGACATCTCGATCGCGCCGCAGAAGGAGATCTCCCCATCCCCTTGGGAGAAGTGAATGTCGCCCATGGACAACTTCGCCCCTTCCACATAGACCGGGAAGTAAATGCGAGTGCCCTTCGACAGGTTCTTAATGTCGCAGTTGCCGCCGTGCTCCCGAGGCGGAACCGTTCGTGCCGCTTCCGCTGCCACCCGATCGTATTCCGAGGCAGGCAGCGTTCCTAAAATTGCATTGGTAGGATTGGGCAAGGCCGCTAGCACTGGTTGATCGCCCGATAGCCCCGTCCCATAGGTTCGCAGGTCGGGAGCCGTTGCTACCAGTTCGGCTTCTCGCTTGTTCCACTGGGCCAGCAGTTCATGGGAAGGCGCACAGCCAATCAGACCGGGGTGGGTAATCCCAGCAAACTTGACCCCTGGAATGTGGCGAGAGGAAGTATAAATCCCTTGGAGATCCCAGATTGCCTTGGCCGGATTGGGGAAGTGGTCGGTCAAGAAGCCGCCACCGTTATTTTTGTCGAAGATGCCAGTAAAGCCCCACTCATCCCCTTGCAGTGCTCCAATATCCAGCAGATCCACCACCAGGATATCCCCTGGCTCGGCTCCATTGACCCAAATCGGGCCGCTGAGAACGTGAACCACCGTGAGATCCACATCCCGAACATCGTCCGGGCTATCGTCGTTTTTGATCTGTCCATCCGTCCAGTCCTTGCACTCGATTCGGAAGACATCACCGGGATTGACCGAAACAACGGCTGGGATATCAGGGTGCCAGCGGTTATGCCCCGGCAATTCCTGCTGATCCATGGGCTTTGTGAGGTCAACTTTAAACAGTGTCTTCGGCATTGAGATTTCCTCTTAGCTTAACCTAACTCGTAACTTGGAAACCGATATCAAATCGTGGGAGGAGCACTGCAACGGCTACGTTAAAGGGAGGGAGGGATACAAAATATCCGATCGGTGATCAGATAACTCAAGTTCGTGCATAGCCCGACTTTTTACGATTCGCTTAAGAATTGCCAAAAACAATTCAGAATAATGTTTTCAGCAATCCTAACTCTATTTCGGCATGGCTTTACAAGCATCATGGCACTGAGCATCTAGGCTACAGCAGAGCGAACAAATTGGTGTTTCATACACGGGGCAGTAGGCCATATCTTCACGCTCGTAGTCGTATTCACAAATCGAGCAGTTAGTGAGACCCACAACGTCCGCGTTCTCATGGAAATGTACATCTTTGCGCGCAATGTAGTATTTACCCTTGGTGACGTAGGCGATAATCGGCGACAGAACGAAGGCTAACCCTAGCGCAATGAAGGTCGAAAATGCCTGTGCCGCTGGCCCCAGCAACCCAAAGAAGGCCACTACAGAGACGATCGAGGCCACCGTCATCGAACCAAAACCCACGGGATTGAAGTTGTATAAATGGGCGCGTTTAAATTCGATGTAGGAGGGACTCAAGCCTAGGGGCTTATTCACGATCAAATCAGCCACCAACGCCCCCACCCAGGCGATCGCGACGTTAGAGTAGAACCCTAACACCCACAGAAGGACGTTAAACACACCCAGTTCTTGCAGGGTCAGCGCAATAATCAAATGGAACACCAACCAGACCACTCGACCGGGGTGCGCATGGGTCAGTCGGGAGAAGAAGTTTGACCAAGACAGTGAGCCAGAGTAGGCGTTGGTAACGTTGATTTTGACCTGGGACAGAATTACAAAGAAGGTGGCCAAAGCCAGATAAACTGCGGGATTACCAAAGAGTTCTTTGAAGCCCTCGATGTACATATGGATTGGCTCATTGGCCTTCGCAATCTCCACCCCATTTTTCACGGCTACGGCGGTAAAAAATGCACCAGCCCACTGCTTCCAAGCGCCCAAAATCACCCAACCGGGGCCAGCCAACAACACTGCCCACCACCATTTACCCTTATTTTGCGGGGTGAGGTCGGGCATGAAGCGCAGATAGTCTACTTGCTCACCGATTTGGGCAATCAGCGAGAGGGCGACGCCTGCTCCAGAGGCACAGAGCAAAATATCAAACCCACTACCGCTGGGGGAATTTCCAGCAAAGCTTGTCCAAGTAGAAAATGCCGTGGGATCTTTGATTAAGACCGCAAACCAAGGCGCAAACATGCCCAACAACCACACCGGCTGTGTCCACACCTGCATCTTTGCCAGCAAGGTCATGCCAAACACGACCAATGGGAAAATAGCAACGGTACAGAGCAAATAGCCCCACTGAAGCGGCAAGCCAAAGTAAAGCTCGATCGCTTGGGCCATGATCGCGCCTTCTAGGGCAAAGAAAATAAAGCAGAAGGACGCATAAATCACGGAGGTAAGCGTCGAACCAATGTAGCCAAATCCCGCCCCTCGGGTCAACAAGTCCATGTCAATGTTGTAGCGTGAGGCGTAGTAGGAAATGGGAACTCCGGTGGCAAAAATAATGATTGCAGAAATCAGAATTGCCCAGAAGGAATTGGTAAATCCTGAACTAATGGCGATCGATCCCCCGATCGCAAAGTCTGCCAGATAGGAAATTCCACCTAAGGCTGCATTCGCAACGGTAAATTCAGACCACTTACGAAACGATCGAGGTGCATAGCGCAGGGAATAATCTTCTAAAGTCTCATTAACGACCCATGAATGATAGTGCCGTTTTGTCTTTTCGAGACGGGTGGCGGCCAACTGACTTCTCTCCATAAGCCTTTCTATTCACCCCTAAGAATTTGCACTGATTCTAAAGATAGAATGAAGCGTGATTTTGTATTTTAAAACACGAAATTAGGTATTTATTTTGGACATTTCTGATTCACATCTTTCAGTTAAAAATAAAGACAAAAAATCAAAAAAGTTTCATCTACGATTAACAAATCGAGATATTTGTTGTTAAATTTATCTTGGGAAAATCTAGGTATTAGCTCAATTACTTTCACAGCCAGAGCCTAGGTTTCAGAAACCCTAAAATACTGACAATATTGATTTTTGCAGCTCTAAACTTCCTACGATTAATTCACTTTCGAAAGTCTATCAAGCTCAAAATGCCCTAGAGTCTAAAGCAAGTCTAGGGCAAAAAAATACCTAGTAAATTTAGCAGAGATTATGAGGCGTTAATCACTAGAAAAACAGCCAAAAAACCATCTCTACTCATTGATTTTTGTTCAGCACAATCATCACCTTACCAAGGATCATCTTATTCAGAATCACCTTGATTAAGGGCCGCGCTAATAAATAACATCCCTGATTCAGTCACTCACCTACCCATCCAACCGCCCATCTATCCACTGGGGATTTGATTTATACGCTGCTAGATCAATGCTTGAATCAATGGTGAGCGTGGTGAGCGTGAGAATGAGCATGATGCACCACAGGAATCACAATATAAAGATGATCGGCGCTATTCGCAAACACCGTAATTGTTACAGCCGCCGGAAGCTTCATGCCCGCAGCTTGGAGAACCGATCGGGGATCTTCAAAAAGCTGGGTTCTGTAGTTAGGATCTTCCGCAGCTTGAATCAGAACCCGCGATCGGGGCAGTCGATTGGGATGAATGGAATCTAGGGAGTCTTTTAACTGTTGAAGATCTGCATCCGTCATCACGGGCAAGACAAAAAACGAATGGTGCTCGTCGCTTTCTAAGACCGTTACGGATTGATTGCTCGGAATCTCAACCTGCATGTCGCGTAGAGTTTGCGCAGGATTGGCCAGTAGCTTTGCATGGAGATCCGGATCCCGTAGGGCCTTGGCAACGATTGGCCCGATGTGTGCCGTCGAAACTGCGGATGCTGTCATAAATACCTGTCATCTAACCTTAGGGAACTTGAGAACGATCTTCGTAACCTACTGTTTAATATCCACTACTCAATTTGCGATCTATCCAATCCACAAATCGTACCCAATCTCAAGCGGTTGCCTTCCGAATTTGCACCCTAAATTCTGCTTGATCGATCGATCTAACGTCTCCCGATCGATCTAAAGAATGACCCTTGACGTGCTGCATTTCCAAAACCTGTAAACGCACCCGATACTTTCGCCAATGGGCCTTTTGCATAGGTTGCTTCAGCAGAACTTGCAACGCTTCAGACAAGCTGCCATAGGCTTCTGGGTAGGAATAGCCAAACCGCATTGCCAACGCGATCGCAGACTGATCCGAAGCCGTTGCTTCCCGCAAACTCTGTTCGCCCCGTTTGCGCTGATAAAGTCGATAGGAGGCCAAACCAGAGACCGTTAGAGCCACCGCTAAGGCAATGATGCTATGGGAAGGAAACTCGATCAACCCAGCACCGAGTCCGAGGCTAATCACAATCATCTCCCAGGACGATCGCGGCACTGCCCCTCCCTGAATCCGGGCCACTTCGTGCCAAAACAGCAAATTTCGTTGGTGCTGAGCCAACAACAACCACTGATGAAAGTCAATCTGAATCGAAAACTGATCCGGAGTAACCCTCTTAGTAATGACAAGAGAACGGCCATCATCATCCGAGGGTATGATTGCAACTTGAGTCCTTAAATCAGTTGGAAGAAGGGCTTCCAAACGTTGAATCTCAAGCATCTCAGAGGAGATAGATATCGATCGCGGCATCAATCTACCCAATGGCTAATGTGTTAATTCACTGAGTGCTAATACCAAATCGATTGATCACTGCAACAGATCTGATCTCCCTTAGCCCCCCTTATTAAGGGGAGAATTCAGTCAAATCCCTTCAACGTCCCCCTTATTTCTAGCGCAGCGGTGCGTAGCGGGGGGATTTAGGAGGATCATTATGGGTTGCAATCACAAGTTGATTTGGTATGAGACGGGTTTTAGGAGAAACCTCAAATCTACAGTTATCCCAGAGGCAAATCAGCTAACATTAAACCTGCTCGATCGCAGATCGACAAAAGCATCCACACCGAAACTGAGTACATCGCTGAGCAGGTCTACTTTGAATTCGGAATTGTGAAAAAATTGCTTAGCACAGGCGAATTATAGAAAGAATAATTCAGGAAAAATTGTATTGTAATTGACTATTCTCTATGCACCAGCATAGATTATCAAGATTAGATAACATAAGTGGACGAAAAAATAGAAGTAGACAAAACAATCTAATTATATGGTGCTGATTTTGTGTGGTGCTAATCCAATGCCATGTAGCCAAACAATATTCTGATCCTTATCAGCGATTTCCCAGTCAATTGCATTTTGGGGTAAATCTATTAGGTTTGAGCGATCGTACGGGTTGGAAATCATTATCAATTTTTTTTGTATTAAGATTGGGAATTCCTTATCTGTATCGTAGGAATTACTGATTGTTAATGTAAATAGGTAAAAAGTGGAAGCGGAACAGTTAATAGAGTTTGTAAGCATCCCATCTACTACTGAGTCTGTACTGCAAAGTCTGTACTGCAACAAATAGTCAGTATTAAAGGCTAGCTGATTCTCTGACTCCGACGATCGAAGCTTCTTACTGAGGCTGCTGAGATACTCCGCTGATCAGAACATGATCGCGGCTGTGTTATCGTCAAGGGAGGGGTAAAGGTGTAGCGTTGAGGCTGGAGTTTTATGCTCAAGTTTTATTACCATCCGATCTCGGTGAATGCCCGTCGAGTCTGGGTTGCGCTGCTGGAAAAGCAAATTACTTTCGAGCCCATTTTGGTCAACCTAGATGGAGATCAATTGCACCAGGAGTTCACAGCGATTAATCCCCTACAACGTATTCCTGCCATCGTAGACAATGAATTTCGAGTGGTTGAGTCCTTGGCGATTTTGGATTATTTAGAAGCAAAATATCCAACTTTACCGTTAATGCCGATCGAACCAGAAGCGATCGCGCTGGCACGGATGATTACAACCATTACGGTGGTTGAGCTGCAACCAATGACGCTGCCGCTCACCCGTGCCCTCGTTGGATTGGAAGTTGAACCCTGGAAGCTGGAAGCGGCCCAACAACGGGTCGCGAATATCTTGCAATTTTTGGAAGAATTGCTCAATGGGCAGACCTACTTCGTCAAAGATCAATTCACTCTGGCAGAAGTGGTGGCAGGAACGTTAGTGCCTTCCCTTCCGCTAGAAAGTTATCCATACTTAAAGGCTTGGGCAGATCGGCTGGCCCAACGAGAAAGCTGGCAGCAAACTGTTGCCCAACCAGCAGCTATTGAAGCTGCCCTTCCCACGATCCGCAAAATTTTAGAGCAGCGATTCTAGCTTGCAATTCTAGCGATCGGGGTCTACGCACTGGATAAAGTGGACAGTAGAAGAATACGGGAAGACCTGACAACTTGCAGCAAACCTTCGCTTAAGTTCGGACATTCTCACCTGCCCGAAATCCTGACCTCAAGGCATTATAGAGACAGGTATCAGGAGGAGAGTGGGCGTGGCTGCTGCTGGATTCAAGGACTACTACAGCGTACTGGGTGTGAGCAAGGGGGCGAGTGCCGACGATATCAAGAAGGCATTCCGTCAACTGGCGCGGAAATATCACCCTGATGTCAATCCTGGCGATAAGGCGGCGGAAGACCGCTTCAAGGAGGTCAACGAAGCCTATGAAGTCCTGTCCGACACAGACAAGCGCAAGAAATATGATCAGTTTGGGCAGTACTGGAACAAGGTAGGGACAGGTGCGCCCAGTGGCTACGGTGGTGGCTACAGCAGTTCCAACGTAGATTTTGATGACTTCGAGTTTGGCCGCTTCAATAACTTTGAAGAGTTTATTAATGATCTCCTGGGACGCATGGGTAGTGGCAGTCCAGGGGGCTATGGGGGAAGCCGATCGGCGGATCCCTTTGGTGGATTTCGGCAACCCGGTGGGTCTGGCAGCTACAGTACCAGTACCAGTGCACCTTCCGGAGGCGCAAACCTGGATACGGAGGCGAAACTGACGCTGACCTTTGCTGAGGCGTTCAATGGGGTGCAAAAGCGGCTGAGTGTGGGCAATGAAGTAATTACGGTGAATATTCCCGCTGGGGCCAAGCCAGGTAGCAAGATTCGGGTGCGGGGGAAGGGCAATTTTAGTCCCCACTACACAAGTCAGCGGGGCGATTTGTATTTGATTGTGGAGTTGATTACCCATCCGTTCTTTCATTTAGAGGGGGAGCAATTGTCCTGTGAGGTGCCGATCGCGCCGGATGAGGCGGTGCTGGGGACGCAGGTGGAGGTCCCGACGCCCGATGGATTGGTGACAGTGAATGTGCCAGCGGGGATTCGATCGGGCCAGACATTGCGATTGCGGGGCAAGGGTTGGAAGGATCCCAAGGGCAATCGGGGCGATCAGATGGTAAAGGTGGTGATTTCTGCACCGAAGGAAATTAGCCCGATCGAACGGGAAGCCTATGAAACGATTCGGGCCAACCGGAAGACTGATCCACGGGCGAATCTAAAGGGCGTTCATTTGTAAAAGCTGGGAGCGAATTGAACGTAATAGTGGCAGTCCCTGCCCCGACTCGCTCAGGGTAGGGACGGATAGCGCAGCAATAACGAATTGGGCGCGATGCGCTGATCATCAGGCTTTATCGAGCTTTGCAGAGACCGATCGTGTGAGGTGTGATTGGGTGGCTGCGGAGGTAGCCAGAGAGTCGATCGCAGCCTTGACTCACTAAGCTATTAAGATTCCAGTTCCAAACCGTCAGACCCGACTGCTCACCAGCGATCGCAAATGCGTCACCGCGACCATTTAACCAGCCCTTTTGGAGACTATCCCCTTGATGAATCAGTGTTTTAATCAGATTACCTGTGTAGGGATTCCAGAGTTTGACGGTACCGTCTTGGCTGGTGGACACCAGTGTCTGGCCATCGGGACTAAAATTTAAACTAGTGATGCCATGGCTGTGGCCCGTTAATTTGATCGATCGACGAGTGGTCAAGTTCCACACCTGAATCGTATTATCCCAACTGCCCGAAGCTAACCACTGGCTATCGGGACTAAAGGCGAGACTGGAGACTTCCAAAGAATGGCTCCCCAAGGTCTGACTGCTACGATCGACCAAATTCCACAGCTTGACCTGTCGATCGCTGCCTGCGGAGGCTAACCACTGACCCTTGGGGCTGAATTGCAGAGCTTTAATTTCATCGCTATGACCGGATAGGGTCGCAAACGGTTCAAGGGTCGTTGCACGGCTGAGGGTGATGGTTCGATCGACCCCAGCACTGGCGATCGTTGAGCCATCGGGACTGATTTGGGCGGTATTGATGCGCTGAGGAGAGATCGATCGCTGCAATTGCAATCGGCCATCGGCTTGAAACGTGAATAGATGGCCTTGGATATCACTCGTGATGATAGTGTTTCCGTTTTTACTGACGCTTAAGCTTGTAATCAAATTTTGGGTGGTGATGCGAGGAATGGGAGAAGATAGTAATCGTTGCGAGTTTGGGTTCGATCGTAGGGAAAATTCGGAGACGACTTTATCCTGGGTGGTGGCAAGCAGGGCAGGTCGATCGGGCAAGAAGGTAAGAGCGGGAATGGAAGAGAGGGGAATGGGGGCGCGATCGCCGGGATGATCGGCCATCTGCCAAACGCGCACCAATTTATCTGAGCCACTGCTCAATAATGTTTTGCCATCAGACATCCAATGAACCTGTTTAATTTCTTCCCGGCTTCCTAGAAAACTCGTTTGCATTTCCCCGGTCGCTGCCCAGAAGATGATTTTCCGATCGCTCCCTGCACTGACAAAGGAACTACCATCCCGTTGCCAACTCAAATCATTGACTTGATCGCTGTGACCTTCATAGGTTTGTAGTAGCTTGCCATTGCGATCCCACCGCTTAATCGTACGATCGGCGCTGGCAGTCAGAAACTCTGTTTGATTGGGACGAATTGCAATAGCAGTAATCCGGTCAGTGTGAGCCTTCCAGGTTTTGATTAATTTGCCTTCGATCGACCACAATCGCACAGTCCCATCTTCCCCTCCAGACAGAATTTGCCGAGCATTAAGAAATCGAACACAATTGACCCAGCCTTGGTGCCCCTTGCCAATCCACTTGCCAATCCACATAGCCTGCTGCCGTTGGCGATTCCAAAGGCGCACCGTTCCATCCCGGCTGGCACTGACCAACTGTTGACCATCGGGACTCCACTGCACATCCGTCACCCAGTCGCTATGGCCCTTCAGTTGTAATTCTTGGCGACCATCCACATGCCGCAGATCGATCGTTCCATTCCTCAAAGCGCTGGCGAGCCATTGTTGATCGGGGCTAAGTTGGATGGCTTGAATGCGATCGCCTAAGTTCGCGATCGATTGACTGCGCTGGTCTGCAAGGCTGTACTGCATGATTTTTCCATCATCGCCAGCGAAGAAAATAACGTTGCCTTGAATATTACTCGTAATTGCATTTACCGACTGCTCACTGGTAATCCGATTGGTCTCCTGGGTGCGGCTGAGGGCTTGTTGTAGCGTCGTTACAACCTTCATGCGCAAGTCTCCTGGCAAGGGCAGAAACTTGAGCCAACTGGTTTCTAAGCTTTGCCATAATGTGCCTGCTTTCAACCCATCGGTAACGGCTTCGATCTGTTGGTTGTCATTGAGTAAAGCTTCGGAACTGGCCGTTAGTGCATCAATTTCCCGCAATTGTGCTGTCCGTTGTCGCCAGGATGCCAGTCCCGCAAAGCCCAGCGCACAAACCCCTAAACTCCCAATCAAAGCCACGGCGATCTGGGCTCTGCGTAAACGTTTTCGCGTTTCAATCATTTCCCGATCGCGGGCTTCGATCGACGTTTCAACAAATTCCTGGGTCAGGCTGGTTAACTCATCGGTGTAATTAATGTAGAGCTCTTCCGCCTGCGCTAAGCGTACACCCCGTAGTAGGAATTCCGGCTTGTAATCATGTTGTTGCCATTGTTGTGCCGATTGTTCGATTTGTCGTTGGGATTTCAGTCGGCTTCTGTTTTCATCTAGCCACCACCGCAGCGTTGACCAGTGGCGGATCAGGATTTCATGGGTGACTTCGATCGTCGTTTCAGGCCAAGTTTCAGAGCGTGGTTCAGGGCTAGAAAGAATAGGCGATTCAGACTCTACGGCTGTGGATAACTGCGGGACTGCATCCGCTTCTGGGGTTTCTGGTAATAGAGTCGTAGAGGAATCTAGGGCAGAATCGATCGTAATTAACTGAGCAGCGGTTAACGCTTTTAACGTCCGTTCCACCAGATCTGGGGCATACTTGGTCACTGCCAGCGTCGATCGACTAATGCGGCGGCGGGTATCTTCTGTATTCTCGCCAACTTGCGTTAAATTGAGAAAAATCCAACGAGCACAGGCTTGTTCATCCGGCGAGAGGGCATCATAGACCGCTTGGGCCTTGGTTTCTAACACGCCTCGCAATCCACCAATTTGTTGCTGATAACTTTGCAGGGTTAATTGTCCCTCGCTGCGGTAATGCCACAGTTCTTCCAGCACAAATTGCAACAGCGGCAAGTCCCCCGTCGTACGATCGAGTTCCTGAAGCAACACTTCAATTAATTCCAGATCAACGCGCAAACCGACTTGCTCAGCGGGTTGGGTGATGACGCGGCGGTAATCCTCTTCGCTGAGGCAAGCAGGAACCAGAACGCTGTGTTTCTGAACCAGTGCGGCGAGTTCCGGTAACTCCAAACAGGCGGCAATAAAGTCCGCGCGAATTGTAAAAACTAATTTGAAGCGATCGCTGGCATATTCCACGGCTCCCGTGATTAATTCAATAAACCGTTGGCGTTCCAATTCATCGGTTAATGTAAACAATTCCTCAAACTGATCGATCGCCAATACCGTCAGCGGTTCCGTTTGCGATCGCAGCCAGTACACCCAGCCTTCTACCCCTTGGTAGAGCACGCCTTCGATTTGCTCTGGCGCGTATTGGTGGGTGGCATTCTGGTTGGCGGCATTCCGGTTCCCATGGGCGAGGCTACGGCTTAGGGCAGTAATGGGCCGATCGCCAGGACGCATTTGCACAATTTGCCAGCGATCGCTATTCGGAATATGTTGGCCTCGGCGCAGTTGAGGAATCAGTCCCGCTTGCATGACAGAGGATTTCCCACTACCGGAAGCACCCACGATCGCCAGAACCGGCTGTTTTACCAATTCATTGAGTAATTGTTCAACTAAACTTTCCCGACCATAGAAGTATTGCGTTTCCCGTTCACTAAAGGCGCGCAATCCCAGGTAGGGACAAACGCCTAAATCAATTCCCGATCGCGTCGTTAATGTGATTTGTTCCGGAATAATTTCCAGAATACCCCGCGTTCCCGATAGCCAGACCCGCAAGGGCGTCATCCCGGCCAATGCCTGTTGCAGGTGGGTAATCCATCCGGCTGCCGACAGTCCCTTTTGTAGATCGATCGCGCTTAAGGTCTCCTGTAATGCCTGGGCAAAGAGGGCCGAATTCTCCACGGGAGACTGCGCTGCAAGAATGCATTGACCGCGTCCCTGCTCGTGCTGTAAGTCCTCAACCCAAGCTTCTAAATTGCAATCATCTAAATTACTCTTGGGACAATCCAGAATAATCATTTGCTGATGTTCTGGGTGTTGTCGCAGGTATTGCCGCAGCCACGATCGACTGATTTCCCCCGTTTCTCCCAGTATTAAAGAGGCTTCCCCATCTTCTTGATTCAGAATCTGACCGCGTAGGTAGAGTAATAGCGTGGAATGATTCTCAGTATTCGGAGGAATAGTTTCTAACTGTTGAGCGATCGTAGTTTTAATGTCGCTCCAGTCCTGCCCCGGTTTGGGATAATATTCCACCTCAAATTGTCCGGCATGGCTGAGTAACTTACTGAACTCCAGCGCTGCGTTTTGGTGGTTAAAGCCGTCGATGATGAGCGCCCGTCGGATTGGCTGGGTGTGGGAGATGGCTTGGGTTGTCAGATAAATGGGCGATTTCGCTAGAATGAATTCCCCAATGCCTTCCACAATGCGTTTCGGCGTTTGCAGTGGATATTCCGCCTGTAATTTCGATTCCCCCCGACTGCGTTTCTGCTGATTGACCAAACGCAGTTGTTGATTGGTTTGATCAACGTAGCGTAGGGTTTGATGATAGATATATTTATACAAGCTATCTACGTCAATTAACCCGTGGGGATTGGCCGCCTCTCCTTGCAACCCTTTCATGAGGAAATAGGTGAAAATGCCATGGCCCAGTTCCGGAAATTCCCAGGATTGCTGTGCCCGATCGCAGGAGAGTAGCGCATACAGCCCCTGACTTTTTTTCACCTGCTTTTGCAAGACATCGACCAATTGGGCTGCTGGATTGATGGGTAAACCGCGTAGGGTCATGCCGCCACTGTGACAGGCATCGAGCCAAATAATTTGTTGGTGGGCAGCACAGGCGGACAGGGTTTGCAAGAGGGCGTGAATGGACAGTCCCGTTTCCGTGGGCTGATCGAGATCCGTATCGTGTAAACACAGCACCGCTTCCTGCTGGCTTCCAGCGAGAACCCCGTGGCCGGAAAAGTAGATGAGGACGGTATCTTGGGCGTTTGCCTGTTGTTGAATTTTCAGCAGACTTTGCTGGATAGGAGCCACAACCGGAAGCTGTTCGGCTAAATCGTGATAGATGCTAGCATCACAGGTTGCAAACGAGGAAGAAACCACTTCAGTTAGGACATCTCCCAAACTCTGACAATCGATCGCGGAATACTGGAGCGCTGGCAAAGTTGCATCTTGGTATTCATTGACGCCAATCAGAAGCATCCACAGTTTTGCAGGCTGATTGTTGGATTTGGGTTGGGAAGAGCTAACGGCGCGGGGCATAGGACAGCACAGGACAGCGTGGGAAGATAGCTGGAGTTATTGTGAGTAGGGGAGATGCAATGGATCACTAAATATCATTCTGACAGGGGAGATTACTTGCGATCGATTTCGTAGGTGTAATCAAAGAATTGCAGAACTTGGCGACGAATACCAGCGGGAGGATAGAGCCGAGGTTGCAGGCTTTGGGTGGCGTAGGTGTCAGCGGCGATGATAATCCGGCGGGCTTCGCTGAGGGACATTTTGCCATCCTTGAAGGCTTTGAGCACATTTTCTAACCCATTCGTGTATTGCGCCACGTTTTGGAAGTCGAATTTGGGTTGGTTTGCTGTTTGCTCGTCAGCACTGCCGGATTGGGAAGATTGAGCATTATTCTGAGGCGCTAGGGCCAAGGTGGGTAGCGTGACGGCGGATTGCAATTGCAGGACATAGACGGTTCCGCTGGACAGTTCCACAATCCGATAGTTCCGGGGAGAGCTTAAGCCACTCAGGATGCCAACAGCACCACCAATCATGCCCATGTGCTCGAAGGCGTTGCCTCGCTTGGACACCGGAGCGATCGACCCACCAATGGCCCCAAACAGGTTGCCCATGACGGCGCTGTTTTCCCTGGCCCGTTGTTCGCCCGTTTGTTCCGTGACGGTGCGGCCTGGGATGACGGCAGTCGCAGCAGTAATGGGGACGATTTGACCGCGAACCACGATCGACTCTGCCACAATTTTTGCACCGCCATTTTCAGGTTTAATTTTGATGCTGACGGGGGCTTGGGCAGGAATGACTTCGTTCCCTTGCAGGTCATAGATGGGCTGTGCCAAGGGCACGGTGTAGGGCATATCCTGCTTTTGGCCGACATCAACCACCATATTGGCAGGCAGTTGGATGACGACCCCTGCGCTTTGGGGAATGACGCCGTTGGTGCGGCTGGTTTGGCTGACGGTCGTGGGTTGAGCCGCTGCGGGTTTGGTGGTAGCGGGAAGGGCGATCGTAGTAACAACGGATAAAGCGAGCGCGAGGTTGAGCAGGTTGGAGGTCTTCATCTTGCCATCTCCTAAGGGTGAACTGATCATTCGGTAAGCTGACAGTTCTCCCATAGGGGACAAGCGATCGAGTTATGCAAGACTGAAGCAGAAAAATCTAAATAATTAATGAGCAGCCGACTCACTGGCAAGCAGAAGGACATGGCAGAGGGGTTAGTCAGCTTTCAATCAATTTTATCTGGGCGTAATCTATTTTGGCGCTTTAGTCCAACCTGCTCTTTTGGCTTCTGCCTCTGAACAGAACCAGCGCTCTCCGTTTTGGAAATTAATCACTGTATTGTTATAGTTTTGCATGCCTGGGACGTGGTAAAGATACCGCCCCGTCGATACAGAAATGTTACCTTTAACCACACAACCAGGCTTTGTAAGCATCGTGATAGGTGGAGGAGAAGTGCTAGGAGTAAACTCTATCTGGACAAGAATCACAGTAACAATAACCCCAAAAATTATGATGTTCTTGAGTAATTCCTCATGTGGAATTGTCGGCTTCTTATTGGGGGATCTGGAGGGCATAGAAACTAGGTAGCAATACAATAGCCAATCAGAAGTTCAGGGATTGTAGTCGTCAATTAACTTACCTGCTGGCGGGGTGCAAAATAGAACTCAACAATGCGATAGGTCAACTGTCCGGTGGCGGGAAATTGCTTCTTTTTCATTTCCGCGATCGCGATCGCATCCAAATCGTTGTAGCCGGTTCCCTTCAGAACATAGAGGGTCTCCGGATCTAGCTTGCCATCCACGCCAACAAGGCCAGAGATTTTTACCGGCTGGTCAAACTGGAAGTTAGGTAGCTTATAGGTGGCGGGGAATGGATACGTTAACGCCTCATTGTGACGATCGACAATAGGGGCAGCGATTGTGGGAAATTGATTGCCATTGGCCTCAACATATCGAGCTATGACTTCTGGCTTAAGGGTGCTGAAAAATAAGCCTCCTGCTTGTGTCAGTTCACCTTGCTTATCCTTAGCACCATCCGCCTTGTAGGAAGCGGCAATGCGTTGATATTCCTGTTGCTTCTTCACCAGTTCTTCAGCGGCAGAAGAAAGTTTTGGAGGAACGGTAGGGCCATCGGGTGGGAGGGGAGTCGGGCCGGAGGGATTGGCACCCGCAGGCGGATTATTATTAGGAGTCTGGTTGGCTGCGATCTGCTGTTGGGTTGGATTGGCGGAGGGCAGCGGTGAGGGTGGGGTATTGGGTGGTGTTTTTTGGGAATCGTTTTGAGATTGATCTGCCTGAGAGGTGTCATCGTGACTGATCTGCACCTCAGGCTGCTGAATATTTTTGGGCTGATTGTCTGTTACGGATGGACGATCGCGATCGGGGGTCGAACTGCCACTCGATCGGGACGGCGGAAAGGCATTGCTAAAATCCATGCCACCACTGGACATCCCTAAATTCGGCAAAGAGTAAATCGAGTTGGGATCGGAGGTAGTGCCGCTTGCAGACCCCAGAAGATTATCGGGCAACGTACTATTATTATTCGTCTGCGGGAAGGAAAAAGTGCTTCCAGGCTGCTGCTGCAAGGGAGAGAGCGGATTGCCCGACGGCATGACCATTGTGCTGTTGGTGCTGGGCAACTGGGCCATTTCCTCCGGAGTCAGGGCAACAACGCCCACCGTGCGCGTATTGTCCTTGGGTTGACTGGCGGTGAGGGCTGGCAAGCCCAGCAAAAACAACCCATGGGCCCCGATCGAAGCCACCATCGCGATCGTCATCGGTTGTTTCGCAACTTCCGTAACTAACGTCACCATGTGTTCAGAATTCAACCACGGTGAATTGAGGTGGGTCATGGCAGCTTGGATCCTCCGGGGAAATAGGACAGCAATGAGAAAGCGAGAAAGCTATAGAACGAGGTCTATGAATTGCGAAATGGGCAACAAGGTGAACCGACGGTTAACAAGCCTACTGCTATATAGGGAATTTAGAAAAGCACATCGTCCAAAAGAGAGCTATCAATTGAGCCTGATTGCATTCTAAAGGCAGATTCAATCAATGATACTTTGCCCTGAGAATTTAGGTATCTGGGCTATGGAGGCGATCGTCCAAGATCCTCTCCAATGACGCGATCCCAGCAAAAAAGTTGCCGATCTCAGCCATTCTGATGATCAGGCTAAGTTCACATACTCGCCATCCCCTCTACCCCTAAACCTTTACGGGCAGACCGATCCCTTACGAGAGATCCTCCAGAAAACCTGGATTCTCCCGTACTTTGACGATCATCAAGGAAAAATAAGGCAGCTTCAGATCCGGCCAATCCTGCAAGTTGTCATAGACCCGCTGGGTCGTAGCCGTGGCCCGTTCTACAACGTAGCTTTGTTCCAGCAACTTGTGATGCTTAAGGACATCCCAGACCTCGGCATAGACCGAACTGACTTTCATTAAAACCACCACATCGGCCCACTGGAGCGCTGTTTCCAATTCCGCAACGGAATAGATCGCAGGCAAGACCGCTAGGCGTTGTCCCTGCAACGTTAATGGGAGACCCAACTCTGCCGCCGCCGCCAAGGGGGAACAAATCCCTGGAATGGTTTCAATGCGAGCGAAGGGCTGCGCTGTTTTCACGGCTTGGGCCAGATAGGTGAAGGTGCTATAGAAACTGACATCCCCTTCGGAAATAAACACCACATCCTGTCCCGCTTCTAGGTAGGGGAGGATTCTTTGGGCCGCTGATTTCCAGGCGGTTTCCAGGGTGTCCTGTTGACGTACATAGGGGAAGTGCAGGGGTAGTCGTACCTGGTGGGCATGTAACCAAGGCTGCACGATCGCCTCAGCCACTCCAAGTTTGCCATTCAGCCCCGCCGGAAACGCCACGATCGGCGTTTTGACAATGCGCCGCAGTCCTTTAAGTGTAATTAGTTCGGGATCACTGGGCCCAACCCCAACTCCGTATAGTGTCCCTAATCCCACGAGTTAGCCTCTCCACAGACAACAAGACGATTTCCACAACAAAATAACCAGAACTGCATAGGTCAGAGCCGCATCCTTAAGAACACTGCTTAGAAAAACTGCTAAAAGACTGCAACAGGGAAGATAACAACTGTGAAACCTATAGGATCCTTTTCTCCGAAAAGTAGATTGATCTGTATAGTTCCTCAAAAAGTTGCAGCGTTTAACGTTACAGAATTATGAACAGGTGTAAAGTTGTGTTAACTTGCTCTAAGATTTAAGAGAGGACAATTACTGTCCAATTTTGACTGAGAGCCATGATGCAATTTGCCATACAGCAGCTTGCTTCACCATGGCTTTCTAGAGTGAACGCATGTCGGTAGTGGGTGACACGGCAGGGCTGACGCCATTAAGGCCGATCCCATCACCGATGAACCCATTACCTTAATTCGCCCGATCGAGATGATGCTACCCACCGTTATTGTGCCAGGATATTTCGCACCTGCGACGGAATACCAAGCATTTGAGCAACTTCTCACCCAATGGAGTATTCCCACGGTGACGGTGCCGTTAACGAAATGGGACTGGGTTCCGACGCTGGGGGGACGATCGATTCGGCCCATCATTGAAAAGATCGATCGAACAGTGCAGGACGTGCGCCAGCGGTTTAATACGGCGGAAGTCAATCTGGTGGGGCATTCAGCCGGGGGCTGGATTTCGCGGATTTACTTAGGCGCTCAGTGCTACGACATTCACCCGGAGCCAGCGGGATCGGTGCAGTGCTGGCAGGCTCACCAATGGGTGCATCGCCTGATTACCTTGGGAACGCCCCATACCAGCCAGGAGCGCTGGACTCGTAAGAATTTAGACTTTGTTAATACCAGCTATCCCGGAGCCTTTGAACCGACGGTGCGTTATGTCTGTGTGGCGGGCAAGTCGGTCTATGGCGAGAAAAAGCTGGGCCAATGGCTGGCCTACAGTAGCTATGAGCTGACCTGCGGGCGGGGAGATTGCTGGGGCGATGGCATTACGCCGGTGGAGTCGGCGCACTTGGCGGGAGCGGAGAATATTACGCTGGAGGGCGTGCGTCATGCGCCCAAGAGTGCGGGGCTGTGGTACGGTTCGCCCTCGGTGGTGGAGCAGTGGATTGACTATCTGCGGGATTAAGGTGGGCGCTTCGGTGGGAGAGTGCGGCGGTCAGCAGCGTTTCGACGGCGGGGGGCAGAAAGGTCAAGCGCAAGCGATAGATGTGGGGGCCGATCGCGCCTTGGACTTTGGCGTAGAAGTCAGCGCTGCGATCGGGGGTCAATAGGTTCAGCTTCAGGTTGAGTAACGGCTCCAGCGATCGCTCACTGTAGAGATCGAGCTCGTGGTCAGAGAGGGCGAGGATTTCGGCAGAACTGGCGGTGGCTTCGATCGCTTTACCATCCAGCACCATGTATTCCACGGCGATCGGCTGGGGCAGGGCGATCGGGGGTTCTAAGGTATTTTCGAGTTGCAGGTAGTAGGGTGCGCCAATGCCTAGGACTTCGTGGAGGGTGACGGGTTGGGAGAAGCCTTTGGTTTGGATCTGCAATTGTTGGCCGAGGGTGAGTTCGGAGACAACGAGGGCGCGGGTGGCTGCGGAAATGAGGATTTGGCCGCCGACGGTTTGGGATTCGATGCGGGCGGTGAGGTTGATGTGGCTCCCGACGACGCCGTATTTGGCGCGTTTGGCGGAGCCGATGTTGCCGACGACGACTTCGCCGGTGGTGATACCGATGCCCATTTCGACTTGATTCAGGCCGATGAGATGGCTGAATTGATTAACTTGCACGATCGCCTGTTGCATGGCGATCGCACAGGCGATGGCCCGATCGGGATCATCAAGGCGCTGGGTGGGGGCACCAAACATGACTAAAATGCCGTCGCCCATGAATTCGTCGATCGTGCCTTGGTAGCGGGTGATGACGTTGGTCATGCATTCCAGGTAGCGGTTCAGGAAGGCGAGGACGTTTTCGGGGGGTTGTTGTTCGGCGGCGGCGGAAAAGCCGCGCAGGTCGGCCATGAGTAGGGTAATTTGTCGTCGTTCTCCGCCGAGTTTCAAGCCTTCAGGAGTTTCCAGGAGTTGGGTGACGACTTCGTCGGTGAGGTAGCGGCCAAAGGTTTTGCGGATGTCGGCGGCGCGGCGGGCGAGGTAGCTGGTGATGACGAGGATGGCGATGGTGTAGCCTAGGCCGCTGGGTAGGACGGGTAACCACCAGCCCAAGCAAAAGGCCCAGTAACTGCCTAGGACGAGGCTGCAACCGAGGCCGACGAGCACTAGAATGCGGCCTGGGGCTTGGTGGGGTTTGGTGTAGCGCCAGTGCCAGGTGAGGATTGCGCCGAGGCTGATCCAGGCGATGATCCAGAGGGTTTCTAGCCAGTCGGGCCAGAAGTGGATGCCCGATCGCCGATCGAGGACGGTGCTGAGGAGTTGGCTGGTGAGGTGGGCGTGGATTTCGACGCCGGGGGTTTTGACGGCGGATTCGACAAAGCCGCTGTCGTAGGGGGTGATGAAGCTGTCGTTGAGGCTGGAGGCGACGGCTCCGATCAGGACGATGCGGCCTTGGGCGCGATCGGGGGTGAGTTGGCCGTTGAGCAGTTCGGTGAGGGAGGCGCGATCAAAGCTGCCGAGTTTGCCGCGATAGTTAATCAGGGTTTGGTAGCCTTGGGCGTCGATGTTTTGGTAGCTGCCGTCGTCGGCTTCTAGGGGGGGGAAGAGGGTGGGCGGATGGGTGGGGAAGGTGAGGATTTCGGCGTTGGGGTCGGGGCTGAGGTTTTGGGTCGCAAGGTACTGGGTGGCGAGGCGGGTGGCGAGGCCTTCGATGCCGTCGCGGTTTTCGGGGTAGAGGTAGAGGAGGCCACGGCGGATGCGCCCGTCGGGGTCGAGGAGAACATCGTTGGCGGCGATTTGATCGAGGTTGGCGAGGGTTTCTGGGGGTGGGATGGGTTCGCTGGTGCGATCGTTGCCGACTTTTTCGATGCCGATGAGGGTGGGGGTGGTGGCGAAGAGTTTTTGGAGTTGTTGGTAGCCTTGGCCTTTGCAGGGGTCGATATCGGGGTGCAGGCTGGAGTTTTGGCGGAGGTTGCGGTAGAGGTCGAGGCCGATCGCGGTGGGTTGGAGGGTTTTGAGTTGGCTGAGCGATCGGGCGAGGGTGCAGTCGGAGATGGGCCAGCCTTCTTGGGCGAGGTCGGCTTCGGTGATGCCGATGATGAGGATGCGGGGGTCGGGGGGTTCGGCGGGGCGGAGGCGCATGAATTGGTCATAGAACATGAGTTCTAGGGGTTGGAGTCTGCCGGAGAGGCGTAGTCCGAGTACGCTTGCGGTGACGGCAGGGATGATCAGGAGGAGGCCGCGCCATTGCCAGGTTGCTTTGCGTAGTGATTTCCCCATGGAGTTTGAAGGTGTTTTGGTTATGTCTTCAAAGATGCCCAGGTGGAATCCGGTTTGTGCAGGTGGGGGAGTAGGAGGGTAGGAGGATAGGAGGGGTAAGTTTCCCGGATTAGAGGGGAGGTGAGAGTATAATCGGACAAAAATGTTAGGCAGTGGCTTGGAGAGCTTTGGCATGGCGCAGGTATTGATTGATTTGAATCAAGCTGGCTTGGATTTGGAACCGGAAGAAATGGAAGCGTATGCGCTGCGGCTGGCAGAAGAGTTGCGGGAGGATTTGGCGGAGGAGGCTGGGCTGGCACGGGAAGAGGATGTGCCGGAAGGGGCGATGTCTGGGGCAGCGGCGTTTTTGTTAGGGATTTTGAAGGCGGAGGTAAATGCGACGAATCTTTTGGCGGTGATGAAGTGGTTATGGAATTTGCGCCCGAATACGGTTTTGAAGCTGAGTTATAAGAATGGCGATCGGGAATTTAATTTGGAATATCGTACGCAGGAACAGCTAGAACAACAAATAGCGGCTATTAGAGAACTGGATTCATTTACGGTGCAGTTAATTCAAACGAAATAGAAAGTTAATCAGAATCATTGCGTGGATTGCGAAGTGGGTGGATCCCCCCTACCCCCCCTTAAAAAAGGGGGAACCGAGCCACACTGATAAAGACTTCATCGAAATTGTTATTTGTAAGGTCATGGCACGTAAGGCGTTGTTGATTGGGACGGGTCAGTATCTAGAGGGATTTAAGCCGCTGAAGTCTGCGCCCCATGATGTGCAGGGGTTGAAGGCGTTGTTGGAGAATCCAGAGATCGGTGGCTTTGATGATGTGCAAATGCATTTGGATGTGGATTCTAGTACCCTGGCGACGACGATCGAAACGTGGTATTTGAGCCATGCTAAGGATGATTTTGTGCTGCTATTTCTGGCGGGGCATGGGGTGAAGGATGCCGATCGTCGGTTGCATTTTGCGATGAAGAATACCCAGAAGGTGGGGGAGAAGTTGATCACGACGACAGCGATCGCGGCGCAGAGTGTCAGCAGTTGGATGGGAGCGAGTAAAGCCAAGCGACAAGTTGTGATTTTGAATTGTTGCTTCAGTGGGGCGTTTGGGGATTTGGTGCCGATGGATGATGGCGCGATCGATGTGGAGGCAGTACTCGGTGCGGAAGGTCGGGTGGTGATGACTTCGACGAGTGGAATGGATTATGCCTTTGAGCGCTTGAATGGGGGGGAGTTGTCGGTTTATGGCCATTATTTGACGGAGGGGTTGCGGACAGGGGCAGCGGCGGCAGCAGAGAACGATGACATTACGGTCGATCACTTGCATCAGTACGTGAGTCGGAAGGTGCAGGAAGAGGCTCCGTCCATGAAGCCCAAGATTTTTGCGAAGGGGGAAGGCTATCAGTTACGGATTGCGAAGGTGGCGCTGGGGGATCCGCTGGTGCAATACCGAAAACAGGTTGAAAGAATTGTTCAGGAGGATGAGGGCGAAATTGATGAAATTTTTAGTCGGCCAATCTTAGAGGAATTCCAAAGTAAGTGGAAATTAGATCGAGAAGTGGCGCTGAATATTGAAGCGGAGGTTTTAGAACCAATTCGCGAATATCGATCGAAGTTAGACAAGTACCAGGCATTGGTAGAGAAGGCGGTTCAACATAGGTATCCATTTGGAGAACGGGAACAGAAACGGTTAGAGCAATATCGAAGTTTATTAGCATTGACTAATAAGGATGCTACGCAGATTTTGGAATGCACGATCGCGCGGTTGTCGCCTCAGGAATTGCCTAAACCTAAACCACCGGAGGTTCAGGAACCTTCTGAGCCATCAACGCCTGCCACGGAGCCAGTAAGCGCAATTGATACAATTCTGCTGCAATCTGAAAAAGGTGTGAGCTATGAAAAGTTGCGTGAGCTATTGAAGGCAGGGAAGTGGGAAGAGGCCGATCGGGAAACTCTGCGAGTCATGCGGGAAGTGGCGGGACAGGTCGATCGGTGGTATCTGAAACCGGAGGATTTGGAGAATTTTTCTTGTACGGATTTATTGACGATCGATCGACTCTGGGTAGAAGCAAGCAAGGGACATTTTGGATTTTCTGTGCAGAAGAAAATCTGGCAGGAATGTGGAAGCCCGATGACACACGGGAAAGAGTGGGATAACTTTTGCGCTAAAGTTGGATGGACGAAAGGAGACAGCGACGTGAGCTACTCAGACTTCAAGAAAAATCTTCTTCATTCTTTCGCAGGAGAATTGCCCTCTTTTTGGGTGGGGGGTGCTTTGGGTTTGCGCTTTGTTCTCGTCCGCCGCGCAGAGACTTGTGAACTGTAGCACGAGCCAGTCCTAGGATTCCGGTTCCCCCTTTATTAAGGGGGGCTAGGGGGGATCTGCCCCTTCAACGCAGACCAGCAAACCATTACAGCATTTAGCCTTACGTTAGTCGCGTATCTATTGCAGTATTGGTCATAACGTCGATCGCGCGTGTTCGATCCCCCTAAATCCCCCTTAAAAAGGGGGACTTTGAAAGGATTTTAGTGATTGTTTGGCGTACGTTCTCGAAATCATTCAAAACTTCTTCATTCGTAAATCTCACGACTGTTAATCCATACCCTTCTAAAATCTGTGTTCTTTCTTGGTCGTGGGCTTTTCCTTGCTCTGTAAAATGACCACTCCCATCTACCTCAATGACTAAACCCAACTTTGCGCAATAGAAATCGACAATAAAGTGATCGATCGGGCGTTGTCGTAAAAAACGAAATTCCGAATCTCGTAGAAACTCTTGCCACAGCTTCTTTTCAGCCGGAGTCGGGTTCTTCCGCATTTCCTTAGCAGGAAATACAAGCTCCGGGTTATAGGGCAAATGGAAATCAGTTGTACTCAATTTGGACATACCCTAGATCACCGCAAACCAGCTAAATTCAGGATGCCCAAAATCCCCCAACTTCTCCGTGCAGTATTGGTCATAACGTCGATCGCGCGTGTTCGATCCCCCTAAATCCCCCTTCAAAAGGGGGACTTTGAGCGCATTTACTCTTGTTCCCCCTTTTTTTCTAGCGTTAGCGGCGCGTAGCGCGGGGGCTAGGGGGGATCCGCCCCTCTAACGCAGACGAGAAAACCCTTACAGCATTTAGCCTTACGTTAGTCGCGTATCTATTGCAGTATTGGTCATAACGTCGATCGCGCGTGTTCGATCCCCCTAAATCTCCCTTAAAAAGGGGGACTTTGAGCGTATTTACTCTTGTTCCCCCTTTTTTAAGGGGGGCTAGGGGGGATCTCTTCGATCGCGTTCCATCATGCTGATGTATTTCCAATCAGAACCTAGTACAGGAATCGGGGGACTCCAACGAATCCGCTCACAAAACCGCACCACTTGCAATTGATTAATCGTCGATTGGATTTCTTCGCGGGTGCCGAGGAGGTAGATTTGGAACGGTCTGCGGGAATCGTCGATCGAAGTTTCTGGGCGATCGTTGCCGTCAAAGCCAATAAACATGGGATTTCTCCTAAACGTAGGGGGAAGAAATCCCAAAAATTAAGACCACCCTTTTGCGCAAGACAAGTAGGGTGGCCCGATCGAATGTTAAAATCCGTGTCAGACCGCCTAGCTGCTCACTTCAGCTTGGGGTTTAGCTACCCTTTGTTGGTTCCAAGCAACGCTGGGTAGCGCCTTAATTTTTGGGGTCGTAGCTGCATTCAATCGGGACTTACGAAAACGAAAACACGGTTGTACTCAGCTATGAGAAACAAGCCTAGGGGTAAATCGAGACGCTGTCAACTGTTTTGCGATTGTTTGCAGTGTTGTGATGTTTAGTAACGTGGCATCTGCCAACAGCAACGGCGATCGGGCCTGTTCGATCCCCCTAAATCCCCCTACCCTGCGGGAAGCAGAGCTACAAAAGGGGGACTTTGAGCGTATTTACTCTTGTTCCCCCTTTTTTAAGGGGGGCTAGGGGGGATCTGCCCCTCCAACGCAGACCAGCAAAGCATTCCAGCATTCAACTAGGCGTGAGTTGCGTATTCATTGCAGTATTGGTCATAACATCGATCGCGCGTATTCCAAAAACCGGGATTTTTAGAAAATCCCGGTTTTTAAATCTTTTAAATCTCGATCACGCTTACTCCCGCTTACCGTTTGCCAAATCCACCAAACGGGAAAACCGATCGTAAAGCCTGAAGCCAAGAGGGGGAGCGAGGGGGGCGCAATTCTTCGTAGGGCAGTCCCCAGGTCGCGCTGAGTACCTCCTGCCAATCCCCATCGGGCACCAGCTCTTCCAAACTCACCAATGAATCAAAAGCCCCACCCACTTCCAAAGGCGCAACCGAAGTCGGAGAGAATGGAGACTTAACTGAGTGATCCGCGATCGTCGAACGATTTAACAAGAAATTCATAGTCTGTAGGGACTCATTGCATCTCTACACAAACAGTTTAACCTGTAAAACCAGGAATCCACTGGATCTCAAAAATATCATGCTTAACCGTAATTTCACGGAGATTAACAGGCGCTTGATAAAATTCTTTGCATTTAACGCAGGTTTAGCCTAGGTTTAGCGCAGGTTCGATCGGCCCAGTTCACCAAATTTACGGATCAGACACAATTAAACCATTATACAGAGAAAATTCCCCTCAGTCAGGAAGGTCTGGAAATTTACGGATACAACCCACCACCAGACTTGAATACAGCTTCACAAAGACAGCTTCCCTGAGAAAACCCATTTTCAGCGGCGATAAGATCTGATAGAGTAGAAACTAAGTTAAAGTAAAAACTCAGTGCAAGGGTGACTGGCGCAACGGCAGCGCATCGGACTCTTAATCCGCTGGTTCTGGGTTCGAATCCCAGGTCACCCATCTCCTCCCTCCGTTATTAATCACGAGTCCACGGGAACACTGCCATCAATGCCCTTTGATAAGCAGGCGAGGCCATGGCAACTTCCCCAAATACCTATCGTTTTGACTTTGAACCTTGGTCATTTTGGACAACGGCAACCGCTGCGGAAAAGCAAGACCAGCTTGACTGGCAAGCAGCCCTAGCCGCCCAAGGTCAAATGACATTCGGTTCCCAGTGCTTTATCTCCAAGCTAGCCGGAGTCTTTCCCGATTCCTTGGACATGGGGGAAGGATGCTACATCGCAGCCCATGCCCACGTCAGCCATACCCTCAAAATGGGCAACCATTGCTCGATTAACGTCTCTGCGGTCGTGCGGGGCAAAGTGACAATGGGCAATGGCGTGCGGATCGGCGGCCACACCTCCATCTTGGGCTTCAATCACAGCTTCAAGACTCTCGATCTGCCCATTCACCAACAACCCCTCACCTTCAAAGGCATTACGATCGGGGATGACGTGTGGATCGGCTCAGGCGTCACGATCGTCGATGGCGTAGAAATTGGCTCCCACAGCGTAATTGGAGCCGGGGCGATCGTCACCCGCAATATTCCGCCCTATTCCGTCGCAGTGGGAAATCCGGCTCGGGTGATTAAAAACCGCCAGAAGCGCTCTCCCGTGAAACAAGTCATGGGCAAGCTCAAAAAACTGAAGTTAATCTGGCAATCTAGCTGATTGCAATCCAGGCCCATTTAGCGAGTTGAATCACTAGAGAATCCAATCCCTAGACAATTCAATCACTCCGATCAATAAAAAAACTCCCATCAATCAGTCACGATCGACGGGAGAGAGCACCTATTAGAGAATATTAGAGAATTCAAAAGGACAAGGGTTTACAGGGAATCGAACCGTTAAAAATCGTTCAATTACCGCTGTGCCGAACTCGACCTAGAGAGGACGATAGACCCGATAGTTGATGTTGGGGAAGATGTTATCGATCGCTTCCACTTTTTCTAACCAACCCGAATCCACCTTGCCCTCCCGCAGATCGTCATACAGCTTGTGGAACCGTTGCAGGTGGGACTTGGTGCGTCGCACCGCATAGGGCACCATCGTTCCCGTCCGCATGATGAACGCCCAGTCAGACGATTGCGCCAAGAGCAACTCCCGTGCGGCTTGGTTGAGTGCGCGCCATTGCAACTCATCGATCGGCTCCATTCGGGAAAGATCGATCATGCGCTCAGCTCCCTTGTGCAAGTGGGGATAAATCCAAGCGTTGGTTTCGTTCAACCAATATTCATGGAAGCCCTTGTAGCCCCAACTGGATTGGGACGGTCTGACCACCTGTTGGGTTGGATTGCCGCGCAGGTAATCGGCCAAGTGCGTTACTTCATAGGTATTTTGGTCAAACCAAGACTTACGCATGAAGTAGTCAATAAACCAAGGCCCTTCATACCACCAGTGACCAAACAGCTCTGCGTCATAGGGCGACACGACGATCGGCTTGCGGTGCATCATGCCATGCAGGTGAGACAGTTGCTGCTGACGGTTTTGCATGAAGTTGCCCGCATGTTCCGCCGCCTTTTCCCGCGCCCAATAGGGATCGTACAGCCCCTTCTCGCTCAGGCCCAGGCCCTTACCCGTAATCTTGTGGTACTTAATCCCCACGTTCTTACGCTGACCGTTGGGCATGATGTAGGGCTTGATGTACTCATACTCCGCATCCCAACCCAAATCGCGGTAGAACTCTCGGTACTCCACCGCACCGGGATAGCCCACTTCCGACGACCACACCTGCTGAGAAGACTCATGGTCACGCCCAAATGCTGCCACGCCCGATTCTGTAAAGATCGGCGCATAGGTGCCAAAGCGAGGCCGGGGCCGTCCGTAGAGAATGCCATGGCCATCGGTGAGGAAGTAGCGCAGACCCGTATCCGCCAGCATGCGCTCCAGACCTTCATAGTAGGCACATTCCGGCAACCAGATGCCCTTGGGTGCGCGACCAAAGGTTTCTTCGTAATGCTCACAGGCCACTTTGAGCTGCGCCCAAACGGCTTGGGGATACATCTTCATCAGCGGCAAGTAGCCGTGGGTGGCTCCGCAGGTGATGATTTCTAGGTTATTGGAGTCTTGGAATTGCTTGAATGCTGTAACGAGATTGCGATCGTACTTTTCCCAAATCAACCGGACTTGGTGGAATTCGTTGGCGTAGTATTCCGCCAAATACTTCATGTGGCCGTTATGCTTGTGGCGATCGATCTCTAGCTCCGCTAATTCTTCCAGCGTCGCTAAGTGCTCGTCGTAGCGTTCCTGCAACAACGGATCCAACAGCATTGACACCAACGGCGGCGTCATACTCATGGTCAGCTTAAACTCCACCCCATCCCGCTTCAGCCCTTCGAATGCTTGGATCAGAGGAATGTAGGTTTCAGTAATCGCTTCGTAGAGCCATTCTTCCTCAAGAACAAAGTCGCTCTCAGGGTGCCGCACGAATGGTAAATGGGCGTGGAGGACGAGCGCGACATATCCGATGCTCATAGAAAACCCCTAAGCGGCAGAACACGAGTTGCCTGCAATTGTATGTCATAAATCCCTGTAAAAGCGTAGCAAGGAGATCATTTGAGCAGCCCAAACCTCCGGCAAGCTGCTGGTTAGCCCGATGCGAAGACTCCCCAAACTCCTGTGCCCATAACGCTTTGGCTCATCTTGGCGCAAAAACGGGCGAGGTCTCAAAAGCTTTGGATTAATTTAATTAATGTCAGTAATCAATTAAATTTACGGAGGAAATTTTCGGTCGATCAGCACAAGATTTCTGACTAGCTTCCACCTAGCTTCCACGTTGACTGGATAGCAAGGCTGAGGAATTTGCCAAGAAATAACTTCCCAAATTCATCCACCCACCTAACTACCCAGCTACCACCCAGCTACCCAGCTACCGATCGCTGTATACGCTATATCCTCACTGGATATCGGGACTAATGAAGTTGATTGTGGCAGCGGCCAGTCCACTGAGAATGAACTGAACGCCGATCGCAGCTAGGAACAGCCCCAATATGCGAGTGGCAATGTCCAGCCCAGATTTGCCCAAGACCCTACGCATCCAGAGGCTACTCATCAGGATCACCAGGGTGAAGAGGGAAATGGCGACAATGACGCCCATCAGCGCCAGAAAAGTCACCCGATCGCGGGCTTGACTTCCGTACAGAATCACGGTGCTAATGGAACCTGGGCCGACGAAAATCGGGATGCCTAACGGGATGAGAATTTTACGATAGACCGATTCTGCCTCTACAAAATCGGTGTATTTGGCTTGATTGGCAATTTCGTGGGTGCGTTGCATTTGATGACCGCGCACCATGCCGATGCCTGTCAGCAGCAGTAAAATTCCTCCGGCAATGCGAAAGGCTGCGATCGAGATACCGAAAAATTTCAGAATGGCTGCGCCAGTGATTAAAAACAGCAGCAAAAATCCCACAACAGTAATGGAAATAAACAGCGCCAGCCAACGTTGTACCCCTTGGCGTTCCCCAGCAGTGTAGCTCACGAAAATTGGCAGGTTCCCGATCGGATTGACAATGGCGAGAAGGGCGGCTGCAAAGTTGGCAATGAGGGCTTTGTCCATACCTGTCTATACACGGGCTTGTCCAGATTTTTGATACCGATTTTGTACAAATCAGTTCTGTAGTCACTATACGCCAGTAACCGCCCTAGGCTGGTTCACCAAATCACCTCTACCTCTCCGTTCCCAAACCCTGTACCCTATTACCCTGTACCCTATGTGAACTGAGGCTATGGAAGTCATTCCCGCGATCGATCTCTTGGGCGGCAACTGTGTGCGGTTGTACCAAGGAGACTATGCCCAATCCCAGGTATTTGGGGAAGATCCGGTGGCCGTGGCGCGGCAATGGCAGGAGCAAGGAGCCACTCGGTTGCACTTGGTGGATCTGGATGGGGCCAAAACAGGTGAGCCCGTTAATTTACCCGTGATCGAAAAGGTAGTACAGGCGTTAGACATTCCTGTGCAGGTGGGGGGCGGCTTGCGCGATCGGGCCAGGGTCACGGATTTGCTGGGATTAGGGGTGCGCAGTGCAATTTTAGGCACGGTGGCGGTGGAACAGCCGGAACTGGTGGGCGATCTCTGTGGCGAATTTCCCGGTCAGATTATTGTGGGAATCGATGCCCGTAATGGCAAGGTGGCGACGAAGGGTTGGTTAGAGACTTCGGAGGTGGAGGCGATCGACCTGGCGCAACGCATGGCCCAACTGGGGGCAGCGGCGATTATCTACACCGACATCCATCGCGACGGCACATTGCAAGGCCCGAATCTGGAGGCATTGCGGGAACTGGCAACGCATATTAACATTCCGGTGATTGCCTCCGGTGGAGTCAGTTCGGTCACGGATTTGCTGAATTTATTGAGCTTAGAAGCGATCGGTGTCACGGGAGCGATCGTCGGTCGGGCGATCTACACCGGAGATGTGGATCTCAAGGAAGCAATCCGCGCTGTGGGAAATGGTCGTTGGCAGGATGTTCCACCGGATTTCGGGAATTCTGCCTTGGCTTAAGGGTTGAATTCTCTTGGCGTTGTCACGATTCCATTTTTATTGAAACTACTTCACTAGTAGCCGCTGGATTAAAGTGATTCAACGCTACTGGTGATTTTTTGTATTTCCTGGAGTTCCTCAACCGTTAAGGGTTGCGTTATCAAATCAATGCCAAAGCCGTCGATCGCAGCTTGAGTTAAAGCGTTGATCACGAGATCGATGTCCTGCTGTTCTGGAGAGAGTGTCGGGAGATGCAAATCCGTTTCGCCAAAAACGGTTGCGAATAAATCTCGATCGGGGGTGAGGCGAAGGGAACCATGCTGCAAAATCGCTTTTTCCTTGCGGGCTTGGGCACTGCCAATCAGTTTGCTGCCATCTGCCATGATTAAATCCGCTGCCGTTGCGGTGCCGAAACAGTTGGGGTTTTGGATATAGCCCCGTCCAGCCGCTCCGTAGTGCAATTCAATCCCGATCGTGGCTAGCCCTTGGATGAGAAAGTGACAAATTTGCTGGTAGCTTGCCATGCGGTTGGTCGCGAACCCAGAGGCAATGACAGCGTAGGTCAGATCGCCTTGGTGCAAAACGGCCCGTCCTCCCGTGGGTCGGCGCACGAGGTCGATCGCTTGCCCTTGCCAAGTTAAGTGCTGCCACGCTTCGGGGTAATTGTGCTGGTGGTAGCCGAGGGAAAGAGCAGGAGGAGCCCAAGTGTAGAACCGCAGGACGGGGGGATGGTGGCCTAAGGCATGGCGGCTTAAAAAATAGCGATCGATCGCCATTTGCGTTTTGCCATCAGCGCATAGGAGCGGAATCGATCGCCAAGTTTGAGACATAGACCCTTAAACCTGTAAATCCAGACTGAAAACCTAGACTGCATCCCCTATGCGTAATTTAATGATTTTGTTCGAAATCTAGTTCTTCTTTCAACTCATTGGTGCGCTGCTGCGTAACAGTACCAATACAACTGCTGTAGAGCATGGGCTGAGCACTTCCCCCATCAAAGCGACTAGCAATCCATTGACAATGGGTATCGCGATATTTAATCCAAGCTAATTGGGAATTCACCAAGTAATTATCCCGTTTTTTGAAATGTTGATCATTCTGTTTTCGGTACTGGTCTCTGAGTTGCTTGTAGGCTTGATTGAGTTGCCGATCGCTAACCTCTGCCTCCCAAGCACTACAAAAATTGAGGTCTAATTGCGTCACAGGGTTCTCGCAATTCACTGAGGTCTGACAAATACTCTTTTCTAAGTTGGTTTTGGGTTGGCGGCAGTTGGGTAACTCCTTAGCTTGGGCCGATGGGACGATAACCAACCCCAGGGTTAAGAGTCCTGATAGCCCGTAGCTCCAAGATAGTTTGTGCTGCATGAAATGGCTCCTCCACCGTTCAAATTGATAGACGCGACATTAGCGACTTAATTGAGCTGCAATTAAGTCGCTAAAGCAGAATACAGATTGATTTCCCTGGGTTCCGAAGTTTGGGCTGCGAAGTTTGGATGAAAAGTTTGGGATACCTGGAGGGGAGTTAGGTGCCCGACCCAAATTCGGCAAGGAGGGCTTCATCGTGGTCATCGGCGATCGTGGCGACGACGGTAATGGCACGGGAGATTTCGCCGGGAGAAATGTCAGCAACGGTGCGGTTAGCCATGACAATCACTTGGCCGTCGGCGATCGCAAATCTGGCCTCGAAGGTACTCAGCCAGTTCATTTCCAAGAGTTTACGGGTGAGAGCGGCTTCGTTCGCTACGGGCAGGGACAGGATCCTAGACCATACGGTTAATACGTCGTCGTCAGAAATCCCCGTCAATTGCACAAAGACTTCGACTGAGCCGTACTGGAACTTCCAGAGATGGCCGTTATCACCTTGGCTGACCATCGCTGAATTGGTAGTATCCAGGCTATCGATGACGGTTTCGATCGCTTCGATCAAATTCACAGAACCTGAGACATCTTCAGGGGCAATATTGGGCAGTTCAAGGTCGATCGACATAGGGCTCCTTTGAGTTGGGCAATGGTGGAATAAAAGGTAATGAATATATTTCCATAATGGCACTAGAACATCAGGAAAGCCCGTCTTTTGGTATTTCTTTAGCTGGTGGGGCTGGCCTGCGTTGAGGCAAAGCCCACCCAGAGATTCATCAATTTTCCAGAGGAAGATAAAAACTAGGGCTCGGCCCGTGGTTACGCAACTTCTACTTCAAACTAATTTTCAGTCCTAACTCAGCCTTCATCTTTAACAACGCTTCAGCATTGCCTCTAGCATCATCCAAGGCATTGTGCGTATGGTTTGTTTGACGAAGATGCTTGAAATTCACAAATGTATCCTTCATCATCCCCTTGTACAGCGAGCCCAAATTCATAGAACTGTGCCCAAAGGGATTTCTACCGCAAAAGTGATGGAAATACCAATTCACGAACTGCCAATCAAACCCATTGTTGTCAGAAATAAAAAAAGCACGGCCAATACTCACCGAATCAACCCAATGGGCAAAGCGCTCCATTACCCCTTGAGGTTCCTCAAACAGCAAAGTCGCTTCACGGGTAAACTGACTCACCTGCAAAGCCTCGGGAATCCAGCGATCGGAAATTGGCCGTAACTCCGCATAAAAAGTCTGACTCAAGGACGGCTCCACCACGATTGCCCCCAAGGAAACCATCGAATAATCCCCCGGAATCGGCCCATCCGCCTCCACATCCACCATCACGTAGCTCATCTTGACCGTTCCCCCTTAATTTCCTAAGTTCTCGATCTGCACTGAGTCGATCGTCACAGACTTACTCCCCTTCTACAACCCAACACTCTCAAGATATTCACCCAATCCCCCTACCCTCCTACCCCTCTCCCTCCCAAACGCCCAAACATGCCACTTAAAAGATTGGCACACCCAGGATTGGCATACCTTTAAAAACCCTTCAAGAAAACCTACGAAACCGCTATATCTGCCTCCCCCCTCGCCCTGAAGGTGGATTTTAAGAAAAGTCCCACATTATATGTAGCGTTTTTTGATTTTTCGAGTAGACTGCTAAGCATCTCTTGGAGTCTCTTGGAGTCAATCCGACAGAATGGGTTGGTGGAAGCGCTATGTCACACGATCGCAATAACGAACACGTCCTACTAGAACAGTCGTGGAACGCGGATATCGACGCTCCTGTTGAAACACAACAGGCGGCTGATCGATCGTCTCCATCGTCCAACACGTATGCCAGCAGCTTAATGGACGAGTTGTTTGGCGATGTTGACCAGATTTTGGATGGCAGTTTATTGCCGCCCATGGAACCCGTCAAAGTGGCAGAACCGCCTAAATCTGCCCTAAATCTAGATTTAGCAGCTTTCGTAGCCGCCCGCCCCGGTCTTGTGATGGCTCCTCCAGAGCAGCCCAGCATCCCTGCGATCGCGAACAGCCAGGATGCTTTAGAACTGCCCCTTTCCCCCACAGAATTGGTTCGTCAGGAACAGCGCAAAGCGTCCTATGGTTTGGCCGAAAAACTATTAATGTTTGTGGGAGCCTCCTCAGCCCTTGCCGCCGTCATGATTTGGTTGGCCAGCCAAGGAGTTCTCAGCCGCATCGTCCAAGCTCTGAGTCAGCCGCCTGCCCCAACCCAACCCATCGTCACTGCTCCCACCGTCAGTCCCGCTGATCAAAAGTTTGCAGACTACCTAGGCCGATCTCTAGAAGCCATTGAACAAAAGGCGGCTCAAACCCCAGCCACCAATCAACCCCTCGCCAATTTAGGGGTGCAGAGTCCCGCTGTGTCGAAGGTAGTGGTGCCTGCAACCCCCAATGGCGTAGTTGGGTCTACGTCGGGTGTTGTTTTGCCGAAGCCAACGATTGCAACGGGAACAGCTCCTGGTACGCCGGGACTTCCCGCAGCTCCCAATGCAGCGCCTGACGCGACTCGGAACGAATTAAACCAAGTCCTCGATCGCTTAACAGCCCTAGTGAATCGCTTTGCCCCTAATGGTGCCCCTGTCGGTTCGTCGGTCGCATCGGTGGGAGCCGTTGGTGCATCGGCCAATCGCGCCGCCGCTACTCCCCAAACTCGTCCCGCTGCCCCAGTGCCCCAACGGGAATTCATCGGGGCTGCTGGGGGAACCGGAGGAATTTTCCGATCGAACGGCGTCACACAAACCGTCGGCATTGGTGAAAACATTGGCTCCAGCGGTTGGACGCTGGTGGATACCAATGGTGCAGTGGCTACCATTCGCCGCAATGGAGAAGTCCGCACGATCGCCGTCGGCGAAAAGTTTTAGGCAAAACAGATCGATAGCAACCTGGTAAAGCAACCCTTGGGCTGTAGAAATGGCGCGATCGTGGGTCAGTGGCGCGATCGCGGAAATATAGCTGTAGCCCAGATGATTAGGACAATCTTCTCTTCACTCGCCAGCCATCCGATCCCCCTAAATCCCCCTTAATAAGGGGGACTTTGAGTCAATCAAGCAAAAATAGCAATTCTAGGAACTTTTTCCTATTTCCTCCTGTTCCCCCTTAATAAGGGGGGCTAGGGGGATCGGATCTATAGCATGGATGAATCAATTTGATACCACTGTCCTAAATTCATGGGCTACCGCTATAACACGATCGGAGAATCGGATGGCGAATTGATACTCTCTTTTGAGGCTTTAGTCGCACACCGCTTGCGGAAGGTGCCAAACTAGAAGTGGTGATCCGGGACAATCTCAGGAGGTTGGGCCTATGATCATTTCCACTGAAATATCCACAGCCAAAAAGCCTGGACAGATGCCGAGTTCATGGTGTTGTCCGAAGCGGGGCAGCGCTATGAATTGGTCGATGGGGAATGGGTGGATATAGACAATTCAGGGATGGAACATGGTGGGATTGGTTCTTGGTTGGGCGGGGTTTTAGCCATGATACGCGCCTTGTTTGGGTAATTCATCCGGATGAAAAGTATGTCTTGGTTTATCACGCGCCTGAACCAGATCGATTTCTCCGTCCTAGTGAAATGTTAGATGGCGAGGCGATCGTTCCAGGGTTTGCGATTGCGGTAGCCGAACTGTTTGAAGAATGGGATTTTTAGGAGGGTGGGACGATGACGATCGCTGCTGAACTGCGATCGCTTACTGTGCAGGAGTATCACCGCATAGTAGAAGCGGGGATTTTGGCTGCCGATGAACGAGTGGAATTGATTGAGGGACAGCTTTACACAATGGCAGCAAAGGGGACGGCGCACAGTGCAGCAGTAACTCGGATTGACCGGGTGTTGTCGCATCAATTGGCAGGTCGGGCATTGCTGCGATTTCAAGACCCAGTACAGTTGAATAATTTTTCGGAACCGGAACCGGATGTGGCGATCGTTCACCTGAATCCACTCGACTATGAAGATCATCATCCCAGACCGGAAGAAATTTTTTGGTTGATTGAGGTGGCTGATAGTCCGCTGCGGCGCGATCGTGATATCAAGGTTCCACTATATGGGCGTTCTAGCATTCAAGAATATTGGATTTTGGATGTGCAGGAACGGTATCTGTATGTGTTTCGAGAACCGGGGCTAGAGGGCTATGGTTCGGAACAAAGGTTATCAGAACAGGAGACGATCGTGCCGCTGGCATTTCCTGATTGTCTGATTCAGGTGGGAGAGTTTTTGCGAAGAAATTAAGGACTTCCGATAAAGCACAATTTCTAAGCCTCTCCCAGACCGGAAGAAGCTTAGAGTAAGCAGGATTCAAGAGTGGCTCAGGTCATTGAGGCAAGCAATTCATAAGTCGCCAGATTGATAAATCGTGATGGGTTAGAGATCGCGCCTTTCAAGGAACACTAGCTTGCAGGAACTCAGTAGATGTTCCGCATTTCATAACTCTCGAGGGCAATAATATGGTGTTTCCAGGCTGGGAAGTGACTCGCCTCATCCCACCCGATGTCATATTCGGGTTGATGACAGGCCAGTATAAGCAGTATGGGGGTGTGATTCGTTGGGCAGCCGGAACCGAAAATGCGGGGCAAATTGTGCGCCATCTACTCCCGGCCAGCTCTCAATTTCTCAATTTTGTCCCAGGGCTCAACTTCATCCCTGGCATTATCAATAGTATGCAGATGGCCGATCTAAAGGATGCAGTGAAAAATAACACTGCCCTGCTGACACAACTGTCAACCCAAGTGGGTAGCCTCTCTCAGACAACGCAACAAGTGCTCCAAGTCGCCACAGGAACTGCTGTTTTATCTGGCTTAGGGTTAGTGGTTAGTACTGTTGGATTTGTCGCAATCAACAATAAACTGAATAAGATTGATGACAAGCTCAAAAGCATTCAAAAAGATATTCAAGACATCCAGCATTTTCTGGCTAGCAGTGAACGAGCCAAATTATTTGCTGCGTTGGATGCCTTGATGAAACTGGACAAGACGCCCCATGAGCATCGATCGGCAATTTTGCTCAATTCACGGTCAACCCTGACTGAAATCAACATGCGGTATCGGGAGTTGTTGTTGAATGCGACGACACTGGAAACTGCGATGGCCTACGAAGAATATTTTGTGCTAACTGCGCTAGCTCAAATTCGCTGTACAGCCGAATTAAAAATGTTCGATGTGGTTCAACACGAAGCCCAAGAAGCTAATCAGTTTTGGCAAACTCAGGGACGACGCATTGCTAAAGACATTTTGATTGGTGCTTACCCAGAGCGATTCTTAGCCAGTGACTTTGTTGATGCCGTGACTGTTGCGGAGTTAGTGAGTTGGCTAGATTTTGCGAACGAAGAGGTTAAGCACTATAGCTGGATTGACGACCTGCGACGCAAGGTGGACGAGTCTTGGTACTCGAAAGGCTGGATCCCTGTATTTCATGGGGGTTCAGGATTCAACAAAAATATTGGCGTTGGGTTGGAAAAAGAGCAGACCATGATTATTCCATCCCTCCGAAAGCTGGTTGCTCGTAGCAATGTCTTTGAGGGCTATGTGGCACAGTACGATATGCTTGCCGCTCATCATTTAACTCCAACTGAGTTTGAACAACAAGTTACAGTACTCCCAGAAGCTGATGCAATCGAGGGGTATTTCATTCTAGAACCTGCAAAAACAGTAACTGTTGAGCATGCATTAGTCGCTCAAGGAGAAGCTTCTCAGCGACCTAAGTTCCCGTTTTATTGGACTAAATGAGCACATGAAATAGGCTGGAAAGAGCTTTCTTTCCAGCAAAAGTATAGACAAGCAGATTGATATAGTAGGGGGTTCACTTAAAGCCGATGATGAGATTTGAACTCACGACCGCTCGATTACGAATCGAGTGCTCTACCACTGAGCTACATCGGCAACCAAAAAGCTGTTTACCATCATAGCAGAAACACTGCTGAATGCAAGTCCCTAGGGAAAAAAGTTCTCACCCCGCTCCGCACTGATTCTTGTCACGATCGCCCGCAAAAGCCCGCCCTGACAGCCCTTAAATTTTGCAGACCACTTCCCCCGATCGCTGGGTGAATTTCAGATTTTCGCGGTAGTCCACGGGACAGTCAATCACCGCAGGTACCGACTGAGCCAAGGCTTCCTTGAGAATCGGAATCAAATCGGCAGTTGCTGTTACCCGGTACCCCTTAAGCCCCATACTTTCTGCAAATTTGACAAAATCGGGATTGCCAAACTGAGTAAAGAGCGCTTCACCAAAATAGTTGTGTTGCTTCCAATCGATCAAGCCATAGCCGCCATCGTTAAAAATTAGGGTGACAAAATTAGTCCCAATTCGTAATGCGGTTTCCAGTTCCTGGCAGTTCATCATAAAACCTCCATCCCCGGACACTGCAACCACCTTGCGATCGGGATAGACTAACTTCGCCGCGATCGCCCCTGGAATAGCAATCCCCATCGCCGCAAACCCATTGGAGATCAGGCACGTGTTGGGTTTTTCGCAGTGATAATGCCGTGCCATCCACATTTTGTGGGCACCCACATCGGAAATGACAATATCATCTGCCCCCATGACTTGCCGCAGATCGTAAATAATTTTCTGCGGTTTAATGGGGAATTCCGTATCCTGGGCGTAATATTCGTAGTCAGCCACAATGTCTTGGCGGAGTTCTAGTCCATAGGGAGCCGGTTTACCACCACGATCGACCCGTTTGAGAATCTCTTCAAGGGAATCGGAAATGTCGCCAACCACTTCTGCAATGGGAACGTAGCTGCTATCGACTTCAGCAGACGTTGCATCAATATGAATGATGGGAATATTGCTTGCGGGATTCCATTTTTTGGGCGAGTATTCCACTAAATCATACCCGATGCAAATCACAAGATCCGATCGTTCAAAGCCACAGGTAATGAAGTCGCGGGACTGCAACCCCACCGACCACAATGTGAGGGGTGAGGTGTAGGGAATCACACCTTTTCCCATAAAAGTATTCGCCACAGGCAGGTTCAACTGTTGCGCGAACTCTGTAACCGCTGTACTGGCCCCCGCACGAATGGCCCCATTCCCGACGAGAATAATGGGATTTTCTGCCTGGGAAATGGCCGCAGCTGCCGTTTCGATACTGTGAAAGGAAGCAAAGGTTTTTTCAAGTCCATGCTTTTGCAGCGGCTGGCCTGGAGCTGCCATGGCTGCGATATTTTCTGGTAAATCAATATGCACCGCGCCCGGTTTTTCTGCCTGGGCAAACTTGAAGGCCCGCCGCACCACTTCGGGGGTGATGCCGGGACGAACAATTTGGGCATTCCACTTTGTGACCGGAGCAAACATGGCCACTAGATCCAGATATTGGTGGGACTCGATATGCATGCGATCGGTGCCGACTTGTCCAGTAATGGCGACTAAAGGGGCCCGATCGAGGTTGGCATCGGCAACTCCGGTCATCAAGTTGGTAGCACCCGGCCCGAGAGTCGAAAGGCATACGCCCGCCTTGCCCGTTAAACGACCATAGACATCCGCCATAAACGCCGCCCCTTGCTCATGGCGGACGGTGATGAATTGGATACTGGAATCCTTGAGAGCTTGGAGAACGTGTAAATTTTCTTCACCGGGAAGGCCGAAGATGTATTCCACGCCTTCATTCTCTAAGCATTTAACCAGGAGTTCAGCCGTATTGAGTTCAACCATAACCGATCGTGATGTGTAGTCTTATAGAGTCAATTACGGGGTTATTACCAGATCAATTGCTAGTTAATGACTAGCCAATTACTAAATCAATTAAATTACATGTTGCGAAAGAGGTTATGTTTGCTGCTATCAAAGTCAGCTCACTGCAAGCTGACTTTTCAATTCTTTTAATATCAGCAAACGGCTATCAGAAATTGATTAGAACGAGATAGGACAGCAAAAATAGGGTTTTGCAGAGAGAACGGGGCCTAGCAACTATTTGATCCAGATCGTTTTGATGTTGACAAATTCTAGTAACCCTTCTCGCCCTAGTTCCCGACCAATGCCCGATCGCTTAATTCCACCAAAAGGTAAGCGGGGATCGGATTTGACCAGACCGTTTATAAACACTGATCCGGCCTGAAGTTCTTGGATAAAGTGAGCCTGTTCTGTCAGGTCATTCGTCCAAGCACTCGACCCCAAGCCAAATTGGGTGGAGTTGGCCAGATCGATCGCGCCATCCAAATCCATAACCCGGAACAGCAATGCCACCGGGCCAAAAAACTCTTCGGTGCGACCGGGGCTGTTATGGGGAATATCGGTAAGGAGGGTGGGTGCATAGAAGTCACCGGGTCGATCGAGGGGATGGCCACCGATAACCACCTTTGCACCGCGCAACACTGTTTCCCTCACTTGGCGATCGAGATCCTGCAAAATCTGCGGCGTGGCGAGGGGGCCAACGTCCGTTTCAGGCAAAAGCGGGTCACCGACCTTGAGGGCAGCAAACTTTTCAGTGAGTTTCTGGGTGAAGGCATCGGCGATCGCTTCATGGATGATAAAGCGTTTAGCAGCAATGCAGGATTGGCCATTATTCAACATGCGGGAGGTGACGGCAGCAGCAGCAGCAGCATCCAAATCGGCGGTGGGCATGACAATAAAGGGATCACTGCCACCCAATTCCAGCACGACTTTTTTGAGGTTTTGCCCTGCGGCCATCGCGAGGCTGATGCCTGCGGGTTCACTTCCCGTTAAGGTGGCGGCGGCAATGCGGGGATCGGCCATTAGGGGAGCGACCCGATCGGCCCCGATCAGTAGGGTTTGGAACACGCCCTCTGGGAAGCCTGCGTCTAACAGAATTTGTTCGATCGCTAAGGCGGATTGGGGCACGTTGGAGGCATGTTTCAGCAGGCCCACATTGCCCACCATCAGGGCTGGAGCCGCAAACCGAAAGACCTGCCAAAAGGGAAAGTTCCACGGCATCACGGCCAAAATCGCCCCGATGGGTTGATAAATAACGTAGCTTTCGGTGGCATCGGTGGCGATCGGATTGGGTTGCAGGAAGGCTTCTGCGTGATCGGCATAGAAGCGACAGACCCAGGCACATTTTTCGACTTCAGCGATCGCGGCTTTGATCGGTTTGCCCATTTCGACGGTCATCAGGCGTCCGTACTGTTCTTTGCGGGCTTCTAGGTGATCGGCGGCTTGCTGGAGCCAATGGGCGCGTTGGGCGATCGGAATTTGCTGGTAATGGCGAAAAGCTTGCTCCGCCTTTTTGAGTTTGGCTTCTAATTCCTGAGCCGTGATGGGTTCAAAGGTTTTGACGATTTCTCCGGTGGATGGGTTAACTGTGGCGATCCCCATTGCCGCCTCCTTAAAAAAGTGAATGTGGCCGATCGTGAGTGACGGGGCAGTCAGTCACTGCGCAGTCAGTAGTAGTGCAGTCAGTAGTAGTGCAGTCAGTAGTAGTGCAGCAAGTAACTGTACAGCAAGGAATTATGTGAAGTGTGATTGTGTGGGTAGATGGCTAGACGATGAATGGGTAATACAGGCTGTGTTTCCACTGTACTGCTCAATCGGACGGCCTTGGTTAAGAAATGGTGTGGATTTAACAAAGTTTGCAATTAGCAAGACTTCTACAAAACTCGCGATCGTTAACCAGGCATTGTTTTAATCAATCTACGATCGGAGGTGGAGCTAGGCCCAAAATGCAAAAGTCAGGATTTCAACATAGAGCCTCAGAAAGATGAGAAAACTAAGTCAATCAGCTATCCCAGTGAACTCTGTAAATTAACTTCAAAAATTCTCTATCTGTACGTCAGTCTATCTCGGTAATCAACTCCACAACAAATACTAAAATCAATGCTAAAAAAACTATCAGGAAATGCTACAGCAGCATTCGCAAGTTGCTAATGATGGGAAGGGGATGGAGAGAAACCTTGCTTCCCTGAATCAAGACCGTTTCAAGACTTGAGTTCAAAGTATGGATGGCCAATCTATTACCTGCCTCCATCGGGTATCTGCCTCCATCGGGCATCTGATCTGTAATTTGCTTTCGCCGTGATGAAGGTAGTCCTGCTGGGAATCCTAAGTTTAGTCGTTAGTTTAGCCGCTCCTGAGGCGATCGAGAACGATCGTAAGGTGTTCCCAGGGCATTCCCTCTGAATTTCATGCAACGCTGATTACTTGAAACTACCCATGGCGCTTCCTACTCTTTGTCCCTCCATGCAGGCTCGGGTTCACGAACTCCAAACCCTGATATTGTCCTTCCATCCCCTGATTGTCTTTGAAACCGTTGAAGAAGAGCGCGTCCAAGGACTCCTGCAAGCCGCCACCCAGGAAATGGGCCGTACCCTGATGGAATGGAGCATTACCCAAGGACTGACCCGATCGTCCGTTTCAGTCGATAACCGCTGGCAAAACGACTGTGCCCCCAGCAGTCAGCCCGCCGCCTATGACAATTCCCACGAACCCCTGGAAGTGCTGAAACGGATACAGGAACTCAACCTGAGCGCTATTTTTTGGCTGAAAGACTTTGCGGTTCACCTAGAAGATGCGACCGTCGCACGGCAGTTTCGGGAATTAGTGCAAACCTTTTCCCAATCCCGATCGGCCATCATCCTCACAGGCAATAGCGTCACCCTACCCCAGGAAGTCACCCACGAAGCCGTTTACTACGATCTCAAATTGCCTGCCCGAGATGAACTCCATCAAGCCGTCATGGCCACCGTACGATCGCTGCGGGCCAAAAATCGCGTCCAGATTGAAATCCAAGATAACGAGATCCAAACCTTAGTCCAGGCGCTCTCCGGCATGACCCTGCAACAGACCCGCAAGGTGGTTGCCTACGCCGCCTTGGAAGATGGCAAACTCACGGTCCAGGATATCGATCGTGTCCTGAACCGCAAAGCCCAAGTGATTCGGGAAGAAAGTATGCTGGAATACTTCCCTGTCGATCATGCACCGCTGCAATGGGGCGGATTTGCAGGGCTGAAGCAATGGCTCAACCAGGCTAAAGTCGGCTTTTCTCCCCAGGCGCGGGAATGGAATCTGCAACCCCCCAAGGGCATTTTGATTGTGGGGATTCAGGGCTGCGGTAAATCCTTAGCAGCGAAAGCGATCGCCAAAGCCTGGAAAATGCCCTTGCTCAAGCTGGATGCAGGCCGCCTCTATGACAAATATGTCGGCGAATCCGAAAAAAACTTCCGTAACGCTCTGAGCCTAGCGGAATCCATGGCTCCAGCCGTCCTCTGGATTGACGAAATCGAAAAAAGCTTTGGCACCTCCAACAGCGATTCCGACGGCGGTTTAAGCCAGCGCATGTTTGGCTCGTTCCTCACCTGGATGCAGGAAAAATCCCAGGAAGTGTTTGTCATCGCAACGGCCAATGACTTGTCGAAAATTCCGCCGGAACTACTGCGAAAAGGTCGGTTTGACGAGATCTTCTTCGTCGATTTGCCCGATGCCCAGGAGCGAGCCACGATTCTGCAACTGCACCTGGTTCGACGGAAGCAAGATCCGGCTCAGTTTGACTTCAATGCCCTCGTCGCCGCTACCGATGGCTTTAGTGGTGCTGAAATCGAACAGGCGATCGTCACAGCCTTGTACAAAGCCCTCTACCTCAACCAACCCCTACGGACGGAGCTGATTGTGGAATCCGTTAAAAGTACGGTTCCTTTGTCGGTGTCTCGGCGAGAGGATGTCAATCGGCTGCGCACGATCGCGCGGGAACGATTTGTCAGCGTTCGTTAGGGTAAGCGATCGCGAGTTTAGCGCCCGCTGGCGGATTGGGTGGTGCGGGGATAGGGCGTATCGGCAAATCCCAGCTCCACCAGTTGGGCGTAGGCTTTGCGGCCCAGATCGCGGGTGGGCTGTTGACTGCGGACGATTTGCACCAACAGGGGTACGGCCAGTTCCGGCTGATTTTGAGCCCGGTGAACGAGCGCCAATTGGTAGGTGGCTTCGTCACGATTCTGGGCAGTTTTGAGCGCTTTTTGGCGGGTGCTATCGGCGATCGGGGTATCAATGCCCGAAAAGACATTTGCCAGATCTTGGTAAAAATTCGACAGTTGGTTAAAGGCTTGACGGGCTTCCTTCAGTTTGGTTTGAGCCAAGGAATAGTTACCAGCTGTCACAGCATTGCCCGCATCGGCCATCATTTGATCGCCCCCAGCAAGGCTCAAAACCCCTGCCCCTGGCCCGATCGTTACGGTGGGAGCAGGTTCGCCTTCTTTTGGACTGGGATAGGGCAAATCGACAAAGCCAATTTCCAGCAGTTGGGCATAGGCTTGTTTGCCCATATCACGGGTGGGACTTTGGCTGCGGAGAACCTGCACGAGCAGAGGCACCGCTAATTCCGGTTGATTGTTCGCACGGTGGGCGATCGCAAGTTGATAGGTGGCTTCATCCCGCAGTTGCGCCGCCTGTAAAGCTCGGGTGCGTTGGGCATTAGAGATGCGGATGTCCAATCCCGAAAAACTACCCACCAGATCTTGATGGAAATTGGAGAGTTGGTTAAAGACCTGACGGGCTTCCTGTAACTTCTTCACTGCTAGCGCGTAGTTTTTGGCCCCAGAAGCCTCACTGGCTTCCTTCATCAATTTCTGCCCCGCTTGGACATTTAGAATGCTGGTATCCTGCGCAAGGGGACGCAATTCGCTGGGGTCAGCCTGGGCAATGAACCGAGAGTCCTGGGCTTGGGCAACGGGAGCCAAGCACAGAGCCGCCAACAGTGCCAACGAACCGGAGTACAAAGAGTGACGAGTCATCCCAGATATGCCCATGAAAGAGGATAAGGTTACTAGCAAAATCATGCCAACAGAATCATACTGAAGGCCATGACGCAACTAGCAGTGTATTGTTGCCGACAGAAAGGGTAACGATAGCCTTGGGTATCTTAGCACTGCTCATGGACGATCGGGTGCAATGGGCGATCGGGTAGACGACTATATCCGTAGAAGCCTACCTGTAGAAGCCTGCAAGGGCAGCTATGGGAAGTCACAACGATTGCAGTAGAAAAGTATTTTTTGGAAAATTTTTTAACATCAAAATTCCCAACATGCCTGCTTGTAGGGAGATAGTGCAGGTACATTGGGAATTTCCACAAACCCTGAGGCTTTGAAGAGACGCAAAGTATCGAAACTCAGGCATTCAACTCAAGCATTAAAAAACGCAAGCATTAAAGCTAAAGTTGCTGCACTGAGATTTTGCGTCACTAAGATCGCCTGAGGATTGCAATTCAGAGATTAATCAAAGTTACTTGAGATAGCTAGCTTCCATCTCCAGCAGTTTCAGAAGTTGCTCATCTCCCCGAACCCGCGCAGCTTCCATGCGTTGCTGTAAATTCCGCCGTAAATTTTCCCGATGAGCTGCTTTCACCTGAGCCATAGCCTGACGATTTTGATTCACCATAAAACCTCCTACTAGACTTAAATAATTATCAGAGATGACTTGTGTGGACTTGCTCGGACACCTGTATGGATACAGTCAACTAAATTTTCAGCTAAGTTTCCACCTAGGTTCCAGCTACTAGCGTAACACAGAAGATTAAAACGGTATTATTCGATACTAAAATTTACGTTATTTTATGCAGCTTTTAACCTTGCTGAGTGATTTTGGCATCCAAGATAGCTACATTGGCATTTTGAAAGGCGTGATACTCGGAATTCTGCCCACCGCCACGATCGTTGATCTGACCCATGGCATCCCGCCTCAGGATGTTGCAGCGGCTCGGTTTCAGGGGTTGATGGCCTATCCCTACTTCCCTCAGGGAACAGTACATGTGGCGATCGTGGATCCCGGTGTGGGCAGTCAGCGACGGGCGATCGCGGTGCAGACTCTCAATGCGTACTTTGTTGCTCCAGATAATGGGCTACTCAGTGGGATCTTGGCTCAGGACTCGATCGTTGAGGCGGTAGAACTCACCAATGCTGACTACTGGAGATCGGCTAGTCCCAGTGCCACGTTCCATGGGCGCGATATTTTTGCCCCCGTTGCCGCCCATCTGGCTCAGGGTGTCCCGATCTCGGCCTTGGGAACCCTGATCGATCCTACTAGCTTGGTGCAACTCCAATTTCCGTTCAAGCAACTAACTCACGAAACCTACCATGGTTGCATTCAAGCGATCGATCACTTTGGCAATCTGATTACTAATTTTCCCGCCTCGTTAGTTCAAGGCAGGCCCTGGCAATTGCAATTCCAGCAAACGTCCTATCTCGGACAATTCACCTATGCTGATGTAACAAGGGGCAACGCGATCGGGCTGGTCGGCAGTCACGGATATTTAGAGTTAGCGATCAACCGTGGTAATGCCCAAGTACAGCTAAAAGCTAGGGTAGGAGATACGATCAAACTACAGATTAGTGATTGAGAATTCAACATAATCTCAACCACTAAACTAATTCTGTAGAAACCACTATGCTGCCACTAGAGATCCAGCATTTGCAATTTATAGAGACTGGCGTATAAGCCATCCTGAGCTAACAAGGCATCATGACTACCGCTTTCAACTAATTCCCCCCGCTTGAGAACCAGAATACGATCGACGTTACGAATGGTAGAAAGACGGTGAGCAATAATAATCGCAGTACGGTTTTCTAGCATTCGTTCTAAGGCATCCTGAATCAGCGCTTCGGTACCCACATCCAAGCTGGACGTTGCCTCATCCAAGACTAGAATTTTAGGATCGCGAATGGCAGCCCGAGCAAAGGCGATTAACTGTTTCTGGCCTCCGGACAGATTGGTGCCCCGTTCTCGCAATTGGGTGTTGTAGCCCTGGGGTAACTGTTCAATCAGTTGGGACACGTTGGTTCTCTCGGCAGCCGTTTGGATCTCTGCCATGGAATATTGTTCACCGAGGGTAATATTTCCTTTCACATCTCCCGCAAAAATGAAACCATCCTGCAAAATAATGCCAATGCGGCGGCGCAGTTCCGCTTGGGGCAAATCTCGAATGTCTACCCCATCCAGCAAAATCTGGCCTTCCTGGGGGTCATACAGGCGGCTTAGAAGACGAATGATAGAACTTTTGCCCGCTCCGGTGGGGCCAACGAGGGCGACTTTTTCACCCGGTCGAATCGTGAAATCAAGGTTGTGCAGCACGTATTCCCCAGGTTTGTAGCCAAAGGAAACGTTTTCAAACCGGATTTCTCCAACTCCATGGTTAATTTGTTGAAAATGTTGGACGCGATCCTTAATTTCGATCGGTTCATTTAGCACATCATTGATCCGTTCAACGGCAGTAAATCCTGCCTGAATCGCCGTGAATTTTTCTGCAAACTGCCGCAATGGATCAAACAACGTTTGGGCAAATAGGATAAAGGCTGATAACGTCCCGAACCCGAGATTACCATCGTTAACAAATTTTCCACCGATCGCCAATACTCCTGCGATCGCGATCAGTGATACCCATTCCAAGGTGGCAGATACCGCAGAATCATAGAAAATCGTACGATCGACTTCTCGAATATAACTCTGATTGGTCTGATTAAACATCTGACTGTTGACTTGTTCCCGCCGAAACAGTTGAACCACGCCAACGCCTAGAATATTCTCTTGTAGCATCGCATTTAAGCTGGACAGTTCTTCCCGTGCGGCATAGTTGGAAGTACGATATTGCTTTTGCAAATAGACAATCAGCAGCGAAGTTGGAACCAGGATTAACACTAATAACGTCGCTAGCTGCCATTGTTTGGTGAACATTAACACCATGATCGTCAGCATTAAAATAAAGTCACCAATAATCCCAATCGCACCTGTAGAGAACACTTCTCCCAGGGCTTCGACATCACTGGTGAGGCGAGTAATCAACTTGCCGACGGGGGTACGATCAAAAAAGCGAACGGCTAACGATGTCACATGGGTAAAAAGGTCATAGCGAATATCTGCCGTCATCCGTTGTCCGGCCTTTTGTACCAAATATCCTTGGGTTGCGTCAAACACCAGCCGACCCACGATCGTCACCAACAGCAGCCCCGCCAAAAAATTCAGCCCCGTTGAAAGATCCCAAGTCCGTAAAAACTGCCAAGTCGAATCTTCCTGGCGGAGTAGTGAAATGGCTTGCCCAATGACGATCGGTTGAATGGCACGGGCGAGCGCGCTGGGAACCAAAAGCACCACTGCCACACTCAACAACTTACGATAGCGCTTGGCGTAGGGCAGTAATTGTAGAAAAAGCCGCCAGTCATTATCCGATCGAGGGGAGTTCGATCGGGGTGGGGTAGATTTTGAAGTCACACCGGTTTGCGCTGCCATGGGAGGGAGGAAGAAAAGACCTTCTCTAGGCTAGCAGGTTGAGGAAAACTTATGGGGCACTCAGAACCTGTATCAGATTAGTTAAGTGTTCTAGTGGAGTGATTAACGCTACGCCCCAATCACGTACTTCCGCCATTCTTGATTGGCACCGCCCTTCACATATTTCGCGACTTCAAAATAAAGGCTGCTGTGGGGTTTATGGGGTTTTTTCAGCAGTAGCATCCCAGCTTCTTTAGGCGTGCGATTGCCCTTTTTGACGTTACAGCGCACGCAGGCCACCGCAATATTTTCCCAAGTGTCCTGCCCCCCGCGCGATCGAGGGATCACATGATCCAGGGTCAGGTCATCACCGCTGTAGCCACAGTACTGGCAACTGTGCCCGTCTCGGTGCAGAAGATTTTTTCGGGTCAGCGCAATTTCGGTATAGGGGACGCGCACGTACTGGCGCAGTCGAATCACGGAGGGAAGGGGAAAATCTGCATAGACGTACTTCCCATTGTGTTCAAGCTGCTCGGCTTTGCCTTTCAGCAATAATACGATCGCCCTTCGCCAACTGGTAATATTCAGTGGTTCGTAGGACGCATTCAGCACCAGAACCTTACTCATTTGCTTCGGAAATGAGAGAAAGAGTTGCCCTGATGCTAACACAGTTTTTTAAGAATCGCTAGAACTCAGCCAGGTTGTGCATCCTCGTGGAATGAGCTGATCGCGATATCCTAGATTTCACCTCGTCGAGATTTAAGCTTTTCTTCCAACCCATCCAGTTTTTAGCCCGTAAAATGGCAGAAAATTTACTCCCATTTGGGCAAGATTCCGCTAAATTATTCAGCATCATTTTAGATAAGGCCCCAACCCAGCTTCTGATCAGTCGATCAGAAGGGGGATAGCTGGGTACAAAAAGAGTGCGAAATGCTACGAAATCATCTGCAATGACATTGTAAGTAATCCAGAAACTATAAGGGAGCCCGAATGGGTTGCATGAAATCGGTCGAGCTCAGTCGGTTGCACTAAATTAGTTGCATACCCGTAGTTGCATACATGTAGTTGCATACATGTAGTTGCATGCACGTTGCCATACAACTAGTTGCACTTAAAGCCTTAACGGAGCGTTGAAGTTGCAACGGAGCATGGAAGGTTGTCAGTCTCAGGTGGAGGAGTAAAACAGTATGATGAGTTGGGAAACGGGTTCGAGTATCGCACGAATGCAGCGGGAACGGGCTTGGGTAGAAATTGACCTCGCCGCGATCGCCCACAACATGCAGCAGGTTCGTCGGATCCTCCAGCCCGGTACCGATCTGATGGCCGTGGTCAAGGCCGATGCCTATGGGCACGGAGCCATCACCGTGGCGCGAGCCGCCCTGCAAGCTGGGGCGACGTGGTTAGGTGTTGCGACGATCCCCGAGGGCATTGAACTGCGGGAAGCAGACATTGAAGCGCCAATTTTAGTCCTGGGAGCCACCAACTTACCGGAACAGGTGCGCACGATCGCCCGCTGGAACCTGCAACCGACCCTGTGTACGCCCAAACAAGCGCTCGTGTTTGCTGAGGCGATCGGCGATCGTGCCCAGCTTCCCGTTCACCTCAAAATCGATACTGGGATGTGCCGCCTAGGAACCCCTTGGCAGGAAGCAGTGGAATTTATCGATTTGGTGCGCCGTTTGCCGAATTTACCCATTGCCAGCCTCTATTCCCACTTCGCCACTGCTGATGATCCAGACCAAACCATTATGCGGGAACAACAGCGACGCTTTGACGCTGTGATTCGTGCCTGCGGGATGCAACAGATGCCCGATCGCCCCAAACTGCACTTTGCCAACTCCGCTGCCACGCTGACCGATCGCACGTTGCATTACGACATGGTGCGCACCGGATTGATCACCTATGGACTCTATCCATCCCCCCATTTAAGTTCGATCGTTGACCTCCGGCCCGCCATGCAGGTCAAGGCCCGCGTCACCCAAGTGAAAACCATTCCAGCGGGAACTGGGGTGAGCTATGGCCATCGCTTTGTTAGCGATCGGGAAATGCAGGTGGCAGTAATTGGGATTGGCTATGCCGATGGGGTACCGCGCAATCTCTCCAACCAGATGGAAGTCTTGGTACGCGGCCAACGGGTACGACAGATCGGGGCCATCACCATGGATCAGATCATGCTGGATGTCAGCGCCATTTCCGATTTGCAAGCCGGGGAAGTGGTGACGGTGCTGGGCCAAGATGGTGACGATCGCATTAGTGCCGATGATTGGGCTAACCAATTGGGCACGATTTCCTGGGAGATTCTCTGTGGCTTTAAGCACCGACTGCCTCGGGTCACTGTTGATCACCTCCGCTGCGATCGGGTACGGGATGAGTCCCGATCCTAAAGAAGATGGTGCGTCAGGCAGGGTCAGAGAATGCATGGGGGCCGGGTTGATGGGAATTCTACTAGATTTGAGTCCCGCCCTCTTAGCAGGCCAAATGGTTCCAGCAGGCTCAATGATTGCTGATTAGAGAGAGGCAGTACAATTAACTACAATTGCAGGTGATTTTCAACCCGCTCTAGGACTTTTTAGGTGTTTTCGGATCAGTAACTATGGCAGCCGACCACTGTTTTTTAGTTGGAGTAGGGTCTTCAGCGGGGGGTTTACGGGCGCTGGAAGAATTTTTTGACAATATGCCTGCGGACAGCGGTGCGGCTTTTGTGGTGGTGCAGCATCTGTCGCCAGATTTTAAGAGTTTGATGAAAGAACTCCTAGAGCGGCGTACCCGGATGACCATTAAATGGGTGGAAGATGGCATGGCTATCCAGCCCAACACTATTTATTTAATCACTCCTAGAAATAACTTAATTATTGAAGATGGAATTCTAAAGCTGATTGAGCAGAGTGAGTTTCCGAGGCAACCACCTAATTTCCCGATCGACATTTTTTTCGACTCCCTAGCGAAGGAACGGGGCAATCATGCCATTGGAGTCGTGCTATCAGGAACGGGAAGCGATGGAACGCGGGGGTTACAGAGCATCAGTGAAGCCGGAGGATTGAACTTTGTGCAGTCCCCTGCAACTGCCGAGCTTGATGGGATGCCCCAAAGTGCGATCGCCAGGGGAATCGTGGACCAAGTCTTGCCCCCAGCAGAAATTGCCCGCACCATTTACGAAATTATTCAAATGCAGCGATCGGGGGTAACCGCCAGCGAAGCAATTCCCCCTGAACTGGCATCAGATAAGCTGCGAGAAATTGTACTCATTCTAAATCAATACGAAAATCTAGATTTTTCGTACTATAAAACTAGTACCCTTAGTCGCCGAATTTTTCGACGCTGTGCCCTCAGCGGTCATGCTCAACTGGATGAATATATTGATTACCTGAGAACATCAGAGGAAGAACGGGGACTTCTGCGGGATGACTTGATGATTGGGGTAACCCAATTTTTCCGAGATCCAGACGCTTGGGAGTATTTAGATCAGGAAGTGTTGCCTGAACTAATTGGGCAACTAGATAATGGGCAACAGTTACGAATTTGGGTGACAGCCTGCGCCACAGGTGAGGAAGCCTATTCTATGGCTATCCTGGTGGATGAGGTGATCAACCGCTTAGGTAAACAGCTCAGTGTTAAAATTTTTGCGACGGACATTGATAATACAGCCTTAGCAAAAGCCGCAGAGGGGATCTATCCCGAAAGTATTGCCATTGATGTCTCTCGCAAACGCTTGGAAAGATACTTTACCTTTCGCGATCGTAACTTTCACATTTCCCGTACCCTGCGCGAAAACATTATCTTTGCGCCCCATAATCTGGCGAAAAATGCTGGATTCACCCGAATGCATTTGATCAGTTGTCGTAATATGCTGATCTATATACAGCCCAGCTTGCAGCAACATGTCATGCGGATGTTGCATTTTTCGTTGATGCACAAAGGCATTTTATTTCTAGGGGCTGCGGAAACGCCCGGTGATTTGTTAGAAGAATTCAGTCCAGTTTATGAACGGTTCAAAATTTATCAAAAACGGCGGAACGTTCGCTTACCCATTCTGACCCAAAATCTGGAATATATCGTTCCTGCAGCCCCCCGCCCCATTACCACTCACCGCACCCCCACCCAGTTTGATCCGATTTTGAACGCTGCCTTTAGCGCCTTTACTCGGCGGCGGGGTTGCACCTGTTTACTGGTCAACGATGATATGGAGTTGTTTCATGTCGTTACCGATACGGCCAGCATTATGCAAGTGCCCGAAGGCGTGATGACTCGTATTGTGGCAGATTTAGTGCCGGATGAATTGCGGCTGCCGATCAATACTGCGTTGCACCGCGCTAAACGGGAACGTAAACCCGTTCTCTATGGCAATATTCATATCAACCAAGCGGATGTCATTCGATCGATTAATTTAGAAGTCATTTACTACACCGGAAACGCCCGTGTTGAAGATTTCTTTTTGGTAATCATTGAAAATGAAGATCAGACTACAACTTTATCACCTATCGAGGCATTTCAACAGAATGCTGAATCTACCCAACGAATTATTGATCTAGAATATGAGCTGCAACAAACGCGAGAAAATTTGCAAGCGACGATCGAAGAACTGGAAATCACTAATGAAGAACAGCAAGCAACAAATGAAGAATTGCTAGCATCTAATGAAGAATTACAAAGCACTAACGAAGAATTGCACTCTGTTAACGAAGAACTCTACACCGTTAACACAGAATATCAAACTAAGATTCGTGAACTGACAGAACTGACAAACGACGTAAATAACCTGTTGCGCAGTAGCGAAATTGGGGTGATTTTCCTCGATCGTAACCTGCGGGTTCGCAAATTTACGCCCGCCGCTGTTGCAGCAGTTAATCTCGTCTCCACGGATGTTGAGCGTCCAATTCAGCACATTACCCATAATTTGGACTGTGCCAACTTAGTTGAACTGCTGCAACAGGTGCTGAGTGACGAGCGCCCGATCGAACAGGAAGTGTTTCTGCGGGCGACTCACCAAAATTTGCTGATGCGAATTTATCCCTATTTACGAAATGATGATCAAATCGATGGCTTAGTAATTACCTTTGTCAATATTGATGAAATTAAACGAGTTCAGGAGGTTTTACGAAAACAGACGGAAATGTTGCAGGAGCAGAGTGAACGGGAGCATCTCCAACTAGAAATTACCCAACGCATTCGTCAATCTCTTGATCTACAAACTATCTTTGATACGGCTTGTGAGGAAATTCGCCAAGTACTCCATGCTGATCGGGTTGGCATTTTCAAGTTCGATCCCAGTTCTAATTGTCAGGATGGACAATTTATTGCTGAATCTTTGGTGGAGGGCTATCCGCCCGCTCTACAAAATATCGTCCACGATCACTGCTTTGGTGACAACTACGCCACGCTCTACGCAGAGGGACAGTATTTCGCAAGCGCAGATATTTGCAACGGAGAACTGCAACCTTGTCACCAAGAAATATTAACGAAGTTTGCGGTGCGAGCCAATTTAGTCATGCCTTTAGCCCACAGCCAGCGGTTGTGGGGCTTACTGTGTATCCATCAATGCGATGCACCTCGCCAGTGGCAGCCCGAAGATATTGAAATTACCCGCCAATTAGCCAACCAATTAGCGATCGCCATTCAGCAAGTAGATCTCTATCAGCAAGTCCAATCAGAATTGATCATTCGCCAGCAGGCAGAAGCGAATCTAGCTAACCAATTGGCTAAACAACAGGCGCTTGCTGATATTACTGAGCGAATTCGAGAATCCCTGGATCTAAGGGAAATCATCCAAATTGTTACCCACCAAGTCAAGGAGATGATGCAATGCGATCGCTGTATCATCTTTAAAGTTTCACCGAACGGTCCCAGCCACATCATGGAAGAATCCGTTTCGCTAGAATTCCCATCTGTTAAAGATCGCCAATGGGAAGATGAAGTTTGGTCTGATGAAATTAAAGAAGTCTACTGGCAGGGAAAACCGCGCATTGTACCGGATGTGATGGATGACCTGTTTACGGAATGTCTACAGGAGTACTCCCGCGAAAGCCAAATCCAATCCAAAATTGTTGCTCCCATCCTCCAGGAAGACCATAGTACCGTAACCCATCATTGGCAATCCACTCGCTATGCCAATCGTATCTGGGGAGTTTTAGTCATCCACGCCTGCAAAACTAAACGAGTCTGGACAGAGGTAGAAGCCCAATTTTTACAGCAAGTGGCAAATCAGTTGGCCGTTGCCATCCAGCAGATCAGTTTATTTGAGCAATTGCAGGAGGAACTCAGTCAACGGGAGCAAGCCCAAACCACTCTGACCCAGCGCAATCACGATTTGGAAACAGCTACCCAGCAGGCGGAAGCCGCTAGCCGTACCAAGAGTGAGTTTCTTGCGAATATGAGCCACGAAATTCGCACACCCATGAATGCTATTTTGGGATTTTCGGAATTACTCCAGAACTTAGTCACCGATAAATCTGCTACAACCTATCTGCAATCGATTCAATCCAATGGACGCATTCTTCTGACCTTAATTAACGATATATTGGATCTCTCCAAGGTCGAAGCGGGACAATTAAAAATTTACTACGAACCGATCGATCTCCATGAGTTACTACGCGATATTGAGTACATGTTTATCCATCGCGCTCAGGAAAAAGGATTGACCCTCACTTTGGATATCGGAGAAACAGTGCCTCGCTATATCCTGATGGATGAAGTCCGTCTGCGCCAAATTCTCTTTAATGTTCTGGGCAATGCGGTTAAATTTACTCCCAATCAGGGCAGTGTTCGGGTTGTTGTGCAGGCATCCCTCAGCGATCGCGATAACGAGCCTACCGACGTCTTAGAGCCTACAGAACAACCAATGGCTGAAACAACGCGCCATAACCTAGAAATTGCTGTTATTGATACGGGAATTGGTATTTCTGCTGCACAGCAGGCATTCATTTTTGATGCATTCCAGCAAGCTCAGGGACAGCCTGAGCGGAAATATGGCGGTACCGGATTAGGACTCACCATTACTCGCCGTTTGATGGAAATGATGGGAGGAACTATCTCTGTCAGCAGTACATTGAGAAAAGGCAGTACCTTTATTCTCTCCTTTCCATCAGTCCAAGTTCTGAACAATCAAGTCAACATTCCAACTCTATCCAATAGTTTGTCCATCCGAAAGGAGCGGAAAGAAATAGCTCCAACAACCCTTGGGGTGGAAATTCAGCCACGCTCCATTCTAGTGGTTGATGATGTCCCCTCTAATCTCGATTTAATCTCTGCCTATTTCGCGAATACCCCGCACCAAATCTGGTTAGCAGAAGATGGCGAAAGTGCGCTCAAACTCGCCAAACAATATCAGCCTGATCTCATTTTGCTCGATCTGGTAATGGTTCCGTTAGATGGCCGAACAGTTCTCAAACGACTCAAACGCGCTAAGTCTACCCGCAATATTCCAGTCATAATGGTAACGGCATCTATCCAAGAACAGGATATGGCAGAATTGCAACCCCTTGCACAAGGGTTTCTCCGAAAACCTATCAGTCACAATGACCTTGCAGATCTGTTACACAATCTTTTTGGAACCGTGGTGTTACCGCAGGGATCTTTGCCGTTGGATAGTAACCTTTCTAGGGAGCATCGTTCGGACAATACAGATACAACTATTTCCGAAACAGTCCGCCAACGGCTTCCGGAACTTTTGCAGCTTCTTCAACAGGAACAAGAAGAGGTTTGGCAGATATTACACCAAACACTCTTGATTAATCAACTTCGAGACTTTGCCACCAGACTGCAAGAGTGGGCAAGGGAGTACCAGTATCCCCCCCTCCAAACCTATGTGTCTACTTTAATGGATCAACTCGATCGTTTTGACTTAGTGAATTTACCGAATACAATCATAACATTTCCTAAAATCGTAGAACAGCTAGAACAGTTTTTGGAATAGTATACATAGGTTAATTAATCTATTATTCAACCTATCATTTGTAGTGTTTCTTTAAAAATTCTTTATTGTAAATGGCACTTAATGACGAAGCGATTCATCAAGGAACTTTGCTATGTATTCGTCAAAAGCTTCATCAGTAGCTTCTCAGCATAATACGATTTTGATTGTGGATGATCAAATTGCTAATATTCAAGTATTAGCGTTGTTGCTTGAGGTGGAAGGCTATTCGATTACTTATGCCCTCAATGCCAAGGAAGCCCAACAGCGACTCCATTTAATTCAGCCCGATCTTATTTTTTTAGATCTATTCATGCCTGAAATTAATGGCCTAGATCTCTGTGAGCAACTCAAAGCTGATCCTAAGTATCAGGATATTCCCATTATTTTTCTAACGGCTAGTCGAGATGAACAGCATGTGATTTCTGCCTTTGAAAAAGGTGCAGCAGATTATGTGAAAAAGCCATTCAATGCCAAGGAGGTAATAGCGCGAACAGCGACTCACCTACAATTACGACAGCAAACGATCAAATTACGGCAGGCAAAGGAGCAACTTACTACGATCGTTTCCCACATGCAAGATGGCTTGTTAATAGTTGATCAAGCTGGAATGATTCAGTTTGCGAATCCAGCCGCTGCCCAGATGTTGAATCAACCCCTTTCTAGTTTGTTGGGGTATCCACTTGAGCAACCGATCTTTGACCCACGAGTTCCGAAAATCGAGATTTTAAGACTTGATAATACACCCGGAATTGCTGAGATCAGCGTTGCTCAAACAGAATGGAACAATCAACCTGCTACCATTATCTGTTTGCGGGATATCAGCGATCGATTGACTTAAATCCTCTACTGGGTGTTTACCGTATCTTGTTGAAGAGTGCATTTGCGCTAGGAGCCCGCTATTTCAGAACAGGACGCTGGGAAAGCTCCATGAAATTCGCGAGCTTGTAGACAATCCGCGCACCCACATTGCCATCCCACTCCGCATTCCCGACTTCACACAGGTCAAATCCAATAATTTTGCGGCCACTGTTCACCAGTTCCCGGAAGAGACAAAAGGCTTGTTCTAGTTCCAATCCACCGGGAACAGGTGTCCCTGTATTGGGACATAGTTTTGGATCGAGTCCATCCACATCAAAGCTAATGTGAACAGATTCCGGAAGATGACTAATCATTTCACGGCAGAGTTCTATCCAGGAAGTACCCGCGTACAGTTTTTGGTGAATGACCGGATCGTAATAGGCAACAATTCGTCGATCGGAATTGTCAATCAATTGCACTTCATCGTGGCAAATATCCCGCAGCCCGACTTGGACGAGTTTGGTAATTTGCGGTAACTTGATTGCGTTGAACATGATCGATGCATGGGAAAACTCAAACCCCTCATAGGCATCCCGTAAATCCGCATGGGCATCAATGTGCAAAATGCCAAATTCAGGATAGACCTCCGCCAAGGCACGATAGTAACCTAAGGGTGAACTGTGATCGCCGCCAATCACTGCCACACGTTTCCCGTTAGCCAATGCATCACGACAATGTTGATATAACCATTGGTTAACCGATTCACAGGCTTGATTGATTTCCGTGAGAACAGGTGTTAGATCGGGAGCTTCCGTTAAAGCTTTTCCCTGTTCTAAGCGATCGATAATTTGTCCGGCCTTTTCCCGGTAATAACCGTTTTTCTCCAGAATATCTTGGGGAATCTCCATCATGAAGATCCCCTGTTTCCAGCCCTCGGGATTGTCAAAATCATACAAATCCAGTTGGGGCGAGGCATCCAAAATTTGCTGCGGGCCGTTGGCCGTTCCAGCCCCATAGGAAACCGTGACTTCCCACGGCACCCCAAATACCAACAACTGAGCCGACTCCGCATCAAAGGGCAGGCCGTAGAGGTTGCCATTCAGTAGGCCGATGCCACTGGGATTATAGGTCTCCAAAGGGGGATTGCTCGTGCTGTTTAAACTCGTGCTGTTCAAGCTGGAACTTGCCATCGATCGTGCCTCGCTATTTGAAGTCTGCTAGGGTATCGCAACACCCTACTGGCCATTAACCTTCCGTCATTTTGCGGATATAGGTGGGCAAACAAAAAGCCGCTTGATGCACATCAGCGTTGTAATACCGTAGACCGTTATTTTCAGCAAATTGTTCTGCCTGGGCCCGATCAAAATTCTGCAACGGATGCAGATTTCCCTTCGCGCAATAGGTCAAACTCCACAATCCCGTGGGATAGGTGGGAATAAAGACTAAATAGCAATGCACTCGATCGCGGCCAAACACCTGCTTCAAACAAGCATTTAACTCAGTGAATGCCTTGGGGTTAAACGAAGGGGATTCGCTCTGCACCGTAATGACGCCACCGGGCCGCAAAATCCGATGGACATCTTCATAGAACGATTGAGTAAACAAACCCTCCGAGGGGCCAACGGGATCGGAAGAGTCAATGATAATTAGATCGTAGGAGGCATCGGTAGCGTCATGGACAAACTTAATGCCATCGTCAACCAGCAGGGTCAGCCGTGGATCGCCAAACGCTGAGGATATCGTTGGCAACCACTCTTTGGATGCCCGAATCACCGCTTCATCAATTTCCACCATCGTCACCGTTTCGATCGTGGAATAGCGCATGAGTTCCCGAATGGTGCCACCATCTCCCGCCCCAATTACCAACACATCCTTCACCGTGGGATGGGTTTGCATGGGAACGTGGGTAATCATTTCGTGGTAGGCCGCTTCGTCCCACTCTGTGCACATGACCATACTGTCAATGGTCAGCATTTTTCCGCAACTATAGGTGTCAAACACCTCGACGGTTTGGTAGGGCGATTGCTCTTGGAACAACCGATCGCCCCGAAAACGAATGGATAGCGCAATTTGCCCATTACTATCAGTTAGCCACTCGTTGGGCTGGGTTTGCGGAGATGCAGGCTCAGGATGGGTCATCGTTAGACGTTGCGCCTCTCTAAATAGTGAAACAACTTAGTGCAAGTGAAATTTAGTGCAAGTGAAATCGCTGATTGAAACAACTCAACACCAACGCACTAGCATACGATGTCCCCGCGATCGGCTCAAGATGTTCTGAAAACAATTTTGGGGGCAAGGTAAATTCTTATCCCCCATTTAACCCAGCAATAACCCAGGGTCTAGTTGATGAAAACCTCGGGGGTAAAGGTGCCGTGCAGTCCATAGGGAACATGGTGCTTCAGCCAAAGCCGAGTGACGGGTTCCAGGGTTTGCCCATCGAGAATCACGAGGCTCGATCGATCCCGCTGGCCGTCATACACCAGCGTCAGTACCCAGCCATCATCCTCCGCACCCTGTAAGGGGTAAGCTGCATTGCGGGGTACAAAAATGGGTTCGCTGACGTAACCGTGGGGCGCAAAACTGTGCACAATCTCTGCCCCGGTCGTTACATCCACCTTGGCGATCGCCTGCAACGGCATATTGCCCACCGGACGATCGGCGGCTCCCATGTAGGCATAGCGATAGCTCCGTCCAACGAGCGCCGGATGCACAACGGGGAATTCACAGCACCGACCGTTGAGCAATTGCCGATCGACGGTTCCTGTTACTAAATCTAAACGGAAGCGCCACAGTTGCCCCGGCGAGAGGGCTTCAAAGTTTGTATTGCGGAAATCCGATCCCGGTTCCACCGACGGTAAGGAGTCGTAGCAAATGGAGTCCACGACAATTTGGCCGTTCTCTTCAAAGGCGTTGGCATGGTGGAAGACAAAGCCCGATCGGGCTTCCAAGACCTGCGGAGCCGATCGACCATCACGGGGAATCACAATCATTTTGGTGGGGCGATCGGGTTGGAATTGCAAACATTCCCCCGCCCCCCGCAGCCCAAAGACAAAGGGCAAGGGATTAAACTGCATCGGATTTTGGAAAAAGATGCAGTAGTTGGGCGTGATGGCAAAGTCGTGGATAAAGGCAAAACCAGGGATTTGGTGGCTCTGCTGCCGGACGATCTCGCCTGCTAGGTCCAATTCGTACAAATTCAGCTTGAAGGACAGGCCCGCCTGGATGGAAAAATTCACCAAGCAAGGTTCGCCTTGATCAAACTGGCTGGCGGGATCGACCCAGGGATGGGCTGCGAACGCATCACCGGACTTCAGCTTCCCGTTAAAAAATTCCAATCCTAGGGTTTCCAAGTTGGTGGGATCCAAGCGGTGAGGTTCCGCCGCCTCCCACAAAGCTAGCAGTTTGCCACCCCAATAGATCACCTGGGTGTTGGCAATATTCTTCAGCTTGGTATCAAAGGCATTGGCCCAGAATCCCCCCGATCGCTGGGTGCCAAAAACACCGCGATAAAGAATCTTTTCGGCCTTCTGTTCTGCTACATAGCCTTCCGTTTGCACGTAGCGATTGCGAAAATGGACGCGGCCTGACTGGAAGGTGAAGGCGCAGATCATACCATCGCCATCGAAGGGATGCTGCACCGGAGTGCCTGCTACATCCAGCATTCCCGGCCCGTTGCGGAACAGGGTTCCCGTCAATCCTTCTGGAATAGTCCCTTCAATCTCATCAATCCAGTAGTCAGACTCACGCTTGAGCGATCGGTATCCTTTGGCCCATTCATTCCGGTCATAGGAGCTAGCAGTAGAGGAGACAACGGGCGAAGAAGTCATGAAGTTATATTAAGAAAGGTAAACATCTCTATCTTACCCCGTCTCAAAAAAACAAGGACACATCCTGCATGTGCCCTTAAGGAGAAATCTGGTTACCCGTTAACTCTATCTGCCCAAACCTTCTAGAGCCTAATCTGCCTAGGGTTCAATCTGCGCCTTCATCCGATCGAGGGTAATCCGCATATTGTCAAACATCTGTTGCGGCGTCATGCCAAACTGGCCCAGTTGGGTTTTAAGTTGTTCGATCGTCATGCGAGCGGAAAAATCATCGGAGAGCTCCAGCCGCTTCATCATAATCTTGAAGCGATCCATGACCTCTTCCATTTGCTCAATATACTTAATTTTGCCATCGCGATCGAACTTGCCATAGTGACTACCCAATTCAATCAGCGATTGATAGGTCTGGAAGACATCCTTGGCTTCTTGCTGGACAATTTCTGATTCAAAAAAAGACATGGGTACTAAATGCGAGCGTTTGTGAAGGGCTTGACCTAACAAACTCATTCTAGTGCAGCCGCTCGAGGCGCAGTAGGTAGGGGTTTCACTACTCAGACCAGCGTTGTTGTACCCGATCGCTAAACACCTGACATCGGCCAAAATTACGTTTGGTTAACCGCGAACTTAGATCATTTGCGGAACAAGCCAAATAAGCCTCGACGGGCCGTTTCCTTGGGGTTAGAGGCCGGGGGAACTGGTGCTGAGGCATCCATTTGGATCTTTGCCCCAAAGCGCTTGGCTAGGGAGTTGTTGGGATCCAACTTAAGGGCTTGTTTAAAGTACACCCGCGCCATGCCCATACTATTCTGTTTGAAATGAATATAACCTAGCAACGCATGGTAATCACTGCGCTCTGGATGAATCCGAATGGCATCTTTGAGTTCTAGGATGGCCTCCTTCCAAGAGCCGTTTTGGACGTACTGTGTTGCCCGATCGTAGTGGCGTTGGGCGTAGTCCTGTTGGGGATAATCCTGGGAAAGAACCCCCCGCAATCCACTCGCAGGTTTGTTGTTGACGATCGCCTGGGTGGGTTGAGGCATCAAACCCGATCGCTTCTCCCGGATCGCGCCATCCCCTTGCTTAAGTTGTAAATAAACCAAATTGAGTTCACTTAACTGCTGGGTAATATGGGCAAACTCAGCCAATGGTTGAAACTGTTGTTCCGCGAGTGCTGAAATTTTCTGTTCATAAAAAATGTCTGCCGCTTGGACTTGCTGCCGACTCAGTTCTCGCGCCACCGCAGTACACACGCTGCCACTTTTTAATAATTGTCCCGCTTGCAGACGCAACAGTGCACAGGTTTCCTTGCGCCCTTGCTCTTCCTTAATCTGGGTGTACGCCGGGTTGACCAACTTGGCTAACAATTGGGTCGCTAATTCTCGAGTGGTCGGATCGGCAGAAACATAGCGATCGGGATGGAGAATTTTCGCAATGCTACGGTAGCGCTTGAGGATTCGTTGATGATCGGCAGTGACTGAAATCCCTAGAACTGCATAGGGATCAGATAACCATTTGAGCCAGTCAGAGGTGAACTCGCTAAGGGTCATGTCTATCCTTGTCGGAATGAGGCAGAGTATCAGTACGGTAGTAGGAAAGATCCAAGAAAATATTTATACCTTAGACTACGCGCAAGAGCACTGTTTCAACATCAGCATCTTGGGTGAGTTTAAGGGATAACCGAGGGGGAAAACGGCAACAAAAGACACAGGATCTCAGAAGAAAAGCTGGTGTATACAAGCTTTCTGGGCTTAACTTTCTAGGCTTAATTAGATAAGTCCATCCTTACAAGTCATTCTTAGTTAAGAGAACTGCAAAGTTGAGAGGACTGTTAACCAGAGGGGGCTGTTCAGCAATGACAACCAGTAACGCAGCTAGATCCAGTCATCAGAATTGAGATATGCTCATCACTTTCTCATGGATTCTACCTATCTTAATTACTTCTTCAAAGAGTTTGAAGGAGTACCGGGAAATCTTTCAAAAATCTTACTGAAAGTCCTATGGGTAAAGGCTTTTCTACCGTAGTAATTCTGATTCAAGTAAGTGATCTAGATCACTACAATTGAGAGAGATTGATCAATTGCATTGGGGTATGTTGGAGAAAACTCTGATTGTAATGATTGAGTTATGATTGCAGGCCCAGGGCGTGTACGAATTTTTACGAGCCCTCGATTCTACGCGGTTATACCAGCACTCTGTTAACAGAGTTAGCGATACCGCCCAACCTTGATATTTATCTGTTTAGAAAATAGAGGAATCAATCAATATGTTCAATCTAGGATTGAGTCCATGTGGCAACGACTTGGTACGATTCGCTGATTAGAGAAGACGATCGCCAGAACGATCGTTCTAAACCGGGGTGTGTCATTCATAATACTGGAAGTGATAGTTTTGTTCAGCGACGGTTCTGTTCAACGACGGCCATGCTTAAGGGTATGGGTATGCTAGGGAGACCCCATCCATGATTCAAACGCTCAAAAATCGAAAAATTGCGGCTGTTTTGGCTTTTACAGGAGCTGCTCCCTTAGCACTACCGGGAATGACCCATTCAGTCCATTTAGTCGGTTTACATAAGCTATACCTAGGGCAATACGGTTGGTTTGTGATTTACCTATTGTTGGGATTTACCCCCATTCCCTGGATCGCAGGCGTTTTAGAAGGCATTTGGTACTTGGTGCAGGAGCCGGAGGAGTTTGACTGGAATTTCAACCAAGGGATTGCGACAACGGAAATTTCTCTACAAGCACCATTGCGTAACCCCAAGGCCGATCGACTGCTAGACGTTACCGACGCAGTGCGGGAATTGGATCAACTTCGTCAAGATGGACTGATTTCTGAATATGAATTTGAGCAGAAACGACGAAAACTGCTCGATCGAATTAGCTAACTCTAGAATAGGAAGGTACTCGGGTTTGCTGAGGATGGCATGGCACTGCTAGACTGGCTCAGTTTATGGAGCAAAATTTTAGGGAAGGAAAGTGGTTTGGGGGGCAGTCGCCCTACCTTGCCCTGGCAGAGTCTGAAAGCCAAAATTGCCAACGACCCCTACTACCGATTTCATACTTTAGAAGAAATTAAGCTAGCGGCTGCATTGGGCATCCAAATTGATGTCAATATGGCGGCTGTGGACGATTGGCTGCGGTTGCCAGGGCTATCCATTCACCAAGCCCGGAGTTTGACCCAGTTGGTTGAATCCGGTGTGCAATTTTATTCGCTCGAGGATCTTGCCGCTGCCTTGGGGTTGCCCGTAACCCGTTTGCAGCCCGTTGCGCCCATTTTGCGATTTTGCTACTACGAAACGGATTCCCTCGATCGCATTGAGCGGTTGGATCCTAATATCGCTACTATCGAAACTTTACAGCGGTTGCCGGGGGTTGGCCCGGTTCTAGCGCGGGCGATCGTGCGCCATCGCACCTCCCATGGACGTTACCGCAGTTTGGTCGATATGCAACAGCGCCTGAATTTACCTGGCCAGACGACAGCCAAGCTAATGCATTATCTTAAGTTCTAGCGACCAGCAAGTTCTGGTGACCAGCAAGTTCTAGTGACCAATTGGCACGATCAAGAATAGTAAGAATCGCGAACAGTCTGCTACGTCCGGTATATCCGGTAGCAGTTGCTAAGCCAAGGTTGTTAAGCCGTTGAAATAATCCTGGAGTTGGCGATTGTGGTCATGGGAGAGCTTGCCCGGTGGAATGTCGTCGGGGTAAAAGGCTTGCACGTCTAAAATTTCCATTTCATCTAGTGCTTGCATCTGCCCAACTGCTTCCACTTCAACAACCACACAAATTGAGTGAATGCGTGGATCGCGATCGGGATGGGAATAAACCCCCACTAAACGCTTAATTTTTGCAACTTCCAGCCCTGTTTCTTCTGCAAGTTCACGATGCACTGCCGTGGGCAAATCTTCACCCCAGTCCACCATGCCCCCTGGTAGTCCCCATTGACCGTTATCTCGTCGTTTGACCAAGACAATGCGGCCATCCGATAGCGTTGCAATAATACTGGTTCCTGTGACAGGGTGGTGAAAGATCACTCCCATCACATTTTTGATAAAGTGCCACAATCGACGCATAGCAATTAGGTTTCCTGATATAGAGCAAGCCGACGGAACCCACGATGACCGCTTTGAAAATAATGAATTCCGGACGGTGAGTTTTGGATCATTAATTTCCAACAATTCATTGCCGGACAGTTCATTTCAGACGGTTAGTTTTAGACGGTTAATTTTAGACGGTTAGTTTTAAGAGGGTTTGTTTTAGACAGTGATGCCTCAAAGAGAGTGCGATTAGGAGAATGGCAGTCCGAATTGCCACCTAGAGGGGGGCATCCCAGCAAATTCCTGACAATTTTTCCCTATAATTCTAAGTTCTAGGGCAAGATCTGGAGGATTTTTAGCGACAGAGCCTTTTAAGTCCTACGGTGAGGATCCTGAGTGATTAGGGGAAACCGACCCTCTGCAAGACTAGCCGACTGGAATCAAGGCAAATCATTCAAAACGTCAGCTGGGTGGGTTTCTGGCTTTACTTTTTTGTAGATCTTGAACAGCTTGCCCTCCGGATCAATCACAAAAGTATTGCGAGTAATACCCATATATTCCTTGCCCATGAACTTTTTCAGGCCATAACTTTCGTAAGCCGTCGAAACTTGGGCCTCCGCATCAATGAGTAGATGGAAGGGGAGACTGTACTTGGTAATGAACTTGTTGTGATCCTTGGCATCATTCAAGCTAACGCCCAAAATGACTGCATTCTTGCCCTCGAAGGCTGCATACTCATCCCGAAAGGCACAGGCTTCTTTGATGCAACCGGGGGTATTGTCCTTGGGGTAGAAGTACAGAACCACCCATTTACCCCGCAAGGCATCTAGGGAAATCTCACTGCCAGTTTCGTCCAGCAGCGTAAAGTTGGGAGCCGGATCCCCGATCGTCAAAGCCATGGTTTTCACTCAAACGTCCATTTGCGATCACTTACCATACTGCGATCGGGTCATTTGGTGAAGGGGGCTAGGACAGGGGGAAATCCGTTGTCCTCTTGATTTTTTCAGCAGAAATGTATTACAGGCAGATTGCCTTCCAGCAACAGCAACCTTATGGCGCGATCGAGAGGGGAATACCAAAATCGTTCAATTGCTCAGCCTTAGCACGATCGAGCACCGCCCACACTTCAGATAACAAGTCTTCTAGCCCCAACCGACTGACAGCTGATATCTTAAAGACTCGGCCTTGGGTCAGGGCTGCCAGTTGGGTCGCCAGATCGACTAACACCGGATCCTCCTGATCAAAGGCATCTAGTTTATTCAAAGCAACGATTTGGGGCCGATCGGCCAAACCCCGACCATAGGCTAGGAGTTCGTCTTGGATCGTGTGGTAAGCCGCGATCGGGTCTTCAGCTGTGGCGTCGATTAAATGCAGCAGTACCCGTGTGCGTTCCACATGGCGTAAAAAATCATGGCCCAACCCAATGCCTTCGTGGGCTCCTTCCACTAGTCCAGGAATATCGGCAAACACCGTGCCATCCCCCGTCGGTCTGCGGACAACCCCCAGGTTGGGAATCAGCGTCGTAAAGGGATAGTTGGCAATTTTAGGCCGCGCGGCTGAAAGGGCTGAAATCAGCGTTGATTTGCCTGCGTTGGGCAGACCAATGATGCCCACTTCTGCCAACAACTTCAGTTCTAGGCGTAGGAGCCGTTGTTCCCCTTCCCGACCGGGTTGGGCTTTATCAGGAGCGCGATTATGGTTAGTTAAAAAGCAAGCGTTACCCAAGCCGCCCTTCCCTCCCGCCGCAACTAGAAGAGTTTGGCCTGAAGTGGTCAAATCTCCCAATAACTCACCGCTTTCCGCATCAAAGACCATCGTTCCGCAGGGCACTTCAATGATGCGATCGTCTCCGGAAGCTCCCGTACATTTGCTAGTCCCGCCCCGTTTTCCGTCTTCACCTTTGATGAGCCGTTGGTATTGGAAATCCAGCAACGTCTGCAAATTGTCCACGGCTTTGAGTACCACGTCGCCGCCCTTACCGCCATTGCCACCCGACGGCCCCCCCGCTGGCACATACTTTTCTCGGCGGAAGGACACCATACCATCGCCACCGTTACCTGCGATTACCTGAATTTGTGCCTGATCGATGAACTGCATAGGGCTGCCTGAGAAATGAGCGATCGAATAAATGAGCCTGCAAGTTAAAGCTATCGCAAAATTTGCAAAAGCTCATTATAAGGCTTGCTCAACCTCTCCGCACCCACAAAAGAAAGAGATTAGAAACAATGGGAAAAACGGCTGGAATCTGGCAACCAGGCTAAAACTGGCGCGATCGGCAAAACTTGCGATCGCGATCGTATTCCGGTTCCTGCCAGGAAAAGGCAAAATGGCTGACCGTATCCGCTTGAGGAAAAATTCGGCGAATCTCCTGCATCTGCACTTCCAAGGGAGGACGGTTACTGACAGATTGCTGCCAAATTCCCGCCAATACCGGTTTCACAATGCTGCGATTCATCGATTTATCTAAAGTCCGTTGCACTTGATTGGTGATGCAGTTGGCTTCGCCGCAGGTGGCGTAGGACATGGGATGACGCTCAATATTTTCAGGAAAGCGATCCCACGGTTGCAGGCGGGAATCATAGCCCTGCCCAACCGTTTGGTTTGCATCCGGGAAAAAGACAGCTCCAGTGGGTAGCCCAGCCTGTTGTGCTGCATTGCTTGCGAGAACTAAATAATCTACAACACCCTGCATGGCATGCCCTACGGCTAAGCGCCATAATTCATTCTGCAAGAGGGTTTGGCGCTGGCTAAGGGAGAGTTTATTTTCCTGGGGATTCACCGATCGACCGTGCCAAAGTGGCGGATCCGTTTCTTGGGGATAGCGGCGATCGACCTCCTGAATGTCACTGGTCGTAATGCCACCCTGTTGCAGGTAGCGATCGATTAAGTCTCGGCCTTTGTTATTCAGTGCCCTCTGCAAAATGGCTGTTCGAGATGCCTCACCGTAGATCCAGAGATCGCGGACATCCTTGGCGACAGAATCCTTGCCCCGACCTTTGGGGTAGCGAATGTAGTCAAACAACATGCCATCGGGTTTGCGCTTGGCCACTTCCTGCACCATGGCGATGTAGTCCTGCCGCAGAATGGGATGGTACGGATCAGCAAAGGCTTCGTCGGGGTTGAAAGTATTATTTAGTTCCTTAGTGGCAAGATTGGTGTCGATCGTGGTTTGCCCGCGACCATTCACCGCGATTGTGCCCCGCTTATCTAGCTTGGTGACATAGGGATAGCCGACATTCAGGCTAAACATCCAGCTATACACCTTGAGACCGCGCTGCCGTCCCTTGCGAATCACTTCCGCTAATAGATCCACCTGATCCTGTCCCGGCGTTTGGATCATTGATTGCCAAGCCGTGCGGTTACTGGCCTTGGGCAGCAGAACTTGACCGTTAAAAAACGTCTCGATGTAAACCTGGTTGTACCCCCGATCGACAATGCGATCTAAAACTGCTTCGAGGGCACCGGGACGGGTATCGCAGGGATAGAGCCGCAGCCAGATGCCTTGATTGCGTAACCAGTTCTGTTGCCGACATTGACGCAGATAATCAGCATGCTGTTTAGTCAGTTCGTCGTAGCGCTTTTGGCTCTCTCGATCGCCCTGAACAGCCTTTTTCCGCAGCGTATCCTTTTGTTCAATGCCTTGGGTGGTCTGTTGACAGTAGGGCAGAAACGGCTGAGTATTGGCCTGGTCTGCACGGGCGATGGTGAGCTCCTCGATCGAAGAGCTGGCGATCGACAAATTCGCGATCGACGGATTTTTCACTTGAGCGGCAGCAGGATTAATCCAGAAACTTTGGCTCAACAGGCTAGTCAGGACAACTCCATGACCTAGGTTGAAGCAGCGTTGCTTCAAGGTTTGCCCAAGGGTGGGCGCGGTTCTATTGCGGGGGGGGCTATGCATCCAAACCATGCGTTAAGAGAATCCTTCCATCACCAAAAATCTGACTACTGTTCCTCAGGTTGAGGTTCCACAAAACGAAAAAACTGCAAAAAAACAGAAAAAACTCTAGCAAAAAAAATTCAGTACGGGTTTGCAACTTAGTTTGTTTAACCAAGTTTGTTTAACCAAGTGCCCTCAGCACCTTGTGCCCTCAGCACCTTTACAAAGTGCCCTAAAGCACCGTCGCAATTACTGCGCTGCACGATCGACTTGAAAGGGACTTGCCCGAAATAATGACTAGGGAAGAAGTCAATGCTTCATCCAAAATGCTTCATCCAAAATGCTTTATCCAAAATGTTTTGTCCAAAATGTTTTGGATAAAGCATTTTGTCTGGAGAAGTCAGCTTGTTTGCTGCCACTGAATTCTCTAGCCGAGCGATCGAGTCCGGGAAATTTCGTAATCGGAAACTAACCATTAAGGAAACTGGCAATTTAAGCAACTCGGCCATAACAGGCGACAAACGTCCGACTAGGATCCTGCCGCTGACTGAGCCATGCCCACAGTTGATCACCCCAGGAGAAATGCCACCACTCATGGTAATGCCGCTGAAATCCAGCTTGGCGCATGACGTAGTTCAGCAATTGCCGATGGCCATCATACCGCTCCGCTGCAATATCCTGCACCCCTACATAGTGATCTGGGTACGATCGCGGTGACAGTTCATCGATTTCGGATCCCATATCTACAACCTGGCCTCTTTCATCCACCAAAGTCAGATCGATCGCGGCTCCGGTGCTGTGGGGGGGCGGAGTGAGGGGATTGGGATTTGGCATGGCCCAAAATTGATAGACCCGCTGGAGGGCTTCGGTGCGTTGGGCTTCGGTTAGGGACGCGATCGCCCAGCCCTGTTTTGCCAGTACCTCCTGCAAGGTGTAGTCCACCATGAATTGCTGCACTGCGATCGGACGGTAGGCGTCAAAGATTTGCAGTCGCCAACCAGGCTTGAGTTGCTGTAAACACTGCTGTGCTTGGATTAGTCGATCGCGCACCCCTTGCCGCACGGAAAACGGTGAGCGATCGCCATAGGGTGCACCCAATTTTGCGTAGGGATGGGGATCCACCAAACAAAAAGTCTGGCGATCCAACGTCACTAGCGGCTCATGGCATTCTGCAATCGAAATACGTTGGTAGGGTTTCATCGCGACAGAAGGCAAAGTTTCCAAGGTTGAAGTTTCCAAGGTTGAAGTTCCCAGGCTATAGAGTACAGGGATTCGCCAAATTTGCCGCTTTTTGTTTGATCCTTCACATTCCAAACACCTCTGTAGCCCAAAAAGACTAGCCCAATCGCCCGATCGCGCTCCGCCGAGTAATCTCCAGATTTGCAACCCTTCAGTGTGCCGCCTCTCCTGAGCAGCAGATTTCCCAAAAATGGATTTCCCGATTCGTGATTAACAAAATCAGGGATTGACCAAATTAATGATCTACAAAATGATCTACAAAATTTTAGTGATATACAAAATGAGTTGTAATCCTTTGCTTCATCTTGTCTTTATTAATAGCACGATCGAATCACGCTATTTCAGTGAATTTAACTAAGCCAATTTTAGCAATTTTTTACTTTCCAGATCGGCACGATTTCTAGGTCAAAAATCTAAGTATAAATCGGGATTTTAGACCCTAAGAATAATCATTTTTATGAATTAATTGATTGATACATCCGAGTAAATACATATTCAGTATCCATATCAGCATCGATATATTTAGGGTGCCATTTTGTCATTAGGATTGAGTACGATCGAGCCCTAGAAACGATCGTGTATTTTGCAAGTAAAATCTTTGCAATTTTTCCGAATTGTCTTCTCTTCAATTTGTATTCGTTGCTCACACAAAGCTCCCCACCCCCGTTCTGACATGACTTTGAGTTCAATTACATCCTCTTGCAATAGCTAATTCAACCCATCATGACGAATTTTACACTGAGTTCTAAGGTTCCTAATCTCTCTCAGATAAAGCTGAGAGGAAAAATTCAACCTACCTTAGTTGATCTAGATGGAGATGGAATTTTAGATGTTTTGATTGGTTCGAATGATGGTTCCTCTGGAGTCAAATGGAATTATTACGCCAGTGGTACACAGTACGCAGAAAACACATTTTCACTGTTCAATAGTGCTACGAATATTACCTTTTCAGATGTAGATGGTGATGGCGATCAGGATGCTGTTGGGGTCGCTCAAAATGGGGGGCTGTTATTCTACCGCAATGATGGACGGGGCAAATTTACCAACCTAACGGGGAGTAGTAACCCCTTCAATAACCTCTCTGTCGGGGTTGGCTCACAATTAACCTTTGTTAATGGCACCTTAATTGCCACCAGTGCGAGTGGGGCGGTACAGCAGTTTTCCTTGCAAGATACGCCGGTGTGGAGCACCAGAGAGATTTGGACAATTGCAGGACGCTTTACAATACCTGTCCTGACGTACGTTAAACAATGGCGATCGACGAATGGGTTTGATTTGGCAGGGATTAATTTTGGAGCCAATGCCCGCCCCACCTTTGTCGATTTCGATCAGGATGGAGATCTTGATATTGTCGTAGGGGGTGAGGATGGCAAAATCCGCTACTACGAAAGCTACAAAGGTAAGTTTTACCAAATGCAGGAAAAGTTCAATCCATTTCGCAAGATTAACTTGGGGAATCGGTTGAACGCGAGTCCCACGATCGTGGACATTGATGGTAACGGTACGCTGGATTTAATCATTGGCAAAGGCGATGGCACGATCGAGCAATATCGCGATATGGTGGCGCAGTTCTACCGTCCGATCGCAAAATTGCCTAAGTTTTCCCTAGCCTTGGGCACCTATGAGTTTTCCTATCGTAACGGCTGGAAAAGCTTTAACCGTGAACCGCGTCAAATGGCGGATATCAATGGGGATGGCTTAGCGGATATCGTTGGGTTTGGGTCTGGTGGGGTCTATGTGGCCTTGTCTAGAGGGGATGGAAGTTTCTCCAGTGCTTACCGGGCAACCTATGAGTTTGGCAACGGCGACAGAGAATGGCCTAGTTTCGATCGCTATCCTCGCTTCATGGCCGATGTCAACAGAGACGGACGTGCGGATATCGTTGGCTTTGGTTGGGATGGGGTGTATGTCTCCTTAGCGAATACCCAGGGGAAATTTAACCCATCCTATAAAGCATCCAATGAGTTTAGCTATACCAGTGGATGGCGGAGTTTTGAGGCGTTCCCTCGCCAAGTTGCTGATGTGAATGGTGACGGATATGTGGATTTAATCGGCTTTGGTGAAGCTGGAACGTATATTTCCCTTGGTCAAAGCAATGGTCGATTTGCCAACGCGAAAGCGGCTTCCTTTGAATTTAGCTGGAATAACGGCTGGCGTGGTTTCGATCGGTGTCCCCGCCAGATGGCGGACGTGAATGGCGATGGTCGTGCGGATATTGTCGGCTTTGGGGATGGTGGCACCTATGTTGCTTTGGGCAAAGTCGATGGAACCTTTGCGAATGCTCAATTAGCAACCTCGTGGTTTGGAAATGGCAGCAGACAGTGGCCTAGTTTTGGTCGCTATCCCCGGCAACTGGGAGATATCAATGGCGATGGACGGGCCGATATTGTTGGGTTTGGCTGGGATGGAGTCTACGTCGCCCTGGGGCAATTGGATGGGACGTTTATGGTGCCGCACCAATACGACTCGTTCAAAGAATTCTCCTACAGAGCGGGAGGATGGTCTAGTTTTGATCAGTATCCTCGACAGATTGCCGATGTGAATGGCGATGGTCTTGCTGATATTGTTGGCTTTGGACACGATGCAGTCCTGGTGGGCATTAATAAAACGCCACAGATTCCTAGGAATGCTGACTTACTGTTTGAACTAGATTTTCAAACTGCTGGGCAGGGCATTTTTGGGAATCAGACCACTCGGTATTCCTACCACGGTGGCCTCAGCCCGATCGGATGGGACTATGTCAAAGAAGTAGATTTTGGCAAACTGGGGGGATTCAAAGGCGGCACCTCGGGTCAGTTTGGCCTGAAGTATGGCTACGATTTGGATCTGGGTTCTCTGAATGCTTCCTTACCCGTTCAAACCTGGTTTGATTTGCCAGATGAAATCCGGGCGGGGCAAACGATTACGATGAAATCCGGTTACAACCTGAAGGAAACCGCGAGTTTTTCGACAACGGCCCCCCAACTCCAAGCCTATTTTGATTTCCTCTGTCAACTGTACCTAGGGGCTTCTGTCAATCTCTTTGGCAAAAATGTCTTTAGCTACGAACCCATCAATGTGAATGAATCATTCTCCCTCCGTGCTGATACCGCCCAGTCTTGGTCAACCAATATGGATGACAATTACCAGACCAAGACCAGGAATTTCTCAGGCAGCTATACCCAACCTGGCTTAGGGAGTTTGACGATCGCGGGGCCAACTTCCGGCACCAAGGGAAGCCTTGCAAATGCCACTTCACTGTCAGGGAGTGCCCAGAACACGCTCCTCAAGGCCAGTATTGACTTGGATTGTTTGTTAGGCAAGATCTTAGAAAAAATTCCAACCGCCTATACCAAAGGGGCTGCCAAGGTACTGGAATACATTGAGGGAAGTGCAAGTGGTTCTTTCTTAAATTTCAGTGGTGAAGTGAACTGGAATATCTTTGATGTGGAGTTGGCTAATGACTTAGGGCTCCAGACCAACATTGATCTATTTGCCAATAACCTAGTTGGGACACTCTTTTTGGAAGACGGCACTCGTCAAGCGTTTCAAGTGGGTCAGGATCTCACCTTTAATGTGGGATCAGATATCAATGGGGATGGCTTCATCAATGTGAACGCGATTGTTAACCTCAATGCCAGTGTTCGGAACAAGACTGCCCTCACCTACCAAGGGGCGATCGAAATGCAAGCCTTAAGTGCCTCTGCCACACTGGAAACGGATTGGGGAGCCTTAGGCAGCACATCAGACAGCTTTGGATTTGGACCTGTCTGGAAAGATCGATTCAACCTGCCTGGTTTGAGTGCTTCAACCAATCTGTATAACAACACATTTGCCTTGGGTGGCTTAAACAGTCAGTCCTTCAGCTTTGCCCTCGCAGTAGGAAATCGAGCTTAGGCCTTGAGCCCTGGGCCAGTCATCCCTAGATCAGGACAGTGGTGGTGAAATTCGGTCAACTGCGCGATCGGTCTCACCCAAGGTACGATCTGGGAATCGATCAATCCCCTCGATCGTGCCCTAGGTTACGGACTCCCCCCTGACACAACTACCCAACAGGAGATCTGAGTGGATAGTGCCATCCGCCCAGATCTCCTGCTGTTTCCATCCTCAGAATTACTGATTCAACCTAAATGGGCCTCGCTGGTATTTTCCTCAGTTCAAGTTAATGTGGTTTCGGATCCAGTCCAAAATGTGCAACCCTAATCTTCTTGAAAAGGGGGGGACCATTATTTCGTGTTGGGAGGAACAGGATCGTAGCCACTACCGCCCCAGGGATGGCAGCGGCAAATGCGACGGGTGGCCAACCAACTGCCTTGGAGGGGACCATGGGTCTCGATCGCCTCGATCGCGTACTGTGAGCAAGTGGGTGTGTAGCGACAGCAAGGCAGATACAAGGGCGAAATGAGGATACGATAGCCTCGAATTAAAGCCAGCAATAAGACTTTCATTTTTACCTGTCCCCATAACGCAGAGACCTTTGAGGAATTTCCATAGATCTTAATCAGTAATCCCTACCTTCCACCTTTAGATTACTAACCAACGAAGCAGAGATTCTAGGACTTATACGTGTAATTGTAGGGAGAAAGGGGCTTGTAGAAGGCTTTTGTGGGGCTGATAGTCCGTAATTTCTAGGAACCAGAAACCGAATTATTAGAGAATTGCTGAAGGTATCGGAAGTTCTAGAAAAGTTGGGAATAATGACTTGTAGGGCAATCTAGATTTATTCAGTTGCCGTAATTAAAGTTGCGCAGTCGTAAATGCCAACCGTCAGCTGTGGGGAAATTCAGCCTCCCCCAACCAGTGGAAACTATTTGATGCCAGATGTCATGACCTTCTCACCCCATAATCCGCCATTGATCTTAGTGGCAGATGATGACAAGGTAATGCGGGTTTGTCTACGTCAAGCCATGGAACAAGAAGGCTACCAAGTCGTCGAAGTGATGGATGGCGAAAGTTGCCTCGCTGCTTATACCCAACTGCGTCCAGATGTTGTGTTGCTGGATGCGGTAATGCCTATTATGGATGGTTTTACCTGTTGTGCTCACATTCAAAATCTGGAAAATGGCAATCCCTATACCCCCATCTTGATGATTACAGGGTTGGAAGACGAGGCATCTGTAGAACAAGCATTTGCGTCTGGGGCATTTGATTTTGTCAGTAAACCGATTCACTGGGCCGTTTTGCGGCAACGAGTTAAGCGGTTGATTCAGCAAGTCCGTCTTTACCACCACTTACAGGCTACCAACGATGAACTGATTCGGTTGGCTGCCTCCGATGGATTAACCCAAATTGCCAACCGTCGTCGTTTTGATCAGTACCTGCACCAGGAATGGCATCGCTTGCTGCGAGAGCACTTACCCATCTCTCTCATTCTCTGCGATATTGATTTCTTCAAAATTTATAATGATACCTATGGCCATCAAACTGGAGATGATTGCCTACGTAAAGTTGCCAAGGAACTGGAGTTTTCGGCTCGTCGATCGGTGGATTTGGTGGCGCGCTATGGGGGAGAAGAATTTGCAGTCATTTTGCCCAATACCGATATAGAAGGTGCAATCCAAGTCGCCAAGATGATCCATGAGAGTATTCATGCCTTGGCGATTCCCCATCTCGGATCCGATGTTAGTGACGTGGTGACCGTTAGCATGGGGGTCAGTTCTACAATTCCCTCCCAGTTAATTGACCCCAGAATGTTAATTACAGCAGCTGACCAAGCACTGTATCAAGCAAAAGCGGCAGGTCGGAACCAGTTTAAGACGTTGGAAATTCCTATGACACTGGAAATCCCCAAATAGGCCATGATCCATCAAAGGCCAAACGCCAGCGAGTCACAACCGTTTGGAGTTTGGGCAGCAGCCAACGATCGTACCGGGGATAAATGGGCAAACGAGAAACTAGTTGCCAGCCTGCGGGTTCCAAACACGATCGCAGTTGGCTGGGGGTGGGATGGGGATAGTCAGGATTCACTTCATCGATCGGGCTGAGTCCTCCCAGATCCCGTGCTCCGGCTTCCAGACAGGCCAAGAGAATCTCCGGTTGATGTACTAAGTTAGGTGGAATTTGTAAGGTAATTTCCTCGGGCAGAATCGATCGAGCAGTGTGCACCAGTTCAGGCAGTGCCTCTAGGGGAAAACCCTGCCCCATCCAGGTTTCGCTCATACCGGGGCTGTAGGGTTGCAGAATGCATTCTTGGATATGACCGTATTGGGCATGGATTTGAGCGATCGCCTCCAGACTGGCAATGCGATCGTCCGCTTGCTCCCCCAGCCCTAATAAAATTCCAGTGGTGAAGGGAATTTTGAGTTCACCCGCTTGGATCAGTTGCTGGTAGCGAAGTTCTGGATCCTTACTAGGGGCATGGCAATGGACTGTTTGTAATAAATTGGGGGTCATCTGCTCTAGCATCAGCCCCATGGAGACATTGACTGCCTTCAGTTGTTGCATTTCTTGGCGAGACAATGGCCCCACATTGGTATGGGGTAAAAATCCCAGGTCAAAGGCCAGTTGGCAAAGCTGGTGGATATGCTGCAACCAAGCTGATCGCTGGGGACTGTTGGGATGCACCTCGCCACTGAGAATTAACACTTCGCAGGTGGTTGGGGGCAGCGATCGCAATTGGGCCTCGGCCTGGTCGATCGGTAACCAACCCTGGGAACCCAGATCCACCCGGAAATTGCAGTAACTACAGCGATTGAAGCATTCATGGGTGGGTACCAAGGTATAGGCAGGGCTATAGGTGACTTGTGGGTTCAACATCCTCTGCGGCGTTAGATAAAAAATCTGGATTCGCTAGCACCAGGGTTTCTAGATGTCGTGCAGCAATACCCGACATCAAAACGTCTATTACCGTTTAGGTTACAAGGTGCAGATTATTCTAAAGATCAGGTAAATTAAATCAAGTTCACTCGGTAGATCCATCGATCGAGATTCCACAGAGAGCCCTCTGTCAAATCTATCCGCTGGATGCCCCCTCCTAAGCCCCACCCTCCCCATTTCCATAACCCATTCCTATTCCATAACCCATTCCTAGGAGTGCTAGGATTCGTTGACCTTAAATTGATGAATAGCAGGGAACCTCACTTTTCAAGATAGCACAATTGTACTAAACTAAATATAGTGGTTCATTTCCCCTAAAAGACACTACACTAGACAGCAATTTTCATTGTGCATATTGCCTGTACGGCATCCTAATTGCTCGCTTTCTCTATCTTTTGCTCAGCCCTGCTAGTCCCCGAAACCTGTGTTTGTTAAACGCCTGGAACTTACCAATTTCAAATCCTTTGGGGGCACAACTCAGGTGCCTGTTTTGCCTGGATTTACCGTTATTTCCGGGCCGAACGGGTCTGGGAAGTCCAATTTATTGGATGCCATTTTGTTCTGTTTGGGTTTGGCGGGCTCCAAAGGAATGCGGGCGGAGCGCTTGCCGGACTTGGTGAACCAGTCCCAATCCAGCCGAGGCCGCACCGTCGAGGCTAGCGTGACAGTGACGTTCGATTTGTCGGACGATCGGGAACTGTTAGAAGCGATTCGGCAGGAGGCGATCGAATCGGGTCAGGAGGATGCCCGATTCACGGTGCAGCGCACGGAAACGGGTCAAATGATTGAATGGAGCGTGACTCGTAAACTGCGCGTCACCCAACAGGGCACCTACACCTCCAACTACTACATCAATAATGAGCCCTGCACGTTGACAGAACTGCACGATCAGCTCAATCGCCTGCGGGTTTATCCAGAAGGCTATAACGTTGTGCTGCAAGGGGACGTGACGCGGATCATTTCCATGAACCCTCGGGAGCGGCGGGAAATTATTGATGAGCTGGCTGGGGTGGCTTCCTTCGATCGCAAGATCACCCAAGCCAAGGAAAAGCTGGATGCGGTCAAGGATCGGGAAGATAAATACCGCATTGTTGAGAAAGAACTGATTGACCAGCGCGATCGGCTGTCCCAGGATCGGGCCAAGGCGGAAAAGTACAAAAAACTACGGGCAGAATTACAGGCCAAGGAGCAATGGGAGGCGGTATTCCGGTTCCAGCAATCCCAAACCCAGGCGGAAAAGTTACAGGCTCAAATTGTCTCTGGGGAAGCGGAAATTGCCACCCTGACCCAGCAAATTGCCACCGCCGAAGCGACGATTAAGACCACGGGCGCAGAATTGGATGCCCTCAACGCCAAAGTTCGCGCCCTCGGAGAAGCGGAACAAATTGCTTTGCAATCCCAGTTGGCGACCCGCGAAGCGGAACTGCGGCAGTTGACCCGCCAGGAGCAGGATTTGCAGACCAGCGATCGGGACTTGCAAACGACGATCGGCAAGACCCAGCAGGAACTAGCCGAGCAGCGGGACCTGTTGAACCGTCTGACCCAGGAGCAATTGAGCACTGAAACCCAAGAGTTGGCCAGCCTCACCCAAGCCCGCAACCAAGCCCAGGCCCAGTTGGAGCAGTCACGGCAGGCGGCCAGCCAGTCAGCGGCCAGTGCGGAGGCTTGGGTGCAGGAGCAAACGAACCTGCGCCATCAGATTGATACGATTTTGCAAACGCTGGATCCTCAACGCACGGAGCAAGCACGGCTGCGGGAGCGGGCGAGCCAGTTAGAAAAGCAAATGGAGGAACAAACCCGCAGCCGCAATTCGTTTCTGCAACAGTTAACAGAACGGCAAGCTGAGCAAGAAACCTTGGTAACTGCACTGAAGGCTGCAACGGAACAGGTGCAGTCCTTGGCTCAGTCCTTAGCTGCGATCGACCAGGAATTGCAAATCCAAAAAGATACGCAAACGCGATTGCAAAATGAGCAACGGGAAAAGCAACGCAAGCTCGATAAATTAGAAGCTCAAAAGCAAGCGGTGCAAGAGGCCCAGGGCACCTTCGCCACCCAGGTGATTCTGGGCTTAGGCATGTCTGGGGTGCATGGATTGGTGGCGCAGTTAGGTCGGGTGGAATCAACCTATCAGACGGCGCTGGAAATTGCGGCAGGGGCTCGGCTTGGCCACTTGGTCGTGGATGATGATGCGATCGCCGCTGCTGCGATCGAAATCCTCAAACAACAACGAGCGGGTCGGGCCACGTTTTTACCATTGAACAAAATTCGAGCCCCCCAAATTCCCGATGCGTCCACCCTACGCACCCTAAACGGCTGTGTGGGCTATGCCATTGATTTAATCGACTGCGACGATCGCTATTGGGATGTCTTTGCCTACGTCTTTAGCGGTACGGTCGTCTTTGAAACGATCAATGCGGCACGGCGACACCTGGGCAAATTCCGCATGGTGACGCTGGATGGGGAACTGCTGGAAGCCAGTGGGGCCATGACTGGAGGTAGCATCGGTAAGTCAGCCCTGCACTTTGGGACAGGGCAGGTGGGCGAGTCCGCCGAAGTCCTGGCGCTGCGGGAACGGCTGGGCGAAATTGATACCATTTTGTTCCGCTGCGAAGATGCGATCGCCAAAGCGACGATCGCCCACCAAAACACAACTAAGCAATTAATTGAATCCCGGCAACAGCATCGGGAATTACAACTTCAGTCGGAACAGTTGACCAAGGAACTCGATCGCCTTAATAGCCAACAGGAATCTCTAGAGCAGCAGATTCAGAATCAGTCCCAGGAACAGGCTGCGGCACGATCGCGATTGCAGGAATTGGATCGATCACTACCGGATCAGGAAGCACAATTGGCAACGCTACGGCAAACGCTGGAAACCTTGGAACAGTCCCAAACCCACAGCGAATGGCAACAAATCCAAGCCCACCTGCGGCAACTCGAAACGGAACTCGATCAACGGGAAAAGGCGCTGCGTACCGTCGAGCAACGGTTAGCTGATATTGTGAATCAAAAGCAGCGATCGCAGGAAAGAATTGAACAAGGCGAAACGCGATTACAGGAACTGCGCGAACAGCAAACCCAGGTCTTGCAACAAACTACGGGCTTACAAACCCAGCGGGTGGACATTCAAGCCAAAATTACGGAACTGCAAGCGGCCTTAGTGGAACTGGATAAAACCCTGGGCGAGGAACGCCACAAGCGGGATGCCCTGGATAAACAATTGCGAGAGTTGCAAACCCAACGCCAGCAAGCCGATTGGCAACGCCAGAAGGTACAGGAGTCCCAATCCACCCGACGGCAGGAATTATCCGCCCTTCAGGAACAAATCGAGCAACAGAAACTGGAACTGCCCGATCCACTCCCGGAAATTCCAGAGGATGCGACGCGGGATGTAGCCCAGTTGCAGCACGAGATTCGATCGCTGCAAAAACGCCTCCAGGCCATGGAACCTGTCAATATGTTGGCGTTAGAGGAATATGAACGCACCCAGGAACGCCTCCAGGAGCTCAGCGACAAGCTGGCCACCCTCGGCGAAGAGCGCACGGAATTGTTGCTACGCATTGAGAATTTCACGACCCTACGAGTCCGGGCCTTCCGAGAAGCCTTTGATGCCGTGAATGAGAACTTCCAGCAGATTTTTGCGACCCTGTCCGACGGGGACGGACGGCTGCAATTGGAAGATCAGCAGGATCCCTTTAACGGCGGATTGAACTTAATCGCCCACCCCAAGGGCAAACCGGTCCAACGGTTGGCCTCCATGTCCGGGGGAGAAAAGTCGCTGACGGCGTTGAGTTTTATCTTTGCGCTGCAACGGTATCGACCCTCGCCGTTCTATGCCTTTGACGAGGTAGACATGTTCCTCGACGGGGCCAATGTGGAAAAATTGGCGCGGATGATTAAGCATCAGGCGCAGTCTGCCCAGTTTATTGTGGTTAGTCTGCGGCGACCGATGATTGAATCCGCCCAGCGGACGATCGGCGTGACCCAAGCGCGGGGAGCCTATACCCAGGTGTTGGGGATTCAACTGGAGGGCCAAGCCCAAACCGCTTCGGGCTAAATATGCGATCGAGCTATAGCCTGGATCGAGTTACCGCCTAGATTAGGTGAAGGGCTAGATTAGGTTAAAGACTTTGTAAAATCTTTAACCTAGGTAAACAGAGTCAACCTAGGAATGGTTAGCCGCCCCCTAGGGTCTAGCCCCCTCTCTAGACTGGGATAGTTGCGTAAATTCCACAATTCTCCTTTGAAGACTCAATGAAGTCGCTTGTTGAGTTCTGGGGAAGCGGCTAGAGTCGTGGGTAGCGTAAAAACACGGATCATTCAGATACCCATCCGGGTGGTTAATACTGGTATCTCGGTTCAGGGAATTAAGGATTTATTGCTATGCACACTGTTTATTTTGATGCCAATGTGAGCGATGACCTGCGTCGTCAACGGCTCTACGATGGTCAAATCTTCGTGTATTCCCCTCGCCCAAGCACGATCGCGCTGATTGACCATGCTCGAACCATGATCGAAGAAGCCTTCGGTGGCTTAGATCCGAAGCTGGCGCAGTATGAAATGTCGGTTGAGCAGTATGTTGAAATTGTCGCACCCCTGAAGCCCCAGTTTATTCACCATCCCAAGACCAAAGGGCTGATTCAGGATATTTTGCGCGAATTTGCCTGCGATCTGGAATCCACCTATCTGGATGTACCCCGTCTGCGGATGGTCACCGCGAATAATTACCTGACCAGTGGTGTTGGCTATGCCCACCATCCCCACCGAGATACTTGGTATTCTGCACCCATGTGCCAACTGAATTGGTGGTTGCCCATTTACGACATTGAATCGGAATGCTCCATGGCCTTCCATCCGAAATACTGGAGCCAAGGCGTTAGCAACGAATCCCATACGTTTAACTATTACGATTGGAATCGCAACGGACGTAAAAACGCCTCCCAACACATCAAGTCCGATACCCGCAAGCAACCCCACGCGACTGAAACGATCGAGTTAGAACCGCAGGTTCGCTTTGTTTGCCCACCGGGTGGGATCGTCCTGTTCGCAGGGGCGCAGATGCACTCCACCGTGCCCAATACCTCCGGTTTCACCCGCTACAGCATTGATTTCCGCACGGTTCACCTAGATGAAGTGGTGAATATGGGGGGTGCACCCAACGTCGATTCCCATCCAACGGGCACTTCTCTGCGCGATTTTATGCGAGGAAGCGATCTGAGCCGTCTGCCAGAAGAAATTGTGGCCAAATATGACGTTGGCGTCGATCAGGCTCCTGAGGATGCTTTGATCTTCACACCAGCAACTATTAAAGCCTAGGCGATGGTGTCAGTGTAAATCTTGCAACCGTAGATCTTGAAACACTAGTATGCTGGCAATCGTACTAGTGTTGGAATTGCAGATATCTCGCCCGTCAATCTTGCGATCGTATTCGTCCAGTTCAGCATTATTGGAAATCATGACTCAAACTTCTACCACTCCCATCCCCGCTGGAACCCGCCCCGTCCAGCAAGCCTGCCCCAGCTGCGGCCATGGTGAACTCCATGTCTTTTATGAAGTGCGGAACGTTCCGGTGCACAGTTGCCTGATGATGGGCAGCGAAGAAGAAGCGGTAAATTTTCCCACGGGGGATGTGGTGTTGGGCTTCTGTCCCCATTGCGGTTTTATTACCAATGTGGCCTACGATGCCAAACACGCTGACTATTCGCCGATTTACGAAGATCAACAAAGTTTTTCACCCACCTTTAATTCCTTTGCCGGACGCTTGGCCCAACGGTTGATCGATAAGTACAACCTCAACGATAAGCACATTGTTGAAATTGGTTGCAGCAAAGGTGATTTTCTGTTGATGATGTGCGAACTCAGCAATAGCTCTGGGGTCGGGATTGATCCCAGCGCGATCGTGGGACGGGTTCAGAGTGCTGCGGTCAGTCGTGTGAAATTTATCCAGGAATACTATTCTGAAAAGCACAGCGATCAAGTCGGTGAATTTATCTGCTGTCGCCATACCCTAGAGCACATTCACCAAACGGAAGAACTGGTACAAACCGTGCGGAAATCCATTGGCGATCGGCTGGATACGATCGTCTTTTTTGAGATTCCTGACATGGGTCGAGTGCTGCGTGATCAAGCCTTTGAAGACATCTACTACGAGCACTGCTCCTACTTCACGCCGGGTACCCTAGCGCGACTCTTCCGCAAAGCTGGCTTCGAAGTCATTGATCTGTACTTGGATTACGGCGATCAATACTTAATGATTGAAGCCAAACCTGTGGCTGGCATTTCCGATAAAATCCATCCCGCTGAGGAAAGCGTGGAAGCCGTGGCCCAAGATGTGGAACGGTTTGCGACCCAAATCGGGCCGAAGCTGGAACATTGGAAAACCCACCTGGAAACCATGAAAGCAGAGGGCAAACGGGTTGCTGTGTGGGGGTCTGGCTCCAAATGTGTGGCCTTTTTAACCACGCTGAATACGAAGGAATTGGTGGAATGCATTGTAGATATTAACCCCCATCGCCAGGGCCGCTTTATTCCGGGTGTAGGCAAGCAGATCCAGTCACCGGAATTCCTCAAGGAATACCAGCCGGATGAAGTGATTGTCATGAATGCGATTTACTGCGATGAAATTCAAACCATGCTGGATGGCATGGGGGTGAAAACCACGGTAGTCGCAATTTAATCACGCAATTGAATTAACGGCTGAATTCTACGGTTTCAGGATGAAAGGGCTGGTTTGGGGCGATCGCGGGGCCATCTCCGAGAACACCCAAGCCAGCCTATTTGCATTACGATTTGGCCATAAAGTAAAGGTCAAGATGATTCACTAATCAGGGTCAATTAAATCGGGAGACTAGGATGTACGACTATGCGATCGTGGGTGGCGGCATTGTGGGTCTTTCCACAGCGATGGCCTTAGGGCAACGCTATCCCCAGGCCAAGATTCTACTACTGGAAAAAGAAGCAGAATGGGCGCACCATCAAACAGGAAATAACAGTGGTGTAATCCATTCAGGGATTTATTACAAACCCGGTAGCTTTAAAGCGAAATTCTGCCGGGATGGCAGTCGATCGATGGTGCAGTTTTGCCAAGCGCACGACCTGCCCCACGAAGTCTGCGGCAAGGTGATTGTGGCGACGGAACCGGAAGAGTTGCCGCTGTTGGAAAATCTCTATCAACGGGGCTTGCAAAATGGCTTACCCGTGCGCAAAATTACCGCTGAAGAAGTGAAGGACTATGAACCCTATGTGGCTTGTTTAGCGGGGATTCACGTTGCTTCCACGGGCATTGCCGATTACAAAGCCGTCTGCCGGAAATATGCGGAATTAGCCCAGCAGCAAGGGGCTGATCTGCGCTGTAATACTCGCGTCGATCGCATTATTACGTCCAACCCCTCCGGCATCGTCCTGGAAACTTCGACAGGTACGTTTGAAGCGCGATTTTTAATCAACTGCGCCGGATTGCAGAGCGATCGCATTGCCCAGCAAACTGGAGCCACTGTCCCCGCCAAAATTGTGCCCTTCCGAGGGGAATATTATGAATTGGTGCCGGAAAAACGCCATCTTGTCAAAGGCTTGATTTACCCCGTGCCCAATCCCAGCTTTCCCTTTTTGGGCGTACACTTTACCCGCATGATTGACGGTACTGTGCACGCAGGCCCCAACGCAGTGCTCAGCCTCAAGCGCGAGGGCTATCACAAAACCGACTTTGACTGGCGGGATGCTTGGGATACCTTGACCTACGGCGGTTTTTGGAAATTAGCGGCCAAACATGCTGATCAGGGAGCCCAGGAAGTCCTGCGATCGCTGTTCAAATCGCTCTTTGTCAGCAGTTTGCAACGGCTGATTCCAGAGGTGCAATCGGCGGATTTGATTCCCACCCATGCGGGGGTACGGGCCCAAGCCCTCCAACCCGATGGCAAACTGGTGGATGATTTTCTGTTAATCCCGGATGGGGCTGCGTTGCATGTTTGTAATGCCCCTTCCCCTGCGGCCACGTCTTCCTTGGAAATCGGACAGGCGATCGTGGCCCAAATTCCTGCCCCTGCTTCAACTCAAATTCCGCTGAGTTCCTGTTAATTTCTCATTTCAATCACCGATTTACCTAAGCGTCATTGATTCACTGGTTAATTTACTCTATTTGCTTGCTCTAGTTTGCTCAATCTTGGCTCAATTTGGAGAATAAACTATGACGCGCCACGCTTCCCGGTTTCAGCGCTGGATTCCCGCCTTGCATTGGTCGTTTTGGGTGTTGATCGCTAGCACGATCGTGATTCTGGTCGGCACCCTATTGCCCTTCAAATTCTCGATCGCAGATTGGAGCCTAAAAGCCGCGATCGACGAATTTTTCTTCAGCACTACGACGTGGGAAGATCGCTACAACAATATCTTGCTATTCATGCCCTACGGGTTTGCGGGAATGGCTTGGTTGCAGCGAGGACGGCAGCAAGGGCCATTCGCCGCAACGGATTTCCTCCAGCGACTTTCCCCTTGGCTAGTCACGGTTCTGGCCAGCACCGGTTTATCCTGTTTGGTTGAACTATTGCAAACTTTTTTGCCCTCCCGATCGACCAGCATTAACGATGTGGTCACAAACACGCTAGGGGGGTTTTTAGGAGCAGGACTGTGGTGGTTGGCAAAGCAGTGGTTGCGATCGGATGCCCGCTGGTGGCAGTGGGTGAAGCGGAGTTGGCGGAATCCCCGTGTGGTTGCCCTGCTGCTGATTACTTGGGCCGGAATGATGATTATTCTGCCGATCGGGCTTCAGAAATCTGCCCAAATTCAAGGTTGGGATAGTCATTATCCGCTAGTAATCGGTAACGAAGTCACCGGCGATCGCCCCTGGGATGGCGAAGTCAAAGCCTTCATGATGGCCGATCGTGCCTTATCTGAAGACGAAATTGCCAAGCTGTTGCAGATGCCTTCCCCGGCTTTACCCAGTCCCATTGCTGACTATCGCTTTGAAGGCTCAGGGCCCTACGGCGATCGCAGCGGCCATGGGCCTACCTTAACTTGGCAAGGCAAAACCCCTGAAGCCGTTGCAGAGACCCAAGGGGCCGTGACCCACCCAGAGCAATGGCTGCTTTCTAATCAACCCGCTACCCACCTCTCCACCGCGATCGAACGATCGCAGGAATTAACCGCTGTGGTCGTCGCGAAAACCCACACCCTGGATCAAACGGGGCCAGCTCGGATTATTTCTCTTTCCCAAGATACTACTCATCGAAATTTCACCCTGGGTCAAGGAGGAGATAACATTACCGTTCGTCTACGCACCCCCATGGCGGGTAACAATGGCGATCTGATTAGCCTCACGGTGCCCAATGCGCTGACGCCCCATCAAGTCCATCGCTTGGTGGTGACCTATCGGCAAGGCATTCTATCGTTGTATATCGATCGCCCCGAGCAACGTCATGTTTTGCAGTTGACCCCAGAAATTAGCTTAGTTCGCTTTCTATTTCCCAGTAATGGTCGTAGCCTTCGCCTTACGCCTAAGGCAATGGTGGCCTACCAGAGCTTTTATTACTTATTTTTCTGTGCACCTTTAGGCATTCTGCTTGGCCAAAGTTTAAGCATTACCCGCATGAATCCAGTTGTTAGGAGCTTAGTACTCACAATTGGATTAGCATTGCCCACTTTGGGATTAACCTTGTTAATGAGCCAAACTCAAGGATTTGGGTGGCCATTGTGGGGGTTGTGCCTAGGATTGGCCAGCCTTGCCCTGGGTAGCTTTCTATGGATCCAAAACCGACTTATCAAGCGAAAGGTTCGATCGTAAAGGGTTGAATGACCACCCGCTTTAGATTTGGCCTTAGATGAAGAGTTTGCAAATCCTCCCGGATGAGAAGGTTCAATAATTTCACCGAGGTGTTAGAACTGGGGAAGTGTTAATAGGAACTATTTTGCTTCTGAATAGTCTTTCTTAGTAACCTTTCTCCGGAAAGCTTAAACTTCTCAGTTCATGCTTTCCGTCATGTCGCTAAAGTGAAACCGTTAAAGCTAAATTAGTCAAACTAAATCGTTAAAGCTAAATCATTCAATTGTAGTCGTTCTTATTTTTGGTGTTCCACAGGTTGCTTCCCTATGGTTGTCCGACTTTATCCTCATTCCAATTGCAGCATGGGTCTAGTGCGTGTTGGCCTGTTGAAAACCTGCGCAGTTAGTACCAGTCTGCTAGCAACCATGGTTGGTTTGCTGCCGTCAAGTGCCCTTGCGCAAACCTCACTGCCCCAGCGATCGACACAATTTCCACCCAATGCGGTGGCCCCGGTCATCAATCGCCCCCCCATTGATGAAGACTACATCCTGGGCCCCGGCGATCGGGTCAAAATTGATGTGCTCAAAGCCCCCCAGTACTCGCTAGAAACCCAAGTTCTAGTGGATGGAACCATTAGTCTTTTGCAATTCGGATCCTTGCCTGTGCGGGGCCTGTCCTTGACGGAAGCAACGGCCCGTGCGACTGAAAAGTATCGTAAAGTTTTGCGCTATCCCGTCGTCACCATCACACTGTTAACGCCGCGACCAGTCAAGGTGACCGTTGCCGGAGAAGTCAGTCGGCGGGGAGCCTACGATGTGACGCTTAACCCGGTTAGTGATACGGGTAATATCGTCGGTTCTGCCAACTTACCCACCCTGACCCGTGCCCTCAAACTAGCAGGAGGCATTACCCAATCCGCCGATTTGAATCGCGTTGAAATTCGTCGAGCCCAGCGGGGTGGAACGGGGCAAGTATATACCGTTAACCTATGGGAATTCGTCCGCAATGGGGATACCAGCCAAGATGTGGTGCTGCGGGATGGGGATTCTATTTTTGTTCCTACCGCAGAAAAACTTGATTTGACCGACTCTTATCAGTTAGCTACAACAAGTTTTTCCGCAGAAAAAATTCAGCCCTTGAATATTACGGTGGTCGGCGAAGTCTATCGTCCCGGTACCCACACGGTAGAAAGTAGTGTTCGGGTTCCCACGGCAGGGATTCCGGGGGAAGCACGGGATTCCTTTAACCAAGCTCGCATTTTCCCAACCCTCACCCGGGCCATTCAAACCGCAGGGGGTATCAAGCCCATGGCCAACCTGCGGAATATTGAAGTCCGACGAATCACGCAACAGGGAACTCAGCAGACCTTTAAGGTTGATCTTTGGGCTTTATTGCAGTCGGGTGATCAAACCCAAGATCTGATTTTGCAAGATCGCGATACGATCGTCGTACCCCAGGCAACCAATCTCACCAATGCTGAAATTGCCACTGCCTCTGCTGCAAGTTTTTCGCCCGATCGCATCCGTGTTGCTGTCATGGGTGAAGTGGGGACACCGGGTGTCATCGAAGTTCCACCGAATACTCCCTTGAACAAAGCCATTTTGACAGCAGGTGGCTTTAACAGCCGAGCTATCCGCAGTAAGGTTGACTTTGTTCGACTCAATCCGGATGGTACTGCGGTAAAGCGGGAGGTCAAGGTTGATTTAGCCGCAGGATATGATGAAGCCAATAATCCGCCGCTGCGTAATGAAGATGTCATTATTGTGAAGCGCTCGGGTCTTTCGATTTTTGGAGAATCGGGTCAAGTCTTTGGGCCGCTCGGTGGCATCATCAGTGTGTTTCGAGCCATCTTTGGCGGGCCTTAGGACGATAATGAAAGCAGGTCTCCATCCTGAAATTACGCGGTCCTCACTGCAACTGTTTGTCTAATCCCCTTGAGGTCAGAATGGAAAGTGGATTTCCCCCATCAATTCCCCCCTCGTCTACGCCTGGAAATAGTCAACGTTCCTCCTGGTTACCTGCCATGGGAGGAAACCAGCCTCGTCCGAACGAAGAGAATGATGTTCTAGATATCAGCCAGTTGCTGTCTATTCTTAAACGGCGAGCTTTGATTATTCTGGGCATCACCACCGTTGTGGCAACGGCAGCAGCAGCCAAAGGCAAGCTGGATCCAACCTATCGAGCCACCCTACAAATTTTGACCCGACCGGTGACGGTGGAAAACCAAGTGGTTTCCTCCTTGCCCCAGGCCCTGCGGGAAGAACAGCGATCGCCGACTGGGGCTGCCAAGGGCTACGACGAAACCAAACTCCGCCTCTTAACCAGTCCCACCCTAGTCGAACCCGTGGTGGAGCAGTTAAAGGGAAAATATCCAGATATTAATTACGGATCGATCGTTAAAGGTCTGCAAGTCAAACCCGTGGGGGAAACGGATATCTTTGAGGTGCAGTACAACGACTCCAGTAGCGAACGGGTCAAAGATGTTCTGGATGCTCTGGGCAAACGCTACATTGACTATGCCCTTCAAGATCGGCTATCGGATACTAAAAAGGGAATTACCTTTATTGACGAACAGTTAAAACCGTTAAAAGATCAGGTGAGCTATTGGCAAGGCAAGTTGCAGTCCTTCCGGCAGCAGAACACCTTCTTTGACCCTGAGTCCCAAAGCCGCGAACTTTCAGATCAAATAGCCACTTTTCGGCGACAACGGCTGGACAATGAAGTGCAGTTGAAGCAGTCCATGGGGCTGTACCAGGAATTGCAGAACGAAATCGATCGATCACCTAGCGATCGCACTGCTACCCTGGCTTTGAAGCAAAGCGACACCTACAAGCAACTGCTAGGACAATTGCTAGCACTGGACGCCAAAATTGCTGAACAGGGCAGTATTTACGAAGCGGGTTCTGAAGATATGCAAATTCTTCGGGATAACCGAGCTAAGCTCATGCCGCTGTTGGAGCGAGAAGCGGAACGGGTTCGGGAAGAAGTGGCCAGCCAAGTGCGGGACTATGCCGAGCGCGATCGGGCTTTGCGCAAAACGGAAGAGGAACTGGCTCAGCGCATTAAGAATCTTTCTAATATTGCTCGGGAATATACCGATATTCAACGGGAATTGAAGGTTTCTACAGACAACCTCGATCAGTTCTTGGCTAAGCGATCGGCCCTAGATATCGATGCAGGACAGCGGCAAACTCCCTGGGAAATCGTTACCCCAACCATTTCCCCGCAACTGTCAAGCTTACAGACCAATTTGCTCTTGGGTGGAGTATTGGGCTTAGTGTTGGGCATTATTACCGCTGTAATTGTCGATCGCATGAGTAACGTCTTTCACACGCCTCAGGAAATCAAAAAAGCGAGTAAATTACCCCTCTTGGGCGTCATCCCCTTCAACCAAGAACTCTTTGCCGTAGTAGATAACGCCACAGCTGCTAGCCTCTTTCAGCCCAATCGTATGATGCTGACGGCCAGCCAATCCAATGCCTTTGGAGCCTTGCCCTTTTTAGAATCCTTCCGGCTCCTGCAAACCAATTTGCGCCTCCTGAATGCCGATCGACCGATTCGATCGATCGCTATCAGTTCTCCCACGCCCCAGGATGGCAAATCCACAACGGCAACCTATTTGGCGCAAGCCGCTGCGTCCATGGGACAACGGGTTCTGCTCGTGGACACGGAGTTACGCTATCCGCAATTACATAGCCGCTTAGGGGTCTCCAACGCCCACGGACTCAGCGACTTGATTACCGATCACGGGGATCCTCAAGCCTTTATTCAAGTTTCCTCGCTGAATGAGCAAATTCATGTGCTTACAGCAGGGCAGCCCACCGCTGACCCCGTTACCTTGCTCTCCTCTCCCTATATGCAGGAGGTCATGGAGCACCTACAAGAGCGCTATGACTTGGTGATTTATGACACACCTCCCCTAGCGGGTCTTTCTGATGCCCATCTAGTAGCAGCCAAAACCGATGGCCTACTACTCGTGGCACGGGTGGGCAAAACCAATCGAGATGCCTACGAGCATGTTTTGGAAACCCTTAACTTCCTGCCGACCAAGGTGTTTGGAGTGGTGGCCAATGATTCGCGTAAAGTGCCGACGAATCTCTATACAGCCTACTACCTAGATTCCAGTAATCCGCCCCCCAGTTCTCCCCTGTCAACACCTGTACGATCGTCGCGCTAGAACGTTCTTGTCAGGAACCCAGGCGCAGACGACGAGCGGCAGGAAGTTGCCACCAAGCTAAGTGAGGCAGTTCATGGTGCTCCTCATGGTAGCCAAAGTGGTAACAGGTGATGAACGACCAAAACTCCGAGAACGGTGTACTACGGGCATGGCAGGCATTGTAATAGCCGCTCTCCGGTTCACGGTGGGGCAAAAAAGTACCGAAGAAAAAGAGTTGGAGCGAACTGGCCACCGAAGGCAGCACCCAAAAACAGGTCAAATTAGCTTCTGCAATGTGAAAAATTTGATGAACTGCGTGGAAGCAGCCAATTAGCAAAAATAATCGGATCCAACTCCAGTAGTTGACCATAAACTGGGCATACCAGCCCAAAAAGTGGGTCCAGCGACCATTGTGGTAGTCAGGATCCCCCGATCGGGCAGGGAGAGCATGGTGCAGATGATGCATCTCGGCCATTTTCTTGAAGGGAAACATGGCATAACAAAATAGGGCAATCTGACCAATGCAATCATTAAGGGCGCGATCTTGGGGAGCCACAGATCCATGCATGGCATCATGGGCGGTGACAAACAAGCCTGTGTAAAGAAACGTTTGCCAGAGAAATCCTAGGCATCGGATGCCCCAAGACATTTGTTGCCAGTCAAAACTAAACCACAGCGCTGTGCTGAGGGCCCAAGTTCCTAACACACCGCAGGCCACGGTGATCCCACGATATTGACTTCGATCGGGAATAGAAATCACGGGTTGAAGTCGCCGTAGCCAATCCACCATGGTTGTTTGCCCATCCTGCAAAGAGTCGAGATATAAAACTTGATATATCTTAACTCTTCTTTACTAAATCCATGGGAATTGCGGGTTTAAGGGGCAGGGATTTCAGTCCAAATAGAGAGATTTGCTAGGATTTGGAAGGGGTATTGTTAGGCAGTGAGCAACCCTAAGGGCAGATGCTGATTGGGGGAACTTGTCTCAACGGGGTAGACCGATGCCCTCACGCCAAATCTCGGTTTGGCTGATCTCGGTTTAGCTCAATCTCCCAGTAGCTCAATTGCCAATTTTGCCTAAATTTCTGCTGATCAGTTTCCTGCTGAGTATTGAAGCGAACCTATGACCTACGCGATCGACTTTGGGACGAGTAACACTGTGATTGCCCGTTGGAATGCAGTCAGTCAACAGGCCGAAACCCTATCGGTTCCCGAGTTATCGCTTAAACTGGCGCAAAATCCTCCCTTGATTCCCAGCCTGCTCTATGTCGAAGATGCTGCCAAAGGCCAAGTCCTTGTGGGGCAAACCGTGCGCGATCGAGCCTTGGATTTGGCCACAGATGCACGTTTTTTTCGCAACTTCAAGCGTGGCATTGGCTCGGCGGTGCAAGGGTTTATTCCAGAGCTAGATGGTCGATCGATCGAATTTCCCCAAGTGGGCCGTTGGTTTTTGGGGCAGGTGATCCAGCAAGTCAGCCAACTCAATCCCGATATTCTGGATTCGATCGTCTTTACCGTTCCGGTTGATAGCTTTGAAGCCTATCGGCTCTGGTTGGGCAAGGTTTGCGAAGAATTGCAAATTAACCAAGTACGCATGTTGGATGAACCGACAGCCGCAGCCCTCGGCTATGGTCTGGCGGATCAAGAATGTCTGTTGGTTGTGGATTTTGGCGGCGGGACGTTGGATCTTTCCTTAGTTCAACTGGATACCCGTTTGATGCAGCAATCCACTGGGCAATCCTTGGGATTTATTTTGAAGTGGGGACAAAAATCCTTTGCGGAAACGTCCGGCCAAAAGGTCAAAACGGCCCGAGTGCTGGCCAAGGCGGGGCAAAATTTAGGTGGGGCAGATATTGACCATTGGTTGGTCGATCATTTTGTGCAAACCCAAGGCTTAAAAGTCAGTCCTGTTACAACTCGCTTGGCAGAACGCTTGAAAATTGCCCTATCGCTACAAACTCAAGCCCAGGAAGTTTTTTTTAATGACGAAACCTTCGAGAGCTATGAATTAGCGCTCACTCGCGATCGCTTTAACGACATCCTGCAGGAACACCAATTTTTTGCCCGCCTAGACGATGCCATGAATCAAGTCCTTCAGCAGGCCGAACGGCAAGGCTTAAGTATTCAAGATATTGGCGCAGTACTGTTAGTCGGCGGTACCTCCCAGATTCCAGCGGTGCAAACTTGGCTGCACCAGTACTTTGATCCCAGCAAAATTCGATCGGATAAACCCTTTGAAGCGATCGCCCAAGGGGCATTACAACTCGATCGGGGGGTTGAACTGAAGGATTTTCTCTACCATGGCTATGGCGTGCGCTTCTGGGATCGCCGGATTAATGCCCACAATTGGCACCCCATTATTCGGACAGGCCAGCCCTACCCCATGGAAAAAGCCGTCGAAATTGTCCTGGGAGCCTCACGGGAAGATCAACCGAGCATCGAACTGATAATTGGCGAACTGGGCAACGAAACTGGGCAAACAGAAGTGTATTTCGATGGAGATCGCCTAGTAACGCGCAATCTTTCCAGCCAAGTCACGACGGTGCAACCGCTCAACGATAAGGACGGCGCACGGAACATTGCCGAACTCGATCCCCCCGGTGTGCCAGGGAGCGATCGGGTCAAGGTACAGTTTCAAGTAGATGCCAAGCGGTTTTTGCGAATCACGGTGGAAGATTTATTAACGCAGCGAACCCTCGTAGAAGATCAACCCGTGGTTCAGTTAAGTTAGGCCACAGGTGAGGGTAAACTAACTGGCCCACGGGACAGTCGTTTCGATCGTAGCTGGTTGACAGTTGGGAAGCCGCACAGTAAACGTCGTTCCTTTGCCCAACTGACTTTCAAAGGAAATGTAGCCATTGTGGGCATCAATGCACTGTTTGACGATCGCTAGTCCTAAACCGGTGCCTTGAATGGTACCAACGTTAGAAGCTCGATAGAATAACTTAAATAAATTAGCTTGATCCTCTGGGGGAATCCCAATTCCTTCATCTTTCACAACTAGGCGCACTTCGGCCTCAGTGTGGCTCAGTTCTACTTCAATCTGACTCGCTGGCGGCGAGTATTTCAGGGCATTCAACAGCAAATTTGTGACAATATGCTTGGTCAATTTCGGATCCAAAAGAACTGGAATATTTTCTGTCGCTGCTGGAGATTTGCTAGAAATCACCGTTAACTGAATGTGATGATTGTGGGGGTTGACTGTTTTCATCTCATCAATAATTTTTTGACAGAACTCTTCCAGCTGGATGGCGACTGGATAGCAGGAAATTTCTCGTGTGGTGGATTCATTCATGATCAACACATCTTCCAGCATTTCCCGCAGATGGTCGAGGGCTGACTGTGCTTGATGTAGGTAAGTGCGACGTTTTGTCTCAGTCAGTTGATTGGGGTAGTTTTCCAACATATCCAAGGTGATGGAAATAATGCTCAATGGCGTCCGAAATTCATGGGACACTAGGCCAATAAACTGGGACTTGAGTTGATTGAGTTCTCGTTCCCGTTCCAGGGCTTTCTGGATCGCAGTTTCAGCCTGATATTTACTCATGGCAATTTCGATCGTGGTGATCAAGTCCTTATTGGAAAAGGGCTTAATCACATACCCAAAGGGTGAAACCGTTTTCGCTTGTTCAAAGGTGGTTGGATCACCATGAGCCGTTAAAAAAATGATGGGAACGTTATGAATCGATCGGATCTGATCTGCAATGTCGATCCCCGCCATGACCCCATTTAAACAGATATCCATCAAAATCAAGTCAGGCCGCGTCTCTTCTACCAGGGCGATCGCCGCTTCCGCCGAATCCGTGATACCTACAACTCCATAGTTTAAATGGAGCAATCGGCGTCGAAGATCCATGGCAATGATGGGTTCATCTTCGACAACCAAAATTTGAAGACTGGGTTGCATGTTTAGCACCCACAAGCTAAGCGTAGGAAAACCAATAGGGAAGACACAATAACCATAAGATTAATCCCAAAATTTAATCATTCCCGCCATACATCTTTGAATTGAGCGTCAAATTTTGCCAATTTTACAGAATACCCCCTCTAGGTGTCTATTATTCACTAAACTCTCATAAATTGCAGCACAAATCGGCTACCTGTACTTCGATCGACTTCCAAAGTCCCCCTCAGCCTAGTTACTAGAGCTATGACTAATTGAAAACCCAAAGAATCCGTACGTTGGATATCTACACTAATGGGTAAGCCAATTCCGTTATCGGCGATCGTCAAACGACACATTTGATTATAGTCTTGTTGAAAAATACAATGAATCTCTCCCGCCGACTGGTTAGGAAAGGCATATTTAAATGCATTAGTGATTAATTCATTCATAATTAATCCACAGGGAATTGCTTGGTCTACTGCGAGATCGATATCAGCAATGTCTAAATGTAGCGCAAGGCAATGATTTTCTTGACGAAAGGATTGGCGTAAGTTGTATGCAAGTTGTTCTGCATAATCTCGAAAATTGATATGACTAAAGGTTGAAGATTGATAAAGTTGTTCGTGAATCAGTGCCATTGCTTGAATGCGTGACTGGGCTTCGGATAGGGAGTCGATCAGACTTGAAGAAGTCGTTGAGCCAGCTTGCAAATTCAATAAGCTTGACACCATTTGCATATTATTCTTAATCCGGTGATGAATTTCTTGGAGAAAAATTTCCTTTTCGTGGAGTGCTTGGAAAAATTGGGTTTCTTTATTTTTAAAAGCAGTCACATTGTGGATAACAGCCATGACAGATTCCACTTCGCCCCTTCGTCCCAATTCTGGTATCACACGGACTTGATAAGATTGCAAGGTTGAATGAGATTGATAACTAAATTCAAAGCAACCCTGCTCTTTTTGTAAAAATGCCCGCTGTAGTTCACGAGTCCAGAGATCGCATACCTGTTTAGGAATCATGAGTTCTGAGAGATGCTTTCCCATCATCGCAGCGGCCTCAATGCCACATTCTTGCAAGACTACGGGGTTGACATAGATGCAGCGAAGTTGTCGATCGTAGCGAACGATAATATCCGGTAATTTTTCTATTAACGGCTGAAAGAGCTGCTGTTGATGTTTTAATTCTTGGCGAAGAGCACTAAGGTCTTGGGCTTGGCGAATAATTTGACGTTCCAGCTCGTGATTAATCTGCTGTAGGTTAGCATCCCGTGCTTTCAAAGCCTTAATTTCAGCCTCCAGTTCAGTGATAGAAGGCTTTTGTTCATCCAACCCGATCGAGGTAGGCATTTCAGCTTGATACTCCAGGGCTTGATACTCTGGGCCTTGGTACTCTGGGCCTTGATATCCTGTAGTCTGCTCGATCGTCTGACTTTGGATTGTAGATCGCTCCATTTCGACCTGCTCACTTCCAGCTGGTTCCGTTTGCAAAGATTGTTGAATCGAATAGGAGTCAATCATTTTCGTTGTGCGATCGATGATAGCTTGGAAAAATACCTATTCAGAAGTTTACGGTACTTACAATGATCCTATACAGGATATTCCTTGATAGTCACTTATTTTTGAACTTCATGGTTGCCCTATTACAGCCATCATCGCCCAATAGCAATCCTGGATACTTAGGAAGACAAGCCTAGTCTAATGAAGTACAATCCAGCCAAGAAGCATATGGATGTGATCAATCTCACAGCATTTCTGTGAGATCACTGCGATATTGATTAGACTGTAGAACCAGTTTGATCTTTCGCTGCATTAGGCAATTCAAAATGGCTCGTTAACAACTCACTTTGGAGAGGGTGATCACTACGATTGAGAGATTAAAAGTACTATAGGCCGTCCTATGTCGAGAGGTAATTCTTTTGAGAATGTGCTTCGGGATATTTGAGCGTCCATGATTGAAATTACGTTGGGTTTGTAATGAAAATCTTGCTGGTAGAAGATAACCAGTACCTTGCTCAACAACTGGCTGATGCTCTATCTGTGCAGCGTTACACTGTCGATGTTGCCTTTGATGGCTTGGAGGGTTGGGAGTATCTTCAGGGTGCTGATTATGATTTAGTCATTTTAGATGTCATGCTTCCGCGTCTAGATGGAGTGAGTCTGTGTCGCCGTATTCGAGACTGTGGAAATCAGATTCCGATCTTGATGCTCACGGCCAGAGGCACGAGTCAAGATAAAATCGAAGGATTGGACGCTGGCGCAGATGACTACCTCACCAAACCGATTCGAGTGGACGAATTAGGAGCCCGCATTCGCGCTTTACTACGGCGGGGAGGCTATCGCGAGGCATCACCCATTTTAAGTTGGGGAGATTTAACTCTCAACCCTAATCTCTGCGAAGTGTTCTTTTCAGGGCAACCCTTGGCTCTCACTCCCAAAGAATATTCGTTGCTAGAACTCTTCATGCGCAACAATCAGCGGGTCTATAGCCGTCAAGCAATTCTGGATCAGCTTTGGTCGTTATCGGATGATCTACCCGGTGAAGATACTGTCAAATCCCACATTAAGGGACTCCGGCAAAAACTCAAAGCCGTTGGGGCCAAGGATTTGATTGAAACAGTCTATGGTTTGGGATATCGCTTAAATAGCGCATACCTTAAGGCTTCTAAGGTGGATCAGTCGCATAGTACGAATGAAACTTTTGACGCTACGGCGACTGAGATTGCGTCCCATTCTGAGAACGCAACCAATTCCGGGAAGGCAGATCTGCGCCAACACTATTCAATTTTACTGGTCGATCACTTAACAACCTGGGCTGATACGGTTTTTTCTGGAGACTCTTTTCAGACGTTTCGGGTACAAGTGGTTGCATCGTTAACAGCGGTACAGGAGGCATTAACTCGCCATTGGCCCGATTTAGTGATGGTTTCACTATCCTTTGAACCGGGATGTGATACTGTGCTGGCACTGCTCCAAGAACTGCTCCAGGAAATGCCCGAAATTCCAGTGCTCATCTTGACAGATGGGGATGCATTCACCGATCGACGATCGGTGATGGGATATCGGTATGCGGGATTCCTCGATCGATCGAGCCCAGTACAGATGATTTTGGAGACCTTGCAGTCTTTGCTAGAACGCCCCAGCCCTGAGAATCCAGCCACGCTTTTGGTGGTGAGTGAGAGCATGGCGACTGGACAATTGATTACCTCTCTGGCGTCCCCTTGGGAGTTGCAGGTTCGTGTGCTCTACGATCTACAAGCGCTCTGGCAGAGCTTAGAAACGACTCCTCCAGATTTGTTGATCCTGGATAGTCAGTCATTTTCAGGAGCGAGTTTTGAAGTCTGTCAACTGCTGCGCCAAGATCGACGCTGGGGCTGGTTACCCATCATGATGTTAGGAACCTCCACACCTGAGGAGATTCAAAAGGCATTTACCTCTGGGGCCGATGATTTTGCTAGTTTGCCCATCATTGGCCCAGAAATGGTAACCAGAATTTTGAATCGTCTAGAGAGAACTCAAGTTTTGCGATTACATCCAGATATTGATCGCTTAACAGGACTTTCTCAGCGATCGGCGGCAATTCAAGAGCTAAATCGCTTGATCCAATTAGCGAAACGAGCCCAAGTTGTCAATTATTTCAGCATCCTGTCAATCGATAACTTACAAACCATTAATGAACAACACGGTTATCAAGTTGGCGATCAGGTTTTAAAACAAGTGGGGCAATGTCTATTACAGTACACTCGATCGGGTGATATAGTCGCTCGCTGGGGCGGAGCAACCATTGTCCTTGGAGGCTATGGGGCAACGGAGCAAGAAGGCCATGAGGAGATTGCCTTAGCCCTAGAACAGTTGCGCAACCAACCTCTGCCATTGCCCCAGGGCGAGTCTTTGAGGATCACCTTTAGTGCAGGAGTGACCCAATATCCCACCCATGGACAAACGCTACAAGCACTGTATCAAGCCGCTGAGGCAGCCTTAACCACGGCTCGCAATCGGGGTGGCAATCAGGTGGTTACCACGAGTCAGTTATCCGATCGTGCCCCTGAGATTACAATCTTGCAAGGGGATTCGGATCTGTCTCAAGCACTGACCCAGACGTTGCAAACCCGAGGCTATTGCGTCACGATCCAGCCCAATAGTCAGCTTGCCCAAGCCGCTTTATTGGCAACCGCGCAAACGGGTAAACCCCAGATTTTATTTTTAGCTGAAAACATTGCGCCAGACAGTGGCCTTAAGTTCCTGAAATGGTTAATGAAGCAACCCCTGAACTCGACGTTAAGAGTTCTTTGGCTTGCCAAGGATACTCAAGAAGCTGAGCGAGCCATTCAATTGGGAGCTGCAGAATATGTACTCTATCCCTGCGAAACCTCAGCAATTCTTCAAGCCTTTATTCGGTTACAGATTATCCATGATCTGCATTATTCCCGACTCTAGTCATTGAGTCAGTAACCTAGCCTGACGATTCTTTCATAGCCCTATTTCCCTATTTTTCGTGATAGCCGTACTTTCTTGTGAGAGCTATGTTCTTTGAGGATAGCTATGCTGTTGTCGTTAGTGATGGGCTATCCAGCAGGGGAAAGACTACGATCGAACACCTTTCTCAGGCTGACCTTGGGAACCCCAAACAAAAAAACTCCTCAGGCATCCTCTAAGCGACTCCAGAAAATTGAAACTATATCAACTTTACAGAATTCACTAAGTAGAATATCTGAGGCAGGTGTTTTGTCCTTTTGATCTTTCGCACAATATTTATAGTAGATATTAATTGTGAAGAAAGAGGGCAGATAACCGATTAGAATTCTTCAATCAACTGAATAAGATATTTTTTCCTGTTCTCACAATGCAGGCTGATACCCCTCCATAGAGAGCATCCTCGCAGAACCCCGTCATTGTAGGAGTCCCTTACCATTAATCTATCCATAGAGAGCATAGACCGGCCTAGCACGAATGAGAAAGTGCCAACGGTTATAGTCCTAGAGACTGTTTTTCAAATGAAAAATCCTCAGAATTGACTTAAGAATTCCGATCAATTGCAGAAATCAATGAACGGAATTTGCTAAGTGAAACGCTGAGGAGGAATTTGTCCTTATTAGATCTTTCGCACACTCCCCAATAGTAGGTAGAAAATGTGGAAAAACCGAGCACTTTTTACAGTGAAACTAGATAAAAATAATACCCGGAACGCTCTAATGGATTAGGCGATCGCGGGTATGCTGTAAATCTCTGGCTGGGCGGGGGATCCATAGGAATCTTCAATGGGAAACTGGGCCCTAAAACGTCGGAGTATTGGGTACAACGCTTTCACCCAACTGAGTAAATCTTGATCCTGCTTAACTAAAACAGCATAGCTAGAAGATTGCAAACTAACCCAGAACTCATAACCATCTTTACTCGGAGTAACAATCACCGGGACTTTTTGTTCTTGAAGAACCCAGGCTACAATACAAGCATGGCCTCGCTGATGACTAGAAATTTTGTAGACTTGGCCATAGAAGGCTCCATCGTAAAGCAGTCCCTCCCGAACCGCGTTGTCATAATAAAATGAATATCGAGAAAGCATGGCATCTTCTGTAACCGTAGGGATTTGAGCAGACAGAGGCCAGCGTAAGTTTAATGCCTGAAAGAGCTGCTGCTGAACCGTATAGAGTTGATCTGATGTATCGCTCGCTTCGGATTTATTAGCAGTCTCTGACAATTCATGATACAGGGAAATGAGGGTTTCTAGGGGTTGCGGTCTAACCGATCGTGTCCCTAGAAGTAGATTTGTTTGCGCCTTTGCAAGCGAAGAATTAGCGGTAGTGGGGCTTGTAGGAGGAATCAGGGGAGCGGAGCTAAGATACTGACTTAACAATTTGCGAAGACGATAGCGAGCAATGGGAGATAACTGCTGAATTTCTTTCTTTTGCAATTCTGTAATAATGGGGGGAGCGTTAAGAGCCCGCATAGAGCAACTCCTTGACACGACATGGTGTCTATGACGACCTGATCACTGATTTCAACTTAATTAAAATTTTAAAAAGCGATCGTGTAAAACTTGAGAACTTTAAGTTGTGATGCAATCAACAAATGTTATGTGAGTAAGATCACAAATGTAGCTTTTCTAGGGTTCTTCTAACTCAGAAAACGTGAATCACGATCGTAAACTCTGAAGAGCAAGCGGTGAAGAGCGGAGAGTAGAGATTAGGAAATGAAAAGTGCAAAATAGAAAGAGTCAATTGAATGGTATCAATTATTTCTATAAGGAAACTCGATGGTTAGCGATTAGATTGACATCATCAAGTAGTCAAAGTTAAATTTTTGTGAGAAATCGTTTGAAGAAACGACTGAGTAAACGACTATAGGTATGGAACAGTTGCACAGTCAATAAAAAGAGGAATGCAGGGTTATTAATTAAATAGCGTTTCCAAAGTCGTTGCGGTTCCGCCCAGAGCCGATAGATCCATTCCAAGCTCATGGCCATCATCCAGCGGGGCGCTTGTGACACTTCTCCACTGTGGAAACTGAAAGCTGCTCCTACCCCAATCATCACGGCTGGAAGACGATCGACCTGACGGGCCATCCATTGTTCCTGCTTCGGACATCCTAGTCCCACAAAGACAATCGCGGCTCCAGCAGCTTGAATGCGATCGCAATCCTGAACTTCCTCCAGTTCCGTCAAAGGCCGAAAAGGAGGAGCGTGGGTTCCTGCGATCGGTAGAGTTGGAAATTGCAACTTCAGGTTTGTTGTTAATTTTTGCAACGTTTCTGTTGTTCCGCCATACAGATAAATGGGAAGTTGTTCTTGGGCTGCCCGATCGCATAACGCTAACATGAGATCGGGGCCGTAGACTCGGCTTTGGGATCTCTGGCCGAGCAGCCGTAGAGCCAACACCAGGGGCATGCCATCCGGCGTCACTAAAGCGGCCTGATTAACAATTCTTTGATAGGGCCTTTGCCAATAGGCAGTCATCACCACATGAACATTGGCTGCAATCACGTAGCACGATCTACGATCGTGAGCCCAGTGCACAATTCGATCGCAGGCATCACGATAACTGGTGCAATCAATGCGGCTCCCTAAAATCGGGTGAGAAACGAGCGTCATAAACAGCGTATAAATAAAATTTTAAGTAGGGGGTAGATGGGTAGGAGAGTAGATGGGTAGGAGGGTAGGTGAGTCGTGGATGAATGGGAGATATTATTTCTGGGCAAATCTTTCAGATCATCAATCGTTAGATCATTATGGTTGGGGCGATCGGGAAGTGGGATGCGGCGCTACGGACGGAATTTCTACTTTACGAGCAGCGTACTTCCGCACTAAGCGTAGTCCAAAGCGGAACAGATGGAACAGTCCTCCATGTCGCCAAACCACCTGAAGCATTTCCTGGAGTCGGCGTTTATTGCCCGTTGTGGTCAGGTTATCGCCGGTAATCCGATACCCTGCAAGGACGATCGGCACCCGTACAAAATCATACTGTCGAGAAATCCGAATCCAATAATCCCAATCAAACACGTAGCGATACTCGGTGGCTAACAGTCCCGTCTTTTCCACCACTTCCCGCCGTAAAAACGTGGCAGGTTGGGTAATAAAATCGTGGGATAGCAACTGTTTTCGGGAATAGTTACGAATGTTAGTAACGGGCTTGAGAACGCGATCGTTCGCATCAATATAAATGGCTTCTCCATAGATTGCCATTACCTGAGGGTGTTGTTGAAAGTATTCGGCAACCTGTTGTAAGCATTGATCTAAGTAGACATCATCTGCATTCAGCCAAGCGTAAATTTCGCCACTTCCCTTCTGCCAGCCTTGGTTGATGGCATCAGCCTGTCCCCGATCGTGGTAGCGATGGACTTGAACGTGAGGATGCTGGGCATAGCGATCGAGGATCTCCGCCGTCCCATCGTCGGAAAAATTATCCAGCACCAGATACTCCAACTCGATCGTTGGATGTTGTTGAGCTAGCACGCTTTGAATCGTGCGCTCAATATAAGCTCCTTTGTTGTAGGAAGGAGTCACGATCGTAAACTTCATGGCAAAACGAGCCTCGAAGGAACGGGGACTCCTTTATGCTACCCACGATCGGCCCGATCGCTCGATCGCGACTAGGATTGAGGCTTCGGCTGGGGCTGGTTTTTTGGGGGGCCAAAATAGGCTTTATAAACTTCGTGGGCGATCGGAACTGCTGATTCCGCACCAAAGCCGCCATTTTCCACCACCACCGCTACGGCAATTTGGGGATCATTCAGCGGCCCATAGCCAACGTACAGCGCATTGTCCGCACCACCGGGCACTTCAGCCGTTCCCGTTTTGCCCGCTGTGGGGGGGATCGATCCATCACTCAAGCGGCGGGCCGTCCCTTCTTTGACCACTGCGATCAAGCCTTCCCGGATGGTGTCGATCGTGCTTTTCTTCAAGCCTGTATCTTCCGGTTGCATCTCCGGCGTTCCCGTTTGGTCCATGAGTAAGTGAGGTTTAACCCGCTTCCCTCCATTGGCAATACTGCTGATCATCACCGCCATTTCCAACGGCGTCACCTGCACTAGCCCTTGCCCGATCGCCATGGTTACGGTATCGCCTGCGTACCAAGGTTCCTTATATAGTTTTTCCTTGGTTTCTGGTGTGGGAATGAGTCCCTGAGATCCACCGTCTAAATTAATCTTGGTTTCCCCAATCCCCATGCGATGGCCCCAGTTGCTGATTTCCTGGGGACCAACGGCCAAACCAATTTGGTAGAAGAAGGTGTTACTACTAAAAGCCAAGGCATCCCGGAAACCGATCGTGCCATACCCGCCGCCACCATGCTCATGGAAGAGAACGCCGCCGACACTGATTGCCCCGGAGGTCATCAATGTCGAATCAGGGGAAAACTTACCCGATTGCAGGGCTGCTGCGGTCGAGATAATTTTGAACGTACTAGCGGGTGGATAGCCCTGTAGAGCACGATTCAAAAAGGGGTTGTCCTGGGATTGCAGTTGATTCCACTCCCGATCGGTCATTTTTCGGGTGAACAGGTTGGGATCAAAGGTCGGGCCACTGGCCATGGCCAACACTTCGCCGGTTTTCACGTTGAGCACTACCGCCGCCCCCCGACGATTCGCCAAGGTTTTTTCCGCCGCCTGTTGCAGTCGAATATCTAAAGTGAGTTGGAGGGGCTGTCCAGCGATCGGCTTCTGAATCCCCAACATTTGCAATTCTTTACCCGTTGCATCCACTTCGATTAAGCGACTGCCCCAGCGACCCCGCAACTGTTCATCGGCAATTCGTTCCAACCCCATCTGGCCCACAATCATTCCCATAGGTAGATCGGGGTGTTTTTTCAGATCGTCAGCGGTGGCTTCTCCGATGTACCCCAGGATGTGAGCAGCAAGGGATCCGTGGGGATATTGCCGATTGGATTCCGGTTGAATTTCCAATCCCCGAATGGGATCGCCTTCTGCTAGCGCAATAAATGCCTCTGGTGTTAAGTCTCGTGTGATTCGCACAGGAATCGCTGATTGAAATCCTGCTTTCTCTAATTGGTTTAAGATTTGTTGCGGGGGTAGCTTGAGAATCTTGCCCAGCCGTTCAACCGACGCTTTCCACCCCTCCAGGGATTGCTCCCGAGGATAAAGGTACACCGCCCGCGCTAATTGGTTCGCAGCTAATGGTTTGCCATTGCGATCGAAGATATTGCCCCGATCAGAAACCAGGGGGATAGGACGTACCCGGTTATGGTCTGCCAAGGCGCGGTTATATTGCCCTTGAATCAGTTGCACTTGCGCCAACCGAAACGCTGGAATACTAAACAAAACCGTTGCTGCTAAAAAGAGAAAACCGACTCTTTCCGATCGCGGCAAACGGCTTTTGATTTGCAGTCGATAATTAGAGAAGCTCTGGTAGATTTTTTTCTGAGTCGATCGCAGCCCAATGCTCATCTTTCCCCCGATGATGCTCAAATCCTAAACAATTGAACGGGATTGTGTCGCCAAGAAAGTTCACAGGCCGAACATCGGCTAGACAACCTGCCTGCCGATCGGTCTTTTTTGTAGGAAGCTGATCCTTAATGAACTGTTCACCTGGCTAATTTGGACATCCGGACAGTTGGGAGAGGGAAGGGAAAATTTATCTGGAGCAATGAAATATTGATTTTTCCAGAATTGATACAGGGATGGGATAGGGTTGAGAGATTCCACTTATCCGTGTCCAGTGCGTATCCAGTGCACATCCAGCGAGTATCCAGCGAATATTCTGTTGGGAATATCCTGGCTGTAAGTAGCCGATGGCGAATGCGCGGGAACCCCAGTGTTTAATTTTACGTCGTTGCTTCTAAAAAATCCTGTACGACAAGCAACGAATTGTTCAATTGGGTTAAAAGAAGGGAGCCATGGGATAAATCCTGCTGCCGCGCCTGCTTTTCCAGCTCCGTAGCAGCCTGCCACATCTTCCGTAAGCCCACATTGCCACTGGCACCTTTGATTTGATGGGCTAGGTATTGCAATGTATGACAGTCTTGATCGGCCAAAGCTGATTCAAGCAATTGCAAACGGGTTTTGGTTTCCACAAAAAAGATCTTTAGGAGTTCCACTTCAAATTCAGTATTGCCATCTGACAGTTGATGTAACTGTTTCCAATCAATGTCCACAGCGGAGACTCGAGATGTCAGGGAAGATTTCATAGAACGCACAGCAAAGGCCAAAACGGGTTGGAGGGACGGGATCAGCTCTCAGCCTGAACTGACTATGGCCAAGTCGTCTTTTTCAGTGTGCCCAGACTAGGGAGTGAGACTATCGTCCCAAGCACCAAATTCCCAGGAGAAGCAAGGGGAGCCAACCCAATCCACCCAGATTGAGGAAACTCGATACACTGTGGAGCGGCTGTATACAAATCAGTTCAACCAGTTTGCCAAATAAAAGGGCTAAAACAATGAGAACAAGAGTCGGCATGGTGGTTCAGCAGAAGGGTTCGGCAGGGGGGCGGCGGCGGTGTTCAGCAGCAGGATGCGGCAGGTAGTGTTGCAGTAGAGATATCCCCTAGACAGTTCGTGGCATTGGGTGTCTAAAATCGATCGATAGGAGAACCGTCAGGAATGACTAGTACCTGTGCATAAGTGATCCTATTGTAGAAATAACCCGGTGTAGAGATCCCCTAGGTTTTTGTCATTGTCCTTCCAGCATCTCGGGCATTCCAGCATCTCGGGCATTTCAGCATCTCAGTCAGGGACAAACTGCCGAGCTTTCTGATAATCCATCATTTTTGTCACTTTACTGTTTCGTAACGTAATTCTTCGTAATGTAAAGGAACGAGGTTCACCATGATCGGCGATCGAGGAGTCCTTTTGAGCGCAGTATCTAGCCCATCGGGCACCGTGTCTAGTTCACAGTTCAGTCAGGGGTCTGGCGTAACCTTGGGCGGAGTTTTTCGTGTAGCCTTAGGTGCAGCCTGTGGCGCGATCGCACTGTTGCCATTGGGTAGCCAACCCAGTTTGGCGCAATCATCCAATTTTGGCAATTTTGAATTAACCAGTGGCAGTCAATCTGTATCGGTGAAGGGGAGTACTGGCGGTACAACATCCCTCCCAGCGATTACCAGCGATGTCGATCGCGATCGTAACAAGTGTTTAGGGTTTGGCGATCCGAAGCCGGATCATATGATGACGTTGAAGCAAGGTTTTTCCCAACTCACCCTCAAGGTGGAGAGTGGCAAAGACACAACCTTAATTGTCGTAGGGCCGGGTGGGGTCACCCGTTGCGGGGATGATACTGGCAATAAAAAGGATGCCAGCATTACTGATAGTGATTGGGCTGCGGGCACCTACCAAATTTGGGTCGGTTCAATGGAACCGGGAATGCGCAGTAACTATCGCCTCTCGGTTCAGGGGAAATAGCTATGGGAAATAACCGAGGGCAGTAACCCTTGCGATCTTTGCGATAATAGGGGCGTTAATCAAACGTTCTTGAATTCCAACTATGACTGCTGCGATCGATGCGAAGCCTGCTTTTTCTGTGCGGCTGGCCAACTGGGTGCTGGGGATTAAACCGCTGTTTAATTTCGCCAAGCAGCGGGCTAGGAAGATGATGATCCAACGGGCGGAGACGATCGGGGTGCCCTGGATGGCGGAGTCCCAGCAGTTACAGGCCCGCGACTGGACAGCGGATTTCGCAGCAGTTCACAATCCTAATTTGCAATATCCCGACTACTACCTCAAACCATTCCACGCCTACGAAGAAGGGAACTTGGGCTGGTTGCCTGCAACGGAGGTGGAGGTGGCAGCCTACTCTGTCCATGCGCGGATTTGGCAGGATTCTGGATCCAGTGGAGATCCCCATCTGCGGCAGAGCTATCATAAGGTCTTGCAGCAGGAATTACCGATCGCACCCCGCGATATTGTGGATCTGGGCTGTAGTGTAGGCATGAGTACGTTTGCGCTTCAGGAAACGTTTCCCGGATCCAAGATTACGGGGGTTGACCTCTCGCCGCATTTTTTGGCTGTGGCTCGCTATCGCACGGAACTACGGCAGGCAGGTAAGGGCAATGGACTGCAATTAAAGGGGGAACAACCCAGTGCTGAAACGGCACCGACCTGGGTTCATGCTGCTTCGGAACAGACGGGGCTACCTGCCGGATCCTATGACTTGGTGTCGGCTTGTTTGATGTTCCATGAGTTACCCCAGTCGGCGGCGATCGAAATTTTCCACGAGGCACGGCGACTGCTGAAACCCGGTGGTTATCTCACGATTATGGATATGAATCCCCGATCGGCGGTGTTTGTCAAAATGCCACCCTATGTGATGACGCTGCTGAAGAGTACTGAGCCTTATTTGGATGAGTATTTTTCGATGGACATTGCGGCGGAAATTGAAGCGGCTGGGTTTACCCGCCCAACGATCATCGAAAATTCACCCCGTCATCGGACGATCATCGCTCAGGTGAATTAGGAAAATTAGCAATCTAGAAGTGGGGCGCACCCATTAAGTTAGGGGCGTACCCGTTAATTTGAAGTCATGGGTTCTGCGTACCAACTGCTGTCGATTTTTGACAGGTAGACGACTCGGGAAATGATGGTGCGATGCAGTCAGTGAGGCGATCGGGTTTTTCTGTTAATAGGGTAATGTTTATATTTATTGACACTATACGGTTGACTTAGGGTGGGGTTTCTTCGTAGTCTGAGTTCTCAGAGCGGTTGCCATGTACATCCTTCTTTGACGGGTCGGTATGAAGCATGGGGTCGCTGGGTTCCCAACAATTTAGAGCACTACCCTTTGTTGTTGACGCAACTCCGGGTAGCTATTCCCCCTCGCTGATTCAGGCAGCAAGGAGGCTTGATGAGGATTTTAACATCTGACCGAGCCACTCTTGTTTGTGATGTCAAACGGGGTGGCTCTAAATTTTGGGGCTTCTTAAGACTGCCCTCATCCCCAGCCTTTCTCCCGCAAACAGGAGAAGGGAGCAAGTTTGCTATGGGGAAGGGATTCACTACAAACAGGAGAAGCTCACAATATGGCGAAAGGTTCTAGCGATCGGAGCGATCGTGAAGTTCAACATAAGAAACAACGCTTACAGATCCACTTAATCGGTCATTACGATTTCATTCAGGATACGATTAATCAATTCCATGCCCATCGGATTGCAGACAGGATTCATTGGAGTAAACCAATGCCGATCGTGCATTCCGACGAGCAATACATCAGCATCCTCAGTCGCGAACGACTGCGATAACAGTTGAAACAGAGGTATCCCAATCTTTCTGTTAGTTCTCTAATGGCTGGGATACCTTGATCACTGCAATAACGATATGCCCCAGACATTTCATATCATCAGGTGCTGGAGCCTAAGCAAACTCATAGCCCTGATTGACCCAATAGTGCCAGTCAGCGATCGCCTGCTGGGTTGCCCCATCGGCTTCTGGAGCCTCCAGCTGAATCAATGGCACCGCCAAGGCGTCCCCTTCCCAATCAATTTCTACAAACATTTCCTGCTCACACTCATCCTCCGGAGCCATGCGCACCACTTCCACCGGGGTGCCCACCTTGAGCGGGGATATACGCCGCTTATTGATGCACACTGCGGAGAAAGGAAACTGCATAGTGTCCTGCAAGTAGTAGTACCAGCCCATTGCCTGTTCTTCTGGGCCATAGGCATCTACTACAATTTCCATCGTAATGCGTTCTTCTCGCTCCTCATCCTGTTTAGCTTTTGCCATAATCTGAGGTAGCTCTCCTTGATTAAACAACTTTGCAGTCTAGGGGGTGAATGCAGTGGATTCAACTTTGTTAGACGAGACAGAATCTCCTGCCAAGAATCATAATATTTTGTCTAGAGTGGCAAACAGAGAAAAGAATTGGCACAATAGGAGCAATTGCTGTTTCTGAAATGCTTCGGTATGCCCCGTGCTGTCATTCTAACGGCTTTACCTGTGGAGTATATGGCCGTTCGTTCTCACTTAAAAAATCTTCAAGAGGAAATGCATCCGCAAGGAACGATTTACGAGCGGGGAAGATTTGCTAGCAATGGACAAGAATGGGAAGTCGGGATTGCCGAGGTGGGAGCAGGCAATGCTGGAGCAGCGGTTGAAGCAGAACGATCGATCGCCTACTTCAAGCCGGACATCCTTTTCTTTGTGGGCATCGCTGGAGGCATCAAAGACGTTGCGATCGGCGATGTGGTGGCAGCAACAAAAGTTTACGGCTACGAATCTGGCAAAGTCGGAGAGAATTTCTTCCCTCGACCTGCCTTAGGATATTCTGCTTATACATTAGTACAACGAGCCAGATCAGAGGCAAGAAAAAGTGAGTGGTTAAGGCGGTTATCTAGTAGTCCAGCTTCACAGCCCCGTGTATTTGTAGCTCCTATTGCCGCCGGGGAGAAGGTTGTTGCCTCAAAAGAATTAGATGTTTTCAACTTTATCAGAGCAAGCTATAACGATGCGATCGCGGTTGAGATGGAGGGGTTTGGCTTTCTGAGTGCGGCTTTTGCTTATCCAAATGTTAAGGCGATCGTGATTCGAGGTATCTCTGACCTGATCAAGGATAAAAACGCCAATGATCCCATAGAAGGCACAGAGGACGAGCGGCAGGAGAGAGCGTCTCGCAATGCCAGTGCGTTTGCTTTTGAAGTCTTGGCGAAGCTAGAAGTGTCTTCTCAAGAGCCTGCAAATCCAGTTGTAAATTCTCAACAACGACAACAGTTAGTGCAAAGACAGGAGACCCTCCAAGGCGAATGGAATTTAAGAAGCGAAAAGTTGAAGTATCTTCGACAGGCTTTAGCAATTGAGTCAGGAGCAACTGTCCAATTTCAGTTATGTCAACAGATTCAGGACGAAGAGAGACAACTCAGACAGTTGGAAGAGGAACTGAACTCCCTTGAGCAAACTCACTTAAGCAGCTAAAAAATAATCATTTTAAAACTTTTAATGTTTTACTCGCTCAAGTGATGACCTCTCAAGACAGTTACATCAGCAATATAATATGAATCCCTCCAGTAACTATTTTGATATCCAAGACTTTTCAGGATATGATTTCTCATCCTTAATCAGTTTTGGTGACCAGAATCAGTATGAGGGGAATTATCAAGAGGCTACTAAAAATTATCTTCAAGCTTTAGAAGCTTTACATCAAGTCAAATATGATACGCAAGAGTCAAAAGGCAAAAAATGTTTAACTTCTTTAAGGGCTAGTATTCTATCCAGGCTAGGCGATAACCTCTTCTACTTAGGTCAATACAAAATTGCTGTTGAGTTTTATAACCAGCAGGTAAACATGTTAACTGAGATTGACAATACTTTAAATTTAGCTATTGCTCACCATAAAGTGGGATTTTGCAGCTATTTTATGGGCTTGCATGAATCTTCTCTTATGTCTCAAGAACAAAGCTTTGCTATTCTTTCAGCTGAGGAAGAGCAGCTTGCATTTAAACCATTGAGATGTAGAATTCATCTATGTATTGGATTAAATCAGTATGCTTTGGGAAACCATGAACTCGCCGTAATTAGTTATGACAAAGGTCTAACTATTGCTAGACAGTATGGTTTACAAAATCAAGAGGCAGAAATCAGCGCTTATTTAAGTTCATCAGTGCGAGAAAGGAGTAATTTTAGGGATGAGAAAGTAGATGTTGTTTCACACAGTAATTTGCTCGGAGATCTACAATATGCAATGCGCATTGCTCACAAAAATCCTTACATAAGAGCATTGGTGTCAAAAGAGCTGGCAAAAGTTCATGAAACCATTGATTTTGATATCGCCCAGAGGTGGTTTGAAGATGCTTTAAGTTTTTCAAAGGCATATAATTTACCCTTTTCGGTCGAGCTTCAAAACAGCTTGAACTTAGTCCTTCAGAGAAAACAAGAATTAGCTTCACAGCATTATGTACTAGAAGATCAGCCCTGGTACAATCGGGAGTTTCCTCAAATCCCCGAAGTTGATTGGAATCGATTAGAATCTTCAGAATTTAAGACTGATTTTGTTATTGTCACTGCTACCCCTATTGAATTGGCAGCAGTGCTTCGTATTCTAAAGCTAGATGATTCTGATAACCTGTTGCCATGTCGAGTATTTAACTCATCTGGGCAACAATACTATTTGGGTAGGTTTGGACATTACAATACCGTCGTGACTCAAAGCCGTATGGGCGATCGTAATGAGTTCGGGTCAAATGCCACCACCCGTTCAGCTTTACGTGAATGGAATCCAAAAGCTGTTATTATGGTCGGTATTGTGTTCGGCAAAAACCCAACAACGCAGAATATAGCTGACGTATTAGTTGCTACTAAACTTATTGATTATGAATCAATTCGTATGAATTCAGATGGAAGCATCGACGATCGTGGAGATCACCTGCCAAGTAACGGACAGCTGTTAAGATTATTTGAACAAGCTTATAGCTGGGAATTTAAACGCCCTGATGGATCTCGTTGTAAAAGTGACTCTGGCCCTATTCTTTCTGGAAATAAACTTGTAGATAATCTTGGGTTCAAGACCGAACTGTTTGAGCGATTTTCAGCTGCTAAAGGTGGAGAAATGGAGGGAATAGGATTTGCCACAGCAGCTAATGAAATGAAAAAACCTTGGATTTTAATCAAGGCAATATGTGATTGGGCTGACGGCAACAAAAATGATCATTATCAACCGCTGGCTGCCGCTGCTGCTGCTAGCCTTGTACATTATGTTCTGTTACAAAAAACAATTCTAAATTGCTTCGAGTAACTGTAGTAAGTCTTCCAGGTATTAACTAATGCCTCGTGCCGTCATCTTAACTACCCATTCTGACGAATATCAGACTATCCGTGCCCATTTGACAAACCTTGAGGAAGAAACGCATCCTCAAGGGACAGTCTATGAATTAGGGCAGTTCTCTGCACCTGAGCAAACATGGGAGGTAGCGATCGCTGAAATCGAGAATAACAATACCAGTTCAGCTTCAGAGGCTGAGAGAGCAATTAATTATTTCAAGCCTGACGTAATCTGCTTAATCAGTGCTGCGGTTGGCATTAAAGATGTGTCTTTGGGTGACATTGTGATCGCCAATAAAGTCTATGGCTATGAATCGGGAAAAGCAGAAAATGAATTTCATCCTAGACCAGACGTACAGAAGCCATTTTATGCACTTCGAGAAAGAGCTAAAGCGGAAAAGAAAAAGCCTGACTGGTTCAGCAGAGCACTTCATGGAATGATCGGTTCACTACCTTCTGTCTTTCTTGCACCGATCGCATCTGGAGAAAAAGAACTTGCTGATGAACAGGCAGAGCTTCTAAAGTTTTTACGCTCCCAATATGGTGATACTGTTGCCATTGAGAATGTAGGATTCGGCTTTTTTGAAGCCGTTGAAGCGAATGGGAGAGTTCCCGCATTAACAGTACATTGGATATTTCGTTTGCTCACTAGTAGTGCAGAAACTATTCAAGCGGATGCTAAGACTATTGCATCACAGAATGCAAGTGCATTTATTTTTGAGATTCTTGCAAAGTATAAGATAGCTGATTCGGAAACCACACAGCGTGTTCAAGGTATCATCTCATATGGAATGACTCCTGATGATTTACTTGCTGCGATCGGGCAACGAGTTGAAGTAGCAGTAGATAGTAGCTCAGGCGGTCTTACGGGTGAACGCCATAAACGCATCGACTATGCAAAAACCTTAATTAAACAAGGACAATTTAATCAGGCAGTTCAATATCTTAGTGAGCTGAAAACAGGACTGTGGTATCAGTTAGACAATATTCTCAAGTATCGTCTTCTCGTAAACCTTGGGACGGCAAAATTAGGGCTTCATGAAATTAGCGATGCAGCAAAAATTTTTATCGAAGCATTACAATACAACCAAGAAGATGACAAAGCAATCGCTCATGCAGCGATGGGACATATCTTCCAAAAGAATTATGCCAGAGCCGAGACTTTGATCGAGGAAGCATTGCAGTGTAACCCAGCGAGTGCTTTTGCATATTCACTACGTATTCGAGTTGCACCAGTCACAGCAACCATTGAGTCAGTATTAGAACAAGTTCCCTCTGAATATCATAAAAGCCCAGAGGTTATGGTGGCACTTGGAGAAGCAGCTCTAAACCGTAAACTGTACGACAAGGCAGAAGAATGGTGGCAAGTAGCTCTAGAGGGCAATAGTGATAAGAGTATGGACAGCATCAAGACTGGTCTAGCTGTTGCTCTACTCGAACCTATTGCTGAGAACTATCCACTTATCGCTGCTGGTCAGCTTTCAGAATACCAAAAGTATAAGTTAGAGCGGGCTGTTTCTCTCTTCACGGAAGTTTTAGGCGGAGAATACGTAAATCCAAGTGATTTATCACACCTGAAATTTACTGCACTGGTTAATCGAGCATCTGCTTTACGCCTGTTAGGTCGGTATGATGAAGCAATTCGTGACATTGAAGTCGCTCGGCAAAAAGAACCCAATGACCATTATCTGGTTAAGCAACGTGCTCTTTTAGCTCACGAAAAAGGGGATGACTTAAGCGCCTACAGCTATGCAAATCAGATTTTGTCATCTCCTCAAACTCCGGAGGCATCTTTATTAGCGGCTAGTTCTCTGATGGTTCTTAACCGTAGTGAAGAAGCAGAAAGGATATTAGATCAATTCCTGCAAACGGTTAGCCCTAAAGACCTAAAGCGAGAAGCCAAACGTCTCAAATTTGATCTATTTTTGGAGCGTGGCGATCGCCATAACTCAGAAGCAGTCCTTCAACAACTAATTAACGAAGATCCAGAGAACGTTTTTACGCTTATCCAAAGTATGCGTTGGCAAAAGTATATTGGGACAGAGGAGACTATTGCATCGCTAGTTGAACAAGCTAAAGCAGCTCTCGCCTCTAAATCTTCTGTTCATGCTCAAATTTTTCTCGCTGATACTCTCTATTCATTAAACTATTATCGCGATGCAGCCGAAATCTATGAACAGTTTGTTGATAAAAGTCTGAATACTCCTCTTTCCCGGCGGCTACTGCAAACATATTACTTGGCAGGTGATCACAGAGAGGCATTAAATCTGTGTGAGCAGCTTCTCGATAAATATGGTCCGCTGGAAACAGTTTCCGATATGGCTGCTTATATTTACGACAACATCGGGGATATGAATGGTGCCCAACGTATCTGTGAAACTTACCTGAACTCCTTTCCACAAAATATAGCAATGCAACTGCGACTGGCAGCAGTAAACTACGCTACGGGGGAGTATGCAAGGTTGGATGTATTTCTTGATTCAAAACCAGATATTAACAACTTGAATCTAGACTCTCTGAAGAAACTTGCTCACCTCTACAAAGTTAGAAATCGAGTAGACAAATTTCTTGAAGTCATCTACGAAATGAGACATCGTTTCTATGACGATGGACAGGTTCATGCCTTTTATCAGATTTCATATCTTGAAGCAACTAAAATCCAACCAGGTATTCAAAACTTTGAGACGGTACGAGACGGATGTGGAGTTCTTTTAAAAAATGAATTTGGTAATGAAAAGTGGTATATCATTGAAGACCGATCAGATGCAGTGTTTGCTCAGCATGAACTTAATTCTATTCAACCGCTGTACCAAGCTTTGATTGGCAGAAATATTGGTGATGAGATTGTTCAAGCAGAAGATAGCTTTGGTCGTAACTTCCTTCGTATTGAAGCTATTACAGACAAATATTTTGCAGCAGGAAAGCAAAGCTCCTCTGTTCTGGAAAATCATACGGATATTAACAATTTTAGAATGATTACCGTGCCAATGGAAGACGATGATCTCTCTTCTGATTGGGTGCAACAATTTATTGAAGGATTACAACAACACAAGAAACAATTTGATCAAATTAAAGTTGGTTATGTCTCTGGAGAGATTCCCTTTGGTACTGTTGCTGTTTTATTGAACCGTAATCCAATCGAACTTTGGCAAATTTTAGCTTTTGAGACTGCGCCCTTCATTCATGTATGGTCTAACTTGAAACATGAGAAATTTGAGAATGCTTTAATTAGTCTTCAGAAAGGAGGACTCGTGGTCATCGATCCTATTTCATTAGTTACACTTCATTATTTAGGAGTTGCAGATGATGTTGTAAGGTTTTTAGGCAAATTTGGAATTGCTCAGTCAACAATTGACTTATTTAACGCGATGGTTGAAAGAGCACAAGGTTTTCAACGTGAAGGATTTGTCACCTTTGGTGTGGAAGAAAATCAAGGCATTTTTCAAGAAGTTTCTCCAGAGCAGATTAATCAGCAGAAAGAATTTTTTGAACGAATTATTAATTGGAGTAGAGACAATTGTCAGACTTTGCCCTGTTATAGAGCATTAGATATTAACAAAGCCGAACGAGACAAACTCACAGAATATATAAGCCCAGCATTTATTGATACGGTTCTAATTGCTGGAGAACCCGGACGCATCCTTTATTCTGACGATCAGTGGTTACGTTGGTATGCCCATGTGGATTCTGGTGTGGCAGGAGTTTGGACGCAGGTCGTTCTGAAGTATTGTTTAGTACAGCAAAGCTCCAATGAATTTCTTTATCGCAAATCGGCTCTAGTACTCGCAAGCAAAGGATACACATACACAATCATTGATGCTGAAATCTTGATAGAAGCGATAAAGTCCACTGGATGGAAACTCCAACCACTTTATACTTCAGCTTTAAAGGCACTTGCTAATGAGAAAAATACGAATTTGGATTATGTAGTATCCATTGCAGCAGATTTTCTGCGTCGGCTCTACCTTGAAATTGTTATGACAGATGCTCAATTAATTGATCCACGTGATAGCTTAGTGTTTGAGTTGATGAAGATATTAACGGTAAAGCATCAATCAATGGAGTCGGGATCAACAGTTTTTGTGAGTAAGCTTAAGAAGGCGATTCAACAGAAATTTTCAGTAATGCCTCTCCAAGAAAAAGAAGTTCTAAGAGCAGTAGATGCATGGGTTTCACAGTCATTTATGACGTAGAAAGGCAGTGTTTAACTGAGTGATTGTTAAGGAACGAATCAGTGAAAGTGGTCTCAATAGATCGTCCTTGATTACGTGAAACACGCATGTTTCAACATCATGCCGCTCTCTACCTCCCTACAATATAATTAAACTGACCCTCCGCCCACCGAATCATGAACTCCAAAGTCAGCATCCAGATTGAAAAGATAGCGTCTGGTTATTGTACCCACAGCCCCGAAATCACAGATAGTCAAGTTCAAGGCGACACCTTTGAACAAGTGGTCAATGCCATCAAAGAAATCGTTCAAGCCTATCTGAACAGAACCAGCCACTCCACCCGACAATCCACCGGGCAGTCCCTATTAGACCTATTCGATGACATCACCTCTGATATGACTGCGGATGAAATCGCCCAACTCCCCCAAGATGGTGCTGAACAACATGATCACTACATCTACGGCATCCCCAAAAGACCTGTATGAAACAACTCTTTGCAGATACCTCATACAGTAGTGGCGATCCAGTATGATCACACACAGAAAACACAGATTGAGATCGGAGTCATTTCCATGAGTGAAGACCCAGTACTAAAAATCTGGTTAGCGGAGTACGACAAACTCAAAGCCGAACAAACCCAACGCATCGGCTTCCGAGATAACCTCCTGTACGTCACCCTGGGTCTCTTTGGCGTCATTATCCCCACCGCAATTTCCAACCCGGCCAACTACTATGCCCTCCTCGTCATTCCTTGGATCAGTCTCATCCTTGGCTGGACATACTTAATCAACGACGAAAAAATTAGCGCGATCGGTCGCTATATCCGCCTCACCCTCGTCGATAAAATCAAAGAAAAAGTAGGCCACAACGAAGTAGAAAGTTTATTTGGTTGGGAAATTGCCCACCGCGATACGCCCTACCGTAACCGTCGCAAAATTGAACAACTCGTAGTTGATGAAATCACCTTTGTTCTTTCCGGCATTGTCGCCCTCATTACATTTTTTCTCCTTATCCCCAACCCTGCGATCGTGCTTTACCTTCTCGGTGGCGTTGAACTGCTCCTACTTCTGATACTAGGCTGGGAGATCATCATCTACGCAGACCTCGCTAAAGGCCGCTAACCCAATCCCCTCCCCTAAGTTGACAGCCTCCAAGTAACTTGTTATAACAAGTGAAACATTGGAGTCATCTACGATCGGGAGTACCATGGCCAGTCCACAAGAGATTAACCATCCTAATCCAGACCCCCTCAGCTCCATCCCTCCCGAGGTCGTGGTCGCTGTAGAAGCAGGAGAAACCGAAGCCAGCTTCGATCGATCGGCTCCCGCCGCAGCCGCCTACCTCTCCCCTCGGCAAATCTTTTCCCCCGACGGCCTAGAACAACTTAACCAACGCTCTGACCTCAAAGGAACTCTACAACTGCTGTATCACCTAAGCATTCTGGGGGGAAGTGGTTATCTCTGGCTCACCCATTGGCACGAACCCTGGATTGGCCTCCCAGCCCTCGTCATCTACGGCTTTAGCATCGCCGCCATGTTCGCCCCGCTCCATGAATGCGTTCATCGCACCGCCTTCGCCAGCAATCGCACAAACGACATTGTTGCATGGTTCGCAGGATTGCTTTCTCTATACAACAGCACCTTCTATCGCCGTTATCATAAGTGGCACCACCGCTATACCCGCATCCCCGGCAAAGACCCCGAACTCACCGATCCCACCCCCAACAGCCTCGGCGAATACCTCTGGCAAGTGAGCGGCATCCCTTGGTGGATGGGTAAAGTGCAAGGCCATCTCCGCTGTGCGATCGGGCAAATGGACGACCTCCCCTACATTCCCGCCACTGCACGAGCCGAAGTCCAGCGATCGGTACAACTGCAACTCGCCTGCTATGGCCTCGCGATCGCACTTTCCATTTACTTCCACTCTTTTGCATTCGTTCTGGGTTGGCTCTTACCCCTCGCGATCGGGCAACCGATTTTGCGCCTTATTCTTTTGGCAGAACACACCGGCTGCACCCTCGATGCCAATCCCTTCGCCAATACCCGCACCACCCTTACCTGGGCACCTCTGCGTTGGTTAATGTGGAACATGCCCTATCACGCAGAACATCACTTCTGTCCCTCTCTGCCCTTCCACGCCCTCGACAAAGCCCACCAGCAACTTCGATCGCACTTGCAACACGTTGATTCAGGCTACACCACCGTTAACCGGAACATCATTCAAAACCTAGGCCACCTGCCCCAATAGCCCACCCTTAGCCCCCGTGCGATCGTGATTTCTTCCCCTGCCCATGACTGAACTGCTGAAGCTAACAGATTTTCCATTACAATGTGGCATCGTTTTATCGGAAGTGTGCCTAGCCTATCAAATCTATGGCGAATTCAATTCCCGCAGCCATCCCACCAACGTCATTCTCTATCCCACATCCTATGGAGCTCAGCATCCTGACTTAGATTGGTTGATTGCCCCCGACAGGATTCTCAACCCTGACCATTACTGCATTATCATGGTCAACATGCTGGGCAATGGCCTTTCTACTTCGCCCAGTAATTCCGAATATTGTGGTTTAGCCGAACAAAACTTTTGGTTTACCCATTGGGATAATATTCGTCTGCAAGCCCACTTAGTTTTCAACCATTTAGAAATCCAGCAGTTAGCTCTGGTCTACGGTTGGTCGATGGGGGCACAGCAGGCATACCACTGGGCCGCTTGCTATCCCGATCGCGTGGCGCGGATTGCCGCCCTGTGTGGCACCGCCCGCACAACGGAACATAACCAAATTTTTCTGCAAAGCCTGCGCCATGCCCTCACCAGCGATCCTGCTTGGACAGGTCGTGGATTTGATGGGGTGCCCGATCGGGGTTTACAAACCTTCGCGCGAATTTATGCCAGTTGGGCCGCCTCCCAAGCCTTTTACCGCGATCGACTCTACCTCCCCCTTGGCTACTCCTCCCTAGAGGACTACATGCTGCGGGGCTGGGAAGCGGGCTACCGAAAACGCGATCCCCGCAACCTAATTGCAATGATTGATACATGGCTGCGTTGCGATGTCAGCGATAATCCAATCTATCAGGGCGATTACCGGGCGGCGCTGGCTGCAATTCAAGCAAAAACGCTGATTATGCCGGGATCTACTGATCTTTACTTTACCCCGGAGGACTGTCAAGCTGAGGCGCACTTGATTCCCAACGCGCAATATTTGCCGATTCCCTCCCTGTGGGGCCACCGGGCAGGCAATCCCTACCAAAACCCCGAGGATGCCGCATTTATTCGATCGGCGATTGCTGCGTTACTAGCGGAGTGATTGATTTTCAATCGATGTCTGTTTACTGAGTGATTCAAGTTCCTATTGACAAATTCGTTGTTTATTCCTAAGGACTCAACGTAACTATGGCATTGTCGGAATTGGCTCGCACCCAAGGAATTCGCTATTTCCTAATTTCCTTTACCGATCTCTTTGGTGTGCAGCGATCGAAGCTAGTTCCTGCCGCCGCGATCGACCCAATTGCCGCTGAAGGAGCTGGATTTGCGGGATTCGCAGCCTGGTTAGACATGACGCCTGCTGATCCCGATATTGTAGCCATTCCCGACCCCGATCGCTTGATTCAATTGCCTTGGCAGCGGGATGTTGCTTGGATGCCAGCGGACTTGTACTGGATCACCGGAGACGCGATCGCCCAAACGCCTCGCCTCACCCTCAAGCGCGTCTTGGCCCAGGCAGATGCCCTCGGCTACAGCATCAAAACGGGAGTGGAATGCGAATATTTTCTCCTACAATCCGATGGCGAACACCTCTCCGACCCCTACGATCGAGCCGCCAAACCCTGCTATGACCAACAGGCTCTGATGCGGCGCTATGACGTGATTGCGGAAATCTGCGACGCCATGCTGGAACTGGGCTGGGAACCCTACCAAAACGACCATGAAGATGCCAACGGTCAGTTTGAAATGAACTGGAAATATGCCGATGCGTTAGTCACTGCCGATCGTCACGCTTTCTTTAAATACATGGTCAAGTCGATCGCCCAAAAGCATGGTTATCGCGCCACCTTCATGCCCAAACCCTTTTCGGATTTAACTGGCAATGGCTGCCACACGCACCTCTCTGTTTGGGATCGGACGGGTACGACCAACCTATTTGACGATGCCCAGGGTGAACTGGGGCTGTCTCCCTTGGCCTATCAATTCATCGCTGGGGTGCTGCATTCCGCCAGTGCCCTTTGCGCCATCAGCAACCCGACCGTGAATTCCTACAAGCGGCTGAATGCGGCCACACCCCACTCCGGAGCCACTTGGTCGCCAACAACCATCACCTACGGCGGCAACAACCGCACCCATATGATTCGGATTCCCGATCGAGGACGGTTTGAGTGTCGTCTTCCCGATGGGGCAGCTAATCCCTATCTGCTACCGGCTGCGTTAGTTGCCGCAGGCTTAGATGGCATCGCAGAAAAACGGGATCCCGGTGTTCGATCGAACACAAATAGCTACACAGATGTAGCCGCAGCAGAGATCAAACGATTGCCCAACAATTTACTCGATGCATTACGAGCTTTAGACAGCAATGAAATCATGCGCGATCGTTTAGGCAGTGAAGTTGTAGATGCCTATCTCAAACTCAAACACCAGGAATGGTCAGAATATACCAATCACCTCAGCAGTTGGGAACTGAGACATACCTTAGATTGTTAGATTGTTGAGCAGATTGTTGAGCAACAGCCTTGGGGATAACATTACGATCGCGCCTGCGATCTCGTCTGCGATCGACTTTGCGAGAATCCTTTGGCAGTGCCATAACGGACTGTCCGAAATTCAAGATTGCCCGCATAGGGTTGATAGAGCGTATAGGTCGCCTGTCCGGGTACCCGTCCCACATTGCCAACCCCAATAATTTTTCGAGGTCGTAATGTCACGGTTTCAGCCTCAGTTAACGGCTCCGATCGTGGGTCTGCTAGATGGGCTGGAACTGGTGCTGGAACTGATGCTGGAGCTAGTTCTGGAACTGGCGCAAGAGTGGTCATTTCAGAAACCACACTGCCCTGGTGAATAGCATATTCAAACGCCAAACCCGATCGACCGCAAAATAAATAATTCGCATCCATCCTCAACAAGCGATCGAGCATGAAAATTGCATCGGTATCCGGCGTTAATTCATCACTGACACTAATGCTGCTACCGTGAACCAACAAACAATCGAGTTCAAACAAGCCAAAATCTAAGGACTTGATCCAATCAACCAACGATCGTGAACTGCCATCCCAGAGTTGTTTCACAACGGACAGGCCATACCGATCGATCAGTTCTGTGGGTTCTGCCGATCGTCCTAGCCCGTGCAAAGTCAGTAACTGCTCCTCCCACCAGCCCTGACAAACCTGGGGTTCGAGTTCTCCCGATCGTGGATAGCAAAGCCGCTGCATGATGGCGGTGTTATCCGCAACGGGCGAAATCACATCCCCCAGGATATAGAGAGCTTCAATGGGCGATCGTTGGCGTTTTAGATCGGCCAAAACCGCTTCATAGGCGGCCAGATTTCCCTCAATACCACTCAAAATCGCCCACATAGTCACTCCTTAACAATCTTGATCAACCGCCGCAATTAATGAAAAGCAGGCCGATGTTGAATCAGGCTCATAAATTCCTGGCGAGTTTTGGGATCCTCTGCAAAGACGCCTTTCATGGCGCTGGTTGCGGTCCAGGAACCGGGCTTTTGTACCCCGCGCATGGCCATGCACATATGCGTGGCTTCAACCACCACAGCCACCCCCTGCGGCTTGAGCAAGCCCTGCAACGCATCAGCAATCTGTGCGGTCAGTCGTTCTTGCACCTGAAGGCGTCGGGCGTACATTTCACAAATGCGGGCAATTTTCGACAGCCCAATCACCTTCCCGTTGGGAATGTAGGCAACATGAACACGCCCAATAATGGGCAAAATATGGTGTTCACAGGAGCTAAATAGGTCAATATCTCGCACAAGCACCATTTCATTGGTACTTTCATGGAAAACAGCCCCATTGAGTAATTCATCGAGGGATTGGTGATAGCCCTGGGTGAGGAATTGCAACGCTTTGACCACTCGTTTGGGTGTGTCGCGCAGTCCTTCCCGATCGGGATCTTCCCCCAGTCCAATCAGCAAAGTCCGCACAGCCTGCATCATTTCTGCATCGGAAACGGGAGGGTGGGCTTGGGTCTTCAGGGCTGCGATCGCGCTATCTGCCGTGGGTTCAACCAGGCTACGTTCGATCGACGATTCGGTCATAGAAGGATAATTCATGGGGTTCTCTAACAGAGTTTGCAGTAGATAAGGGTGGGGAACGGGCTACCTGATCAAGAACCAGACAGGTTTTCTACACAGGCAGGTTTTCTACAAGGGTGGCGAGCACTCTTGCGAGATATCTCACCATAGGCCCTGCGAAAATGTCATGAAAGTCTCTATGAACCTTCGCAACTGTAGAAACTTAGGAAGTTACGCCTTAGGAAGTCACGCCACTGAGGGGAACTGTGGGGACCGTCGTAACTTGGCAATCGGCCAGGGCTTTTCGAATACCTTCCGTATCCAAATCTCGCCCGATTAATACAATTTGGTTGCAGCGTTGAGTTTTCCATTCATCGACCTCTAGGCTACACCGTTTGCCACTGAGTTGAAAAATGTGTCTTAATTGGCTTTCCGCAAACCACAGAATCCCTTTGCCTCGAAAAATCGTCTGCGGCAAGTGATCCAGAAATGCTTGAAACTTAGTCAACTCAAAGGGCCGATCGCTAGTGTAGGAAACCGCTACAAAGCCATCATTTGCTAAATGATGAGAAATAGGATGGGCTTGATGATCATGATCGTGGCCGTGATCGTGGCTGTGGCTATGACCGTGGCTGTGATCGTAGTTATGACCGTGGCTATGATCGTGACTATGGTTGTGAGCATAGTGATCAGAGTGATGATGCTCGTGCTGACCATGCTGCTCGTGCTGACCATGCTGCTCGTGATGCTCGTGATGCTCGTGCGCTTGGGCTGAGCGATCGTGGGATGAGCGATCGACGGAATTTCCTGCTCCCAACAGTTCTGCGTAGGCATTGGGGTTGTTATAGCCCACATCTAGAAGTAACGGTAAGGGAACCTCCCCATGCTGACAGCGGATGATTCGTGCACCGTCTTTGATCGTATGAATGTAGGTTTCTAGGGCTTCTACTTGTTGCGGGGGGGCTAAGTCCGTTTTATTCAGAAGCACAATATCGCCGTAGAGGATTTGGTGAATGGCGGCCTCGCTGTCAAAGTGATCCGGCGTAAAGGTTTCTGCATCCACTAGGGTCAGGATGGAATCTAAACGAACCAAATCCCGCAATTCCGTCCCAAGGAACGTCATGACGATCGGCAGAGGATCAGCCACACCCGTCGTTTCAATCACGAGGTAATCCACCCGATCGTCCCGTTCCAATACCCGATACACCGCATCCACCAAGCCATCATTAATCGTGCAACAAATGCAACCATTACTCAGTTGCACCATGTCTTCGTCGATCGAGACGAGGAGTTGGGTGTCGATATCAATATCGCCAAACTCATTGACCAACACCGCCACTTTCAAGTCATTGCGGTTATTCAAAATGTGATTGAGCAACGTGGTTTTTCCGCTGCCCAGAAAGCCCGTAATGACCGTGACAGGCAGTCCTCGCTTCGGCAAATCGATAATGGATGGCAGGGTTTGATGTTTACCAGTTTGATGATTTTCCGGGTGTTGCATTACCTTTCCTCCAAGGAATGTTTAGGGCAACTCTAGCAGGAATGCTGACAGGTCATTACTGATTTCTAGGAACTTGTAAATCTAACTTGTAAATCTAACTCGAAACTCAATCCTGTGACTTGAAGATCCGGTTAGTTCAAACGGTTCTGTTAGTTCAAACTGTCCTGTTGGTTTCAACGATTCTGTTAGTTCAAACAATCCTGTTAGTTCAACATCTTAGCAACGGTTTTAGCAAAGTAGGTAAGAATCAAATCTGCGCCCGCCCGCTTCATACTGGTCAAGGTTTCCAACACGACTTTGGATTCATCAATCCAACCCTGCGCGGCTGCCGCCTTAATCATGGCGTACTCACCACTGACGTTGTAGGCCGCGATCGGTAAATGGGTCTGCTGTTTAATCTGACAAATCACATCTAAGTAAGCCAAAGCGGGTTTGACCATCAATATATCTGCGCCCTCAGCAATGTCCAATTCCACTTCCCGAATCGCTTCCCGGATGTTAGCGGCATCCATTTGATAGGTTTTCTTATCCCCAAATTTGGGCGCAGAATTGAGGGCATCTCGAAAGGGGCCGTAATAGGCCGAAGCGTACTTCGCAGAGTAGGCAAGGATGCCCACATGAATCCAACCGGCTTGATCTAACGCTTGGCGAATCGCTTTGACTCGACCATCCATCATATCCGAGGGTGCCACAAAATCAGCCCCCGCCTCCGCTTGGGTCAATGCTTGTTTCACTAAAATGGCAACGGTTTCATCATTGAGAATTTTGCCGTCTTGAACAATACCATCATGCCCTTCACTGCTGTAAGGATCAAGGGCTACATCCGCAATGACAATCATCTCCGGAACTGCTTGTTTGATTGCCCGAATGGCGCGGGGCACGAGCCCTTCGGGATTATAACTTTCGGTGCCTGCATTGTCTTTTTGGGCATCAGAAATCAATGGGAAAAGGGCGATCGCGCCAATTCCTAAATCGTAGGCTTCCTGCACTTCTTGCAGCAGCAAATCTAGGGTATAGCGGTAACATCCCGGCATTGATTCCACTTCGATCGTGCGATTGTCGCCCTCCATCACAAAGACGGGATAAATTAAATCTTCCACATGTAACGTGTGTTCCCGCACCAGACGGCGCAAGGTTTCCGTCCGGCGTAATCGCCGAGGCCGATGGGTGAGATGGAGTTGAGTAGAAGCTGCTATTGCTGCTATTGATTCTGAAGTTGACTCTGAAGTTAACTCTGAAGTTGATTCTAAAGTTGATGCTGGTAAGGGGGGATTCGTTGGTGCCTCGGTTGAGACTGCTGTAGATTCAAGCTGTTCCAGGGGGGTGGTCATGACATTCAGTGTTGATTCTTGGGAATTAGCAACCATATGGTTAACCTCGTGTTCTAAGTTGTACTGAGCGTGATATTAGTGCAGAGTGATATTAGTGCAGGGTGATATTGATGGATGGGTGATGCAATGCCCGATCGCGTAAGCCAGCGCTTCGCATTTATCGCTCACAGATATGGGTTGGGTCATCCGCTCGCTCTGCAAACTCTAATCCCCGCGCCAACCGCCATGCAAAGATTGCGGGCAAGCCCTTCTCAATAATGTCAGCACAGGTTTTTTGATAGTTGTATTCCACTTCCCGCAACGTGATGCGATCGCAATTCGTGTCATACATCACATAGGTCGCATTAGGCCGACCATGGCGCGGTTCCCCCACAGAACCTGCATTAACAATGCGTTTCAGCGGTGTTGTCACGGCGCGATCGGTGACAATTTGGGACTGACCATTGGGCTGAGCCATTTGGACTTTAATGTGGAGTTGTCCGCTGTCTAAGGTGCGGACATAGGGGATGTGGGTGTGACCACAAAACAAAATATCGGCTCCCGCCGCCATCACCCGCTCCATGGCCACAAAAGCATCCATTCCGGGCATGAGATATTCGTGCTGGTTATGGGGACTGCCATGGACAAAGCAGAGGTTATCTTCCCGGAGGCTGAAGGGCAGATTGGCTAAGAACGATCGCGTTTCAGGGTGAATGACTTGATTCGTCCATTCGTGGGCCAGTCGGCCCCGTTTCTCTGCCAGCACGGATGGATAGCTACATTCACAGGCATTCAACCCTTCCACAATGTCTTCATCCCAGCAGCCCTGACAGGTGGGAATATCCAGCGATCGAATCATCTCAACCACCGCATTAGGATGGGGGCCATAGCCGACTAAGTCCCCTAAGCAGTAAATTTTGTCGGCATTTTGGGCATCAATATCCGAAAGGACGGCATTGAGCGCTTCGTAATTGCCATGGATACAGGACATCACCGCAATTTTCATGACACGGTTGCTCCTTGGGATACGCTTTGGGATACTTCTGGAGAAGCGGCTTGGGATGCGCGGATTTGAGCTTGGTAATAGGCGATCGCCGCATCCTCTAAACAACAGTCGGTCAGGGTTTGCACAATTCTGGGTTGATCTAACTGTGTCCCAACCACTTCCAAACCACTGAACCGATCGGGTGGCCCATCCAACCAACGGGGTAGCGAAAGCTCCAACGGTTCGACAGCAGCATAGCCTGCCCGATAGTTCAACAAGAGCGCACGGCCATCCACCAGTTCAAAAATCCCCTTAGCCCGTTGAAGTTCCCCGTAGGCTCCATGGGTCAGTTCATGCCAAAAAGTTTCTAAACTATTGCCATCTAAAACTTTGCCCTGGAGGTACGATCGACGGATTTGCAGGGTTGTCTCTGGTGTTAGATCAATTGATAGCCGTGACGATTCATAAGCTTTCGTTGGCAAGTTATCTAGAAAATCTTCCGGTGACGCCACAGGCGAGATACAAGTCCATCCCGTCCACTCATCGTTCTGTTGGTCTTGATGCAACAATTCCGATGATTTAGTTGATGAAGTCAGCAATTGCGATTGAGATTCCGATCGTGATTCTACATCTGTAGACTGACTGAATTGTGGAGACTGCACCAAGAGGATTTTTCGACAAGTTTCAGGCGCGATCGGCAATTCCAAGGAAGCGGGATCGATGTGAAACCCAAGTTCAATAAACAGCGGTATGGACTGATCCGATCGCTGGAGAAATTCACTCAACTCATCGACCGCGATCGCAGTCAGTTGAGGACATTCTGTGCTCAGGTAGGTGGCGTCGATCGGGAAATTCTCTGCCCCTAAATTGAGGTAAGCAGCAGATTGAGCCAAACTGGCCTGCTGGTAAATCCAGGTGGTTTTGCCAACCCCTGGGGCACCGGCGACTAAGGTAACAGGAAACGATTGCATAGCAGCTCAAGGGAATTCCCGAAAAAGCCTGCCTTGGAGACGAACCCCTGGCTGATTGATTCGATCAGCTTGATCAGCACTCTTGATAGAACAGAGGCTTTGGGTGGGAGTCACACAGGAGGACTTGCAGGATTGATTCAAACCCTTGCTATGCTAACACAAAATTAGATAATGATAATCATTATCAATCTGATATTACGGTGAATGTATTACGGTGAGTGGAGCCTCGTCTCTCGGCGTGAGGCTGCATTGCGCATTCAGGCTTATCGTCCAGGGGCTAAAATCCTCGAACACCCTTGCGAAATATAGCGCGATCGATGACTGCCATTCTGCAAGACTCGATCGGCAGAAGATGAACGATCGATGAACGATCAATGCCGAAATGAACGTTTCTCCGCTTAGGTCTTTCCTTTCTGGTGTAGCAAAAGCGAGCCTTGGCTATTCTGTTCGCAATCGAGCTGGGGGAGACTGTTTGAGGCCCTTCAAGGAATACTTGAGGTTTTTCAGAGATGCCAGCAATTCTGTTCCCCAGCGGGCGGGCAACAGCAAAATGAGCAGTTGAGCCAGTCCCTTGGGCGATAATCGACGCTTCCAGGGATAGTGGGATGAAAAATAAATTCGAGCGGCGGTTCGCTTGTTACCGAAATGTAACCAGCGACTAATGGCGTAGGGTGCTATGTTTTTAAGCCACCGTGACTTGAGGGACTGTAATTCTGCGGGTACCTGTGTTGACTCCATTAAGCGATAGCCATAGTTGGCAGAGGTACTGTTATCCTTCGCACTTTCAGAATTCATCTGAGCCATGCGGTAGACAGAAATGTACTCGTTCACGAACCAGAAATCATCATAGTTTTGGGCCAGTCGTAAATCGAAATCGAGATCGCAGGCATCCCCGATCGCTGGATCGGTGGAATAGCCAATTTTCTGAGCCACATCCGTCCGAATCATAAATCCGTTGGGGGCAAAGAGGCCAGACAGTACCATCCACCAGAGCGATCGCTGCCAATGGGGATAGGTGGGCGTTTGTTCGAGAAACTGATAAAATTCTCGGGTTTCCGCTGGCATCGGACGCCCATCCGCATCCATCATCTGGTATTTGCCGTAGCTCATCACAAGATTAGGATTCAGATCCCAGGCACTGGCCAAATCTGCGACGGCATTGGGTAGCAGGAGATCGTCATCATGGAGCAACACCAACCGATCGCCCTTAGCCAGGTTAAAAGCATTCGTCGTGTTAGCTGCTTGGCGCAGAGCGGGTCGGTTGCGCACATAGCGAATTCGATCGGAACGTTTTAACCCCCGAATCATTTCCTCCGTACGATCGTCGGGGGAATCATCACTCACGACAATTTCAATATTGGGATAGGTTTGGTTTAAGCAAGACTCGATCGCCAGTTTAAGAAATTCGGGCCGACGATAGGTTGGAATGCAAATAGAAATAAGCGGGGGCTGCTGACTCATAATTAGAAAAATACTGACTGACAGCCCAATCCTAAGACATAATTTCCATTTAACGGTGTCCAGTCAGTGACAATTCGGTGACAGTAAATTGGAGTATATTCATCATTCATGGATATGTATTAGAAATTATCTATACAAACTTGTATTCTGTTCGTTCAATTGTGGGGGTTGCTGGTCTGCCAAAATTGAACGAACAGTCAAGACCATTTAGTGGGTGCAACGAATTTACGGAATGACTCTACCTACAACAATTCTGAGAAAAATTCGATCGTCTCCTTCAAGGCACTAATAAAAACATCAATTTCCTCAAACGTATTGTAAAAATACAGGCTGGCCCGTGCGGTGGAACTCAGATCCAATTGATTGTGTAGGGGTTGGGTGCAATGGTGACCCGATCGAATCGCCACACCGGATTGATCCAGCAACGTCGCTAAATCATTGGCGTGTAACCCTTCATAGGTAAAGGCGGCTAGGGCAGCCCGTCCCTGACCGTTGGCCTGGGGTTTAGGGCCGTAGATGCGCAGATTGGGAATCGTGGCCAATTGCTGGAAGAGGTAGGCGGTCAGTTCTTCTTCGTAGGCGTGAATTTTGTCCATGCCGATCGCCGTGAGGTAATCGATCGCTGCACCTAGGGCAATCACCTCGGCGATCGCGGGCGTCCCTGCTTCGAACTTATGGGGCAATCCCGCATAGGTGGAATGATCCAAAAAGACATCTTGAATCATTTCCCCACCGCCTAGGAAGGGATTCATCGCTTCCAGAATCGCCTGTTTGCCGTAGAGAAAACCTGCCCCCGTTGGCCCGCACATCTTATGGCCCGACGCGACAAACCAATCACAGTCGATCGCTTGAACGTCGATCGGTAAATGGGGTGTACTTTGGCAACCGTCGATCAGCACCTTCGCTCCGACTTGGTGGGCGGCGGCACAGATTTCCGTCACTGGGTTAATGCAACCCAAGGTATTCGACACATGGACGACGGAAACAAGTTTAGTCTTTTCCGACAGTAGCGAGGTGAAATGATCGAAGTCGAAGCCCTCTTCTGCATTTAACTGCACGTGTTTCAGCACGGCCCCCGTCCGCTGGGCCACAAACTGCCAAGGAACCAAATTACTGTGGTGCTCCATCACCGTCAGAATAATTTCATCCCCCGGCTGCAAGCTCCCCATGCCCCAGGCATAGGCCACCAGGTTGATCGCTTCCGTGGCGTTACGGGTGAAGACGATCTCATTGCGGGAGGCTGCATTGACAAACTGGGCCGTTTTATCCCGTACCGCTTCATAGGCTTCCGTGGCCCGTGCGCTCAGGGTGTGGATGCCGCGATGGACGTTGGCATTGTCCCGATCGTAGTAATGGCGAATGGCGTCTAACACCGCGATCGGCTTTTGCGAAGTTGCCGCATTGTCCAGGTAGACCAGGGGTTTGCCGTTGACTTCCTGGTGCAGGATGGGAAAGTCCGATCGGACTTGTTGGGCCAGGGTGGGCGTGGCTTGGGCGGAAGGGGTGGCTTGGGTGAGAGTCATGGGTGGCGGTGGGAGAGAGGGCGGCGGAGACGTTGGCAATTTTATCGTTTTCCCGAGAAGTTGGATCCCCCCTAACCCCCTTAAAAAAGGGGGAACCGGATTACTTTCAAAGTCCCCCTTTTGAAGGGGGATTTAGGGGGATCAACTACGATGCAGCTTGCCGATCGCGCATCATTTGGGTGAGGGATTGCCGCAGGGAGGCGACGGGAATTTGGTTGATGATTTCCGTGGCGAAGGCAAAGGTCAGTAACTTGCGGGCGGCGTCTGCACCAATGCCCCGGCTCTGGAGATAGAAGACTTCGTCGTCCTCCAGTTGGCTAACGGTGGCTCCGTGGGCGCATTTGACGTTATCCGCCACAATTTCCAACTGTGGTTTGGTGTCGATGCGCGCCTTGGAGGACAGCAACAAGTTCCGGCTCATTTGGGAGGCATCGGTTTGCTGCGCCAACTTCGGCACGTAAATCCGCCCGTTAAAGACCCCGTGGGCCTTGCCATCTGCAATGCACTTGTTCACCTGGGTGGCGGTGCAGTAGGGCTTGCTGAAGGCGATGAGGCTATGGGTGTCGGCGGTGCGATCGCCATCGACGATCGTCAAGCCCATCAACTGGCTATGGGTCTGCTCACCCTGGGAATACACCTCAAAGTGATGCCGGGACACTTGGCCGCCGAGGCTAATCGCAGTGCAGGTGTAGCGTGCATCTCGCCCTTGGGAAACGGCGGTTTTGCCAATATGGAAAGCCTGTTGGTTTTCCCATTGGATGCGGGTGTGGTTCACCTGGGCATTGTCTCCCACCACCACTTCCGTCACGGCATTGGTGAAGTAAGTGCCTGGTGCATCGGCGGAGGAATATTCTTCCACTAGGGTGACTGCACTGCCCGTTTCCGCCAGGACTAAGCAGCGGGGTTGGGCGATCGTCGTTGTGCCAGCGGTGCGGGAGAGAAACACGAGGTGAATCGGTTTTTCCACCGCGACGTTACGGGGAATGCAAACGATCGCGGCGTCGGTCAAGCTGGCGGTATTGAGGGCGGTAAAGACTTCCTCTGCGCCGGTTTGGTGACCTAATGCGGCTTGAACGGCAGCAAGGCGATCGCTGGGCAATTGCGCCAAGTTGCCGACAAACACGCCTGCGGGTAAATCTTCCAGCTTGGACAGATGGGACTTAAACACACCGTTCATGAACACCAAGCGACAGCCCGCTTCCGGCAGAACAATGCTGTCACAGGCTTTCAGGTCGATCGCGGGATCAGGTTGCTGCCAGGTGTGCGCCACCAAAGCCGATAGGTCTGTAAAGCGCCAGTCTTCCTCGCGGGTGGAGGGGATGGCTAATTCCTGAACGATCGCGGCAGCTTGATCGCGTAGTTCCTGGAGCCAGGGCAGATTATCTACCGTCGATCGCAGGCTGAGCAAATTGCCCAGGTAGGCGGCCCGATCGACCTTGGTGGAGAGCTTGTTGGTGGAGACTTTGGCCGTCCCGACTTCGGGGTTCGTCAAAATCGAGTCAGTGGAGGTAGAGACTTCGATCGTCATGCCGCTGCTCCTTCCAAAATCCAGTCGTAACCCTTAGCTTCCAGTTCCAGTGCCAGTTCCTTGGTGCCCGTTTCCAAGATGCGACCGTTGGCCATGACGTGCACGTAGTCGGGGGTGATGTAGTCCAGCAAGCGCTGGTAGTGGGTGACGAGCAACATGGCGTTATTTTCGTTGGATAACGCATTGACTCCGCTGGCGACAATCCGCAGCGCATCGATGTCTAAACCGGAGTCGATTTCATCCAGAATACCTAAACTCGGCTCTAGCAGCGCCATTTGCAGGATTTCGTTGCGCTTTTTCTCCCCACCGGAGAAGCCTTCGTTGACGCCCCGATCGAGGAATTCCGCATCCATTTTCAGCAGACCAAGCTTTTCGTGCACTAGGTCATCAAAGTCGAAGGCATCCATTTCTTCCAAGCCTTCGTGTTTGCGTTTGGCGTTGTAAGAAACGCGCAGAAAGTCGAGGTTGCTGACGCCGGGAATTTCTAGGGGGTATTGGAAGGCCAGGAAGATCCCCGATCGGGCGCGTTCTTCCGGTTCCAGTTCCAGTAGATTTTGGCCTCGGAAAATAATTTCGCCGCCGGTGACTTCGTAGGCGGGGTGGCCGGCGAGGATTTTGGAAAAGGTGCTTTTCCCGGAACCGTTCGGCCCCATGATGGCGTGGACTTCCCCCGCTTTGATCTCCAGGTTTAAGCCCTTGAGGATTTGGGTTCCGTCTACGTTGGCGGTCAAGTCTTTGACCGATAGAATCAGCTCTGCATTATCGCAAATCACAAATCGTCTCCTTCCTTAGTAATCAAAATTTAGTCTCAGGGCATGACTCAAGGGCTAGGCGCTATTGAGCAGTTCAGAGGTTGTCAGTGGATGTTTAAGCAAACTTGTCAGGGGAACATAGCGTTGACCTTGGGTGAAAGCATAGGGTCTTCCCGCTGCATTTCTTAAGTCATTGCGGATATCTTGATTGAGCGGAATCGTTTCCTTCGCATCGATAGATGACAGGAGAAAAACTTGTACCGTGTCTTTATAAGCCCAATGCTGATCGTTTCTAGTCTTTTCAACCAATAGTTCTAAGCTAGTTTGAATGCTGGCTCGAATACTGGCATCCAGGGCGCTGAGTTCCTCGGCATTTATGCCTTCTTTAATCCCCTCTTCGTCCAAAATTACACTTTTGATCGGAGGAGCTAGAACTTTTGCAATTCTGCGATCGATGACACCGTTATGATAAAAGCCGATGTATTCGACCTTTTGAAACGATCGATTGGGCTGACACAGATAAACTGAATAGTTTTTATAGTCCTTAATTGCTTCTCTAGCTGGAACAATTAATACAGCGTCAGATTTACCTGAGTTGAGCAAGCCTTCCGCCAAAAACATCTGAACAAGTTCTCGCAGCAGAAATCTTTCTTGTTCGCTGGCTAAAGGGAAATCAGAAGTCAGCCAGGATTCATCAGTTTTCAAGACTTCTGCGATCGCATTCGCCAAGCTGTTGAAACTTGCCCAGACAACCAAAGGCGAATCAATTTGCTTGATTGGTTCAGGAGTTTTATCGTCTGGCGTCAGAACAATCAGCTTTTTCTGCGAAGCATTTGGATGTTGCTCAAGAGCTTCGAGATGTCTTTTAATCTGATCTATGCCTACAGAATTTGGGAAAACCTTAGTCTCAATCCAGTAAGCGAAAGATGCTTGAATCGCTCCATCAGGAATTGCATTAAAACCCTTAGGCTTAATCTGATTTTTAACTTCTAAAAGAGCTTGGTTAGGTTCTTCACAGAGGATCTGTAGAATTCGTTCAACTAGTGAAAAGGAAATTCGTTCGAATACAGCCAGAATACTGGCCGTGACTCGATTTTCTCCTTGGCTATATTTCGAGAATAAGGGATTAGCCATCACACACAACAGATTTCGGGGCACCTATCATTAACAAAACCTTGGCAAAATCTGGGCAGTTGGGATTGATGCATTGATTGAGCCGCAATGAAAACGATCGATCATCAATCCCTTACATGGAAATGATTTCCGGCAACACTTTGGTTAAATTCGGAAACACGAGCGCCTCCATAGAAGCCTGACGATTGTGATAACTCACTCAGCTAACCCAGCCAGTTCTATAAGAACGCTGCAACCATTTGGCCTACCTACCCTACACTACCTTCCAACTTCAGCGCCAATAGCTTATCGGCCTCCACCGCAAATTCCATCGGCAACTGATTAAACACATCCTTACAGAAGCCGCTGATCATCATCGACACCGCGTCTTCCATGGAAATGCCCCGCTGAGCAAAGTAGAAAAGCTGGTCTTCCCCAATCTTAGAAGTTGACGCTTCGTGTTCCACCTTGCCCGTATTATTCTGCACCTGGATGTAGGGGAAGGTATTGGCCTCCGCACCGTCACCAATCAGCATCGAGTCACACTGGGAATAGTTACGCGCCCCCGACGCCTTCGGGCCAATCTTCACTAAGCCGCGATAGCTATTTTTGGAATGGCCAGCGGAAATCCCCTTGGAGACGATCGTGCTCTTGGTGTTTTTGCCAATGTGCACCATCTTGGTTCCCGTATCGGCCTGCTGGTAATTATTCGTCAGCGCCACGGAATAAAACTCACCCACCGAGTTATCGCCCACTAGCACACAACTGGGGTACTTCCAGGTGATGGCCGAACCCGTTTCCACCTGTGTCCAGGAAATTTTGGAGTTCTTGCCCTGACACAGACCGCGCTTGGTCACGAAGTTGTAAATGCCACCCTTGCCATCCTTATCCCCGGCGTACCAGTTTTGCACTGTGGAATATTTAATATCCGCATCATCCAGCGCCACCAGTTCCACCACCGCTGCGTGGAGTTGGTTCGAGTCATACATCGGTGCCGTGCAACCTTCCAGGTAGCTCACCGACGCCCCTTCCTCCGCCACAATCAACGTCCGCTCAAACTGCCCCGACTCCCCGTTGTTAATCCGGAAATAGGTGGACAGTTCCATGGGACACTTCACACCCTTGGGCACAAAGACAAACGAGCCATCGCTAAAGACCGCCGAATTCAACGCGGCATAAAAGTTATCGGCGATCGGAACCACGCTGGCCAAATACTTTCGAATCAACTCAGGATGGTCTTTGATCGCCTCGGACATCGAGCAAAAGATCACGCCATGCTCTGCCAACTTGTCCTTAAACGTCGTCGCCACGGACACACTGTCAAAAATGGCGTCCACAGCCACATTCACATTAGCCAAGCGCTTCTGTTCCGACAGGGGAATGCCCAATTTCTCAAAGGTATCGAGCAGTTCCGGATCGACCTCATCCAGGCTCTTTTTCTTTTCCTTCACCTTAGGCGCGGAGTAGTAAATGATGTCCTGGTAGTCGATCGGGGGATAGTCCACATGGGCCCACATCGGATCAGTCATCTTCAGCCACTGGCGATAGGCCCGCAGCCGAAACTCCAACATCCACTCTGGCTCCTCCTTTTTAGCGGAAATGAGCCGAATGACGTCTTCGTTCAACCCTTTGGGAATCGTGTCGGACTCAATGTTGGTCACGAACCCGTACTTGTAGGGCTGATTGACCAGGTTCTGAACAGTTGCACTCATGGTCGTGTTCTCGCAGTCTCTCGCGGGCAGTTGGTTGAGTGGGCAGGATGAATGGGCAGTGATAAATGGGCAGTGATTAGTGGCCGGTTAGGGTGCGAATTTCTTCAACGGTGATGGATTGTTTGTCGCCAGCGAAATCATTATCCGGCGTCAAGAACAGCATACAGTGGCACTCCTTACGCTCCCGCATGGGCACGCAGGGGCAGTTCCAGTAGGTGGCTTTCACCTCGGCTTCCTTGTCCTCGTAGTGACGACAGGGACAGAGCGCAGCACCCAGGTCTTCCTTATGCTTGGCCAATCCTTCCAGCACCACCGCAGTCACGCCAGGATCTACGCAAAAGTAGGTTCCTGTCCGCTTCGCATAGCTTTCTGCGAAGCTTTTCATGATTTCGAGGTTCTTTTCAGAGGCTTGCTTGGGGGGTTCTAAACTCATAGCAACAGCGTAATTCGCTTAAACGACAACAGTTAACCGTTGATCTTATAATTAAAACAACACCTATGTTGCTCAACTTTAATTGTAGAGTACTTTAGCAACACCCATGTTGTCAAAGTATGTTGTTAAAGTCTTTTGTGGCATCCAGCCATGCAATTTCATCGTCTAATTCTCACGATCTAGGTTTTCAGGATCTAGATTTCGTCATCAGTAAGTGCGATCGCTTATAGACTCGCTTAGTAGAGACTGCGCAACGGTATGACCCAAACACAGCAGCCATCGACAAAGCAAGATATCCTGCAATTTCTATTGAAGCAGGGTGAATCTTCTGCGCAGGATTTGGCGCAACAACTCCAGGTGTCCCCCCAGGCCATCCGTCGTCACCTGAAGGATTTGGAAATTGAGGGGCTGATCCACCACAAAACGGTGCAGGCCGGGATGGGTCGCCCTAATCATATTTATGAGTTGAGCAAAAAGGGCCGATCGCAGTTTCCCGATCGCTACGATGAGTTTGCGGTGTCGCTGCTGGATACGCTGGCGGAAACGGTGGGGAAGGATCAGGTCAACGACATTTTGCGGAAACAGTGGGAACGTAAGGCCCAGGATTACCAGGATGCCCTCGGGAGTGGCACGCTGGCGGAACGGGTGCAGGCGTTGGTGGAACTGCGACGGGCGGAAGGCTACATGGCGGAGTTCTATCTGGTGGATGAGGATGCGACTCGCCCGAAATATGTGATGACGGAATATAACTGCGCCATTTCCCACATTGCGGAATCCTTTCCCAACATTTGTGGCCATGAGTTGGAAATGTTCGCGATCGCCCTTCAGGATTGCTCCGTGGAGCGTACCCATTGGCTGGTGGATGGTGAGCACCGTTGTGGGTATCTGATTCAACTGAAGGGTTGAGGTTAAAAAGACGTACCGTTCGATGGACTTGTGCTGTATTGCGATCGTCGGGGCTGCTGCGCAGCAAAGATCGGGGAACTTCTCCCCTCAAGGCAGTTTGCTCTGGCAGAGCGTCAGAGAAACCACCTTGCCCCCTGCCATGTCAGGGGACTCTACTCCCCCGACACCCCCCGAAAGTGAATTCTGCGTTCAAGCACAGCGGTTTTGTAAGGGCACTGGTGTGTTTCGAACTTACGGTAAAAAGCAACTGGGTAAAACTGCTAAAGGGCGATCGATCAATTCGCGAAAACTTCATTCAGCTTGACGCACCAGCATTGAGCACTTGCACGGCGGTCAACGTGAGTCCGGGAAACGTGGGAGACACGATCGGAGAATCCCCGCGATACAGGGCATCTTGATACCGTCCGTTCTCCAGTCTACAAATCGTGATGGCTGCGTCAGTTGGATCCACAATCCAATATTCAGGAATGTTTAGTACCGAGTATTCTGACCATTTCGCGCCATAATCATCTGCCTTAGTAGAGGTGCTGACGACGTCCACGACTAAGCTAGGCGGGGCTTCCGATAGACGAATCACCGCTTCTCGCCCTTTCATCTCGGTCCACTGGCTAGCCGATAGCACGGTAATATCGGGAATCCGTGAAGTATCCCATCGTCCTCCCCGAGGCGACTGAACACCGATTAAGGCCGGTCTCGCCACCCAGTCAAGGTCTAACCGTTGAATCTCTTGCTCCAATACACGGGTTAAATCCCAGATGATTTCGCCGTGCAACCCCGTTCCTAGACTCATAGGGATTAAGTCACCATTGACCAATTCGTAGCGGGTATCTGTTCCATCCTCAAAGGTCAAATACTCCTCAAACGTTAGCTTGTGAGTCGCGATCGTCATCCCGCACCTCTTCTATATTCTGCTTATGATACTTTTCCTACTTAAAACCCCTGTCCTGCTTGCAACACTTGTTCTGCGGTTAACCGGAGTCCAGGAAATGTGGGAGACACGATCGGGCTGTCGCCTCGAAGGATTTGTTTTTCATAGCGATCGTTTTGTAGGGTGCAGATCGTCAGGGTGGGTTGCTTCGGTTTACCAATGAAGTCCGTTCCGCCTAGCCCTGCATAGTCCACAATCCAATATTCGGGAATGCCCAGGATGGCATATTCATCAGTTTTTCGGGCGTAGTCGTTTTGCCAGTTGCCACTCACCACTTCTACAACTAGCTTAATCGACCTACCCAAGGTGATGATCGGTTCCCGTTGCCAAAGGGGTTCTGCTTCTAAGCTGTCCCGATCGAGCACCACCAAATCCGGACGCAACCCTGTCCAATCCCCAGACGGTTTAATCACACAGCGCTGGGGAATGAAGTAGGGCAAATCCAGGATGTCGATCTGGACGTTTAGTTTCCTGACAATAAAGGCTCCTACCTGCTCATGGTTGCCCGTCGGTTCCAAGTCGAATAGCTCCCCATCGATCAACTCATAGCGATCGTTGTCGCCATACTGCGCCCAAAATTCATCAAAGGTTAACGGTCTATGCTTGGCGATCGTCATCCTGCAGCTCCTGTCTTGGGTGGGCCAGTGTTGGATTTTTCCCGAATGTGCTTCCCAAACGTCAGCATTCCTAACCAGCACGCACATTAAAAAGTGCTAGCACTTCCTTGCAAAATGCTAGCACTTTCAATTTCTAGCCGAATAGCTGAGACTAGAGGGTCTTTGAGTCCGGCTCCCCTTCTCCTATTGTGGGCTGGGGGATGAGGGCAAATCCTTAGCCCACGGTTGCCGCTTCGGGTTGGGTTTCTTCCGTAGGAGGCGAGATCGCCTCGGTTAACGGTTGCATCTGTTGAACCGCTGCTTCCATAAAGCCTCGGAACAGGGGATGGGAACTGCTGGGTCGGGATTGGAACTCGGGGTGGAACTGGCTGGCGATAAAGAACGGATGGTTCGGGAGTTCAATAATTTCCACCAAGCGGCCATTGGGAGAAGTCCCGCTGACTTGATAGCCCGTTTCCAAGAACAGCGGACGGTATTGGTTATTGAACTCGTAGCGATGGCGATGGCGCTCGTAAATCACTTCCTGACCGTAGAGATTCATCGTCTGGGTGTCCGGTGTCAGCTTGCAGGGATAAACACCCAACCGCATCGTTCCGCCCAAGTCCACCACATCTTCTTGCTCCGGCAATAGGTTAATCACCGGGTGCTCCGTTTCTGAATTAAATTCTGCACTGTGGGCATTGGGCAACTTGGCCACATTGCGCGCCCATTCAATCACCGCACATTGCATCCCCAAGCAGAGGCCCAGGAAAGGAATTTTATTTTCCCGAGCGTAGCGAATGGCATCGATTTTTCCGTCCACCCCTCGGATGCCAAATCCACCGGGCACCACAACGCCATGGACACCTTTTAATAAAACGTCTGCGCCTTTGTTTTCAATCTCCTCGGAGTTAATCCAGCGCAAATTGAGGCCGCTGCCCGTGACGATCGCGGCATGGCGCAACGCTTCCACCACCGACAGATAGGCATCGCCTAACTGGACATACTTACCCACCAGTGCAATTTCGATCTGCCGCGCGGGGCTGTAGAGCCGTTCCACTAGGGTTTGCCACTGTTGTAGATCGGGTTGGCGAGGCTCCAAGTTCAGGAGATCGATCGTTTGGGTGGCCAAGCCTTCCTGCTCCAAAATCAGTGGCACTTCATAAATGCTTTTGGCATCGGGAGACGTAATAACCGAAGAAACTGGAACATCACAGAACTCTGACAGTTTTGCCTTTAACCCTTCGCCAATTTCCCGATCGCAGCGGCAGACCAAAATGTCCGGCTGAATCCCGATCGATCGCAGTTCCTTAACCGAGTGCTGGGTGGGCTTGGTTTTTAATTCTCCAGAGGTGGGAATATAGGGAACCAGCGTCACATGCATATACAGCACGTTCTGCCGACCGACATCCTTACGGAATTGGCGGATCGCTTCCAGGAAGGGCAGAGACTCGATGTCGCCCACCGTGCCCCCAATTTCCGTAATCACCACATCGGGATTCGTGTTCCGCGCCACCCGATGCACCCGCTCCTTAATTTCCGTCGTGATGTGGGGGATCACCTGCACCGTGCCGCCGTGGTAATCTCCCCGCCGCTCCTTATTAATCACCGCTTGGTAAATCGATCCCGTGGTGACACTATTCAGCCGTGACATGGACGTATCGGTGAAGCGCTCATAGTGCCCCAGGTCTAAATCCGTCTCCGCCCCATCTTCAGTGACAAACACTTCCCCGTGCTGGTAGGGACTCATGGTGCCGGGATCGACGTTAATGTAGGGATCAAGCTTGAGGATTGAAACAGAATAGTCACGCGATTTCAGGAGTCTCCCCAAACTGGCTGCTACGATTCCCTTCCCAATGCTCGAAACCACGCCACCAGTGACAAAGACAAATTTCGTCATAAGACCTTAGAGTGCCCACGCCGCAGAATTACCCCAGATATTGTAGGGCAACGATGGGTCAGATCGGAGGGGCGATCACAGCTAACCCTGGATCAACCGCGTAGACTACGGAGAGAATTGTTTGACAATCTTGTTCTTGGTGCGGGTTAACCGATCGTAGTATGCAAAATTTTTTGGGTAGATATCGGGTAGATCAAGTCGATCAAAGAGTTGGCAAGCGTGACCGATCGATGGTGATTCTGTCTTCCTCGATGACACTTGCTCTAGGGTTACTGGTCATGGCGCGATCGGTACAAGCTCAACCTTCTAGCAATCAGCCCGCTCCAGAAAAACCCGCTGAAGTCCCCCCACCCCAGTCAGCCCAATCCCAGTCGGCTCAACCGCTCCAGGTCGTCTATCCTCGGCCTAACCACGAAACCACTGCACAACAGATTTTTTTAATTGGCACTGCGCCGCCAGAGGGAGAGGTATGGATCAATGGTAAAGCGATCGTGCGTAACGCCGCTGGACATTTTGCGCCTAGTTTTCCATTACAGGTCGGGAAAAATCTCTTCGTTCTCAAACATAGCAACGGACAAACCTTAGAGATTGCCGTCACTCGCAAAGCAAATCAACCCGAGATCCCCCAAGGATTGGCCTTTGGCAAGGATTCTCTACTTCCCGCAGTGGATATTAGTCGGCAACCGGGGGAACTCCTTTGCTTTAGCGCGATCGCCCATCCCCAAGCCAAGGTTCGAGTCACACTCGACCAACAAACCATTCCGCTTCAGCTTCAGCCCATGGTGGAACTACCCAGTAATTCGGGCGTTCTGACGGGCAAAACCCAGCCCCAGGAATTGCCGGGACGGTTTACGGGCTGTGGTAAGTTCGATCGGGACAGTGCGGTTAAATCAGAGGGTTCCTTGCCCAGCGGAATGGTGAATCTAGGTCAACCGGAATATCAACTGGAATGGAATCAGCAACGGTTGACACAACTGGCTCCGGGGAAAGTTGAAATTCTCTCGCCAACCCAGCCCTTGACGATCGAAGTCACAGCAGAGGTAGGCACAGCCCGCACGGGAGCCAGTACGGATTATTCCCGCATGACGCCCTTACCCAAGGGAACCCGCGCCGCAGTGACCGGAAGCGAAGGGGACTGGTATCGCTTGGATTACGGCGCTTGGATTCGTAAGTCGGAAACGAAGCCGATCGCCAGTGCAACCCCCGTACAATCCATCATTCGGGGCATTCGTTCCCAGAGCAAAAACGGTTGGACAGATGTATTCTTTCCTTTGCAAGCGCCGGTGCCGCTGGCAGTACAGCAACGCGATCGGGAATTTACACTCACGTTGCATAATGTGACGGCGCAAACGGATACGATGCGGCTAGTGGTCAATCCAGTGATCGATCGCTTAGATTGGCAGCAAACGAAACCGGGCCAGATTGACTATCGCTTTGTTCTCAAATCTGACCAACAGTGGGGCTATAAACTGCGCTACGAAGGCTCGACGCTGGTTCTCTCCCTGCGCCACCCACCAAAGCTGACGGGCAATGCAGCCAAGCCATTAACGGGGGTGAAAATTTTGCTCGATCCGGGCCATGGGGGGCCAGAGGATTTGGGTTCCGTTGGGTTTACAGGCTTGCCGGAAAAGGATGTAGCGTTGAAGGTATCCAAGCTGGTGCGCGATCGCTTGGTGCAACGGGGTGCAACGGTGATCATGACCCGCGAGGCGGATGTAGATCTATGGCCCAACGATCGAGCGGCAATGATTAATAAAGTTGAACCCACCATTGCTGTGAGTGTTCATTACAATGCTTTACCGGATGATGGCGATGCCATTAACACAAAAGGCGTTTCTGTATTTTGGTATCAGTCCCAATCCCAGAGCTTGGCGACTTTTTTACATGATGGAGTGGTCAAACGCTTGGGCCGATCGTCCGATGGCGTGACTTGGAATAACTTAGCGTTGACCCGTCCAGCGGTGGCCCCATCGATTTTGATGGAATTGGGTTATATGATTAACCCCGATGAGTTTGAATGGATTCGCAACGATCGGGAGCAGCTAAAACTGGCTGATACGCTGGCTGACGGCATTACGCAATGGTTCCAACGATCGACTTCACGATCGTCGCAGTAATCAGCTAAACCTAAAATCCAGACAGCGATCGTTCCCTAGCATTCCCAGTTTAATTCTCCGTCGGTAGGTCACCATCCGGCTAACAATTTACCGCGCATACACTGTTCGCTGAACTACCTGCGGAGCCTGGGAAGGAGACAGATATCGCAGTGTTTGAACCAACTTGTCTGGGTGGCGATCGTCCACTAGAAACTCAACGGAATATTTGGGAATCGATCGAATGGCTAAGATCGATGCAGTAATCGAATTTGGCTGGATTTCAAACTGAAAGCGTAACGGTGCAGTCGTTCGATTCTGAATCCGTAAGTCCTTGTAACCATACACAACGGTAGCATCCGAACCTAAAGGCGCAAATCGAGTTTCGTCGGTATAGATATCTTGAGAATGGGAATGACGCTCTAGAATTTCAAAATCAGTCTGTAGAGCCAAGAGATAAATTAAGCCTGACAATTGACACAACCCGCCACCAACCACAGCCTGCAATTGGTCATTCATTAAGGCTCGACCTTCAAGATAGCCCCGCTTTTTACTAGGCGGTCCCACTATCGACCAAAAGGAAAACACTTGGTTCGGGTGAATTACCACAGATTCAATTTGCTGGGCAGCGATCGTCAAATTATGACGTTTATTTTCTGAATAGGCAGACGGCTTTAGTTCCTGTTCTACCTGAATTCGGGTCTGCCAATTACCGACCTCGATCGACTTGGTGCGAATTGCGAACCGTTGTAAATCCCCCGACCAGTAATCTCGAATCCACCGTCGAGCCGCCTGTAATCCCACTTTCCAGCCATGGGGAATCGATCGCTTGATTCGTTTTAGCCATTGCATAGCAATTTATCCCAGTCAACAAGATTTCCTTCGCTATGGTATAAACTTTTTTCAAGTCTGCTGGGAAAACATTGCAAATTCGTAATGCTGGCATTATTGAAATAAGTAGAGATTGGTTGATGGCAAAGGTATTACAGGGCGATCGCATTGGCAAGACGGGGCAAATTACGTTGGGATGTTCAGCGGTTCTATTCGACCCCGATCACCAACGGATCTTAATGACCCGGCGCACGGACAACGATCGCTGGTGTTTGCCGGGAGGGCGGGTTGATCCGGGTGAGTCCGTAGCGGAAGCCTGCCTGCGGGAAATGGTGGAGGAAACAGGGCTGTTGGTGGAAATTGTGCGCTTCTTGGGCGTGTATAGTGATCCCAATTACTTAATTGAATATGCCAGTGGAAACCGTTGCCAAATTGTAGCGTTGAACTTTGAAGTCAAGCTGGTGGGTGGTGAATTGGGGTTGAGTAATGAGACCAACGCCTATGGCTATTACACCCGATCGGAGATTCGATCGATGGATGTTATGGATCATCAACGGCAACGGATCGAAGATGCATTCGATAGTTTAGAGCAACACACAGAATGCCCTTGGATTCGCTAGTTCCTCAATAACAAGCAGTGTTCATCAACCATCAGGGCTCAGTCGATGAGCCCCGCTTCCAGACAGCGCAAGAACTGGGTCTAGGCAAGGTAGCCTTCTAGAACTTTAAACTTCCTTCAAAGAAAGACGACGGTTTTTAGAGATTTGTCTCAAGAATCACACTTTGTCCGGAATTTTACTGAGGTGAGAGAAACCTGAGTCATCAACTGAATGACGAATTGCGTAGTGATCGGGATGTCATCTCTGCTTACTTGTGACAGGGGTAAGCGATTTGTCCTCCGATGATTTTCCGGTGTCGGCTTGCTTCTTGTGCTTAGACCAAATTGACTGACCAATGCTACAGATCCGATCTTCCCTAGCCTCCGCGCTACGCGCCACCGCGCTAGAAATAAGGGGGAATTCAGGCAAATTCTTTCTAAATCCCCCCTTAATAAGGGGGATTTAGGGGGATCGTTATGTGTTGCAATCACAAGTTGATTTGGTATTAGAACCCTGGTTTCTCTCCCAACGGAACGTGTGCTATGAATCCTGAGCTTTTCTCGGCAGCTTCGGCGATCGCGCCGTTGACCGATCGTTTGCCCCTGCCTACAAATCCCTTAGAGATCTCTTCATTCTCTGGGGCTGCAACCCCTGGGGCTACAACCGTCGGTCGATCGCTGGTCTTTGTGGATACTAGTGTCCAGAACTACCAGCAATTACTTTTGGGACTGAACACCGATCAATCCGTATATTTGATCGATACCCAACAGGATGGGATTGATCAAATCAGCCAGGTTCTCGCTGGATTGAGTGACGTTGCCGCTATTCATATTGTTTCCCACGGGAATGTTGGCAGGCTCCAACTGGGAAATGTGGATTTGAGCGGTGATAACCTCGGACTCTACACCGATCGCCTACATCAGTGGGCGACACATTTAACCGAAGATGCCGATATCTTGCTCTATGGCTGCGATGTGGCCCAAGGGGATTTAGGAGCCACCTTTGTGCAGCAGTGGGCAACCCTAACAGGGGCGGATATTGCAGCTTCCAACAACCTAACGGGGAATACCAACCTAGGGGGAGATTGGACGTTAGAAGTTAACACAGGCACGATCGCGACCAACCTCGCCTTTCAATCGACTGTCCTAACACAGTATCAAAATACGCTTCTTACACCGATTAGTACGGCAGAATATAATAATTTTAAAGCAGGCGTTAATGACTTTCTAGCACTGGCGCAAACGGGAATTGATACGATCGCCTTTGCCCAACGCTTACCCCTGGTTGGCAGTCAATTAGCTAGTACCGCTAAATTTTTCCAAACGCTGAAGAATGACTTAGCCAGTGCTTGGGCCACGCTGGAAGCCATTCCTGTGGCTGATTTAGATAGTGAAGATATCCGCAGCACGATCGCGACCACTTTAGCACCCTATCTGCCCAGTGGTGTTACAGTCTCAGAAAATGCAAGTCAGGTTGTCTTTAACTTAGATCTGAGTCGATTGGTCAGTTCCAACCTCAACTTTGATCTGGGCTTAGATGCGATCGGGCTAAGTGTTGGCAGCAGCGGCAATATCAATACTCAATTAGGGTATACCTTGCCCCTGAAGTTTGGCGTTGATTTAACTAGCGGTGAATTTTTTGTTGAGACCAGTGCGCTGAATGAACTCGCGATCGGCTTAACGGTCACCACACCGGGACTCAGTGCCACCGGACGACTAGGCTTTTTGCAAGTCAATGTGGCTGGGCAAGATAGCCAAGGCAACACCACCAATTTTGCGGGACAGTTTCAGGTTGATCTGCGCGATCCCAACAGCGACGGACGCCTCACCGCCAGCGAACTCGCCGGACTCAGCGCCACCCAGCTGCTCACCTCCAAGCTCCAAGCCAATGCAGATCTGAACTTAGGGCTAACCACAAGCTTTGGCGGTTCTGCGGCGTTCCCTTCTTTGAAAGCGGATTTGAATATTGATTGGGCCTTTGACCCCAATAATCTCAATCTCCTCCCCACCGCAGCTTTTAATAATGCGCGTTTGAATCTGGGTGAGTTTTTTAGTGAATTTGTTAATCCCGTCTTTTCAGAAATTCAAAAAGTTTTAAAACCGATTCAGCCGGTTTTTGACGTTCTGAATACCCGTATGCCCGTCCTATCAGATATTGGGCCACTGCGGGATATTTATGATTTAGATGGGAATGGCACCGTCACGCTATTAGAATTCGTCGGCAAGTCTAGCGGCAATGAAAGTGCTGCAAAATTCCTCAGTGCGGTCACTCAAATTGCGCAATTTATTAACAGCATTCCCACGGGCGTGGGGGATGTCTATATTCCCCTAGGTAATCTGCGGTTAAACGACAGTCCCACAGCGGATTTGCGCACAGCAGGTTTACTAAATAGCCTCAATTTAAACAATGCAAGTTTAATTGATGATTTAACCAGTCTATTACCCGGTGTTGATAACGTAACTCGTAATATTCTAGATAACTTTAAGAGCAGTGCCAGCAACGCGAACTTCAGCGGGGGCCTAGCCTTCCCGTTATTGCAAAATCCAACCACTGCCTTGGGGTTACTCCTAGGTCGGAACGTTTCGCTCTTTACCTTAGACTTACCGGCCCTAGGCACCAACTTTAACGTTAGTCAATTTTTCCCCATCCTCGGCCCCTTGGGCGTGCGCTTGAGTGGCAGTTTTGACTTCCAGGCCGACTTTAACTTTGGCTACGATACCGAAGGCTTCAAACAATTTGCCACAGCGTTGGATGGTGGATCGATCGATCCCAGTTTGATCTTCAACGGTTTCTACATCAGTGATACCGCATCCCCCGATGGCAGCGGCCCTGATATCCCCGAAGTCAAAATTAACGCCAGCGTCCAGGCATCTGGGGAAATTAATGTCATCGTTGCAGCGGCGGGTGTGGGCGGCGGACTATTTGCCACGGTGAACCTCGACCTGCGCGATCGCGATCCTGCCACAGGCAATTCCGTACCCTATGCTGACGGCAAAATTCGCCTCGATGAATTAGGCAAAAACTTCGCAGCGAATGGCCCCCTCGGCATTTTTACCGCATCGGGTAAGTTGACTGCGGGGTTAAATGCCTACATTAAAGTCGGCGTTGACTTACCCTTTGTCGGTTTCGTTGGCTGGCAGGATTCCTTTGACATTGCCACTGCCACCCTCCTTGACTTTGACACAGACACATCGAAACTGGCCCCTAATCCTGTCTTAGCAGAATTCGATCCGACCTTAGGCGCTAACGTACTGCGCCTCAACATGGGGCCAAATTCAGCGGCTCGGCTGGCAGGCAATCTAGATGATGGCGACGAAATCTTTAAAGTCACCCGATCGGCGGATGGCAGTAAATTACTCATCACTGCCTTTGGCTATACCCAGGAATTTGATGCTAGCACTGTGGCTAAGATTTACGCAGAGGGAGGCGCTGGAGATGATGTAATCGACATCGCTGAGGATGTAGCAATTCCAGCAGAACTGTGGGGCGATTTTAATCCAGCACGCAACCCAGGCCGTAGTGAATTTGGCAATGACAAGATTTTCGCGGGAGGAGCCGCTGCGATTCTCCATGGTGGGGCTGGAAACGACGAATTAACCGCCCGATCGGGGGATTCCCAACTGTTCGGGGAAGCGGGCAACGATAAGCTGTTTGGGGGCACCGGCAACGATACAATGCTCGGCGGCGAAGGAGACGATCGCCTCTACGCTAATGATGGCAACGACACTCTAGAAGGCAATCAAGGGGATGATTACCTCGATGCGGGTAAAGGCAACGATACCGTCTACGGCAGCGATGGCAACGATCGCATCAAAGGTGGGGACGGGAACGATACACTCTACGGCAATGATGACACCGATATTATCGAAGCGGGGCAAGGCGATGATACGGCCTACGGTGGAGCAGGCAATGATTACATTTTGGATGAAGGCGAAATTGTAGTAGTTAGCAATCCTGGTTCACCCTCCATCCCGCCCGGTGGCCCAGTTCTGGAAAATGTGGTAGTCATTCCGACAGAAGGGTTACTCATTCAAGTCAACCTGACCGCAGGCGGAGGCAATGATACCTTCTACGGCGAAACGGGAAATGATGTGATTTTCGGCCAAGCTGGGGTGGACATTCTCTACGGACAGGAAGGCGATGATTGGCTCGATGGGGGAGCCGATCGGGATTTCCTATTGGGTGATTTAGGCAGCGTCGATCGGGCCACGGAAACCGTAACACTCACACCGGGCAGCGGCGGCAATGATAAGCTCTTTGGCGGTAGTGGTAATGATGAACTCTTTGGTCAAGATGGAAACGACGAACTCTACGGACAAGCGAACGATGATGTTCTGATTGGCGGACAGGGCAATGATCTAGCGGATGGCGGAGCCGATCGAGACTGGGTTCTAGGGGATGAAGGTAGCGTCAATCGCAACACCAACACGGTAAACCTCGGTGCAGGCAATGGTAACGATACGCTCTTTGGTGGTACGGGTAATGATGATCTCTACGGTCAATTAGGGGATGACTTAATCTTTGGAGATAGTGCTCGAATCGTCAGCGTGAATGGTTCCACGGAACGAGTGGAATCGATCGACACGGCCAATGGTGGCAACGATCGCCTCTTCGGTGGCTTAGGACGGGATGTCTTGCTAGGTGGCACCGGGGACGATCGGCTATTTGGCAGCGATGAAACCTACAGCGAAGTTGGAGCCGCCAATCTTCTGTTTGGCGATAATGGGGCCGTGTTGCGACGCAAGTCGGATTTATTTATTACCGAAGTCGCTTCCACCAATCCAACCCACGGCGGACGGGATGAAATTCAGGCACAAATCAGTGATGTGATTGTGGGGGGTTCCGGCGGTTTGGATGCCCCTGGACTGGGGGGAGATCGCCTTTTTGGCAGTTCAGGCAATGACATTATTTTGGGCGATAACGGTCGGGTGATTCGCCGCAATGATGGCCAAGTCGATCGCATTGAACCCTTGTTTAACGCTCAAGGAGGCGATGATCTGATCGAAGGTCGCGCAGGCAGCGATATTTTACTGGGCGGCGGCGGCAACGATCGCATAATTGGAGGCAGTCAGATTGCGAATGCCAGCGATGGCGTCGATTACATCTTCGGCGGTGGGGGCGATGACGCGATCGCCGGGGGAAATGCCACCATTACGGACAATGCCAACCCAGCAGCACGGGTCATCACCAATCTCGATAGCAGTGCGATCGTCGATTGGCTGTTTGGCGATTATGGCCTACTTACCTTCATCGGCATTGGCGATGATTTAAATAGCCGCTTGGGCTTTAAAGTGCTGGATTACTTTGCAGCCACCCTGACCAAAGCACAAAGTATTCTAGGGGAAGCGGAAGGCAACGATCGAATCGTCGGCAATTTAGGCACCGATCCATTATTCGGCGGTGGCGGCAATGACACGATCAGCGGCGGCGAAAACGACGATCGTATCTTCGCTGACTACGGTGTAATTGAACTAACGAACAGCGTTCCAACCCGCTTAGCCAGCACGGAACCCAGTGTTGGCGGCAACGACATTGTCGAGGGTGGCGATGGCAATGATTGGATCATTGGAGGAGCAGGGAATGAAATCAACCTCAATGGTGGCAACGGACAAGACATCATCCTGGGTGACAACGGAGAAATTCTAATCAATAACGGAATCGTCACCCAAACCCGATCGACCAATCCAGAATTTGGCGGTAACGACGTGATTAACGGTGGCAATCAATCAGACATTGTCATCGGGGGTAGCGGCAACGACCAAATTGATGGCGGTGCTGATGAGGCTGCAGATATTCTGCTAGGTGACAACGGTATTGTCTACGGTAATACCGCTAACCCCAATACAGCTAATGACATTGTTTCCACCGATCCCACCTTTGGCGGTCGTGACCAAATCTCAGGAGGTGCGGGCGATGACATCATCTTGGGCGGTTCCGGTGGCGGTGATGTTGCGGGACAACTTGGCGACACAATTTTGGGAGGACTCGGCGACGATATTTTGCTAGGTGACGGTGGGCGCATTACTCGTAACAGCAATAACGAAGTCGAAAAAATTGAAACGCTCTTCCCCAGCAATGGCGGCAACGACATCATTAATGGTAATGAAGGTCGCGATATAGCGCTGGGTGGTGCTGGGGACGATACGATGTCCGGCGATGCAGGCAATGATATTTTGCTAGGCGATCATGGTGTTGTTGACTTCAGTCTGGATGAAGATCTAGAAACGTTGGATGTGATTCGATCGATCGACCCCAGTTTAGGCGGTAAAGATACCATTTTCGGTAACGATGGTGATGACATCGCCTTTGGGGGCGCAAATGATGACACGATCGACGGCAATAACGGGAATGACATTTTGCTCGGTGATAATGGCAAAATCACCTTTGATAGCAATCAGTTCATTACCCAAATTACAACTACCGATGGCCAGATCGGTGGCAACGATCGCATCAAAGGTTCTGCAGACAACGATCGGGTACTAGGTGGATTTGGAAATGACGATCTCCAGGGCAACGCAGGCAAAGATATTTTGCTAGGCGATAATGGTGTTCTGGAATACGCCCTCGATAACAACCCAGCAACCTTAGATTTAATTGCCACGATCGACCCCGCATTTGGCGGCAATGATGTCATTCAAGGCAACGACGATCGGGACATTGCCCTCGGCGGTGCGCAAAACGATACGATTAACGGCAATGGAGGCGATGACATTCTCCTAGGTGATAACGGTCGTATTACCTACAGCAATGGCAAGATCCGTCTCATCGAAACCACCGATCCCACGATCGGCGGCCAGGATAGTATTTTTGGCGATGAGGGTAATGACATTATTTTAGGCGGTGCAGAAGCCGATTATCTCCGGGGCAATAGCGGCAATGACACGATTCTAGGCGATCACGGCAAACTCGATTACGCCTATGCTGGCGATGACAAAGTTGCCGCTGATAGCAATCTCGACACCTTAGATTTCGTCACCACCACCCATCCCACCCTGGGCGGCAACGATTTAATCTTCGGCGATCGGGGCAGTGATAATCTCCTAGGTGGCACCGGCAGCGATCGCATCTATGGAGACGAAGGACTGGATACCCTGGATGAAGAATGGCAAGTCGTGGGTAATGCTGATTTGAACGGAGACGGCGCAAACGATCTCCTCTGGCGTAATCAAATCACCGGGCAAAATCTGCTCTGGGTAACCCGAGATGGCAAATTCTCTGAAGCCGTTCCCCTACCGGATGTTAACGATTTAAGTTGGCAAGTGGCGGGCATCTTTGATCTCAATGGTGATGGCAAAAAAGACATTCTTTGGCGGCACAGCAACGGTACTCTAGTTGCCTGGAAAATGAATGGCATTACCTACGATTCCGGTTACTGGTTTAACAATTCCCCCGACAGTAACTGGCAGTTATTAAGCATTGCTGATCTAGCGGGCAATGGAACTCCCTATTTTGTTTGGCGACATATCACTGGCCCTTTGGTGTTGTGGCAAGTCCAAAATTTCCAACGAGTTAATGGATTCACCCTAGCCTATGCACCAGATGCTAATTGGCAGGTAGAAAAAATTACTGATGTCACCAATGATGGTAAAGCTGATTTGGTATGGCGAAATACCGCAGCTAATCTGGTTGCCATTTGGGTCATGGATAGAGACAAAATAATTAACAGTCAGGTTTTCACCCACGTTACAGACTCAAATTGGATTATTGCGGGTTTTGCAGACTTCAACAAGGACGGCAAAACAGACTGGCTCTGGCGGCACAGAATCTCCAATGGAGCAGTGATTTGGCAAATGAATGGGGTCAACCTCATCGGAGGCGAAGTATTTAATAATGCTCCGGCTCTCAGTTGGCAGATTGCTAGCCTAAATGACTATACAGGAGATGGCCAAGCAGATGTGGTCTGGCGGCATCAAGCATTAGGATTAACCGCTTTCTGGCAGCTAGAGGGTGCCAACTTGAAGCAGGGATGGTTTCTGCCCTATGCCGATGAAAAGGTCTTTGATTCTACTTCGGCAGATCTCATTCTGGGTGACCACGGCAAGCTCTACCCTGCCCTACTGCGCGATCGTAATTACGTCTCGATCGACACCGCAGCCAATCAGGGGGGAGGAGACGACATTCTCTTTGGTAACCAAGGAGACGACACCATCCTAGGACAACAGGGACAGGATATTATCTACGGTGGTTCTGGTGAGGATGATATTCTTGGGGGCCACAATGTGCGGGGGGGAGCCGATAGCAATGATCAGGTTGATGGAGGAGCTAATTCGGATGTTGTGTTGGGTGATAACGGTCAAATTACCCGGCGACCTCTCGCGAACGGTAACTGGCAGAAATACCCGGCCCCCTTTGCTGATACCATTCGTGATGTCATTCGCTTTGACGACATCGATCGCATTGGCGGTAACGACACCCTACGCGGTAGCGCAGGCGATGATATTTTACAAGGGCAACGGGGAGATGATTGGATTGATGGGGGTAAGGGAGACGATGAACTCATTGGGCAACTGGGCAATGATTTTCTGCTAGGTCGATCGGGTCAAGATTTTATCTTGGGGGATACGGGCATCATTCTACGGGATTACAACCCCGATGGCACCCCACGCCTCAACCGCAATCAATCCTGGCATCGGGATGCACTTCTGCTGGATGTAGCCAATTTAGTCGATAGCTATAATCTCAATGCCATCCCCAATAGCGCCTTCCAGGATGCCAATATCGATAGTCTGCTCTTCACTGCCGCCAACGGGCAGGGTGGTCTAGATAGCCAAGCCCAAGCGCTGAGCTTCTTTGATGATGGAAATGATTATCTTGATGGGGGAACAGGGGACGATAGCCTCTTTGGACAGCGTGGAAATGACTCGATTTTTGGGGGTGAAGGGAATGACTACGCTGAAGGAAATGCTGGCAATGACACGATCGAGGGTGGTTCCGGTGATGACTTCATCGTGGGTGATAATGCAACGAACATTGCGCCCTTCAACCGGGAATTACCCACCGTATTCCGAGGCATTCATCTGATTCAACAAGGCGCTGGCCTGAACTTTGAGTTAGGTGAATTTGGCACGATCGTCATTCCCAACCTGAGTCTACAACCGCAAACCAATGATGGGCTTCTAACCACCGTAAGTTTGACGGAACCGATTACGTTTGACACAGCCCCTCAAGCCCCGATCGCGCCCTTAATGCGTAATGGCAAAACCTGGCGACCCTTAATTTCCCTCATCCCCAACTTGACCCATCACTTAGATTTACTATCAGGCAACGATCGCTTGAGTGATGTGAGTGGTAACAATACGTTAATTGGGGATAACTACGCCAGCTTCCTACCCTTACGCACAGGCAATGCCGAGATTGATAACAACTTGGATGATCTAGACACGCTCATGCACCATGTCAGCTACGATCTGCACGATCTGGAACTGGCACTACGGAATGGGCAGCCGCAACAAACTCTGAGCATGGCCAACGATCAAATTTTCGGCGGCAGCGATCGGGATTTAATCTACGGCGATGACCTTACCTTCTACAGCCCCTTCCTAGTTCGATCGCCCAATCAAATTGCAACGATAGGCAGCACTGTGAATGCCCTCAAACAGGTGCTTGGTCAGTTAGAAACTAGCGTGAATGCTAAGTTATTCAATGTGCCTAACGCTTTACCGAATACGACCTTGTCTTGGAAGAATGATGTCCTTCGCGGTGGAAACGGCGATGATTCCATTCTGGGCGGTGATGCCATGATGTTCGCACCGTTGCTGAATAACTTTGATTACAAATTTGGGGATTTCTGGCGCTACGGTTATCGTCCTGTGAATAAGGCAGTACGACCTACCTTCCAAGAGTTTGATTGGTATTTGAATAACGATAATCTTGATGGCGGTGAAGGGAGTGACTTTATGATTGGTGGTTATACCAATTTAATTAGCCCGATCGTTACGCAAACTCCTACCACTGCGGATCAGGTTGTGAAATTCCGCAGCAGTTTGAATACCCTGATTGCAGATACTGAAAATGTATGGATTCGAGAGCTTCATAACCGCACCTATGGGATTGATTACGCCAACCGCAATCGCAGCCATCAGTTAGTAGCGGGAAATACCATCATGAGTGGTGGTAATGGTAACGACGTGATGATTGGGGATAACGCATCTATTCGTCTACCGATCGTGAATGGCCAAGTGACGCTAGGCATCCAGATTCAAGGCGGCGACTTGGATGTGACAGAAGAAGGCCACAATTTCTTTGGTAAGCTTCCCCACACCTATGACACAAAAAATCGTAATCTTGATAGCGGATTTGGCCAAGATCAAATGTTTGGTGGCAGCGGCACAGATGTGATGTTGGGTGAGCAGTTCTTTGATTGGCTTTACGGTCAGGAAAATTATGACTATCTATTTGCCGGACGCGGAGGCGACTTTGTCGATGGCGGCAGCGATAGTGACAACTTAATTCGCTACTATGCCAATCCCAGTCCTGACGATGTCACCGCGATTACACCTTACATTCGGCCCAAGTTGCAATTACTCCTAAGTCCTCACCTATTGCAATACCTCCAAGAAATTGCAGCAAATCGCAACACCCTAGCATTAGAAGGCGAATTGTTGATCCAGTATCCCGGCTAAACAGCAATTTTCCGCGTTAGCCCATACAGCGTTTGAAACATCCAGAGTGCAAATCACCAACGATGAACGATCGAGGAGAAGATAACAATGAAGGAAATCAGATTGGGTGTAGCCGTCACGTTAACAGCCACCTTAACATCGATGATGGGTGCCCAGGCAGCCCACGCTCAGGAAAAACCTGAATCAATCGATCGACCAGAAGCGGATCTACCCTCGGCGATCTCACCTGGGAAATCTCATGCATCTAAGCTCGCTTTAGCAAAGACGTCCCAACAGATTGCCCGTGCGACGGTAGACGTGGCAGAACCGACGATCGAATTTTCAGCGGAATCGCCCACACCGACCACGGCTCTCGCCGATCAGCCAACACCCCAAGCTGAATCGCTAACCTCTCAGCCCCCCCTCAAAACCGCTGCAGTCATTCCAGAAAAAGTAACGATCGCCGAAAAAGCAGGAGTCCTCGATCGTGCAGCCCTAACTACGACTGCTGCTGCCAGTTCAGCTGCCATCAGGCCCTCGGATGCGAAGCCAGTTGCGGCGATCGCGCCTCCCCTCAGAACCGATTCCCCCTTGGCAACGGGTAATCAATCCACAGAATCGATCGAAACTGAAGCCAATCCTGCTGTTCCATCTCCATCAGAACCTACTGTGATCGCAGATAGTGTGCAAGAAAAAATTCAACAATTGGAACAACAACAAAAAAAATTACAACAAGAATTAAATCTCCTACGCCAACAGGTTAGTGAGAGTAAAGCTCAAAATCTAGAAATCACCCGTGAAGATTTACCGGAAGGGCTAACGGTCACAGGGCAAGCACTGTTCCTCAAGCCGCGTAATAGCAACATTATGGATTTTGCGCGGGTGAACGATTCGTTTAATACGGCTGTGGGTGGGAAATTAGCGACTTTGGACTACGACCAATCCACAGCATGGCGAGTGGGGGTCAACTATGCACCCAAGCAAAGTCCCTGGGAATTTGGTGCTACCTATACCTTCTTTAGCGCAGACGACCAAGCCATGGCTACCGAACCAACTCGCAGTGATGGCACGCCTGGTCGGTTGCTAGCGACCTACGCCCACCCCTTCCAAAATCAACGGGCGGCTAGTGCCAGCGCAGAAGCCAACTTGGACTACGACCTCGTGGATCTAGACGTGGCTTATAATTTGCGGCCTAGTAAAAATTTGAACATTAAATTCTTTACCGGGCTGCAAATCGCCAACCTCGATCAGGCTATGGCAATTCGCTATGACGGTCAGGACTTTTCTCCCAACGGCGGCACCGTGAATTCGGTCAATGACTTCAACGGAATCGGCCCAAAATTAGGGGCGGAAATGCGCCTAATGCTGGGCAGTGGGTTTAGCGTGTATGGCCGGGGTGGAGCTTCTCTGCTCTTTGGCAATGCAAAATTCCGCTATCAGGAAACCTTTGGCTCGGAAACAGTAGCGGATCTGAACTTCGATCGTAAGCAAACACTACCAACCGTAAATTTTGCGGTGGGAGTAGATTGGACAGGTCAACTCAGCAAGACCGCGAAACTCTCGATCGGGGCGGGCTATGAATATCAGCATTGGTTTAATGCGACCCGCGACATTCGCTTTGTGGACGATGCCAGTCCTGCGATTTTTGCGGAGCGTCAAGGCGATCTGAGTATGCAAGGCTTCTTTGTGAAAGCTGGGATTTCCTTCGTGTTTTAAGCACGAGGCAAACGCTGCCCAGAGATCGACTAGTTCTCTATTGCAGAGACAATAGAAATCAAGAAATATCGAGAAGCCGTCGGGACATCCAAGCTTCTCTTCTTGATTGATGGCTTTGACAATATGATGAACCCATTCGATATCAATATTTTTGTCTACGGCACGCTCAAACCGGGGTATGCCGCCTACGATCGCCTTTGCGCTGGCCAAACGATCGCAGAAATCCCCGCAATAATGCCAGGATATCTGTACCATTTACCCTTAGGCTATCCTGCGATCGCGCTAGAAGCCTGCTTAGAAACCCAATTAGACCGATCCCCACTGAACCAATCGCAACCCAAGACTACCGTTCCAAAATCGTGCGTTCAGGGTTACTGCCTAACATTTCGCGATCCCCGGATTTTAGACAAACTCGACGAATACGAGAAGCATGATTGGGAAGACCTTTTACAAGTCTGTCCCGACCACCCCCAGGGTAATGATTATTCAAGAGTTCAAGAAAAAATCTATACACCCTCTGGACAACTATTTGGCCCAGCCTGGGTGTACGCAATGACCTTAGAACAAATCGATCGCTTGCAAGGAAGATTAATTCACAGTGGTACATGGTAGGAGCGTTTGGCAAGGAGGGATCTAGATTCACCCCAGATCCTAGCTAGCCCATTGCGTAGTATTGTAGTGCGTTCTGTATGGACACCAATTACGTATACTCATCTACCGTCCTGTACTCATCTACCGTACTGTGCAACGGCAAACATCAGCGCACATCAGCGTTCTGAATTCTCGTGGGAGTGCCGTTGTCATCAGCCACAGCACTCTTAGAAATCACTAGAACAGGCTGATCTAACGCAACTAATAAACCACTATCTCCTGTAGTTGTCGGAGACGAAGTGGTTTCTGAAGTCGGCTGAGACTGAGGAGACACCTTAGCCACTTGCGAACCATTGGTTTTAGTCGCATTATTCGCCATCTGGGGGCTGTAACCCATTGGGGTGAGGTTGGAGATCATTGCCACTGCAACAGCAGCCGCAGCAGCCATCCCACCTCCCCATAGAACAGTCAAACGAGGCCGTCGATCGACCTTCTGCATCACCTGTTCAATGGTTTGGTCAATCGGCTGCACTGGTTGAGGCGTGGGCAGCGATTGAAATCCTTGGCGCAGCTTCACGAGTCGTTGGTGGAGTTGCTGCATCTTGGCATCTTCAGTGAGCCAGCTTTCCACTTGACGCCGCTCATCAGCTGTGACTTCGCCGTCTAAGTAAGCACTCAGGAGTTCGAAGCGATCGCGCTGGACATTCATCACACCACGACCCGATTCTGGAAATTCATTGGGGGCGGACAGCATAGACTTTTTCGCGGATCAGAAGCTAAACAACAAGTACACAAAATTGATTCTAAACTAGGATTCCCATTCAGCCCGTCCATCAAGAACCCTCCTAGACAATCAATCCATTCAGGTAACTTTTAGACAAGGTGTTCTAGGCAGAGTGTAGGGTGAACTTATCCTAGCAAAGCCCCCTCCAATCTTCATCCCTCTAAATAAGGTTGAAGCTGTTCCTGAAGGCGGAGGCGGGCACGGGCGATGCGAGATTTAACAGTACCCAGAGAAACGCCAGTAATTTCAGCAATTTCTTCATAGGCCATGCCTTCAATCTCTCGAAGCACAATGGTTGTACGAAAGACCTCCGGCAAGTCAGCGATCGCCAGTTGTAGCTGATCGTAGAACTCCCGACTGGTCATCTCTTCCACTGGCCCCGGTGCATCGGAAGCAATTTCCCAATCCACTTCGCCATCTTCCACAGACAACGGCGCATCTAGGGAAAGTGGTGCCGCATTCCGTTTCCGCTTGCGCAACTCGTCATAGAACAGGTTGGTCGCAATCCGACTCAGCCAACCCCGAAATTTAACTGGTTCCTGCAATCGCTTGATATTGCGATAGACACGGATCCATACTTCCTGTGCTAAGTCCGATCGGTCTTGCCAATCCGGGGCCAAGTGATAAAGTACCTTGTCCACATGGGATTGATGCCGACGCATCAATTCGGCAAACGCAGCTCGCTCCGGGCGATGCCCCGTTTGACATTGCAACACCAAATCGTAGTTAGAGAGTTTATCGACTTGCACAGACGTTTGAGGAACCATGACCTCAACCGCAGACCAGGACGCAGAAATAGGCTGACTCATAGGAAGAAACGAGCTACAACACGGTCTTAAAACAACGGTCTAACGACGGTTTAAAACGTGGATAACGCTTTCCTCTAGTGACCCTATCCCTAGCAATAAAGTTCCCGACAAAGTGGCAACTTACTGATCCACATCAGTCTGAGCACTGTCATCTGAGCACTGTCATCTGAACATTGTCATCTTGATCTATGTCAGCGGCTGCTTCGGTCTGAACGGTTTACCTGAATCTGAGTTGATTGAATACAGGGGATTGAAACAACGGATTGTCTACCCGATCGAGACATGCCGTATCAGGAATACACCATAACTCAGGATGGGCCTTCCGGCGCATTTAGGGTAGATAGAATCCAATATCCGTGCCAAATCTCCATGAAAAAGGTACCTCGAAGGGTACCTTATAGGCTGGGATGGTGGATCAAACTATCTCTACACCATCCTGATTTTGCTTGTAACTGAACAGGCTGGTCATTGAACTAGTCAAACAAACAGATTCCAAAGACTAGGCTGATTAACGCTGAGTACAGGATAGGCCCGGATCCTTCCCTAAAGCTAGAGATTTCTACACAGCCGGAACCAGGGTAGGTAACGCAGCATTATGGGGAAACAGGGTAACCGCACCCGCCTTATGAACAGGCATGGCGGGCAGTTTCATCAACCAGTAGAGTGCGATGGTCAGAATGGTAGCTAGGATAAATTTCTCAACCATACGGCTTCCCTCTTTTAACTCTGCATAACAGTAAAAGCAGCCCAAAGTCAGTGGATTCCGCATAAAAATTTCCTAAGATTCCTATTGTTTTGTCAAAACCCCATGAAGCACCCTGGGGATCTCGGTACCTCAATGGCTAAAAAGATGCTTGCCCGTCTGATTGTACGATCCGAGGATTCTTGCGTTAGGGTGGGAAGGGCCGGTCGAAGATTATAAAGTTGGGTATCGCTGAGGTATGGCTGTTAGGGCACAAAAATCAGTTCTTGCTCGCCATTTGATGCTGTTGTTCATTATTGGTGGGGCTATGGTCGGACTGGGCCAGAGGAATGGCCTGGATCGCTATGCCCAAGCACTGCAATCCTCTGCCCCCCTGGATACATCAGCGCCTTCAGAGGAACCAGCCATGGGGCCTCGGGCCTACGATACTCGGTTGGTGGTGGACTTAAGCGATCGCGTGGTCTATCTCTACCGCCATGACAAAATAAAGGCCCGTTACCGAGTGGCGATCGGCCAAAAAGGTTGGGAAACCCCCCAAGGCAATTTTCGGATTAAACAAATGATCCCCCATCCCACTTGGCAGCATCCCTTAACCGACGAAATTTTCCCCCCCGGTTTAGACAATCCCCTAGGCGATCGGTGGATTGGGTTTGCAGCAGATACCACAATGAAAATTGGGTTTCATGGAACCCGCGAGATTAACAGTATTGGCAAAGCCGTTTCCCATGGCTGTTTGCGCATGACTAATCAGAATGTTCGATCGTTGTACGAGGAAGTTTCCCTTGGAACGATAGTCACTGTACGCCCATAAATCAGCCGATAAATCAATCTAGGAATGGCGTTAGTCCCAAAGTTTTCTAGGGCATTCTCCATACATGGCTTTGTACAAAAGTTTCTACCTAACATTGCGCAATGTTGAATGCAGAGCTAGGTAGAAAGTTAATGTATCCAGTCAATGTAGAAAGTCAATGTAGAAAGTCAAGCGCCGATTGCCTACCGAGGAAGTTCCCATGCTAAGTCAGATGCAGCGTCTGAGTGTTGAAGCAGATGGTCGTTACGCTACCGATGAAGAACTCAAATTTTTGGCCACCTATTTGAGATCCTATGACCAGCGCCTCCAAACCTATCAGAAACTGCAAAGCTCGGAAACGACCCTAATTCAGCAGGTCTACGATCGTGTTCGGACCAAAGATCCCAATACATTTCGAAATGGAAATACCGATCACACCAGTATTTGCAAACGCGATATGTCGATGAACCTGCGGTACGCAGCCCTTGCAATGTTACTGGACGACACAGATACCTTGCGAGAAAAGCATTTGTTTTGGTGCCAGACCATCATGCGTGCTTGCGGTATCCAACGGAAGTGCAATCTCATTTACTCCACCATGCAAGAGGTTACCCAACAGCAGCTCGACCCCGCGCAGGCTCGTTTGATTAATGGAGTTCTTGAACAAACTCAACGATTGCTAGGTGGCGTCTAATCTGGGCGGAGTTTAATGTTGCCTAGTCTAGCTTTTGCGCAATTGTTATATCTACATGGCATTTCACGCAACCTAGTATTGCACGCAGCCTAGTATTCAAAGCAGTCCCTTCATTCGCACATCCACTTTTAGCAATCCTGCTTGAAGTTCATTCTGAAGCCATTCTTGAGGAACATTCTGAGGCATTACGATGACTGTGACACTGATTCACCAGAGCCCTGCGAAACGCACCAATCCCAAAAAGCATAACCATTACGGATTTCAGGATTTCTTTCAGTTCGATCCCGACAAGGGCACGATCGTCGATTGGAACAATAGCCAAAACATCATGGCGACCGAAGATTTTATCATCGGGTTAGTGGAGGGATTGGAGGAAGAAGTTGGAACAGCCTCCGCTGCAACCATGTACACGATCGGTTGTGAATGGGGGCAAAAAGATGCTTTCTTCTTTGAAAAATGGTTTGAGAAGGAATTCGATCGACCCGTTCGTCAAACCAGCCTCATGTTCCTGCTAGAAACCTGGTGGTGGCCGTTTACTGCCCAGGGCTGGGGACGATGGGAAGTGGATTTGGGTGATCGTCGCCAAGGGTTTATGTTTATCAACCTTTTTGATTCTGCGGTCGCTCGCACCTTAGGGGATGTGGGGAAACCCGTTTGTTTTCTCTATGCAGGGTTGTTTGCTGGCTTTTTTACCGAAATGGTGAAAAAACAATTGAGCTGCATTGAAATCCAGTGCTATTCCATGGGCGAAACCTATTGCAAATTCCTGCTGGGTGGGAAGGAACGCATTGACGCAGCAGCCTTTTGGATGAATGAAGGCGCAACTGCAAAAGACATTGAAAAACGCCTGCGTTCAGGAGAATTGAAATGATGGGTTTTGCTGAACCGACATTGCCCCAAGACTGGCTTCTGACCCCAGTACAGCGTTTTTTGAGTCAGGTGAATTGGGAGGGGATTGAAGAAAGTCAGCTACCGCGATCGCTAGGGACATTGAGTTCATCGACCGGCGTTGATCCCAACTCACCCCTACCTCTGACCTTGACCGTCAGCCAGTTTATGACAGCAGTCAATTGGGAGGGAGCTGTGATGGTAGATGTGAATGCGCTACCGAACGATCTGACGGCACTCGACGATCTTTTAGGCGATGGAAATGATGCCAACGGTAAAGAACCGAAATTTACCCTCACCGATTTTTCAGATTTGTTTTAAAGGAGTTTGAGCCATGCACCCTGTGATTGAAACGCTATTTGATGAAGCTGAAAATGGTTATGTTCCACCGGGCACTTTAGCAGAGATGAATCAATATATGAAGTCTCTGCCAGAGCGCCTAGCAGCCTATCGCACCCTCCGCGATCGCGAAATTCAAGTTATGCAAAAGGTGGTGGATGAACTGCAATCACAATTCACTGGGGAACCCGTAGAACGGCTCGAACAAAGCTTGAAAACAGGAATTCTAGTCGTTCGGCACTGCGCCATGGCGATGCTGATGCAGGATGAACGCTACCTAGAAGAGCGCCTGATGACCTGGTTGGAGGAAACCACCAAATTTACAATACCCAGGCAATCGATCGTGTCCTTTATCCATTGATTCGAGATCACCTCAGCCAACTCTTGAACGCCAACCAAATGCGGTTATTTGAGCCTTTCTTCAACAAAGTACACCACAGCCTCGTATCCAGTGAAGAAGATTCCTTATTAACGGTTGCAGGGATTTTCTAGACTGGCCAATTTAGCCTGGGCAATCTTGTTGACGATTTTGTTTATGTTGTCCATGAGTCGTTTGCGATTACCTAATCTTATATTGCGGACATTTATTAGCCATGATTTCTGTTGAGGATTTACTGGTCAAAAATACATTGCCAGGAAACTACTACGCGAACCAAGCTTATTTTCGAGGTGACTTGGAAATGGGGCTTCTAGAAAACCGACGGGGCGATCGACTTCTGGCGATTCCCAAGAGTTTGATCCAAGCGATTTATTCCGGCCTCAACCAAGAAACCGGACAAGCTTCTCGCCTAGTTCTGTTTAACTGTGGTCGCTGGTGGGGCAAAAACTTCTACAATCGCTTCCGGGATGAAGTTTCTAACTACTACAGCGCACCGATCGTCGATATGAGCATGGCAGAATTTTTGCAATGTCTGCGAAATTGTTGGGCCACCTATGGCTGGGGCAAGCTGGAATTTGACCAAACCTATCATCAGCGGGGCTTTTTAATCATCAAAACGCAAAACTCTAGCTTTGCAGATCACGGCTTAGAAGGGCAATCTTTGCCAGCCTGTTCCCTAGAAGCAGGGGTTCTATCTGCCTTTTTTAGCCAATTGACGGGACGAGATCTGCATTGCGTGCAAACTGATTGTGAATCCCTAGGTGCAGAATGCAATACCTTTGTTATTGGCTTGCGTAAACGCTTGGAAGCAGCGGAAGCTATGGTAGAAAACGGCCTTGATCACAACTCCATCATGCCTCGGCTGTGCAGCTAAGCGAATACTTTCAAAGATTGGTTCACATGAGCGATCTTTGAACGGAGCTAGTCTAATTTAGTAAATTCGGTGTCTTGTCCAAACTGAGTGTATTACCCCAATATGCTTGAGGAGCGCTGATTGTGGCTACGCAAAAAAAAAGCTCCAAATACAGACTCCTTGGGCTCATCGGTCGGGGACAGTTTGGTCGTGTCCACTGCGCAGTTCATAGATCGACCGGTCAGCTAGTAGCCCTCAAGGAATTAGATCCCATCCGGTTTCCGACCCATCAGTTTCTGCGTGAGTTACGCTTTTTGCTCACGTTGCACCATCCCAACATTGTGACCTGCTGGGCCTGTGAGCATTCTCCCACCGGGCGTTATCTCGTGATGGATTACTGTGAAGGGGGAACCCTCCGTAACCTGTTGGATACTCACGGATCCTTACCTCCTGTTATCGCACTGTCGATCGCTGAAGATATTCTGGCGGGCTTGGCCCACGCCCATACCTGTGGCATTATCCATTGCGATATCAAGCCAGAAAATATCCTGCTGCATCTCCATAGCCAGGGCTGGACAGCGCGACTGTCGGACTTTGGGATTGCACGATTAAGCCAAGACTTAACCCCCCACAGTGGTTTCACAGGATCCCCAGCCTATATGGCTCCTGAGCGCTTTTATGGTCAGCAGTCCATGACAGCAGATACCTATGCAGTCGGGGTCTTGCTCTATGAAATGTTGGTGGGCGATCGCCCCTTTCGGGGAACGCCGGGAGAACTGATGGCAGCCCATTTCAGTCAGCCCCTCGTTTTACCCACACAAATTCCTGAAGAATTACAAGCCTTCCTCCGCAAAGCGTTAGCGAAGCTACAAGCCCAGCGGTTCCAAGCGGCAGGGGATATGTTAGCTGCACTCCAACAGATTCAACAGGCTGCTTCTGAACGGTTCCATCATCTAGAACATCAACCCCCATCCTGGCTCGCCCAGTTAGTTGCAGGCCAAATCGTTGAATGGCAGATGCTGCCCACCACGAATTGGATACCACCCAATTCGCTACCGTCGAACCCGATTGCATTAGCGGTGGATCAATTCACGGTGAATCAACTAGCAGTAGATGCGCCACAAATGCTCTCTGCTCATTCACCCCAAGGCAATTGGACGGCTACCCTAGAACTCGCTACGGGGCAGCTCGAGATTCGATCGGGGAGCCATTCCCAATCACGCTATCGCCTCAAACTGCCTGCCCCGATCGCCCCGGAATCCCTGGTGCAACTCCTTCCGATCAGCAGCAAACATTTGGCGATCGTGATGCGGAGTCCGGGGCAACCGCAAACCCCTGGAACCAGTCCCACCACGCGCCTCTTGATCGTGAATCGGCGGGGAAAGCGCGTGGGCGATCTCCAGCTAGACCTTGATCTCCAGCAGGTTTGGCCTGGATCTAAGCCCTATCAAGCTTGGGCCTCTGAGGAAGGAGATCAAACCAGCCTCCTATTAATTCAGTTCAAGCCGCTTAAGATTCGTCGCATTGCCCTCAATGTCAAACCCCATCGCGTGATTAATACGGATCAAGGGACGATCGTGCTCAACTCGCAAGGCCAGGGCTGCTTGTTGGATGAGACAGGGGAATTTCTATCTAAAATTCAAATTCCGATCGAGGCCCAATCGCCCCCTGCCCAAGTTTAATCAGTCCCTTGTATCAATCAGCTCATCTGAGAAACTCTTCAATAATGATGAAGAAATATGACGAAATAGGACGGCCCATGCTCTAAACTAGATCCCCGAACTCATTTACTCAACACACCTCCATGGCCTTGGATTGGTTAACCCCTAGCCACTTTGTGATTCTGGGATTTCTCGTTTGCTTCGCGATCGTCCACAGTGGGTTGGCAGCCCTCCGACCGATCGGAGAAGCCAAGATTGGCGCAAGGGCCTATCGCATTGTGTTCGCCTTAGCCAGCTTGGGCTTGGCCGTTCCCATGGTGATTTATTTTTTCAATCACCGTTACGACGGGGCACAACTTTGGAATCTGCAAGGGGTTCCTGGCGTGCAGACGACGATCTGGATTTTATCGGCCATTTCCTTCCTATTCCTCTATCCTGCAACCTTTAACCTGCTGGAAGTCGCGGCCATTCAAAAGCCCCAGGTACACCTCTACGAAACCGGTATTATCCGCATTAGCCGCCATCCCCAAATGGTGGGCCAAGTCATCTGGTGTTTTGCCCATTTACTCTGGTTAGGGACAAGTTTCATGGTCGTCACCTGTGCTGGGTTGGTCGCGCACCATCTCTTTGCAGTCTGGCATGGCGATCGACGCTTGACCCAGCGCTATGGCGATACCTTTACCCAGGTCCAAGCTCGGACTTCTGTGGTTCCCTTCTTAGCAATTATTCAGGGTCGCCAAAGTCTAAAATTGCAGGAATTTCTGCGGCCTGCTTACCTAGGGGTCAGCGGCTTTGTTCTCCTGTTTTGGTGGTTACATCCGCTACTGATCCAGGGCACGAGTCGGCTGTATTGGTAGGCGTTGCTGAATAGCGGTATGATTTCGCAAAATTCCAAGGGAGCTTTCAGGGCTTTCAGTCATCGGTTCATACCTTGAATCAGCAACGCCGCTGTATTGATAAGCCATAGTTGCATAGGTAAACCTTAATGATTTCTTTGCGATTTTTTAGGGATTTGATGACGAACTAACTCCGATCGGTTCCTTAGCGCTGTTTGTCATTAAACAGACATTGAATTCCACGTAGCGAAAGTGGGAACCACCCTGGTAGACTGATCCCTAAGGAATAGTAAAAGTGCTTAATAAGCTATGCCATCGGTTATTAATGAACAGGCATTTGCCCAAGAGGTTCTCCAGTCTTCAACCCCTGTTTTAGTACACTTCTGGGCACCGTGGTGTGGGGTCTGTCGGATGATTGAACCCGCCCTAGAGCGAGTTCGATCGGAGTTTGGTGAATCGCTCAAGCTGGTGGGGATCAATGCGGATGAAAACCTCAGATTGACGAGTAACTATCGGATTACAAATTTACCAACGGTCTTAGTTTTTAAGGAAGGACGACTGCTACATAGACTTGAGCAACTCCATCGCAAAGATGAAGTCAAATCGTCTCTAGAAAAGGTTCTATCCCTGATTCATTAGCTATCTACAATCGCAAAAGGGTGGGCAAGATTGCCTACCCTTTTTTGTGATGTGGGATAGGCTATTAAGGGTATGTATGGAAGAATAGTCACTTCAATTAGGCGTGAGTAATGGAACCGATCTATGAGTACGCCTGGATCATTCCAGTGTTGCCTCTAATGGGGGCAATGCTGGTGGGTCTGGGCCTAATCTCCTTCAACAAAGACATGAACCGTCTGCGGAAGGCGACCTCCACGTTTATCGTGTCGCTGATCGGCACAGCGATGGTTCTGTCCTTCAGTATTTTGTGGAGCCAGTGGCAGGGCCATGCTCCCTACACCCGCATGATTGAATGGGCCGCAGCGGGGGATTTTCACCTGCAGATGGGCTACACGATCGATGCCCTCACCTCAATGATGCTGGTGGTGGTGACGACCGTGGCCTTTTTGGTGATGATCTACACCGATGGCTACATGTCCCACGACCCCAGCTATGTCCGGTTTTATGCCTATTTAAGTTTGTTTAGTTCCTCAATGCTGGGTTTGGTGATCAGCCCGAACCTAGTGCAGGTCTATGTTTTCTGGGAACTGGTGGGGATGTGTTCCTACCTGCTGATTGGCTTTTGGTACGATCGCAAACCCGCAGCGGACGCCTGCCAAAAGGCGTTTGTGACGAACCGAGTCGGCGACTTTGGCCTGTTGCTGGGGATCCTCGGGTTGTACTGGTGCACCCGTAGCTTTGACTTTGGCACGATCGGCGAGCGCCTCCAGGATCTTGTCGCCAATGGCACCATCAGCGGTGGACTCGCTGCCCTGTTAGCCATCCTGGTCTTTCTCGGCCCCGTCGCCAAGTCGGCCCAATTTCCCCTCCATGTCTGGCTACCAGACGCCATGGAAGGCCCCACTCCGATTTCTGCGCTGATTCACGCAGCAACGATGGTGGCCGCCGGTGTGTTTTTGATTGCCCGCATGTTCCCCGTCTTCGAGCACATTCCCGTTGCTATGGATGTGATTGCTTGGACGGGTGCAATTACGGCATTTATTGGAGCCACCACCGCAATTACGCAAAACGATATCAAGAAGGGCCTAGCCTACTCCACCATGTCGCAGTTGGGGTACATGGTGATGGCCATGGGCGTCGGAGCCTACAGCGCTGGGTTATTCCACCTGATGACCCATGCTTACTTCAAAGCCATGCTGTTCTTGGGATCGGGTTCCGTGATCCATGGGATGGAAGGCGTGGTCGGTCACAATCCGGCCTATGCCCAAGACATGCGCCTGATGGGTGGATTACGAAAATATATGCCCATTACCGCCATTACCTTTTTGATTGGAACCCTGGCCATTTGTGGGATTCCCCCCTTCGCCGGATTCTGGTCCAAGGATGAAATCCTACACCAAGCCTACGAAGCCAATCCTGCGCTCTGGGGCGTTGGATTTATCACGGCTGGCATCACAGCATTCTATATGTTCCGTATGTACTTCAGCACCTTTGAGGGCGAGTTCCGGGGACAAAATGAGTCCGTCCTGAATGTCATCGAGGGCGAACAATTACGTCGGATGGGCATTGCTGCTGGCCCTGGCGCAATGCATTCCAAGGAACTGAGTGCCAAGGCGGATCATAGCCATGATCACGATGATCACCATGCCAGCGAACCCCACGAGTCACCCATTACGATGACCCTGCCCTTGATGGTTTTGGCTGTGCCGTCGATCGGCATTGGTTTGTTAGGCACCCCCTTTGCCAACTACTTTGAAGCCTTTGTCCATGCACCGGGCGAAGTCTTCCATCAAGAAGCGGTGGATCTCCCGGAATTCTTGATCATGGGCGGTAGTTCCGTGGGCATTGGCCTGATTGGCATTACGATCGCGCTGATGATGTATCTCCAGAAGAAGATCGATCCTGCTAGCATCGCCGAAAAATTCCCCAGCCTGTATAACCTGTCTAAGAACAAGTGGTACTTTGACGAAATCTACGACGCAGTCTTTGTGAAAGGATCCCGTCGGATTGCTCGCCAAGTCTTGGAAGTGGACTACAAGGTCGTGGATGGTGTGGTCAACCTGACCGGCTTGGTAACTCTGTTAACTGGGGAAGGTCTGAAATACTTTGAAAATGGCCGGGCTCAATTCTATGCGCTGATCATTTTTGGTGCAGTTCTTGGCTTTGTCATTGTTTCAGGGATTACGGGCTAGCCTCCGCACTCCATCTCCCAAGAGAGAGGCTTTAGTAATTTCACTACGGTAAAACGAACGATCGCTGAATCAGCGATCGTTCTACATTTTGAGCAAACATTAAATTTTACGGAAGTTTCAGCAATCGCTGGATCACTGCCATACCAGCCTACGAAGTTGATGAAGTTCTGTAAAACTTGAAGAAGTACTGCAATTTTCTAGCCTTTCGTTTCTGAGTGTTTAGAATTTTCCTAACAGGCGGTAAAAGCTTGTTATAGATTGCAATCTAACTATTAGCGAGTAGGTTTCTAAACTGCAAGCTCAGGCTTTCTATCAACGGACTTTCTGCCGCTAATAGGCTCACATCGAACCCGAAGACTCCCATGTTGACAGCTAACTTTCCCTGGCTGACGACAATCATTCTGTTTCCGATCGCGGCCTCGCTGCTGATCCCCTTCATCCCAGACAAAGACGGTAAAACTGTCCGCTGGTATGCACTGATTGTCGGGCTGATTGATTTTGTATTGACCGTCGCAGCCTTCTACCTAGGGTACGACCTCAACAACCCAGAACTGCAACTCTTCGAGCGCTATGCTTGGGTGCCGCAACTGGATCTCAACTGGTCGGTGGGAGCGGATGGCCTGTCCATGCCCCTGATTCTGCTGACAAGCTTCATCACCACCTTGGCGATTCTGGCGTCTTGGCCCGTCAGCTTTAAACCCAAGCTGTTTTATTTCCTCATGCTCATCATGTACGGCGGCCAAATCATGGTGTTTGCCGTGCAGGATATGCTGCTATTTTTCCTAGCTTGGGAAATGGAGCTCATTCCCGTTTACCTCATGCTCTCCATTTGGGGTGGGAAAAAACGTCTCTACGCAGCCACTAAATTCATTCTCTACACGGCAGGCGGATCCCTCTTCATCCTGGTCGCTGCCCTGGCAATGGCCTTCTATGGCGATACCGTCACCTTTGACATGCGATCGCTCATGGCCAAGGACTTTCCTGTCAACTTCCAATTGTGGATGTATGGGGCTTTTTTAATTGCCTACGCGGTCAAACTGCCCATCATCCCCCTGCATACTTGGCTACCGGATGCCCACGGTGAGGCAACGGCCCCCGTTCACATGTTGCTGGCGGGCATTCTGCTCAAAATGGGGGGCTATGCGATCGTCCGGATGAACGCAGAAATGCTCCCCGGTGCCCATGGCATTATTGCCCCGGTGCTTGTCATTCTGGGGGTGGTGAATATTATCTACGCCGCCCTCACCTCCTTTGCCCAACGCAACCTAAAACGCAAAATTGCCTATTCGTCGATCTCCCACATGGGATTTGTGACGATCGGCATTGCCTCATTTACCGACCTAGGCCTCAGCGGTGCGGTGCTGCAAATGGTTTCCCACGGGTTGATCGGAGCGAGTCTCTTCTTCCTGGTGGGTTCCACCTACGATCGTACCCATACCCTGATGCTGGATGAAATGGGGGGTGTGGGCCAGAAAATGCCGAAAATTTTCTCCATGTTCACGGCCTGTTCCTTGGCCTCCTTAGCCTTACCTGGCATGAGCGGCTTTGTGGCAGAACTGATGGTCTTCGTTGGCTTTGCGACTAGCGATGCCTACTCGCTGACCTTCCGCATCATTATCGTCCTGTTGGCCGCGATCGGGGTTATCCTGACCCCCGTTTACCTGCTCTCCATGCTACGAGAGATTTTCTACGGGCCAGAAAACAGTGAACTCACCTCCCACCAGATTCTAATTGACGCTGAACCTCGGGAAGTGTTCATCATTGCTTGCTTGCTTGTACCGATTATCGGCATTGGCTTTTATCCCAAGCTGCTGACCCAAATCTACGACTCTAAAACAGTGCAACTGACGGAAAAACTGCGGAGCAATGTACCAGCGCTGGCCCAAGGCAGCAGCCAGGAACCGTTGGCGTTACGGGAAGCGATCGTTCAACCTGCGCCCGTTTTAGTTCAGTAGGTTTGAAGTACTTCAGTAGGTTTGATGTACTTCAATAGGTTTCATCAATTTGATAAAGAGGATGATGTTCTCATCCTCTTTACTTTTAGGCTTAATCAGGTTCGGGCATAAGCTGGCTTATTCTAGCTAGCAGCCATTCAAGTCCCTATCCCAAGGGACATCTCTTGGTCACATCTCTTGATCAAAGTCTGTATCAAAGTCTAACTGGAGACTCTATTTTGAGGAAGAGAAGACTTTCCACAGGGCTGTTACAAAGTTCAAGAAATTGGCAAGACTATACAATAAGGGATCTTGGCTAGGGGATCTCGACTATGGGTTACTCTAGCACTAGTGCCTTTCGGTTGAATCACTAGGATAGATAGATGGACGGATCAGGCTTAGACCTGATTCCAGTGTTGCCAAGGAGAAAGACTGTAATGGAATATACAATTCCAGACCTAGAGAGCGTCAGTCGCCAATTTATGAACCTCGATCGGCCTAAAAAGGCCAAAATGCTGGTAGTTGACGATGAGCCCGATAATTTAGATTTGCTGTATCGCACATTTCGCCGCGATTTTCAGGTTCTCAAGGCAGAAAGTGGAATCAAAGCCCTAGAAGTCCTCGCCCGCGAAGGGGAAGTGGCTGTTATTATCTCTGATCAAAGAATGCCAGAGATGAAAGGGACAGAATTTCTCAGTCGTACGGTGCCGGAGTTCCCTGATACCGTTCGGATTATCCTAACGGGCTTTACTGATGTTGAAGATTTGGTCGAAGCCATTAACTCAGGACAAGTTTATAAGTACATTACTAAGCCGTGGGATCCTGAAGAACTCAAAACGGTAGTCCAGAGAGCCGCAGAAACCTATGAATTGTTAAAGCAGCGAACGGAAGAACTCCGGAGGTCGCAGGCCCAAACTGCGCTCCTGGCAACGATCGTTCGGGTTGCGCAGGATGCCACTAGCCTAGAAACCACGTTGGCACCGATCGCGGAAGCATTTTGTATGAGCTTTCATGCCGATGCAGCAGTATTGAATCTCGTGGATCATACAGGTCTGGCAGAAGATAGCAGTCAGTACAGCAGCTATGGCACTACTGCAAATTGGCTAGCTCAAGATTCCTTAGTCAAAGCAGCAATGTCTAGTGGCAAGATGCAAGTGGCGGCAAATGTTGCAGCCGATGAAGCACTGTTAGCTCAGCCTCACTATTCTAGCTCGGGGATCCAATCCCACATCGTAGTTCCCATTACCCTGCGAAACGAAGTCTTGGCAGTGTTGTCACTGCAATGGCTTCAGCCCGCTAATCTGCGTCAAGATGAGTTGATCCTCTTACATCTCTCTGCCCAGCAAGTTGCTTTAGCACTAAGCTGTAGCCAATACACACGCTTCTTGGCCAATGTCTAAGGGTGTAATTTTGAGCAGCAATCTAGCGAGCATACTTTGGGTCAGCGAATGGTAGCTGACTTTGCTGAGCCGGTTGACTGGCTCAGATCTCTAGGATAATTTCGATTCTCCATCCACCCTTGGTTGGTGGAAGTGACTGAAAGGAACGAACCCGTGAGAGTATGACTGACCTCTCCCAGTTCATTCTTTTCAGTCTTTTTTATGGAATCTCCCATTGATTGAACTTTCCCCATGGGCCGTCATGGCGCACAATGCTGATAGGGAAAAAACAGGTAATTTTCAGCATGGACATCAAGAAAGGATTCGTTGGCACTGTGGGTAACACACCGCTAATTCGTCTGAATAGTGTGAGTGACGAAACGGGGTGCGAAATTCTAGGCAAGGCCGAGTTCTTGAATCCAGGGGGATCGGTGAAGGATCGCGCTGCCCTTTACATCATTGAAGATGCCGAACGCAAAGGCTTACTTAAACCGGGCGGAACTGTGGTGGAAGGCACCGCAGGCAATACTGGCATCGGACTTGCCCATATTTGTAATGCCAAGGGCTATAAGTGCTTAATTATCATTCCTGACACGCAATCCCAGGAAAAAATTGAGTTACTGCGAACCCTGGGGGCCGAAGTCAGGACTGTACCAGCTGTGCCCTACAAGGATCCTAACAATTACGTGCATCTCTCTGGACGAGTTGCCGCAGAATTAGACAATGCAATTTGGGCCAATCAATTTGACAATTTGGCGAATCGCTTGGCTCATTACGAAACCACAGGGACAGAGATTTGGCAGCAAACTGATGGCCAAGTGGATGGTTGGGTGGCAGCAACGGGTACCGGGGGAACCTATGCAGGGGTTGCCCTATATTTGAAGGAACAAAATCCGCAAATCCAGTGCGTAGTGGCTGATCCCATGGGCAGTGGTCTCTACAGTTATGTGAAAACTGGAGAAATCAAGTTAGAAGGCAATTCAGTAACGGAAGGGATTGGTAACAGCCGGATCACGGGCAACATGGAAGGAGCTCCAATCGACGATGCAATTCAGGTGCACGATCGCGAAGCCATTCGGATCATTTACCAACTCCTACAAAAAGACGGTTTATTTATGGGTGGGTCTGTTGGCATTAACGTAGGGGCCGCCGTAGCACTCGCAAAACAGATGGGGCCGGGGCATACGATCGTAACAGTGCTGTGTGATGGTGGGAGTCGCTATCAGTCCAAATTGTTTAATCGTGAATGGCTAGTGTCGAAAGACTTGCTGGTAGAGGGAATTGTCTAGAACAGACAGTTGTTTCCGTTATTACCGCAGACTTCCTTACACAATTTCACCATATATTCACTTTTGTGGAGCAGGATTAAAAAAGAACTCAAAGACTACTCGTTTACTGATTTACTCCATTAAGTTAGCAGGATAGTGTGAGCATTCAACTTCTTCATTTGAAGAGAGGCTTTGCTCACACTATATCACTGACTGAGGAGGAGCAACCAAACAGTAGGAGGAATAAGGACTGCTCAATTTCAATACAATTCTTCTTCAATTTGAGTTGAATTGATTTAATGCATGAGTCCACTTCGTTGTTAGGAGCAGATAGTGATGAACTTTCTAGTCATCGTATTTAGCTGCTTGCATGTTGAGTTATCAGTTGGCTAGATTGTGTGTTCCTGAAATTTCTCAGTAGTGTTTTCACTAATACTTTCAAAGTGTGGCAAAGTTGACAACACATTTTCTTGAGTATATTTGCTGAAGTAATGTCTTAGTTGATTTTAAACCTTGAGTCTAGCTACAGTGTCTTGTCTATGTTGCATTGTATCTATACTACTGAAGTTCAACTCTTTAAATGACAGATAAAGTAATTGAATTTCCTCCGTTCCCTGTCCTTCCACTATTTACAATTTACGATTTTGTTAGGTAAATATGGGTTTTGAAGGTTCTCTCGCATCTTATTCCTTGGTGCAGGTATTTCGCTTTCTGCATCAACATCGTCAATCTGGGCTTTTGATGATTTCGCTAGATGACAGTGACAGCAACCATAACAGCCATAATTTAGGAATGAACACTACAGATCATTCCTGTTGCATCTGGCTATCCTATGGGAGAATTGTTGCAGTTTCTGACGATCAGGAAATTGGTTGTTTGCTAGGAATGCTATCCCAACGACGTTGGCTCAGTCCGGCAACCATTGCACGACTTCAGCAGTTTTCGAAGCTCGATCGACCCCTTGGATTGTTTCTTAAAACAAAGGGCATTTTGCAGGCAGAACAGATCAAGCTACTATTCCACGCCCAGGTTTTACAACGCATTGGGACGTTGTTTAAATACCAGTTAGGCTCCTTCAATTTTTTAGAGGGTGTAGAAGCGCCAGTGATGGAAATGACTGGGTTGAGCATTTCTCTAGCAGAAGCATTACTGCTAGGATTGCGCGTCTTGCGCGATCGGGATTGGGCCACGTTTGAAGATAAGTTGCCCCGATCAACCTCTGCTTTGGCACGGTGCGAAACTCAAACGCATCCATTTGTTCTAGACAGCTTAGAACGGAAAGTTTGGGATACCGCATCGGGATCATTATCGATCGTGGAGCAAGCCAAGTTATTGAACAAACCCGTTGGTTGCATCCAACAGATTGCCTATCGGTTAATCATCATTGAAATTTTGAAAGAGATCACTGCTGAGGAACGCCTTGCAATAGCTCCATCACCCCAGTTCCAACCTACCCCCCCCCAACCATTTCAAATGATGATTGCTTAACTACAACACCCCATCTATAAACTATGGTGCTTAGTTAGCTTTGCTTCGTACGAGTCAAATAAGGCAAATCCAAAAGGTCTACAACTTCCTCACCAATTGAAACCCGTAATCCTGCTCCTCCTACTTTTGTGCGCACATAAACCAGACCGCGATAGGTACCTGAAGGCTCAGCAACAAGACTCGTCACTTTTCCAACTTTTTCTGCCTCAACACAGACTGGGGTTCCTAGGTCTACAGGTTGGGCTAACTGCACTCCCCAAAGTTGCTGCTTGACGCCATTGTAGGTATCTAGTCGAGCGATCGTTTCTTGACCAATGTAGCAGCCCTTATTAAAGGAAATGAGATGCCAGAGCCCTGCCTCTAAGGGATTATAGTCTTCCGTCAGTTCGTGGTTGATTGCAGGACGACCTTGCTGAATTCGGAACTGTTCCCAAGCTCGATCGCCCATAGGAACAATTTTCATTTCCATGAACGCAGCCCAGACTGTTGCAGCATCCTCCACTGACATCCACAGGGTATATCCCGGCATTGCCAAGCCACTCCCTACAGCAATTCTCAGATTGCAGCCTGCGATGTTAGCCTGCATGTGTGTACCATAGGGCCGATCGACTAATTCAGATACGCCGATCTCTGCTATTACTTCATGACTGGTTGGCCCAATTAGACTAAACATTGCCGTTTGCTCAGTCACATCAGTCAGCTTGACTTTATCTGCAAAGAAAATATAGCGATCGAGAAACTGCATGACGCGATCGGTCATCTGAGGTGAGACAGTAAGAAGCACGGATTGATCCAGGATATAAACCGTTGCCAGATCGATCGTGCGGGCGGTGGAGGTGATCAAAACGGTGTCGCAGCCTTCACCGGGTTGGCGCAGTTTCAGGGTATTGGTGCTTTGGTTGTGGAGGAAGTTGAGCCGATCGACGTCAGTCACTTCAATGCGCCCCCAATGGCTGCGATCGTACAGGGCAACCATGGTTTGGGCAGCAGCGATCTCGGTACCAGCTTGGCCAAAGCTGACCGCAACCTCATCCTCGAAGCTTGCCCCTTGTTGGGCTTGTAATTGGCGTAGATCCTGAAGCATGGGGCGTGACCAACTCCCGTTAATTATCCAAAAATCATCCACCTGTCAATGCTAGGGGACGGATGGCAATTGGGCAAACATTTCCTGGAGAATGCGTTTTGTCTTTTCGTCGAGGGTGATCCAGTCTACTTCACTCTCTTCTAGAAGAGTGGTGTCTACTTCGACGAGGGTGTTGTTGACCCGATCGCTGGCGTCGGTAGAACCGGGGCTAGGGTTCGTTGCGCGATCGACTGCATCGACTTCTCGGAAACAAATGCGGTAACACAAATCCCATAGATCCCAGATCACGACTTGGTCGCCGTGGCTGAGATGGAGTTCGTAGATCACTTCTGGGGTGGGCAGTTCTGCCAGGACATCTTCTAATTCCAGGATACGATCGACTGATCGCGTGGCCTTCAGTTCTTGCTGGAGCAGGTCAAAGCGACTTTTATCAGCTTCAGAGACCTCGTCAGCCCACACTAGGGTTTCACGATAGTCGCCTTTCCAGTCGGAGGTTTCCAAAGATTTCCGCAAGTTGTCAATGAGCCGGATAAAAACGGGCTGCATCAAAATTTCAGCTTGGGTCCAGGCTTCTTGGCTGGCAAAGGTTGGCTTTTTCATGGGGGCTGATTTAGACTCGCACCTGTTCACCGTACACCGGAGATGGGATAATCTGTACCCGTTTGTAACATTTTCGCTACAATCTCCCAAGGTTCCAACCCACAGGTTTCAACCATGCTCAAAGTTGTCTTTTTTGGCACTCCCCAATTTGCGGTTCCGAGTTTGGAGGCATTGATCACCCATCCAGACTTTGAAGTTTTAGCGGTGGTGACACAGCCGGATAAGCGTCGAGGGCGAGGGAATGAGTTATCCCCTTCTCCAGTGAAGTCGATCGCGCTAGCCCATGATCTGACCGTTTGGCAACCGAAGAGTATCAAAAAAGATGGGGAGACGCTGGCAAGTTTGCGGGCGCTGGATGCAGATATTTTTGTGGTGGTGGCCTATGGGCAGATTTTGTCCCAGGAAATTCTGGATATGCCGAAGTATGGCTGTGTAAACGGACATGGATCGCTACTGCCGAAGTATCGCGGAGCCGCACCGATCCAATGGTGCCTGTACCATGGAGAAACCGAAACGGGGATGACAACCATGCTGATGGATATTGGCATGGATACGGGAGCCATGTTGCTGAAATCCCAATTACCGATCGGACTATTGCAAAATGCCCAAGAATTGGCGATCGCCTTGTCCCAGCAGTCAGCGGCATTATTGCTGGAAACATTGCCCCAGTTGGCAGCAGGAACACTGAAACCGGAGCCGCAGGATCCTGACCAGGCAACCTATGCACCGCTGATCAAGAAGGAGGATTATGGGTTGGATTGGGCCCGATCGGCGATCGCGTTACATAACCAAGTACGGGGATTCTATCCCAACTGTGCCACAACGTTTCGGGGGGGAACGCTGAAGGTAATAGAAACAATCCCCTATACAGCGGAAACGATCGCGCAATTACCCTCGGATTGGGCTGTGATCGGGGAGCAGGTGTTGGCATTGCAGGATCCTACAGCCATACCGGGAACGATCATAGGAATCATCAAAAATTACGGAGCCGTCCTTCAGACGGGGGCAGGATTGCTGCTACTGCGGGAAGTACAGTTGGCGGGCAAACGAGCACAGTCAGGTTGGGATTTTGCTAATGGATTGCGGGTTCAGGTTGGGGAATTAGTCGGTTGAGGAGAGACTGGGTGAAAGATCGACAGGTGAAAGATCGACAAATTAAAAATAAGGGGCGATCGCGCAGGAGATAGCTTTGTCTGGCTCAATTCTCCTGACTGGGTATAACTACCCGCATGGTTGTGCCTTGATTCACTTGGCTCTCTACTTGAATTGTGCCGTGGTGGTTATCCACGATCACCTGAGCGATCGCCAAGCCCAAGCCCGTCCCTCCAGATGCCTTCGATCGAGCTGGGTCAACGCGATAAAACCGATCGAACAATTGTGGCAGCGCTTCTTCCGGAATGCCGATTCCTGTATCAATCACATTCACTTGATAGACCAAATGATTATTGCGTTTACTCGTTTGCAACTCTACCGTGACGTTACCTGACTTTGGTGTGTACTGGATAGCATTGCTAACTAGGTTAGTAAACAGTCGCGATAATTGATCTCGATCGCCCTGAATAGCCGCATTTTCCAGAGATGGCTTCAGGTCTAACTGAATTCCCTTTTCCTCCGCCACCATCCATTGTTCTTCCACCACTTCTTCCAGCAAATCCCGCAGGTCGATCGTGCCCCACTGCGGCTGCACCATCCCACTATCCTGCCGCGCTAGGAAGAGTAAATCATCCACCAACTTCCCTAAACGTCGCGTTAAACGTTCTACCACTTGCAAATGATAACGCTGGGTTTGCGGATCGGGTTCCGCATCGGCCAATGCCACTTGCACATTCGTTTGAATCACCGCGATCGGATTGCGCAACTCATGGGAAGCATCGGCGGTAAATTGCTTCAAACGCTGGTAGGATTCCCGAATCGGTTGCATGGCAAGGCCAGATAGTAACCAGCCCACACTCGCCACGATCGCAATCAGCCCACTCAGCCCCAACACCAAATCAAAAAATAATTGCCGCGTCGGTTTCGTCACTTCAAACCAGGGATGACTGACCCGCAAATAGCCCAACACCTGCCGCCCAAACTCAATCCGCTCCGTCACCTGTCGCAACAGATGGGATTCATCCAAATGCACCGTCTCACCATTACTGTAAACATGCAACGGCACCCCGATCGGGTCTGAAAAGGTAGACCACATCAATTCTCCGGTTGGACTAAACCACTCCAAATCAATGTGGTCGTCCTCCTGCACCAAAAAATTATCCCGAAAACTTGCCTCAACATTGACTTGTAAAGCGCGCGATCGGGGTTCGGCGGGTTCAATCACCAGCGATCGTTGCACCACCTCCACCACATGGCTCAACGTATCGTCAATCCGCTCAATTAACGTACTGCGAACATAAAAATAAAATCCCATCGCAAACGCAAGCAACAACACCGCCGTTACCGTGGTGTACCAAATTGCCAATCGCCGACGGGTTGCCTGAAACATCGCTCTAATCAAAATCCCCCCTTACTGAGGGGGGCTAGGGGGATTAACTTTTACGCAACTTTTACGCAATCAACCAAATCATTTACTTCAGTTTTCAATCACGCAAAAAAGGTAGAGTTTCGATCCCCCTAAATCCCCCTTATTAAGGGGAACTTTGAATATATTGCTTCCGGTTCCCCCTTTTTTAAGGGGGGCTAGGGGGGATCGAATTCAAAACGCGAGTCGCTTCTACTTCACCCGCACCGCACGGTTTGCCGTATTCCGTTCCACATCCCGCACTTTCTTGCCGCGCCACAACAGCCGAATCGGAGTTCCCTTAAAGCCCAACGACTCCCGGAACTTGCGCTCAATGTAACGCCGATAGCCATCCCCAAACAGTTCGGGATTGTTGACAAATAGCGCGATCGTCGGGGGCTGGGCACTGACCTGTGTACCGTAGTAAATCTTGCCCTGTTTCCCCTGGCGAGTCGTGGGCGGCGTATGCCACATCACCGCATCTTCCAGAATTTCATTAATGACAGAGGTCCCAATGCGTCGCCGATGCTGTTCCGCTGCGGGGGCAATCAGATCGAAAATTTTCTCCACCCGTTGCCCAGTCATGGCGCTGGTGAAAATCATATCGGCCCATTCCGTAAAGTGCAGCCGCGATCGCACATCCCGTTCATATTCGTAAATCGTTGTGGAATCCTTTTCGATCGCATCCCACTTGTTGACCACCACCACACAGGCTCGCCCTTCATCCAGGATTCGTCCTGCCAGCTTTTGATCCTGCTCGGTCACACCGTCCACCGCATCAATCACCATCAGCACAACGTCAGCCCGGTTGATGGCTTTAAAGGCACGGTTAATGCTGAAAAATTCCGGCCCGTATTCCACATGCTTCTTTTTGCGAATCCCGGCGGTATCAATCAATCGATAGTTGACGCCCTTGCGTTCCACCAACATATCGATCGTGTCGCGGGTGGTACCGGAAATCGGACTAACGATCGAGCGATTTTGTCCCGTGAAGGCATTCAGCAAACTGGACTTGCCCACATTAGGCCGCCCCACGATCGCCACTCGGATTTCCTCCGCTTCCTCCACATCTTCGATCGGCGGAAAATGCTTCAGGACTTCATCCAAGACATCGCCTGTCCCGTTCCCATGGATCCCCGAAGATGCGTAGGGTTGCCCCAAGCCCAGACTCCAAAATTCCGCAGCCTGCAATTCCCCCTGCGTCACCGATTCACACTTATTGACCGCGACCACAACGGGCACATCCTGCAAGCGCAACCAACTCGCGATTTCCTCATCCGCCACCGTCAAGCCTTCCTGCCCGTCCACCACAAAAATTGCCGCACAGGCTTCAAGCAACGCAGCCTCTGCCTGTTCCCGAATAAAGGGCAAAAATTCCGTGTCGTCGTCAAAGACCAAGCCACCTGTATCCACGACCATAAATTCCCGATCGCGCCAAAAGGCTCGCTTGTAGGTACGATCGCGGGTCACGCCAGGTTCATCAAACACGATCGCCTCCTGCACCTGAGCAAGGCGATTGACGATGGTTGATTTACCGACATTGGGACGGCCAATAATGGCAACAACAGGTAACGGCATAGAACTCGGATGGGGAAATGGATGGGAAAGAACCAAACCTTCATGGTAGCAAGAGTTGTCTCTATTCTATAAATTGAATTTCAGTAAATTGCGAGAAACTAGGCGGCAGTTCTCCGAATCCCAGGAAACCTTGAAATAATAGGTTCTGGACTCTACACCCCCCCTCGACCTATGACCGCATTCTCCGTCGAACATCTTCAGCAGCAATACCTGACCTATCGCCTCCAGGATGAAACCGCCCAAGCCTCGATCGAAGTGGTGCCCGATCGAGGGGGGATCATTACCCGCTGGCAGATCCAGGATCGCGAACTTCTGTATCTCAATCAGGAACGGTTCCAGGATCCGAGTCTTTCCATTCGGGGCGGCATTCCCATCCTGTTTCCCATCTGTGGCAACCTGCCCAACAACAGCTATACCCTGGGCGATCGCACTTACAACCTCAAACAGCATGGGTTTGCCCGCGATCTGCCTTGGCAAGTCGTCAGCCAATCCGCCACCGACTGCGCCAGCCTCACCCTTGCCCTCTCCAGCAACGCCCAAACCTATGAGGTTTATCCCTTCGACTTCCATCTGGAATTTACCTATCGCGTCTTGGGTAATCGCCTCACGATCGACCAGCAATACACCAACCGATCCCAAACCCCCATGCCCTTTTCCACGGGCTTTCATCCCTATTTCAACGTCCAAGATAAATCCCAACTGCGGTTCGATCTGCCCGCCAGCAGCGCGATCGATCAAAAGACCCAGCAAGCGCTACCCTTTTTCAACACCTTTGATTTTGCCCAACCGGAAATTGACTGGGCCTTTCCCGACCTAAGCCGCACCGTCGCGATCGCCACCGACCTGCAAACCCACCTGCGCCTCACCCTAACCTACAGTCCCGTCTTTTCCACCCTCGTCTTTTGGACACTTCAGGATCAGGACTTTTACTGCTTAGAACCCTGGTCAGCCCCCCGCAATGCCCTCAATACCGGGGATCGTCTCATGACTCTCGCCCCTGGGGAAACCCGATCGCTGCAAATCGAATTGATTGCAGACTGGGTCTAGCTTGGCGGGTAGATCAGGCAAGATGCGGCTCTCCGTACTCCATGGCTCAACATCTTGCCGTACATTGATAGAGTGATGCGCTGGTAACTGGGGTGAAAATCCTGTCCCAGAAGCATTACAGACTTTCCATATCTATTTAAAATCTGCGTTTGAAGGTTCGGAGATGATTACCGCTCTCACTGTGCTAGTTGCACTGGGCATCCTTGGCTGGGGCTTCTATCGCGCCAAACCCTACGGCAAACTCGGCATCCTGTCCTGGTTGCAATCGGTGACCTTGATGGCTCCCTGGTTGCTGTTCTTTGGCCTCTTTTCCGTTGGCGTCTATCTTAACCTCGTGGGCATGTTGCTCCTGTTCGTCATTTCCACTGGAGGATATATCCTGCTGGGACGACAAATTCGCGCGATCGCCCCGGAGGAATTGGCCAAACGGGCGGAGGAGATTGCCAAAGCTAGGGCAGCAGCCAGTGAGACAAGTTCCACTTCCGATCAAGCGGCTGATCAAGACGCCGAAGCTGCCACGAAAACGCCCTTTCCCGCCGCCGCTATTCCCCAACTGCAACCTATTTCGACTGAAGATTTAACCGCTATCAAGGGAATTTTTGGCATAGATACCTTCTTTGCCACGGAAACGATTCCCTTCCAGGACGGAGCGGTCTTCAACGGTAATTTGCGAGGCGATGGAGAAAAAGTTCATGCCAAACTGTCCGAACTGTTGCAGGAACGGCTGGGCGATCGCTATCGATTATTCCTCGTCGAGAACCAAGAAGGTCGCCCCACGGTGGTCGTCCTGCCCAGTAGCAATGATCCCAAGCCGCTGAACCTAACGCAGAAAATTCTGGCGGTCATTCTCTTTGTCGCCACGATCGGGACAACCTTGGAAATGGCGGGCTTACTCCAAGGCTTTGATTTCTACAGTGCGCCCCAACGCTACACCGAAGTAGTTCCCCTCGCCGCAGGCTTGTTCACCATTCTCACTGCCCATGAATTAGGCCATTGGGTCATGGCCAAACGGCACCACGTCAAACTCAGTTGGCCCTTTTTCTTCCCCACCTGGCAAATTGGCTCCTTTGGGGCACTAACGAACTTTGAATCCTTACTTCCAAACCGTTCTGCGCTGTTTGATATTGCCTTTGCAGGGCCAGCGGCTGGCGGCTTGCTCTCCCTAGGCATGTTGATTACCGGATTGACCCTCTCCCACCCCGGCAGCCCGTTTAAAGTTCCCACCTCATTCTTTGAGGGATCCATGCTGGTTGGAACCCTGACTCGCGTCATTTTGGGCAGCGAAGTCCAGCAGGATTTTATTGAAGTCAGTCCCTTAGTCGTGCTGGGCTGGCTTGGTTTGGTGATTACGGCAATTAACTTAATGCCCGCTGGCCGATTGGATGGTGGACGGATTGTGCAAGCGATCTATGGCCGTAAGGTGGCGACCCGTACCACTGTCGTGACTGTGGTTTTCCTAGGCTTGGCAGCTTTGGTCAATCCCTTAGCGTTGTACTGGGCGATCGTTATTCTCTTCCTGCAACGGAATTTAGAGCGTCCCAGTTTAAACGAGCTACCGGAACCCGATGATACCCGCGCTGCCTTGGGGTTGTTAGCACTGTTCTTAATGATTACCGTGCTGCTACCGCTGACTCCCAGTTTGGCAGGACGCTTGGGCTTTTCGGTCTAAGCTGAAATTTAATAGGTTCTTTACTGGAAAACACGATCGGCTAGCAAGCATTCTTAGCTTGTAAACACACTTGAAGAACCTGCTGACTCGCGCAAAGTCGCGAAAGAGGCAGATTAGCAACATGGGTAAGCGTTTTCGGGCACTTACCCAACCAAAACCTTAAATTTTGCGCGTTAACTCTTGATTTGTCTACGATCACTCGATAATATTTCAACTTAATTTATCTGCCTTCACGACTGTCCATCTTTACAACGGTTCCTTAGGACTTCTCAATCGGTTCTCAATTTCACTACCCAGAAAGAACTGTACGGTTTCCTGACGGTTTAATTATTGATATTTCCGGTTGTGGGGTTCAACCTATGACAAAAGCTCTAGAAGTTCCGCCCGTTTTGCTCCTGTTTGATCTGAGTGCTGTTTTATCGACCGAACTTCGTGATTGGCAAGCCTTTCGGCGGGTAGGAGAATGCTACCTACCGCAAGCAGTACAGCAAGAATTACAAGATCTCAGCCAACATGCAATCGAAAAATCCCAAGAATCCAAAGCTAGGGAGTTTCTCGGTTTTTTGGAACGCGGGATTTGGCAGTGGACCGACGACGAGATCGATCACCCTCTCCTACAACCTGCCCCTGGGCATGGCATGAGCAAGCGCGCTCGATTAGCCCTTGCTGTTGCCCGTTGCGCCCATGGATTTGCACAATATAACCCCCACAGTCTTGTGGTTCTGGTCACCAATGAACCCATTCCCCTGCAAGGGTTACAATCCCTTCACATTCCCAACCTCTGCTTGATTGCCACCAGTGCCCTGCTCACCTGGAGTCGTACCGATCGTCGCCCATCGCCGGTGGCCCAGCAAATCCTCACAATGCGTCACCTACGCAGTGAACACCCCGGTCTGGGACAGATGACTGCCTTCACAACCTCCAGCAGTGGGGCCAAGACTAGCACAACGCGCAATCCAGCAACAAAAACGGCGGCAACCCACACGCTGCCTGCCCGCAAGCTCACCCCTACAGGCTCACTCAATTCCCCTAGATCGATGCCTCACAGCGCTCGCTCAACCGATCGCCGCCAAGCCAAGCCCGATCGTTATCCTGTCACATCCACACGACCCATCGCCATTCGCCAAGTATGGTCAGGGTTCCTAGCCATTTCCATGTTTTTATTGGTAGGGGGAACAGTCTGGTATTTATTCCATCCCAAAAGTTTTAATCAGTTCCTACGAAATTATGGCTTGCCCCCCATCCCACCGCTGGTTTCTCAATTAATGACCCATGATTACGAATGATGGATAATGATGATCCAAACCATATTGCCCAATTTCCCCTAGGTCATCCTCCCTTGAAAGTTTAAAACTGAACAGGTTTTGTCCATGGGGAGTCGATTATAATTCTGACGGAGGATGAGGCAAGCACAGACGACTCGATAGCCAAATAGTTCAGCTATCAGACCCCCATGTCTGAAAACTAGGGAGTAGAGCTACACAGCATCTCCTAGGAAACGTCTACAAGCTGGGGCGCTACCTGATAGCCAACTGTAAATTTTGGGTAATCTGCCTGTAAAGCCTTTGTAAATCAGGCAGCCAGTGCTGGGTTAGATATGAATAAAAGCTCCCAAGCAAAGCTCAAAATGCTGATCGTTGACGACGAGCCAGATAATCTTGATCTGCTCTATCGGACGTTTCGGCTGGAATTCCAGGTACTCCGTGCAGAAAGTGCCATTGCCGCGCTGGAGTTACTGGAGGAGTATGGTGAAGTCGCCATTATTATCTCTGATCAGAGAATGCCTGAAATGTTGGGAACTGAATTTCTCAGCAAAACGGTGGAGCGGTTTCCCGACACGATTCGAATTGTTTTGACAGCCTATACCGATGTCAAAGACCTCGTTGATGCAATCAACTCGGGTAAGGTGTTTAAATACATCACCAAGCCTTGGAATCAGCAACAACTTCAAGCTGTGGTTCGACAGGCCGCCGAAACTTACCGTGTCGTCAAACAAAGAACTGAGGAACTCCGGCGATCGCTGCGCCGAGAATCATTGTTTAATGCCGTTAATACAGCCATTCGAGAGTCTCTAGACTACGGCAGCATGCTGCAAGCGATCGTGGAAACCCTCGGTAAAAACTTTACATCCGAATGCTGTAGCTTGCATCCCCTTGAGAACGGGTTTCTATCCAGCCAAGTGGTTCAGTACATCGCAAATGACCACATTCCTGCGAATCTCTGGAACCCAACCATGCCTTTGATTCGCAGCGTTCTTGAAGACTATGCCACAACGGAAAGTAGCTTTCGAGCAATCAAAACGTTTACGGAAGCAAACGGCGATCAGAATACGGCCCATGTCATCATTCCCTTAACCTATCAAACAGACCTGCTAGCCATTCTCTCGATTATCCGCAGAGGGGATCTCAATCAGTGGTCTACTGAAGATCTGGAATTACTAGAAGGCGTATCAGAACAAGCCGTTATTGCGATTTCTCAAGCGAAACTGTATCAACGAACCCAAAAGCAAGCTGAACAAATCCGCGCTGAACTTGCTGTTGCTCGGCAAATTCAAAATAATTTACTCCGGCAAACCTTGCCAGAATTACCGGGGGTATGCGTACAAGCTTGCTGCCATCCAGCCCGAGAAGTCGGGGGAGATTTTTTTGAGGTGTACCAACACCCCCAAGGCGATCTTTGGTTAGCAGTGGGAGATGTCTCTGGGAAAGGAGTTCCGGCAGCTTTGTTTATGGCCAGTGCTATTTCTGTCCTACGCCGGGAACTCGCCCAAGAAACGTCACCCAATCCAGAAGACGTAATGCAAAATTTAAATCGCATTATGTTGGATGATTTGGTCAGTACTAACTGCTTTATCACGATGGTGTTGGCAAGGTTTAACCCCCTGACCCGACAGCTCGTCTATGCCAATGCGGGCCATCTTTATCCTCTGCTCTGGGCTCGACAAATAGCTGATGCTGAAATTATTCCCCAATATCTCACTAATCGAGGGGTTCCTTTGGGGATTCGTGAACTTTGGAAAGCCCCTTCTGGCAGCGCTGTCCTTGAGCCAGGAGACACCTTTCTGTTAATGAGCGATGGCGTTACTGAAGTCACCATTCGGAATCAAATACCAGTTTATTCCACAACCTCGACCTCAGCTGAGTCAGGCATGATGCTGCAACAGGCAGGCTTCTGGAAGTTACTGCAAGAGGACCGGGATTGCCTAGATCTCAAACGTCTACTTGCCCGAATTCGGGCTGCCACCATTGCCCAAGAAGATGATCAAACTATGCTATCCCTGGAGGTTCTGTAAAAGATGAAAACAGAGCTGCACGTCCCTAGCGATCTACGTTTCTTAGCTGTAGCGGAACACTGGCTATTAGACAGTTTACAGTTGGAAATTGGTAATGCCGTAGACTGGTCTAGACAGTCCACTCGCCTACGGTTGGCATTGGTGGAAGCGTACTCCAATGTTGTCCGCCATGCCCATCGCGATCAGCCTAACTTGCCAGTTGTCCTTAGACTCGAACTTCACGATCGCGACCTTGCCCTAGAAATTTGGGACTGTGGTCAAGGGTACAATCCCTCAGAATACAAACCACCAACACCGGAAGATAAGCAAGAACACGGTTATGGTTGGCTAATTTTAAACCGCTTAATGGATCGTGTGGAGTATTGTCTCCAAGTAGATGGTCGTAACTGCCTTAAGCTAGAGGCTAATCTACCTAACGCTAGTGTTGAAGAAGATCAGAAGGTGTCTACAGTAGACTAAGAGAATTCATTCTCTTAGAACTTTCTAGATAGCTATCCATGCTTTATGACAGATCCCCCACCTGATCCTTTTGATCCTCTTCGCAGTAAGTTAGTTATAAGGCCTTTAGGGGCTGGGAGTTCGGCTTACTTGAGCACTAAATTGAAAAGCCCAAGCTGTGTCTGCGTAGCATAATTGCCTCCTCTTTTTTGCAGCCCTCATCCTAGAACTGAGCTCAAACTGTCGGTTCCAAGTTCTATGAGCCATTCTAATGAGTCTTCTTAACGAGTCTCTGATGAAGCAATTGAGAGCAGGTTATAGAAATTGCTAAAGTTGATTGGATCCGACAAAGAAACTCTGTTCTATCACCCATGGCTATTACCCATGGCGGTCTTATCAGGATTGATTCGGTCTTGATATCAGTGTTGATAATTACCAACAGTCATAGTTCTGTAGCTCGGATTATAAATGGATTGCCCCATAGTGCAGCTATTTTATCCTTCAATTGCTAGCGAGTTCTCATTCTGCAACCAGGATTGGACGAGTCCGATCTAGCGCTAAAGGCATACTGCACAGTTTTTGCGTGTGTTTCAATAATCACAAGGTTGATGAATAAAGTATGGGTCGAGCAGGAAAAGCTTTGAAACAGGTGCTGCGTCAATACAGCATTACACAGAATCAATTAGCCGTGACAATGGGCATCGATCGTTCAAACGTGAGTCGATGGGTTAACGGGAGCCGGGACCCATCCGCTGAGGCTGTGGCAGAGATCAAAGATGCACTGACAAGAATTCAATCGTCTGCATCAGAAGATTTTGTACGGTGGTTTCTTTATGAACCCCCTAGTGAAACAGAACCAGAAGAGACGAAACAGCCCGACAATCCGGTAGAACTGAAGCCAACTAATTGAAGTCAGATTAATTAAGGTTAGATTCTCTGACTGGATTAAGTCCTGATACTCATTATCCAGGAATGTTTCATTCTGTCAGCAATGAATTTTCAGTCGAGAATAACCATCTGACAATTCGATCGCTTGGGAATGACAATTCCAAGGGAGCACCTAGCATAGGCACGCAGTAGCATCATATCCCCCTTTACAGCCTCCACCTAAGAATAGGCTAACCATCAAATGACTATTTGTCAACATCGATTGGTTAGCCTATTCTTGATCTTTCCCAGATCTTAGAAGCTTAGTCGATCGTGGGAAGCTAGATCGTTGGTAGGTCAACTGAATGCTCAATTGTTTAACCTCGATAAACTGCATATGAAGATATCGGAGGCTATTATCTTATTATAGGATAGTCCTAGCCCTAACAAATCCTACCATTGCCTCAGTAGATTGCCAAGAGTCACTGAAGGATGTTGTTCAACTAGGTTCAAGAGATTTGGATTGGCAAGTAGCGCTTGGAGTAGAAAGAGGTTCATACTGATTTTCAGGTAGCAAGCTTGGTCTGTATTCGATCGAGTTTAAATTGAACACAGACCAGTGCTCTTTCGGTTGATTCTCGATTTTCTACTTCTGCTCAACTAGAATTACGCCTTGTATAAATCCAATTAAGTCCTCCTCACGTATTCCCTCTTTACAAGGCTGATGGGTGCGGCAAATCCCTACGCAGGAAGTCCCCCGTAATGCAGTCAGTCTGTTCAGCGAGTGATTACTTGAAAGGAGACAATGTCATGAATCATCATCCAGGACTTAACGGTCAAGTACAGGGGCGATCGGGAAAATCTGCTGGAATGTCTCGCCGCAATTTATTAGCAACTGGGGGGCTGGTAGCGGGTTTGGCAGCTACGGCAGGAACTTCATTTTTAGCTGAGCAGGTAGAGGCCATGCCCTCTCCGAAGGACAAGCAAAACGATATCAAGATTCTCAATAACGCCCTTTATTATGAGCACCAAGCCATTTGGGCGTACGAAGTTGCAGCCGGAAAGCTGAGTAATACCGATGTGGGCAAGGCTGTTCTAGCGCTAGCACTCATGAACCAGCGTGATCACAAGGCCCATCGCGATAAGTTGGCGGAAGTGGTACGGAGTTTGGGGGGCAAACCTGTCATGGCTGAGAAGAGCTATGATGTGTCTTCTTATTTAAAGAAAGGCGAAGGCGGATTAGATTCTGATGTAAACATCGCAAAGTTGGCATTAGCGTTAGAAACCGATGCCGCGATCGCCTACACCTTAGAGGCGGCCCGGTTGAAAACGCCTGAGTTGATTACAGCGGGAGCGAGCATTGGCTTGGATGAAGCGGCCCATGCAACCGCCATTCGAGCTACATTTCGATCGCTGGGTGTGATGTTAGATATTGTGCCAGCAGCCTTTGTGAGTCCTGAAACTCGCGATCGTTGGATTCTGAAGGTGTAACGATCGACGTCTTAAAAACCCATTGCAGCCCCTTTTATTAGGAAAGGGGCTTGTCTCTTGTTTAGTCATTTGATTTGAAATTCACTACCTTTGCGAGTTTGAGGTTCTATGCAACGCACGTCTTCCTCATCATGCACCCTCTGGCAGCAGGTGGGTGGAGTTGCGATTCTATTGGCTGCGATCATCGTATGTTGGTCAGCCTATGGATTTTATCAGCCTCAAATTTTAACCCGTTTAGGATTTCCATTATTGGCCACTTGGTTGGGCATTGGGCAGGGACTACTAGGCGCGATCGTTGAACCCTATGTCGGTTTTCAGAGCGATCGCCTGATGGCAAAAGCAGGAAATCGGCTGCCAATGATTACGATCGGAATTTCCTTAGCAGGCTTAATTTTTATAGTATTAGCTTTTTTATTAGAACAACGACTATCTCCTGCGTTTACCTGGATGATTCCCATTCTAATGACCCTCTGGGTCATGGCGATGATCATCTTTCGTGGCCCTGCGATCGCGCTATTACGACAATTTGCACCGACCGAAAACTTACCCCATGCCAATGCGTTGCTGACCTTTGTTCTAGGACTATCTGGCGCACTTGACCCTCTATTGCAGCAATTCTTTAGCAAAATTGGCAGTACAGGAACCTTCCTATTTGGAGCTTTTTGTCTGTTGCTAGGAGGTACCGCGATCGGGCTTAATCAGCCTGCCATTGCCATACCTGCCATACCCCATCCCCGCCCTGCTGTTTCACTCAAACGATCTGCTTTAATTTTTCTAGTCGGAGCAGCAGCAGGCATGGAATCTTTTTTAATGCTCAAACAGATTCCACTACAATTTCAGGCTTTATTACCAGAGATTTCACCCAGCTACATTACAGCAGTGATTCTTCTGATTTCTGCAATCACAGCCATTCCTTTAGAAAAATGCATCCATATTCTGGGAATTCGGAAATCTATGACTTGCAGTCTAGGCACAATCGCGCTGTTACTGCTTTTATCCCCTTTAGTATCTCACTGGATTACAGCCATAATTTTATTATTTCTATTCGGAACTGCAATGGGTTTACTGTTTATTGACCAAATTCCTTTTGCATTAACAAGAGTACCTCCAGCACTGGCCGGATGGGGCACAGGACTCTATTTTGGGGGAATGGGTGGTGCAGTTGGCTTAGCAGGACTGATTCAGCAATTGGGGAGCCTATCTACCTGGGTCATTTCATGCCTGACGATCGTCGCTTTTGCGATCGCGGTTTTCTGTCTGAGTTTACTGAAACGAGAATTTTAAACTCAATCGCCATAGTCAATTATCAAAAAGTGCATTGCTAAAGTACTCACTCAGCAATGCACTCGATATTGATTCGATAGTGACTAAACATTGACTAAACTGTCTTCAAAATACTCGTCATCTAATGAAGTGCGGGCGAAGAACATGCAGCCAGTCTGGGTAGATGGGCCATGGGCTGACCCACATTCCGATCGAATATAATCCCCTGCATAGTAGACCTGATCCCCCACAATGAGGTCACCTTGCAGCATATAAATTTCCTCAAACCCAGCGTGGACATGAACGGGATAGGATACCCCTGGCTCCGCCCGCAGTACTACACTCACTTCACGGTTAGTTTCATCCACGCGCAAACGAGCGATCATCACCCCTGGCACCCGATAGGGCACCCATTTAAACTCCTGCGATCGCACGGCAAATACTGCCCCCGTTGGCGTAGGAGAAGGAGGCCAAATGGTTGATTCTGTGGACTCCAATTCCAAATTTAAGTTTTGGAATAGTCGCTGCTTCAAATCACTTGCCATAGGCACTTCAGGCGCGCTGTAGGGAATGGCATTGACTGCCATTTGATAGTCTACCAATTCATGTGCCAGTTCCGGCATTTCTGCCATTTGGCTCGCAATCCAGGCTTGTTCATCTTCTGTCAAAACACCGAGTGCTTCTAGGGGAGCTAACTCACAGAAGCATGGATTATCTAATTGAGAAAATTCATTTAATTCAACCATGATTCTCTCCAATCGCTCCCTCATGAAGTTTCCCAGGAACCCAGAAGGATTCGTAATTTACTAAGCCCCAACCGAATGCGCGTTTTAACCGTTCCAAGGGACAAATTTGTTGCAGTTGCAATTTCACTGTGACTGAGTCCATTGTAATAAGCTAACTCGATAACCTGCCGTTGTTCAGGGGGTAATTGGGCTAAAGCGGCAAAAACTTGCTGGCGGCGTTCCTTAACGGCAACTTGCTCGATCGGATCATGGGTGGTTTTCGGAACCGATCGCTCCGCTTGCATGGTTGCATCTTCTACTTTACCCAACCGCTGCGTTTTACGCAGGCGATCGAGCACCCGACTCCGCGCCATCATAAATAACCAAGCATCTACCCGCCCTTTTTGACTATCGTAGCGCTCCGCCGTTTTCCAGACTTGGGCAAAAACATCGAGCACCACTTCTTCGCTTTCCTCAACGGAACCTAGACTGCGATAGGCAACGGAATAAATAATGCGGGCATAGACATCATACAGTTGAGACAGCGCCGTAGGATCCCGTTGAGCAATACGGGCCATCAGAACTTGATCCTGCGATCGATCTCGAGAGGACTCAGGAGAAGCAGACATTCTGGTTCGAAGAAGTCACAAGAGGATACCTAGCCATTGTGCCAGAGGCCATTTCTGTAACGCCAACAAAGTAATTAAACAAAAACATACGGTTTATCGATCGAACCTGTAGGTCAAGATGCCCCAGCGTGGAACCTCGTACAAAAACCACGGAGTACTAGAGATCACTGGATAATACTGGTGAGTAGTACCAGCGGGTAGAACTGGACTGGTGAGTAGGACTAGTGGGGAGCTCTGGTGAGTCCTAGAAAATTACAGCCGCGCAATCCTACATCCAGAAAAATAATTAGCAAAAGAAAAATCAACAATAAAAAAGCAGTCCCTACCCGGTTCGGACTGCCCTTGTGCTAGACAATTAGCTTCTCAATCTGAGTATATATTGCCTGACCCACATTGAACACACATCTCCCTCAAGGAAGATACTTTTCGTAAAAATACGGAGATGATTTGTGCAAAACCCATCAAGCATCGATAAAACTTGTCGGCTATGTCAGGAATTCCCCACAAACTCTCTAGCTGCTGCTAAGGCGATCGCGGCAGGATAGATTTGGTGTTCTTGGATTTGGATCCGAGCTTGCAGCGTGGAGATCGTATCTTCAGGCAGAATGGGCACCGCAGCTTGCATCAAAATTGCGCCACTATCCACCTCTGGAACCACGTAGTGCACAGTGCAGCCTGCTATTTTGACGCCTGCTTGGAGAGCTTGTTCCACTGCATGCCCACCTTTGAAACTGGGCAAGAGACTGGGGTGGATGTTTAAGATGCGATTAGGGAAAGCGTGAATCAATACGGGTGTGACGATGCGCATCCAGCCCGCCATAATCACCCAATCCACGTCATAGGTTTTCAGGGTTTCGACGATCGCGGTATCCAGATGTTCCCGACTTGCATAGTCTCGATGGTTCAACAACACCGCTGGCGTTTTCAAGGCTTCGGCGCGGGCCGCAACCTTGGCATCCGGATTGTTGTAAATCAAAACTTGCACCTGGGCATTGAGGTTGCCTGTCGCAATCGCTTGGGCGATCGCCGCAAAGTTGCTGCCACTACCAGATGCCATGACTCCCAACTTCAAGGGAGGATGCCCCGCTAGCAAATCCACGGGTGGCAAGTTTGGCGAGAGAAGACAAGATTGTTCCAAAACGGGTGTTCCAGAAGCGGGTACACCAGAAACCATTGATGCAAATTGTTCAGCGCCCATATTGCTCAGAGAGTCACTATCTATAAATAGAGAGTGACATGGAAGGTCAGATTCGCTCTGTTCAAACAGAGTATTTTAAGCAAGTCCAATCAGGGCAATTAGTGAAGCAGAACTCACACCTGATGTGAATTAGCCAATCCAACTTAAGACTGACGGGTAATGTTTTTTTACCTATACTATTTTTATAAGTTCACCGCTAAATTGAACGATCGCTAAGTCCTAACCTTGGATTTCAAGGAGCTGCTCATGGATCCTGCTACCTTAACTGCATTTCTCACCCCCTTCCTACCCACATTGATAAAGTTAGGTGGCAAAGCCCTGGAAGGTGCTGTGGCAAAATCTGGAGAGACCGCAGGTACGAAGTTAACCGAGAGCGCGTTGAAGAAAGCAGGTGCGATTTGGGAGAAGCTGTTTCCGAAGCTGGAGGCAAAGGAAGCTGCCAAAGAAGCCGTGACAGATGTAGCAAAGGCTCCGACTGATGACGATGCCCAGGCTGCTTTGCGCTTGCAATTGAAAAAGATATTGGAAAGCGACCCATCTTTAGCAGAGGCGATCGCCAAAATTATGGCAGAAGACGCTCCCGATGGTACACCTGGTACACAAATTGTGCAGCACGTGACTGGCAACCAGAACCAAGTGATTGGTCAAATAACGGGTGGTAAAGTGTTTGGCAATGTAACGGGTAATATCACTTTCAACGAATAGGGCTAGTAAGGCATGTCTGATAACTTGCCACCTGCTAATCCTCCAGATGGCGTTCCGCAAATCCATCAGAAGACGACGGGCGATCGCAACCAGGCGATCGGTCAGGTGCTGGGTGGAATTGTCGTGTACGTCAGCGGTGGGCAAGCGATTTTTCACTCAGGCTCAACTGAATCAGACTCCTCTGCTGCCAAGTCAACCCCATCGGATATTGGTCCGAATCCTTACAAAGATTTGATGGCGTTTCAGGAGACGGATGGCGATCGCTTTTTTGGGCGAGAAAAACAGATTGCTGCCCTTTGGGAAAAACTTCGCAGCTTGCATGAAACGGAATCTGCTATTCGGGTTTTGCCCATTTATGATCCCTCTGGTTCAGGCAAATCGTCTCTGGCACGGGCAGGACTGATTTCAGAATTGTCAGCAGATTTGGTATACAGGTACGATCTGGCAAAGTTAGCAAGGTTAGCACCAGTGATCCAGTCCAGATGTATGAACAGTGTGTTTGGAATAAACAATAGAGTCAAAATATGAAGTGGTTGATCAGACAATTAGATCGCCTGTTACGTTGGCTCCAATGCCTCTTCAAACGCAAGCGTCAAGTGCGCCCCCCACTGTCTACTTCTCATCCAGCTTTCCATAGCTACATTGATCAAAATAGTCAAGGCGATCGCAACCAAATTATCGCTCAGATGTCAGGCGGAACGGCGATCGAAAACGTTGAAGGGGCGGTTTATATCGGTGCCACGATTTATCAGAGTGACTTGGGGACGTCCAGACAGGATGTTCACGAGGAAGATATTGATTCAGTAAAGCAAGGTCTTAATGCCTTGGCTGCTTTGACACGGATACCGGAAGTGCGACGATCCCTGATTACATATCAAGTTAGATTTGAAGCCGCATGCCAACAGATTGATACCATTGCAAATTACAAGACTTTGCATGACCTACTCCATACTCTGGAATTAGATTGCTATAGGGGTATTCTCCAAGAATCGAAACGTCTCTCGGAGGACAGTACAACCCTGATTCCTCAGATAAATCATGATCCTACCCTCCAAAAGCTTCTGGGCGGTATCCAGAAAATTGAGGACAGTACAATCCTATACAACCTGATAGATCGCGACCGTGATTTGCAAAATCTCCTTAGACGCATCGAGAAAATTACTACAACTAAAACATTCTCAGCCCATGAAGTTAGGTGGCTGACCAATCTGCAGGAGGCTCAAACAGAATTACACACTGCTATTGAGAAACGAGAGTTGCACCGCTTGTCACGAAGTATCAACCTATTAAAGCGTGTGCTGGCAATTCAACCCTCTCGCGTTAATACTAGTCTAGTAACCGCTGCTCGGTCTCTCAGACTACCCTCTTTGGTGAGCCCAATCCAGCTTATTTTAGAAGAACTAGTAGATGCAACTTTGGACCAAGAGAAACTGCAACAGTTTCAGCGAGGGGTCGAATCCTTGAGAGTATTAGATTCACAACTGAATGCACTCATTACTGGGCATGACAACTGGCAAGTGTTCGACCTGGAACTGTGGCGAATTGAAGACAATCTGGATCAGAATCTAGATGAGTTGAAAGTGTCCTGGCCGGATTTGCTAGAACGAACAAAGGTTTTGATCAGTCCCACTATAGATGAATGGATGATTATATTCCAGCAAGACATTCAGGATTTAGATGCAGCTCTCAAAAGCCAGAATCCCTTCAAAATTAAGCAATGCTTTCATCTGTATTGTCGGCAGGCAAAAAAGAGCTTTTACCAAGTTGATGAGGCACTGAAACACTTGTGCCAGGAATTGCGTGAGGTCGGTGGGGCGTTAGCATCAGTGATGAGGATAATTGAATGAATGACTCTAAACCTAATCCACAACCAAGCACAGACGCAGGAAGTAACCGATTTCCCTCTATAGAATCTTTGCGTACTTTCCATAGTAATCTGCTCAAACGATACAAGGAGAGCGAAAATGAACCCAACATATTGATTGAGGTTGAGCAGTTCCTTTATAAAGGAAGAGCCACGGGCACGATCTTAGATGAAGAGGATGAACGTTGGTCAGTCCAAAGCCTTTTAGATTACTGGAGTGCACTTTTATATCGAGCAGGACTAGAACCACCAGATGCAACCTTAGTTGATTGTGAGTTGTCTCTTACATCTGAGACGAGCGATGCTTTCCCTGATACTCAGATTACCCAATCTATCACTGGAAACCAGAATCAAATCATTGCTCAAATGTCAGGTGGAACCACAATTGCCAATGTCAAAAATCTCATTCAGTATTTTCATCTGTCTCCTCTGGAAACCCTTTCTCTTGAAAGTTTCTGGAGAAACTGGTCACAAGACACAGAACCATCGCTCAGCAAGGATTTGGTGATTGGAGGACGTGAACAAGAGCGCGATCGCATCATTAGTTGGTTACGGGGTAGTCCCAGCGCACTCTCACTTCAGGCTGACTCACCAGAGGAGGCGATCGCTTTTCTGGCAGCAGTTGTTCAGAGTTTAGAGGACGAGGAGCGGAGCCAGGTTCTACCTCGTGCCGTTGTCATTAACAGTGCTGTAGCATGGCAAAGTTTGATTACATCATCCGAGATGCCTCTAATTTTGATTCCTCGATTCCCAGAAGTCGAAGGAGTAGGTCAAGCAATTAAGAATGGGCATCACGTTTTTGTTCCCTTAGGGCGAACCAGTTCTGACAAAGAACACCGTCTCCCACGCATTAACCGGGATGCTGCTGAGAAAGCACTCAGAACAATGGGCTTGAGCCGTGATAAGGCTAAAAACTTTGCCACTTTAGCCCGACGGAGCTTATCTGCTCTACGGCGCAAACTGGCGATCGCTCCTAATATCCAACAACCAGCCTGGGCACAACCAACCAATGCCCGCGATCTATTAGCCCCCTTGCTTGCCAGTGCCTGGGATGATGCTTGCGACGGCGATCGACAAGTATTGGCACAGTTGTCAGGTATGTCCTACGAGCACCTGCAAACCATTCTGGTTCGTTGGGCAAACGAGCCTGATCCGCCCGTTCGGCGAGTCGGTCATATTTGGATGATCGCAGCGCCAGAGGATGCCTGGCGGTTGCTTGCAAGGTATTTGACGAATGATGACTTACAGCGGTTTGAGACCGTTGCGATCGATATTTTGAGCGAACTTGACCCAGCCTTTGAACTGCCACCCGAACAGCACTATGCAGCGAGTGTTTACGGTAAAGTTCTCACCAGATCGGGACGTCTCCGGGAGAGCATTGCAGAAATGCTCGCACTGATGGCAACGCTTAGCTCTGAAGTTTCATTCATTGCCAGCCGAACAGGGGAAGACATTGCTCGTAGAATCATCTGGCAGTTGATGGAGAGAGCGAGGAATAATGCAGGCCTCTGGGCATCGCTAGCTTATCAGCTTCCCCTTCTAGCTGAGGCAGCACCGGGGGTTTTCCTGGATGCAGTTGATGCAGGTTTATCTGGAGAAAATCCAATTCTGGTCAGCCTGTTTCAAGATCGAACTTCAGATGCAGGATTTCTGAGTTCTTCGCCCCATACAGGTTTACTTTGGGCACTGGAAACTCTTGCCTGGCATCCTGACTACTTAAGCCAGGCAGCCTTAAGTTTGGCTCGATTAACACGTCTAGATCAGGGTGGGCGTCTTGCGAATCGACCTGCCGCGAGTCTGCGGGATGTCTTCATTTGTTGGCACCCTAATACAACGGCATCTCTCAACAGCCGTCTCAATGTTCTCGATACAATCCTCAGGCGAGAGCCAGAGGTTGCCTGGCATTTATTGATCAATCTCTTACCAAAACACCACAGTGTCATTTCTCCAACTCACGCAGCCAAATGGCGTGATTGGGTGCCCGATCCTCCGGCTAAGATTACAGTCCAGGAATATCTTGAGGCTACAAATGCTATTTTGCATCGGCTCCTTTCTGATGTAGGCAACGATGCAACTCGTTGGTGTAGCCTGATTGCTGCAATGGCTAGTATGTCGGATGAACAACAAGAATCTTTGCTTCAAAGTCTGGAAACGCTGGATCCTGAGCAGTTCTCCTCAAAAGAACGCAATCAGATTTGTGATTGCCTTCGTCATGAAGCTACCCGGCATCGAGATTTTCCGGATGCCCAATGGGCGATGCCTGCTGACCTGGTTCAACGTTTGGAGGGAGTTTTTACTCGGCTTGAACCAGATAATCCAGTTGATCGCTATCAGTGGCTCTTTAAACTCAACGTCGAGTTGCCAGGAATACGTCGCCAATCCTGGAACGAACGGGAAGAAATTGCCGAAAATCTACGGGCAGAGGCGTTGCAAGAAATTCTCAAAGCACAAGGTTGGAATGGCGTTCTGAAACTTGCAGAGCAGGTGACAGAGCCAGCCCTGGTTGGTCACACATTGGCAAAGGCAGAATTGCTGCCGATTGATGTTGATTTATTCCTGGAAGATAACCTTGGGTCCTCAGAGGGATGGCGTAGCCAAGTGGCTCAAAGGTTTGTCAGAGTTAATGCCTACCAACAGGGGGAGTCTTGGATTGAAACTTGCATCAACGCCAATTTAGAGAGATGGGAACCGGAGCAGTATGGAGAATTTCTACTCTGTCTTCCATTCAATGGATCCCTATTAGATCGCCTGGATACTGCTTCTGAAGAGGTTCAGCGTTACTTCTGGAGCCGCACACAAGCGGCTAATCTCGTTGATGCGGTTCAGGCAGAGCGAGTGCTAACCCAACTGATTAAATTTCAAAGAGTTCACTCGGCTATCAATCTAATCGAATGGGCTTTGAAACAAACACCTGCGATTGTCTCAGCTGAGCGAATTGCCGATGTTTTGGAACTATCTGTTAAGGCAGATCCGGAGCCAAATTTTGACTTCTCAGACTTTGCCTATCATTCTGCCGAGTTACTCAATTACCTTGAAAAAACAGGGATATCCCGCGATCACCTCGCTCAGTTAGAGTGGCTATATCTTCGCATTCATAAGGACTATCGGCGTCCTCGTATTCTCTACGAAGAGCTAGCAAAAAATCCTGTCCTCTTTGTTAAAGCGCTTCAGTGCATCTTTCCGTCTAAAAACGAACCACCAACAGAAGTATCTGATAATGCCAAAGAATTTGCACTCCTAGCACTAGATTTTTTGGAGTCATGGAAACAAATGGCGGGGGTTCAAGAAGATGGTTCAGTTGATGCTGAAGCTCTTCGAGCATGGGTCATGCAGGCAAGGGAGCTTGCTGCCGAATGTGGTCGAACTGAAGTAGCTGATATTTACATTGGGCATTCGCTTGCGTTTTCTCCAATCGACCCTGATGGAGTTTGGCCTCACCAAGCAGTGCGGGATCTAATTGAAGAGTTAGCAAGCTCAGATATTGAAAATAGCTGGCAAATCCAGATTCTAAATAATCGTGGAGTGACAGTTAGGATGCCTACTGATGGTGGAGAACAAGAACGCGCACTTGTAGAGCGGTATCAGAATGATGCACGTCAAATTGGCGATCGCTGGCCACGAACAGCAGCATCTCTTCGAAAAATGGCAGAAAGCTACCAACGTGACGCGATAGAGCAGGATCAGCGTGCAGAAATCACCCAGGATTTTTGGCGGTAAGGACAGTTGACGGGGCTTGTAAACTAAAGTTGCAAGCTCCCTTCAAGGATTACATCAAGGGAGCTAGTCGAAACTTCTCGCCTAAGCTTGGCTCGCTTGCCCAGGATTACGTCTAGCAATCATTTAAGAAGGCGGCACCCAGATTCGAACTGGGGGTAAGGGATTTGCAGTCCCCTGCCTTACCACTTGGCCATGCCGCCGCATTGCACGTTTATTAATATAGCAAATGATCGCCATTTCTAGAATACTGTTCCATCACTTTCAATCAAAATGGGTGGACTACCCTCGGGGCGAAGGATTTGAGCGATCGTCCGTCCAGCGCTCCAGGTGCCCCCTTGCAGAATTTTGACTAGGGGCAGTTCAACGGCGGTTTTCTGTAATTTCTGGCGGATGCGATCGGCGATTAAATCCACAAGGGCGATCGTCAAAGCCCGCCACTCCAACACCAACACTGATCCTACGGCATGGGCTCGCTGGGTTTCTTGGGGCTGCTTCAAACGCAAGAGTCCTAAATCCAAGCACAGCCCACCATTACGATATTCCGCCAACCCAGTCAGTTGATCCAAATCGATAATCCGCAAACCCAATTCCATCAAGGGTTCCAGTAAGGAATAGGTGAGCCATTGGGAAAGTTTGTGGAGCGGTACCAAGAAGGAGACCGCTTCAGACCGATCGCTAGCCGATGCCCCCCTAGGCGTATAGGCCCACACATCTCCCAAATTCTGCCCCTCCAGCACACAGCGTTGCGGCCATAGATCACTGAGCGATTCCAGCAGCGTTTGGAAAATCGTTACCGCCGAGAGAGATTGATCAATCGCTTGGCACTGGAAGTAATCCACAAGATTTCCCAAGCGAGGTCGATCGGAGCCAAAAAACTGCGGCGATCGTGCCAGAATTTGCCCCAGCTTTTGCAGAATTTGCCAGCGCCCTTCCAACCCAACGATCGGATTGGTTGCACTGACTTGCAATCCCGCCGCTAGGTCATTGAGAGATAGTTGGATCAGACCCAGGGCATCGGTGGTTAAGTCGCCCATTTGTGAAAATTTACCCTGCCAGAATAGATCTAAGCTGGCTACAGCAAGCCCTTCCGATCGCTGCCAAACCCGACCTGCTGCATCTCGATACCGCCAAGCACGGCCCGCCCCCGCATCCAACAATACACTGGGAATCACCAAATCAAATTGCGCCTTAGCCCGTTCCCAGACATCCAAATTTTGCAGGAGGGGGGCAATCCGATCGGCAGGAAAATGTCGCCAACGGCTATGGAAGGGGATATTGCCGTTCGGATAATCCCGCTGCATGATTTCAATCACATAGTCTGCCACCGCATCCAAGCGCGTCAGATCCACTTGAAAATGGTGGAGGCGATCGGCCAACCCAAGTTCCAGCAAATACTGAGCTTGAGTCCGAATCGCTTGGGGAGATCGTAGATAACTGACGGAAACCATAGGTGCAGGAACTATAGAGGCACAAGCCATAGCAAAAGCAATCAGTAGTCAAAGCAATCAGTGACAAAAGTGATCACTGGCAAAAGCGATCAGTGGGAGTCTCACGGGGAGAGCATCATCGACTCAATCTTACCTAAGCCAAAATTAGGGAGCACCGATCGGGCATTATTGGAGACAATGAAGACGTTTCTTCCAGATTTCTTTGGAGATAGTATTTTATCTTCGCTCCATTATTATCAAACCCTCCATCATCAAACCCTCACTGTATGAATCATTTGGGAACTGTACTTAAGGTTTTGGCCGCGTCCATCGTGATTACCCTAGGGATTAAATACCTTGCGCCTAATATCACGATCGCTCCCACGCCAATGAATGCAATCATTGCAGTGCTCCTGCCCACCATCGTCTTAGCAGGATTTTTAGCCTTTAGATCGCAAACAGCTTCTGATCGTTCTCTGCAATCCGATCGATCGACCCCATCCAATCCATAGGCGACCAAATCATAGGCAATCGAATTATAGGCAATCGAATCGAGTCAGCAGGAGAGAGGAGTGATGGAGTTAGGACATTGGGTTGGTCTTTTAGCCTTGGGCATTGCGCTATTTATTCTCTGGCAAATTCGCAATGTGTTGATGCTGATTTTTGCCGCTGTGGTACTAGCTTCTGCCTTAAATACGGGAGCGCGGCAAATTCAAAAACTGGGGATTAAGCGAGCACCTTCATTAATTTTGTCGATCGTAGGGATTTTCGGCATTCTATTCCTGTCAATGTGGTTGATTATTCCACCCTTCGCCGATCAATTTCAGCAATTAACCACCCTGTTTCCTAAGGGACTCGATCGGGTCAACACCTGGTTAGACGATGCCCGTAGCTTTGCCCCCCCTTTCCTTCAAGCCTCCATACCCGATGTCGATAGCCTAGTTCCACAGTTACAACCCATCGCAAATCGGCTCTTAGGCAGTTCCTTTGCCTTCTTTTCAGGCACCTTGGGAGCCATTTTAAATATTCTGCTGGTCGTGATTCTTGCAATCATGTTTTTAGTGGATCCTGAACAATACCGTCGGGTCTTTGTACGGTGCTTTCCATCTTTTTACCGTCGCCGCATCAACGATATTTTGCTGAAGTGTGAAGAGTCTCTGCGGGGCTGGCTGGTGGGGATTCTATTTAATATGGCGGTGATTGGCGGCTTTAGTGGCCTGGGTCTATGGATTCTGCACATTCCCTTACCCTTTGCCAACGGCATTTTGGCGGGTCTGCTTACGTTTATTCCCAACATTGGCCCTGCAATTAGTGTGGTGCCCCCTATGGCGATCGCGTTGCTGGATGCCCCGTGGAAATCTGTTGCGGTGTTGATTCTTTACTTTGCAGTACAACAATTGGAAACGAATGTTTTGACGCCCTACGTCATGGCCCAGCAGGTTTCCCTCATTCCGGCGGTGACATTGCTATCACAGTTTTTCTTCGCTACGTTTTTTGGCTTTCTAGGGCTCTTGCTGGCCTTACCCTTAACCGTCGTCGGCCAGGTTTGGATCCATGAAATTGTCGTTAAAGATATTTTAGATAAATGGACAGAAGCAGATTTTGCGATCGTTCCAAAGTTACAAACCGCTAAGACCCTACAGACCGCTAAGACTACCGCTAAGACTAAAGTCGCCCAAACAACTGGCAAGAACTTGCCCGAGCCAACTCCAGCAGCCACAGATGATATCGAACCTTTGGTTATTCTCCAACGTAATTCTGGTGAAGAGTTGACCGATCGATCTCCTACCAACTCCCAATTGGAAGAGTCTCTAGAATCGCGGGAATCTCCAGATCGGGCAGCAGATTAAATCAAGCCCCCTGGTTGATTGAGGTGGATGTGAGCGCTGTGGATGTCAAATGTGCGGCTAAAACGGCTTGGCAATCGGCTACGGAGTCCCGACGGGTTAACGCCTCCACCAAGGCGTCGTAAGCTGCCGAGTTTTCTTCCAACAGCGTTTTCGCCCGCAGAACACAGAGCCGTTCCTTTTGTTCAGCTTCAGCATCGGAGAATTTGAGGTGGTTCAGCACTGCCCGTAGCTTGAGTCGATCGTCCGATCCGCCCTCAGCATTGCCATACTGCCATTTTTCCGCTGCAACGCCTGCCATCCAGACGGTGCAGAAGCGATCGAGCCACTGCGCCGAAAGTTTACCCTGTTGCAATTGCTGATCCAACTCCTGGGTATCAAACTGAATGCCGCCTTGCCCTGCAAAGCCTTTTCTTAATGCTTCCCAAGCCGTCAGGGAATAGTCTGTAACGGAAATACCCAACTGCTGCGCCACTAGGAAATGGCCGGCCTCATGGCGAATAATCCGTTCACGGTGGGCTGGGGAAAACCCTGCAATCCAGTCCAGAAGCACATTCTGCCCCTGGCCTTGAAAGCTAAAGGCATCCAGCGTCCCGATCGCCATCATTCCAAAAATTGCAATGGCAGGGATCGCTGGTGAAATGTGCAGCAATGGCCCCAACAGTGTCGTTAGGGTCATTGCAAATACTGCGATCGCCACCAAATTTAAAGACAGTTGATTCATAGGGCAGATTAAAATTCCAAAAATCACACAAGATAGCCCGCCAGCATGGTTGGAACCCCAAATTTCCCAGTTAAGGGCTCTCAGAGGAGGGTTGTTCTGGGGTTACCGTTGGCGAAACCACTCCAGGATTGCTTGGTTGTTGGCCTCGAGCTTTAAAGAAGGTTTCTAAACTCTGTCGATCGCCGACAAACCGCCAATGCCAAGGTTCGTAGGACACGCCTTGTTTATTGTTTTTGGGAAACGACATTTCAAAGTTGTAGCGTGGTGCATTGGCTTGCAACCATTTAAAGGCTGCCGTTTGCTCAAAATCGGGACTTAAGTTGGTCGCAGGGACGTTGCCATCCCCAATATCGATCGCATAGCCCGTATGGTGCTCACTATAACCGGGAGGGGCACTGACCGCTGCCCGTTGCTCCGCTGTTTGGATCCGCTGCTGCTTCAAGGAGAGAAAGACCTGTTCTTGCTCTGCGATCGATCGAAAAGCAGACAACGGCATTAAGCTGATGCCTTCAGCTTGTGCAGCGGCGGCCATCTCTTTGTAAGCTTGGGCGGCGGCCTTACGCAGCTTCAACCCCCCATCTGCCGTAATCGGCTCTAATTCCGCTGCGGGAGATTCGGGATAGGGATAGTGGTTCAGGACGGTTCCTGCTGGGGCACCTGCAGGATTGGCATTGTTCGCCGACGGACTAGACACCGGGGGCGATGCAATCGGGTTGCGAGAGACTGCCCACCAGCCAGCTCCCCCGATCGCCACCACAATCGCTAGTCCAACAATCCCCATCAGCGGCGGCAATTTTTTCTGGGGCTGACTGGTTAACGTTTCCCGAGTTGCTTCTGGCAAATCATCATCAAAGGAAGACGAAGAGAGTTTTGAGGGTTTTCCGGGCCAACCAGCCTTACTCACACACAGTCTCCTTGGTGAATCCAGAAGGTAACGAACAATTTCAACTTAAGGTAACAAACAATTTACAGAAAATTATAGACCGCACAACCGAACAACTGGCCTCCGGAAACTTACCCCCGGAAACTTACCCCCGGAAACAGCCTATCCAGATTGATGGCATTACTCACAGCCATTCCGTTGGAGAAGAAATCACGCCAGTTAGATTCCAACGTAAGTTATTCCAAAGGTTCCAGACCTCTGCAACTTTCCCTAGGGTAGACTAGATCGCCATCCCATTAACGGTTACTGTTAACACTGACGATTAATCCGTTCATCCTCACGCCTCTGCCCTCTTGAGATTCCCCGAAGGCTGTCATGGTCATGTCCCCTGTTTACGAATCTGCGCCCGTTCCCTCCAATCCGCTGGCCACGCCTGAATCGCACCCTGAATTATCGATCGTTGTACCTATCTACAACGAAGCGGAAAGTTTGCCCTTTTTGCTCGACGCGATCGGCCAGAGTTTAGTCGAAAGTGGATTAACCCATGAAGTGATTTGTGTGGATGATGGCTCCCAGGATGGATCGGATGGGATTTTGAAACAGCAAGCCGCCGATCGGCCCCAGCTGCGGGTCGTCATCCTCCGGCGCAACTATGGGCAAACTGCTGCGATCGCAGCGGGGTTCAAGTACGCCCAAGGGAAAGTCGTAATTACGCTGGATGGGGATTTGCAAAACGACCCAGCGGATATTCCCATGCTGTGGAACAAGTTACACGAAGGCTATGACCTCGTCAGCGGTTGGCGCAAGGATCGTCAGGACAAAGCCCTAACCCGCGTCATTCCCTCCAAAATTGCCAATTGGCTGATTGGGCAAGTGACAGGCGTCAAACTCCATGACTACGGCTGTTCCCTCAAAGCCTATCGATCGGAGTTGGTGGCCGATATGAACCTTTACGGTGAATTGCACCGCTTTTTACCCGCCCTTGCTTTTATTGAAGGGGCGCGGATCACCGAAGTTCCGGTACGCCACCATGCCCGCCGCTATGGTCGCAGTAAATATGGCCTCGATCGCACCTTTCGGGTCGTCATGGACTTGCTGACGATTTCCTTTATGCGTAAGTTTCTCACCCGACCCATGCACGTCTTTGGCCTATTTGGGCTGATTGCGTTGGTACTGGGTGTACTTTTAGGCTTCTATCTGGCTTACGTAAAAATTGTATTTGGAGAGGATATTGGTCAACGTCCGCTGTTGACTCTGACAGTATTGCTGTTGATTAGTGGGCTGCAATTATTTAGTTTCGGCCTTTTGGCGGAATTGGGAATGCGAACCTACCACGAATCCCAAGGTCGTCCCATTTATCGGGTTCGTGAAGTGATTGGCATTGCAGGAGCCGAGCCGGACGATCGAACTCCCTAAGCGACCACGCTTAGAGAGCTGTACCATTCATAGCGATCGTTGATTAAAAACTTGCTATTCCTTGGGTTTTGCTTTATTCAACCGTAACTGACGCCCCATCCACTCAGCGCCATCCAACTCGCTGATGGCATTATCCTCATGGGCAGCCTCGGCTAACTCCACAAAGGCAAAACCACGTACCCGACCCGTCTCCCGATCAGTAGGAACTACAATGCGCTTAATTGAACCATATTCTCCAAAAACCTCTTTTAAATCATCCTCGGTTGCTTTGTAGGAGAGATTTCCAACGTAAATAGTCATGGGCTTGAACTTCCGAACGAGTAACGTTGCTGCTTGCCGCCCAAGCCCTCTCTCCTGTTTGCAAATCTTCAAAGTTACAAGCCTTTAAACTGCAAGGTTTCAAGGAATCGTCTAGGGAGGCAAGAAACCTGCTGGGGAAGATCCGTCACAACGCTGATGCCACTTGTAGAAATTCATTGAGCTAGAAATTCGTTGAGTGAACTTCTAGAAGTCATTCAGTGGGCAGCAATCAAGCGATATTTCAGCCATTCATCAGCAAGAGCACAATTTCCCACGACAGACTTAATCTTTCTCCTAGCCCTGACTTTGTCTCTTACCTTCTTTTCCTGGGATCTGCCTTAGAAGTGCTGAATTCCAGTTAGGCAGGAAACTCTATTCCAAGGAAGAGAAGCCAGTCTATCTTAGGGAATAGATTCAAGATCTTAGCGCTTAACTTTCTTCTCAGCAGACAACGCCGCTACAAAATCAGTGGAATTTCCAGCTAAATTTTGTAACAGCTTTTGGGATTGCTTCTATTCGTAAAGAAAAGAGTTTTTAAGTTGTAAATTCTTAATAAATCAATCGATCGAAATCGATTGTGGCCCTGTGGATGGTGCATTAGTTGGCACAGTCATTGTGGGATCAATGCCCTGCTTCACCAGCCAACTTTTAATGGGATCATCGTTCAGATTGAGCTTTAGCAAGCCTGATACAAAACCGCCCATGAAAGCGATCGGCTGCTGAGTCAATTCCTTCACTAGTGGAGAAAGTTCTGTCAGAAACATATTGCACCTTCACACCTTCGGTGATCGTCACTTATCGTCATTGGGCACTGATTATCAGGGTTGGGCACTCGTTTTTGAGCACTCGTTTGAACTTCAGTTCGATGAACTTTAGCCCTGTAAACTAGAGGTCTATAAGCATTGTCATGTTTTGTTGCGTTTTTGGGTAGGGGCATACCTGTTCGTCTCTGGTTAGCGCTCACCCTTCAGCCTTGAACCTTTAGCTCTGAACCGAATGTTAGGACTGTTCGGTTTTAACCCTTGGACAGATCGGGCTACCGATTCCTTCTCGCCGCAGACACCGTTAAGATAAGAATTGGTATTCTTGCCGATAGAGGTGCGCTCCGTGCTGAAAACCCTGGTTGAAGACTTCAAAATTATTTTTGAGCGGGATCCAGCCGCTCGCAACTGGGTCGAGGTTCTGTTTTGTTATCCTGGGTTGCAAGCGCTGTTTTTCCATCGGATTGCCCATGCCCTCCATCGGTTAGGGCTGCCCTTCATTCCCCGTCTCATTTCCCACATTGCCCGCTTCGTTACGGGGATTGAAATTCACCCTGGTGCAACGATCGGACGGGGGGTTTTTATCGACCACGGCATGGGTGTGGTGATTGGTGAGACGGCGATCGTGGGGGATTATGCCCTGATTTACCAAGGCGTCACCCTAGGCGGCACCGGGAAACAAAGTGGCAAACGTCACCCCACCCTGGGGGAAAATGTCGTGGTTGGTACAGGTGCGAAGGTTCTCGGCAATATTCAGATTGGCAATAATGTGCGGATTGGGGCCGGATCCGTTGTGCTGCGGGATGTGCCATCGGATTGCACCGTGGTAGGGGTTCCGGGACGGGTAGTCTACCGGGCAGGTGAGCGGGTTGAGCCTTTGGATCACAACCGTCTGCCAGACTCCGAAGCGCAGGTGATTCGCGCTTTAGTCGATCGCATTGAAGCCTTAGAACAACAATTGCAATCCCTGCAAAGTCGGCAAACCCTGGCGGAATGCTATGCGATGCCTTCAGTGGAGGGGGCAGAACTGCAAGGGGACACCGATCTACCTCTCCTGGAAAGTCCAGACCAGCCGTCTTGTCAACTGCGGAACAAAGTCATTAACGAATTTCTGGATGGTGCAGGGATCTAGCCCGATCGCGGCAACCACGTGATGGCAAGCAATTGAACCCTTGACGATCGGTGAGATTAATTTCTCACCGATTTTCGATCGGCTAGTTGATTGGATCTCGATCGTCAATATTCATGAATTTCTGACAAACTCTAAAAAGTGAAGTGCTAGGATCCAAGTTGAAGTGATACCTCAAGATCCTAGATTCTTTCTGGGCTAGCCAATAGTTTGCCAAAAATAGCTTGCCAAAAATAGCTTGCCAAAAATAGCTTGCCAAAATAATTAGTTTACCGAACCAATTATTTCCCAACAAAAGCAGCTTCTCAACAAAAGCAGCGTTCCACAACGTAATGGCCTAGTAACGTAATGGCCTAGTAACAGTGGCCTGGGAAATTCGGATTGAAGCATGAGAGTTTGAGTTTTGGAATTTGCTATCCCATCACTTGGCTTAACCTCGAAAATATCAATTAATTTCAGTATTAATTTTAGTGTGGATCTTTTGATCTTAGTGTTTTGCAAAATCCTATTTCTTCAACAGAGAAGTTTGTAAATTTACACATGAATTTAACTATGAATTTAACCATGAATTTAAATAATATTCTCTAGGTTTTTCTTAGCCATTGAATTCTACTCATTGAACGCTATCCCTAAAATTTTTAATTTCTCAATAATTTGATTTTTTATCTGCTGTAAGTCTTGCAGTGATTGCGATGTGCGGGTGGGGAGTAATGATTTTTTTTGATTCAATCATTCAGGAAATCTTGCTAGAGAAAAGGAGCCATATATGTTGCAACAAACCATTCGGATTGAGAATGAGACCCGGAACCATCGAGGTGATTTGCTAGACTCTACGATCGAATACGAATTGATTGAAATGAATGACACCTTTGGTTGGGCGGTGATTCGTGCCAATAATTCTGAGAAAACCATGCACCGCGTGCATCCCGATCACCTCCGTACTTTGGAAGTAATTGGGTCTCAAGTGGCGATCAAACCGGGCACCCGCGATTTGAAAGGCTATTTTCTGAAACGCAAGTCAGGCTACGCCTTTATGGGCATTGATGACTTTGGTTGGGCCGTGATCTGCACCAATGAACACGATGCCTCCTGCCATCATGTCGATCCAGACAATCTGAAAATGACACAAATTACAAAGACCATCAAATATTTCCACACCAAGAAATAAACAAGGCAGTGGCTTACGGATTGACCGACTGCACTTGCCATTCTGAATCAGCGGGGCGATCGTAGATCCAACGGTTTTGCGGGTCGCCTCGCAATTCCAAGTGATCAACTCGTATAGGATCCAGCAATAGGAAACAAAAGGAATCCAATGGCTGCTCAGGATCCAAGGGTGATGCTGTAAAAGAGGCTTGAGGCGCGCGGGGTTGAGCCGGTGTAGGCCAAGCAAACTGAGATCGCGCCCGATCGGATAATTCCTGCCAGGTTTGCGATCTGGCCGCTTGCCAAGCCGCCTCAGTTTCCGTCGCTGTGACTAATCGCAATTCTCCTAGGATCCGAAACTGCTCCCGAGTTTTTGGGAAATACCAACACAACTCCGCCCAGCGAGAATTTTGGTAGTGTTGCACCTTTTCGCTGCGGACATCGGTAATAAATTTCAGTTGATTAGTTTCGCCCCAGAAGCCCCGGAAAACGATCGTGCGATTTGCCGGTCGGCCATCGGGACGGACCGTGGCTAGTTGGGCATAGCGGCTTTCCAGTTGGGCACGATTGCGGTGGAGGGCACGGGCCAGGGGCGATCGCCAAGGAGCCAGGGTCATGGAATTGCAGGATTGAAAACCGGAACATATCGTAGTGACTCTATCACTGTGACGGCTTCTTGGGGAGATAAATTACTACATTGGGCCAGGTCTGGAATTACACCTGCGCCAGTGAATCGGTAGAATGCTGCGGGTGCAGCCATCGTAATATCGCTTAACCAACTGGACAGTAGCGTCGGTGTTGTTGATTTACCGTATAAATCGAATTCTAGGCTGCCCTGGCTAAACTGGGATGCTTTAATATTGATGGGATAACTGGCTATTTGGGACTGAGGCAAATCACCAATGCCCCCGGAAGTGGCTTCGATCGCGAAGCATTGGGTTTGGGCACCAGTAACTTTTTCGTAAATCGCTGTATAGGCATAGCCTCCCAGCCGGGACGATCGACGAGTTGTTGTTAATACCTGATTAAGACGGAAACCCTCGGGAACGAAGCTGGGTAATGCCAACCGTAAGCCGGAAGCCTGCAAAGCTAGGAGTTGTCGTGCTGTTGGTTGACTCATAGCATTGCCCAATCCCGGATCTGGAAGCTGGGCTTGAACCTTCGGTACTGACTGAGTCATTCTTACACAGGCGAGGAGGCAGATAACACAGGCGAGCGTTGATTTCATAGGAACTCCGGAGATCGGCTTGGTATGATTTGATGCGACTGCCTTAGTTGTTACTGTAGCAATCCCTCCAAAGAAAAAAGATTGTCTCCCGAGAAAAGTAAGTTAAAACCCATGCTTCATACGGTGCCTCATGGTTGAGCGTTAAGAACTCCTGACATCCTTACCACCGTCTCAATTGTGACTATCATGTCTCTCCAAAGGCTCAAAAAATTACTACACAATCTGAGGATCATTAGGCTATATTGGGTTCCCATAACAACCTTCACACTATCGGTAGCGTATGTCTTGGATTTGTGAAGCATACGTACTACTATATTGATCTGTCCTCAGGAGTCCCCACATGGTTCAAGACATTGAGCGCGCTAGACCCCAAGCAAGTCCGGGTGACGTAGATGCTGCACAATTAAACGGGCAGTTTCCAGCTTCTGCCCCGGCGGCTAATCCCGTGTTCTATCGCACCTACAGCCGCAAACTCAGCGAGTCTCGCCGCGAGTCTTGGGCTGAGGTGACGACCCGTACTCTTCAGGGCTTGGTTGATCTGGGCAAATTTACGTCGGAAGAAACGGCCTTGGTCGATCGCATGCAGCAGCAGCTCAAGTGTCTGCCATCAGGGCGCTGGCTGTGGGTCGGCGGTACGGAATGGATCACAAAGCAGGAAAATTTCTCCGGGGCCTATAATTGCACGTCCACCAATGTCATCGACTGGCAAGCCTTTGGGCTGATGATGGACTTGGCGATGATGGGCTGCGGGACAGGCGCAATTCTGGAGCCGAAATACACCGATCGCTTGCCAGCCATTCGCAACCGTTTAACCGTGAAATTGGGTTGGGGCATTGGCACTGTTCCCGCCGATGAGCGCCAACAGAAAACCGAAGTTACCTTCAACGGCAACCAAGTCACGATCGTGGTCGGTGATAGCCGCCGGGGTTGGGTGGACTCCTACCAGGGATTATTGGAACTTTCCACGGACGATCGCTTCACCAGCGACGTGGAAGTCACGATCGATTTGGGCAATGTCCGGCCTGCTGGGGAAAAACTGAAGGGCTTCGGTGGCGTAGCGAATCCGATTAAGCTGCCCAGCTTGTACGATCGCTGTGCTCAAATTTTAAACAAAGCGATCGGGCGAAAGTTAACTCCAGTGGAATGTTGTTTGTTAATCGACGAAGCTGCTGCCTGTGTTGTAGCCGGCAACATTAGGCGCAGTGCGGGGATGCGTCAAGGCAACAGTGAAGATCAAGCTTTCGCCATGGCTAAAGATAACCTCTGGCAACAGGGTGAAGATGGCAATTGGCGAATTGATCCGGAACGGGATGCACTACGGATGGCGAATCACACCCGTGTATACCACCGCAAACCCACGAAACAAGAAGTTAAAGACGCTGTTCGTAAGCAGTTTTATTCGGGCGAAGGTGCGATTCAGTACGCTCCGGAAGCAATCGCGCGATCGAATGCGGACTTACTGCCAAGTCGTGAGCAGCAGCTTGAATTCATTACTGCCTACGAGTCGGATCAAGGGGCAGCCTTTCTTCTCAAGCTTGCGCCAAACATGCCCCAGGACGAATTAGAACATCGCCTGGGTCGTTATGGTTTAAATCCCTGCGTTACCGCAGATACCTGGGTTCATACAGGAGAAGGTCCTCGTCAAGTCAAGGACTTAATTGGTCAGCAGCACAGCACTTATATCAATGGTGAACTGTTTAGCACAACCGCAGATGGTTTCTTCTTCAGCGGTATCAAGCCTGTTGTGAAGTTACAAACCCAGGAAGGCTATAGTTTACGACTCACAGCGAACCATCGTGTCCTTAAGGTCACCGCTCAAACCCAGAAAGCACAATATAGCGAATGGGTTGAAGCGAGAGATTTGAAACCCGGCGATCGTATTCTGTTACACAATCACCGGGGCCTGCAAGCTTGGGATGGAGTTGGCACGGAAGCAGAAGGATGGCTGCTTGGTAATTTCGTTGGAGATGGCTGCTTTAGTGTCAATGAGGCAAATTATCAACGCCAAGGAGTGTTACGCTTCTGGGGTGAGGATCAAGCCCGCATGGCTGAAAAAGCGCTCGCGCTTGGACAGGAAGCCTCTGTCACCGGTGCGACACAAAAAGCAGTGGTACATCCTCGCAATGGATATACCCAAATCAATTCTGCGAAACTCTATCGCTTGGCGGAAAACTTTGGTTTAAGGCAAGGCCAGAAAACTGTAACACCTGCGATTGAGCAGACTAGCTATGAGTTTTACCGTGGCTTTCTACGGGGCCTATTTGATGCTGATGGATCGGTACAGGGCAGTCAAGAAAAGGGGATCAGCGTTCGACTAGCGCAAAGCGATCTTGCAGTCTTGGAAGCAGTACAACGGATGCTATTGCGGGTTGGAATTACTTCAACCATCTACCAAGAACGTCGTCCAGCAGGAGAGCACTTACTCCCTGATTCCCAACGCCAGCCAAAATCTTATTTTTGCAAAGCTCAGCATGAATTGGTTATTGCTAACGACAACTTGAAAGTATTTGCGGAATTGATTGGCTTCCTTGATGCATCTAAGCAGGAAAAGCTTACAGCTGCATTGAGTGCTTACAAACGGCAACCTAATCGGGAACGGTTTACTGCAACAGTGACGAACCTGGTAGCGGACGGAATTGAACAGGTCTACGACTGTACAGTCCCTGGGCCTGCTCGGTTTGATGCGAATGGTTTTATAGCCCACAACTGCGGCGAAATTCTTGGGGAAGACTTCCACTGTAATTTAGCAGAAGTACACCTGAACCAAATTGATCCGCATAATCTCCAAGAACAGGAAGAAGCCTTTACAGCAGGGGCTCTGACCGTTGCAGCACTATTGCATCATCAATTCACTGAGCCTCGCTATCGCCGATCGCGGGAACTCGACCCGATCGTCGGAGTTTCCTTCACGGGTCTGTTTGACTTCTTCGTGAACGCCTTTGGGACGGAATGGCTGAACTGGTGGGCAGAAGGGCGGCCAGATACCGTGAAGGGCTTGGAATTCAAAGCGAAGGAACAGGAATATCTCAGCCGTTGGAAGGCGATCGTCCATCAGGTCGTTGGGGAGTATTGCGATCGTCATGGGCTGCATCGCCCCAACCGTTGCACGACAGTACAACCCGCAGGCACCAAGAGTTTGCTCACGGGTGCATCGTCCGGTTGGCACCCCCCCAAAGCCCAGCGGTTCATCCGTCGCATTACCTTCCGAAAAAACGATCCCGTTGCTTTGGCCTGCTTGGACTACGGTTACAACATTGTTCCGTCCCAATCGGATAAAGACGATGAAGGTAACTTGCTGAACGATCCCTTCGATCCGCGTTGTACAGAATGGCTGGTGGAAATTCCGGTGGAAGTGCCCTGGGCCAATATTCCCGGTGCTGATGAAGTCGCGATCGAGCAATTTTCGGCAACGGCACAGTTTGATTTCTACATGCAGGTGCAGAAATACTACACAGCCCATAACACCAGTGCCACGATCGAACTGCGGGAAGACGAAATTGATGATCTTTCCAATGCAATTTACAACGCAGTGGCAACCAATGATGGTTACATGAGTGCAGCCCTGTTAGCCCGCTTCGATGCACCGTTCCCCCGTCTACCGTTTGAAAAGATCGATCGGGCAACCTACCTGCAATTGTCAGCGGATGTTATAGCGCGGCGCAAAACGGACAATTTCTATGCAGCGCTGGCGAAATATGATTCCGGTGAAGTCGTTGCAGAAGGCCCCGCTGGATGTGACAGCGATAAGTGCATGATGCCTGAAAAGAAAGGCTAGGCAGTTGGGTTAGATCCCTAGGATGAATTAGATTTGTGATGAAGTAGATAATTGCAAGGTGGGCTGATTTAAGGCTCACCTTTTTTGTTGGCATATTGAATTGAGGTCAGGCAGATGAGGTGGGTTACGATAGCATCAGGGTAGCCAAGTGGGAATTGTTAATTGGGAGATCGATCGCATGGTTCCAGCACAACCTACGCAAGCACAACCCACCCAGCAGTGGAAAGAACGTCCCCAGCGTAGATGGACAGTTGCTGAGTACCATCGCATGGTTACCCTTGGCCTCCTGACTGCCCACGATCGCGTCGAATTAATAGAAGGACAAATCCTGGAAATGAGTCCACAGGAACTCCCCCATGCCTCCATCACTTCTAGCGTAGGCAATGATTTAGTGATGAAATTTGCAGGTAAGGCTTGGGTTCGGCAACGGTTGCCCATCAACCTTTCTGACTATTCTGAACCCGAACCCGATATTGCGATCGTCAAAATTTCACCCAACCGATATCGCGATCGTCATCCCACCTCAGATGAAGTGTATTGGGTGATTGAAGTTGCGACCTCTACTTTAAATTACGATCGCAATTACAAAGCCTCCATTTACGCCAAGGCCAACATTCCAGAATATTGGGTCATTGATATTCATCATCATCAAGTTTTGGTCTTCCGGGCTCCCAATGGCGATCGCTATCAGATTGAACAAGTGTTTACCGCCCAAGACACGATCGCGCCCATGACCTTTCCAGCAATCGCGATCGTCTTAGCCGATTGTTTTATGCCGGAAATTTAGACTACTGCCAGAATTAACCTTATCAACAAAAACGCTGAAGCATCCCAGCCAAGATACTCCAGCGTCCATTACCCAAATTTCAAACTGACTCGATTCAATCTCGAGCCGACCCGATGACTAGCCCACAGCCGCTCCTTCCGTTTCCGCTGCGAGCGCCTCTAGCTGATCCTGCTGATCACGGGAAATGCAGGTCTGAATAATCGTTTCAATGTCCCCGTCTAGGGAAGACGCAAGCGGGAAATTTTGATTCAAACGGTGATCGGTAACGCGGTTGTCTTTGTAGTTGTAGGTGCGAATCTTTTCCGATCGTGCCCCCGTTCCCACTTGTGATCGCCGTGCCGAAGAAATCGCATCCTGTTGCTCTTGCAGCTTCATTTCATAGAGCTTGGCCCGCAAAATTTGCATCGCCCGTTCTTTGTTTTGTAGCTGTGATCGCTCTTCCGTACAAAAAATCCGAATCCCCGTCGGCTTGTGGAACAGATCCGCCGCCGTTTCCACCTTGTTCACGTTCTGCCCACCGGCACCCCCCGATCGAGCCGTTTTCATTTCAATATCCTTCGGATCGATGTGAATTTCCACATCATCCACTTCCGGCATAATCGCCACTGTTGCCGTAGACGTATGCACCCGTCCAGAGGCTTCCGTTGCAGGCACCCGCTGGACCCGATGCACCCCCGCTTCGTACTTCAGCTTGCTGTAAACCCGATCGCCCTGAATTTCAACCACCACTTCCTTGAAGCCGCCCGCATCTCCCAGCGACTCGCTCAACAGTTTGGCCTTCCAGCCTTGGGCCTGGGCGTAGTAGGTATACATCCGCAACAGATCTCCCGCCCAGATGCTGGCTTCGTCCCCCCCAGTGCCTGCGCGAATTTCCAGCATGATGTTTTTCTCATCGTTGGGATCCTTCGGCAGCAGCAAAATCTTGAGGCGATTTTCTAGTTCCGCGATCGTCTCCTTCAATTCCTGCACTTCCAGACTGGCCATTTCCTGAAGTTCTGGATCCCCGGCTGACTCCTTGAGAATTTGCTGGGCACCGACTAAATCATCCTGGGCTTTTTTCCAGTCATCGTAGGCCGTCACCGTTTCTTCCAAGGACGATCGCGTTTTTGCCACCCGCTGAAATTCGTTAGGATCCGTGGCAATATCCGGATCTGCGAGTCGGCGAGTTAATTCATTAAAAGTCTGTTCAACAGAATTGAGTTTTTCGAGTAAATAGGCTTCAGCCATGGAATACCCTCCTTCATTAACCGTAGTGGAACCTGAAATTCAATTCAGGGGATTCAGTCAGCTTGTCCGATCGTGGGAGTTGGGGGTGAACAACCCCGTCATCTATCGCTTCCCAGGCATCGCGGTCAAGGGATAACGGGTTCCAGAATGGGCTAAGTCTTCAGGATCGGCTAAGTCGCAGATCATATTGAAGGAAACTCCTCCGACTCGATTAATCACGTCACTGCCTTCCACTCGTATAAAACCAAACCGTTGATACAGTCGAATTGCGGGATTCTCTGCCCGTACATTGAGGCAAATCGCTGGATAGTTGTGGCGAGCCATCTCCAGTAATTTTGCCAGAAGTTGGGTGCCAATCCCTTGATTGCGTCGATCGGGATGTACCCCCATCACCAATTCGGGAATCCCCTCAGCCACCCAGCCAAACCCCGGATCACTGGGCGATCCTAACCGCAACCAGACGGCCCCGATCGCTTGGCCTTGGCCGATCGCAACCACTCCCAAATCCCCCGATCGCCCCCAATCTGCCCCATACCTGACTAGGCAAGCTTGCTGCTGCACAGCAGCGATCGACGGTTCATGGGCCGCATACATCAGCATTTCCCAAAGACTGTCTGAATACTGGGGCGTTAAGGGCAAAAGTTCGATCGTCATTGTGGGGATGGGCTGAGTGGATTGGTGCAAAAGGAACTTGCTGCTGAGTAGATTGCCAAACTCTCCATAAACGCAGAAATCCCGCCCCCAAAGAAGGCGAGATTTCCAAAGTTCAGGCCCGAAGCTATTTTTGCTTCATGCCATACTTCCGCATAAACCGATCGACTCGACCTTCGGTGTCGATAATCTTTTGGGTTCCGGTGAAGAAGGGGTGGTTACCAGACCAGACATCAACATTCATGTTGGGCTTGGTCGAACCCACAACCATAACTTCTTCGCCGTTACAAACTACTTTGGCTTCGGCGTGCCATTGGGGATGAATTCCAGGCTTCGGCATTGCGATCGCTCCAATCTTCTACAAACTATTTTGACACTTCTATCGAGGGTTTAGGTCAAGGCAGGATTGAAAAGCTGCCCATCCCCAGAACTGCTGAAAGACAAAGGTGCCCTCCGAAGAACGCACCTCCATCCGCCCAAAATTAGCGCTTGGAGTACTGAGGCGCTTTCCGAGCTTTGCGCAGACCGTACTTGCGACGTTCCTTAGCCCGAGGATCCCGGGTCAGTAAACCTTCCTTCTTCAAAGGAGAACGGTTTTCCGGATCCAATTGGCACAGAGCTCGAGCCGCACCCATCTTGATAGCATCAGCTTGGCCGGTCAAACCACCACCATGGGCGTTGACCAACACGTCGTAGTCATTTTCCAAACCCAAGGTTTCCAGGGGCGCTTTGGCCGCTGCCAGATAGTCAGGATTGCCTTGCAGATACTCTTCACCGGGCTTGCCATTGATGACAATTTGGCCACTACCGGGAACGATCCGCACCCGAGCGATCGCCGACTTGCGACGACCGGTTCCTTGATACATTGCGCGATCTTGTTCTGCCATGGCTTAACCTTCTCCTCCAGGAATCGTGTTGATCGTCAGCACTTCAGGCTTTTGAGCCGCATGGGGATGATCGGCTCCGGCGTATACCTTCAACTTGGTAAACAACTGGCGACCCAAGGAGGTTTTCGGCAGCATTCCCTTGACCGCTTTTTCAATAATCCGCTCAGGCAAGCGATTTTGCAGCTTTTCAAAGGTTTCTACCTTCATCCCACCGGGGCGACCGGAGTGGCGACGATAGAGCTTCTGAGAGCGCTTCTTACCCGTTACAGCGATTTTCTCAGCGTTAATCACAATTACAAAATCACCCACATCCATCGAAGGCGTGTAGTTGGGCTTATTCTTACCACGCAGGACCCGTGCCACTTCGCTAGCGAGGCGGCCCAGGCGCTGATCCGCCGCATCCACGACGTACCAGTTGCGCTCAGCATCTTGAGAGGGGAGATAGGTCTTTTCCATTGCTCTAGGATTTCAAAACAGTGAATACCTGTTAGCTCATACGAAACGATTAGCTCATCCAAACATCTGGTTTTTCAGGCGGCAAAACCAACTGTGGCTGTGTATCAAACCAGGCTTCCGGCGGGAAAGGATTGTCGTCATAACCCACGCGAAGTAAACACAAACCTTGGGGCGGAGCGGCGTATTTCACATCCTCGCGGCGTTCCGACATCCACAATTCCGTGAATTCCTCTGGAGTGCGATCGCCTCGTCCCACCTGCACGAGCAACCCCACTAGGAGACGCATCATGCCATACAGAAAACCACTAGCCTGCACTTCAATGGTTAGAAAGTCCCCTCGGCGCTTACAAAAGGCTTCCTGTACATCCACCCAGGAGTGGGGGCGCTTAGACCCTGCACGGTGGAACGCAGCTAAGTGATGGCGACCGACTAAGGGATCCAAAGCTTTCTGAATCCGCTCATGATCCAGAGGCTCATGGTAATAATGCCAAGCCAACGGTGCGACAAACAAATTGGGACGGGAAGCCGTATACAAGGTATAACGGTAGCGCCGATAGGTTGCCGAGAATCGAGCATGCCAGGTGGCTGGAACGGGAACAGCCGCACGGATGACAATATCAGCAGGTAATCGACGATTGAGAATTCCCATCCAGCGATGGGCAGGAATGTAGGTTTGAGCATCAAAATGCACCACCTGAGCAGCGGCATGAACACCGGTATCTGTTCTTCCTGCGGCATGGATCACAACCCGCTTTTGGGAGAGAACCGCCGCGATCGCCGTTTCTAACTCTTCCTGCACCGTCCGTTGGTTGAGCTGGCGCTGCCAACCGTAGAAATGAGTTCCCAGGTATTGCACCACAAGGGCAACTCGTTGGTTCTCTAGATCAGCAGCAGCCTTCACCATGACGTTGGATGCGCTGAATTAAACCAGCTCAATGATCGCCATCTGAGCATTGTCTCCCCGGCGGGAGACCGTTCGCAGAATGCGAGTGTAACCACCATTCCGGTTACCATAGCGCTCACCCGCTTGCTCAAACAGAGCATGGACAAGCTGCTTGTCATACATATATCCCAAAGCTTGCCGACGGGCAGCTAAGGAACCATCCTTGGCCAGCGTAATCATATGTTCAGCTTCAGAGCGAACAGCTTGGGCGCGGGCTTTGGTGGTCGTGATCCGACCGTTACGAATCAGTTCAGTCGTCAGGGCACGCAGCAGTGCCTTGCGCTGATCCGCTGGTCTTCCCAATTGGGGAACCTTACAACGGTGACGCATTGTCTCAACCTAATCGACTACAGAACAACATTGCAGCAAAAAGACTTGATTCAGGATCAAGTCTAACGCCAGCCTAAATCTAGCTACTAGATTTAGAAGACTTTTCCTTTGGCAGGGTAATTCCCAAGCGTTCTTGGAGTGCTTCTACCACCTCTTCAGCAGACTTTGCCCCAAAGTTCTTGATCTCCAGCAGATCCTCTTGGGTGTAATCCAAAAGATCCGCCACTGAATTAATCTGGGCGCGTTTCAAGCAGTTGTAAGCCCGAACTGAAAGTTGCAATTCTTCGATCGGAATTTGGCTTTCAGGATGCTCATCAGCATCGATATCAGTCTCAACGGCTTCAAAGTTGACATCCTTCAGAGGATTGAACAGGTCAACCAGAATATTCGCAGCTTGGCTGAGGGCTTCCTGGGGAGTCAGACTACCATTCGTCCAAACTTCCATGATCAAGCGATCACGATCGATCGCACCACCCGCCCGGGCATCTTCTACGGTGTAGTTGACTTTGCGAACAGGCATGAACACAGAATCCAATTGGAGAAAATCCAAGGACACAGCTTCATCCCGAATCCGATCGACCCCACGGTAGCCTTTGCCCCGCTCAATCCGGAACTCCATTTCCAATGTATGCCCAGGAGCTACAGTGGCAATGTACTGATCAGGAGAGACGATTTCGACTTCGGAGGGTAAATCAAAGTGGCCAGCGGTTACAGTTGCCGGACCCTGCACTAACAAACGCCCAATCTGGGGTTGAGCCGAGTAGGTTTTCAGAACAACCTTCTTCATATTGAGAAGAATGTCTAAAACATCCTCTCGAACCCCAGGAATTGTCGAAAACTCATGGCTGACGCCAGCAATACGCACTGCAATAATGGCTGCCCCTTCCAAGTTGGAAAGTAACACCCGCCGCAACGCATTACCGACCGTCGAACCCTGACCACGCTCAAGGGGTTCTAAGATAAACCGACTATATTGACTCTGATCTTTGTCAGTGCTGGTTTCTACACACTCAACCTGAAACTGTGCCACGGAGACCCTTCCTTTGAAACTGCTTTGGGAGGCAAGTAGAGCTGAACGCTCCAAACAAAACGTGAATTTATACTAGACGCGCTCTGAGAAATTAGCTTGACAAACTTGCATATTACAAACTCAATCAACTGGATTCTCAGCACACTCTGAGCGACAATCCACACAAGGTTACACGCGACGACGCTTCGGAGGACGACAACCATTGTGGGGAATGGGGGTCACGTCACGGATCAGGGTGATTTCTAAACCAGCGCCCTGAAGTGCCCGAATTGCAGTTTCCCGACCGGAGCCAGGGCCGCTTACCATCACTTCAATCTGCCGCATCCCACAGTCAATTGCTCGACGGGCTGCATTTTCCGCCGCAGTCTGAGCCGCGAAGGGCGTTCCCTTCTTAGCGCCTTTAAAGCCACTGGAACCAGCGGATGCCCAGGAAACGGTTTCTCCTTGGGTATCTGAAATTGTTACGATCGTGTTATTGAAGGTGGACTGAATGTGCGCCACGCCGGTTGGAATATTCTTCTTAACCTTGCGCGCACCCGTTCTACGATTTGGTTTTGCCATTTTTCAAGCGACTAAACTAGACAACGTTTTCCAATTAGGAATTACTTCTTCGGTGCCTTCTTCTTACCAGCAACGGTACGACGACCGCCTCGGCGAGTCCGAGCATTGGTGCGCGTCCGTTGCCCACGCACCGGCAATCCGAGACGATGACGACGGCCCCGATAGGTTCCGATGTCCATGAGACGCTTGATGTTCATGGCCTCCCAGCGGCGTAGATCCCCTTCGATCTGATAACCACCTTCGACCGCTTCCCGAAGTGCAGCAACTTCCGCGTCGCTGAGTTCTTTGACGCGAGTATCGGGATTAATCCCAGTCTTCGCCAGCACTTCCTTGGAGCGAGTCAAGCCAATTCCGTAAATATATGTCAGACCAATTTCCACTCGCTTATCGCGAGGCAGGTCTACACCAGCAATCCGCGCCACACTCGTTCTCCCTAAATCTGCTTAATTCACACTAAACATGTCCATTTGGACGGGGAATGCCGAGCACTGCCAATTCCTTACGTGAGATTAGGACACACAGTGGGCACACCTCTTGAGTTTTGCGTTCAATCCAGGCTACTCCCCGAAGGCGGGGCTGACCTGGCGGCTTGCTTAACCTTGACGCTGTTTATGCTTGGGGTTTTCGCAAATAACCATCACGCGACCGCGACGACGAATCACGCGGCATTTGTCGCACATCCGGCGAACAGAAGCTCGAACTTTCATGCTTCTTTTGACGACACTACAAACACGACATCCTACCAAGCCAATGAACCATTTGTCAAATATTTTTTTAATAAACTCAAGAATAAACTCAAGCCAAGGTAAAAGGAAGCCAAGGACTTCCCATCCATTGGCCTATCTCTTATTTTTCAAGCGGTAAGTAATCCGACCTTTATTCAAGTCGTAGGGAGACAGTTCTACTTTGACCCGATCGCCCGGAAGAATCTTGATGTAGTTGCGACGAATCTTCCCAGAAATGTGAGCTAGAACGTTAAAGCCATTGTCCAGATCGACCCGAAACATTGCATTGGGGAGCGAATCGACAACCGTTCCTTCCATTTCAATTAAATCTTCTTTAGACAACGCTTCCTCCTAGGAAAAACAATGAACAATGAAACTAATAACCTGAAAACCAACCTATGTAATCACAAATCAGACCCTTCGTGAATCCTGAAGAAAGCTAGGATTCTTCATTGAATGCCGATTGCAGCTCTTAATGTCAGAGTTGAGGTAATGGCGACGGTAATCGCCTTTTGAGTGTAGCTCATTTCACCCCAAACGCTGGGTCAAGAAGAAAGTGGGGATCGTACTACACCACCTGTCAACAAGACAACTGTGCACGATCCCCCCTAGCCCAACTGGATTAAACCACTGCAGCTTGCAAAGCTGCAGTTACCAATTCCATACTTTGGTTACCATCTATCGTGACCAAAGCATTTTTGGTTTGATAAAAGGCAATTAGCGGCGCGGTTTGTTCTCGGTACACATCCAATCGACGACGAATGGTGGCTTCGTTGTCATCGGAGCGACCACTGTCTTCGCCCCGTTTGACCAGACGCTGCACCACTACTTCATCGGGAACATCTAGATTGATCACCCGATCGCATTCCTGGTGGATTTCTTGAAGTAGAGCATCCAGGAAACCAGCCTGAGGCTCATTACGGGGAAACCCATCTAAAATCCAACCATTTTGGGCGTCGGGTTCCTGAAGTCGCTCCCGAATCAGGTCAATGACCAAACCATCGGGCACGAGCTCTCCAGCATCCATGTACTGTTTGGCTTTAACGCCCAATGGGGTTTGGTTAGCCACTGCGGCCCGTAGGATATCTCCTGTGGAAATATGGGGAATGCCCTGAGATTCCGCTAGCAATTTGGCCTGTGTGCCTTTACCCGCACCCGGTGCACCGAGAAAAATCAACCGTGTCACTATTGTTTCACCATCCCTTCGTAACGCTGAGAAATGACATAGGTTTGAATCTGTTTCGCTGTATCGATCGCCACGCCGACCAGAATCAACAAGGAAGTGGCCCCAAACCCTTGGAAGGTGGGAACGCGGGTCGCACTTTCGACAGCCGTGGGAACGATCGCGACTACGCCCAAGAAGATTGCACCCAGGAAGGTCAGGCGATTTAGCACCTTTTCCACATAGTCAGTCGTTGCCTTTCCTGGACGAATTCCTGGAATACTGGCCCCCATTTTCTTTAGATTCTTAGACATCTCATCGGGCTGAATCACCAGAGAAGCATAGAAGTAGCTGAAAAATAGGATCATCAACAGATAGATGATGTCGTAAACAATGCTACCAGGCCGTAGATAAGTACCAATAAAGTTGCTAATACCCTGATCTTTAAAGGCACCGGCCAACAAACTGGGGAAACTTAAAACAGCAGAGGCAAAAATAATTGGCATCACCCCACCCTGATTTAAGCGCAGGGGCAGGTAGCTGCTTTTTTCTAGATAGGTACGACGACCCACCTGGCGACGGGCCGAAATGATCGGAATCCGGCGAGTCCCTTCCTGAACAAAGACAATTCCCACCACCATGGCTAGGAACACCAAGAGCAGAACGATCGCGCCACCCACAGATTCTCGACTTCCGGTTTGTAGCAGCTCGAAGGTTTTGCCCAGGGACTGGGGTAACGTGGAAACAATGTTGAGGAAAATCAGCAGTGAAGCGCCATTGCCGATACCCCGTTCCGTGATCAGTTCCCCTACCCACATGACGAACATAGAACCCGCCGTCAGGGTCAGCACCGTTTCAATCACAAAAAATGGGCCCCAATTTTGGGCAACGGGCTGTAACAGACCAAAGGTCAGGATTGTGCTTTGAATAATTGCCCAAGCTAACGCGACATAGCGAGTGATCTGGGAAATTTTTCGGCGGCCCGCTTCCCCTTCATTTTTTTGCAAGTCTTCCAGCTTGGGGATGGCAGCGGTCAACAGTTGCAAAATAATTGAGGCGTTGATGTAGGGAATAATCCCCAAGGCAAAGACGCCCAAGGTCTTTAACCCTCCCCCTGCAAAGAGGTCTAGAAAGTTTAAAACCCCGCTATTGGAAAACAGTTCACCAAATCGAGTCCGATCGATGCCTGGAACTGGAATAAAAATGCCCAACCGCAACAAAACCAACAGACCGATCGTCAAGAGCAAGCGACCTCTCAGTCCTGCTGCCTGCGCCATCTGCATGAAAGTTTCCTGGGCGGTAGGAGCCTTATCGCGATTAACGACCATAAGGGAATTCCTCTAAACCAACTGCCGATTGAATGCTCATTTTAAGAGAAGCACTAATCCTCCCCAACTGAACCATTAGAATTTCCATGGCGACTGAGCTGTGGAGGATACCTTGCATAATCGATTATGTTATGAATTCACAAATTTTAGGGACGTTCGATCGAACGTCCCTAAAGCAATTCGTAGATAACGGTTTAGGCTTCTACTTCACAACTGCCACCGGCAGCTTCAATTTTTTCCTTAGCAGAAGCTGTAAATGCAGCAGCTTTTACTTTTAGCGCCACGTTCAGCTCACCAGTTCCCAAAACTTTCAGGGGACCGTCATCCTGGGTTAGGATGCCAGCTTCTAGCAAGCTTGCCAGGGTGACTTCGCTGTTAGCAGCCAACCCAGAGAGCGCTTCCAAGTTGACGATCGTAAAGACTTTACGATTAATCAGCGGGAAGCCCTTCAGCTTGGGCAGGCGACGGTAGAGAGGAGTTTGACCCCCTTCAAAACCGGGGCGAGTCGGACGACCAGAGCGAGATTTTTGACCCCGCATCCCAAATCCACAGCTCGCACCTTGACCAGCAGCGATACCACGACCGACGCGACGGGCGCGCTTTGTCGAACCCTTTTGGGGTTGTGCATCAGCGAGTCTCATCGTGATTATCCTCTCTTAGAACTAGGAGTAAATTTGCTCGAGGGAAATGCCACGCTCCTCAGCAACCTGTTGGAAGGTGCGCAGAGAATCTAGGGCTTCCAAGGCGGCACGGGCATTGTTCAGCGGGTTGTTGGAGCCCAACTGCTTCGCGAGCACGTTTTTCACGCCTGCGAGTTCCAGTACCGTCCGCACTGCACCCCCAGCAATTACCCCCGTACCGGGAGCAGCAGGACGCATCAGAACTTTTGCCCCCACCGATCGACCTGAGGAGGGATGGGGAATGGAACTGGACTTAGTGAGGGGCACTTCTACGAGGTGCTTCTTGCCATCTACAACGCCTTTTTTTACAGCGCCGATGACATCACTAGCCTTACCCACGCCAACGCCAACCTGACCTTTTTCGTTACCGACGATCACAATCGCCCGGAAACTGAGCTTTTTACCGCCCTTGACCACTTTGGTCACCCGACGAATTTGCACGACCCGCTCTTGCCAGTCGGACTTCTCTTCCCGGGCTTTGGTATTTTTACGACCTTTCGCCATTGTTTGCCTCTTTTAGAAATCTAGACCGCCTTCACGGGCTGCATCAGCTAGGGCTGCGACGCGACCGTGGTAGAGATTACCACCGCGATCGAAGACCACTTGCTGAATTCCCTTTGCCAATGCACGCTGAGCCACTAACTTGCCCACTTCGCTAGCAGCGGCACAGTTTGCGCCATTCTCTATTTTCTCCCGCAGTTCTGGATCAACAGTTGAGGCAGACACCAGAGTGCTATGGGTCGTGTCATCAATCACTTGCACGTAGATGTTTTCGCGAGAGCGAAAAACAGCCATCCGAGGACGATCAGAGGTTCCGGCCAACGCTCGGCGAATCCGGGCATGGCGACGACGGGTTAATTCTTTACGACTTGCTTTCATGGCTTACTTCTTCTTACCACCAGTCTTACCAACTTTGCGCCGGACAGCCTCACCAGCGTATCGGATACCCTTACCTTTGTAAGGTTCTGGCGGACGGACTGCACGAATCTTGGCAGCCGTGTTGCCGACTACTTCTTTATCAATCCCACTCACCGTGACGTTCGTGTTGTTTTCCACCGCGAAGGTAATCCCTGCGGGGGGCACGATATTCACAGGATGGCTATAGCCCATGCTCAGGTTCAAGTTTTGGCCCTGAACGGCAGCCCGATAGCCGACCCCTTGGATTTCCAATTTACGTTGGAAGCCTTGGGAAACCCCTTCCACCATGTTGGCCACAAGGGTGCGGCTGAGACCATGGCGTTGACGGGCAACGCGGGAGTCATCTTTACGAGCGACGATGAGGGTATCCCCGTCCTGGGTCACCGTCACTTCGGGCACGAGGGTGCGGGTTAGTTCACCCTTCGGCCCTTTCACCGTAATGGTTTGACCGTCAATGGTGACGGTTACCTTAGCGGGAAGATTAATTGGACGCTTTCCAATACGCGACATTAGCTAATCACCTCGATGACGAATTACCACACGTAGCAAAGCACTTCGCCACCGACGCCCGCTTTGCGTGCCTCCCGATCGGTCATGATGCCGCTGGAGGTGGAGATCACAGCGACCCCAATTCCACCTAGCACCTTGGGTAGATCCTTACAGTTGGAGTAGACACGCAGACCAGGCTTGCTCACCCGCTTCAGGTTGGTGATCAGCGGCTTGCTGCGATTTTTGCCTTTGTACTTCAGCGTAATTACCAGATTGGTTTGTACACCTTCACCGGCTTCTTCAAATTCACCGATAAACCCTTCCGCCTTGAGAACCTGAGCAATGCTACGGGTCATCTTGGTTGCTGGCACTTCGGTGGTTTCATGACGAGCCAATCCGGCATTCCGGAGACGCGTCAACATATCTGCAATGGTGTCGTTAACTGCCATAGTTTCCTCTTGATGAAACCGATTAATTCTCGCGGAAGGGCATTCCAAATTCCTTCAGCAGGGCTCGACCTTCTTCGTCCGTACCAGCGGTCGTAATGATCGAGATATCCATCCCTCGAATCTGATCAATGCTGTCGTATTCCACTTCAGGGAAAATCAGCTGTTCCCGCAGACCCAAGGTATAGTTGCCCCGGCCATCAAAGCTCTTCGGGCTAATCCCACGGAAGTCCCGAATCCGAGGCAACGCCAAGTTGATCAAGCGATCCATGAAGGCATACATCCGCTCAGAACGCAGGGTCACCATGACCCCTACGGGCATCCCTTGACGAATCTTGAAACCTGCGATCGCTTTCTTGGCTCGGGTAACGACTGGGCGTTGACCGGTGATGATCGCAATTTCATTGATGGAAGCTTCCAAGGCTTTGGCATTCTGGGATGCTTCGCCTAACCCCCGGTTCACCGTGACCTTCACGAGTTTGGGCACTTGGTGAATGTTCTTGTACTGAAATTGCTCCATTAACTTTGGAACAACTTTCTCGTTGTAGGTGGTCTTCAGACGTTGTGTCATACCTTTCAAATCCTTTCCCTGGGCTTGGTCAGGGAAGCTAGGTCAATGGTTGTTACTCAGGGGCTTAGTCAATGATTTCGCCCGTTTTCTTCAGCATGCGTACTTTCTTGCCATCTTTGATGGTGTAGCAGACGCGGCTGGCTGTTTTTTCCTTAGTGGAATACAGCATCACTTTTGAGCTATGGATGGGGGCTTCGCTGGTTTGGATTTGCCCAGATTCGCCTTCCTGTTGCGGTTTGACGTGCTTCGTCCGAATATTCACGCCTTGCACAACGACTTGGCTTGCACCGGGGAGAGCCTTAATCACTTCGCCAATTTTGCCTTTGTCTTTACCAGAAATCACCTGAACGGTGTCACCGGTTTTAACGTGGATTTTTGCCATTTACAGTACCTCCGGAGCCAGCGAGACAATCTTCATGAAGTTCTTATCACGCAGCTCACGAGCCACTGGCCCAAATACACGAGTTCCCCGTGGGTTGCCATCATTGTTAATGATGACCGCTGCGTTGTCATCAAAGCGGATACTCATACCGCTATCACGACGCAGAGTTTTGCGGGTACGTACCACAACCGCCTTGACCACATCGGATTTTTTCACACCCATGTTGGGTGTAGCATCCTTAACCACGGCCACGATGACATCACCAACCCCAGCGTAACGGCGGTTCCCACCACCCACAACACGAATACACATCAGCTTCCGAGCGCCGCTGTTATCCGCCACATTCAAATAAGTTTCCTGTTGAATCATGACGCTATCCCTCTCTAGCTTTGAGCAGTAGTCAGGATGTCAACCACAGCCCAGCGCTTAGTGCGGCTGAGGGGTCGAGTTTCCTCGATGCGCACGCGATCGCCCACTTTGCACTTGTTCTCTTGATCATGTGCTTTGTAGCGCTTGGTGCGGACAACGATTTTGCCGTACTTCGGGTGAGCAGCGCGGTTTTCCACTGCCACCACGACGGTCTTGTCCATTTTGTCGCTAACGACTAAACCAACTCTTTGTTTGACTGCCATTGGAACCCTACTCCGCTTCAGTTGCTGCCTTGATTTGACGCTCCCGCTCCACGGTCATCAGTTGCGCCAGTTCATGCTTTGCATGCTTGAACTCGTGGGGCTTCTCTAGCTGGCGGGTACCTTTCTTGAAACGGAGTTCGAACAGTTGCCGTTTCACAGCCAGAATTTGATCTTCAAGCTCCTGATCGCTGAGCTTGCGTGCATCTTCAATCTTAGGAAGAGACATAGCTTGATTAACCCTCCGTCTCAGCAGCTGATGTGGGACGTGTAATAAATTTGGTCTTGATCGGCAGTTTGTACTGAGCAAGACGCATGGCTTCCCGCGCCACTTCTTCGGGAACACCCGCAATTTCAAACAAAATCCGACCCGGTTTGACAACCGCAACCCAATATTCTGGAGCCCCTTTACCGGAACCCATCCGGGTTTCTGCGGGACGGGCTGTTACCGGCTTATCTGGGAAAATACGGATCCAAATCTTACCACCCCGGCGGATATAGCGGGTCATGGCACGACGGCTAGCTTCAATCTGACGGGAGGTGATCCAGCTACATTCCGTGGCTTGCAGACCAAATTCTCCGAAGTTGAGGTCGCTGCCACGGGTCGCCAAACCGCTCATCCGTCCGCGTTGCTGTTTGCGGAACTTAGTTCTTCTTGGACTTAACATCTTTGCTTACCTACAAAGGACGAGGGAGGGAGGAGAGAACTCTGGCGGAACAAGGCCGAGTTCCCAAACCTCAATTAACCTTCGTTAGAACGATCTTCAAACTGCTGACGACGACGCTGTTGGCGACGGCGAGGCTGCTGATTAGTCGGCGCAGCTTCAACAATTTCTTGGCCGGGAATGCGCTCACCGTTGAACACCCAAATCTTGATGCCCAGGGTGCCGTAGATGGTTTGCGCGGTGCAATAGCAGTAGTCGATATCCGCCCGCAGGGTATGCAGGGGCACACGACCTTCCCGAGTCCACTCCGGACGGGCGATTTCCGCACCGTTCAGACGGCCACTGACTTGGATTTTGATTCCTTCAACCCCAGCCCGTTGAGCGCGTTGGATGGCTTGACGAACCACCCGACGGAAGGAAACCCGACGCTCCAGTTGTTCTGCGATGTATTCCCCAATCAGGGCTGCATCAGCATCGACGCGGGAAACTTCCACAACGTTGATGCGAATCTGCCGATCGCCACCCAAAACCTTTTGTAGTTTGGTGCGCAGTTCTTCAATCCCAGAACCGCCACGACCGACAACCACACCCGGACGGGAGGTGCGAATTTCTAGATCAATTTGATCCGCCTTACGCTCAATCCGAATATCGGAAATCCCGGGCTTGTTCAGGTTGGCGAGGTTGAGAGGATTCTTCGTGAAAAATTCCCGAATTTTGTGATCCTCTTGCAGCAATGCTGGGTAGCGATTGGAATCAGCAAACCAGCGAGAGCGGTGCTCTTTGATAATGCCTAGGCGTAAGCCATTTGGATGAATCTTTTGTCCCACGGTTTTATCCTCTTGCGATGTCTACTTAGTCTTCTGCACCGGGTGCCACGGTGATTGTGATGTGGCAAGTCGGTTTCCGAATTTGATAAGCACGACCTTGGGCACGAGGACGGAACCGCTTCAGGGAAGGCCCCATGTCTGCAAAGGCTTGGGCCACCGTCAGGGACGCCCGATCGATTCCCATATTGTGTTCCGCATTGGCTGCCGCAGACCGCAGAACCTTGAGAATCGGTTCACAGGCGCGGTAGGGCATAAATTCCAGGATAATCAACGCTTCCCGGTAGGAGCGGCCTCGAATTTGATCCAACACACGACGCACCTTACGGGGAGACATGCGGATATATTTCGCGGTCGCTTTCGCTTCATTGGGTTGTAGTGCAACTGCCATAGCTCAGGTCTCCTTAGCGACGCGCCTTCTTATCAGCACCGTGCCCCTTAAAGGTACGGGTGGGAGCAAATTCACCCAGTTTGTGACCCACCATTTGTTCCGACACGTAGACGGGGACGTGGGTTTTGCCGTTGTGAACGGCGATCGTCAGACCGATCATGTTGGGCAAAATGGTGGATGCCCGAGACCAGGTTTTGATGACGGAGTTATCATTTTTGGCCTTCGCCGCCTCAACCTTACGCAGCAGGTGGTCGGCAACAAAGGGGCCTTTCTTCAATGAACGAGACATTTCCGAGTTCTCCCTTTAACTTATGACTCACGACCGCCGCGTCCACGCTTGGACGACTTACGGCGACGACGAACAATCAGCGCACTGCTGAGTTTCTTCTTCTTGCGGGTCTTCTTACCCAGAGCCGGTTTACCCCAAGGCGTGACAGGGCCAGAACGACCGATCGGAGCCCGACCTTCACCACCACCGTGGGGGTGATCTACCGGGTTCATGACGCTACCCCGAACTTCGGGACGACGACCGCGATGGCGAGTCCGACCTGCTTTACCCAGGGTCAGGTTGCGGTGCTCGGTGTTGCCGACTTGACCGATCGTGGCCATGCAATTGCGGCGCACCATCCGCACTTCCGTAGAAGGCAACTTCAAGGTGACGTAATCGCCATCTTTTGCAGCGACTTGGGCACCCGCACCTGCGGAACGCACCATCTGGCCACCGCGACCGGGATAGAGTTCCACGTTGTGTACGATCGTCCCTAGGGGAATCGCAGACAACGGCATCGCGTTACCGACTTCGATCGGCGAACCTTCACCAGCAACGACCGTCGCACCGACTTCTAAGCCAACGGGATGAAGGATGTAGCGCTTCTCACCATCTTGGTAGTGCAGCAGCGCAATCCGAGCGTTGCGGTTGGGATCGTATTCGATCGCCACAACTTTAGCGGGGATACCTTGCTTGTCCCGCTTGAAGTCAATGATGCGGTACAGCTTTTTGTGACCACCACCGCGATGACGGCAGGTGATAACCCCACGGTTGTTCCGACCCTTAGAACGGTGGATGGAAACAACTAGCGACTTTTCGGGTTCGCTCTTGGTAACTTCTTTAAAATCCGCCACGCTACGATCGCGAGTACCTGCGGTGTAGGGGCGATAGTTCCGAATACCCATAGTTCACTCTCTCAACTGCTGACTAAACTTCGGGGAACAGGGTGATGGAATCCCCTTCCGCCAGCGTCACGATCGCTTTTTTGTAGTGAGGCTTCCGACCTGCAAAGCGACCAACGCGACGAGATTTGTACGGCGGGTTCTGGGTGCTGATCCCAGTCACTTTAACGTCGAACAAAAACTCAACAGCGGCCTTAATTTCCGGCTTCTTGGCCTTGGGATCGACTTCGAAGGTGTACTGATTGTTTTCCAGCGCAACCGTGGCCTTCTCAGTGATAATCGGGCGACGGATCAAATCCGCCAAATCACGGGGGTTAAAGTTAGTCGTCACCGTAGACCTCCTGAATTTTTGCGATCGCAGATGCAGTCGCTACGATTTGATCCGCAGCCAAAATGTCATACACGTTCAAGTTGCTTGCAGAAATAATCCGCACCCGCTCTACGTTCCGAACCGACAACCAAACGTTTTCTTGGCGCTCAGAAACAATCAACAGCACCTTGGAATCCGCTTCTACACCCCAGCGTTGGAACGCAGCCAACACTTCTTTGGTCTTGGGACGCTCTAGATTTGCGGCGAACTCTTCCACCACAATCAGATCAGCCACACGGCTTTGCAATGCGGTACGCAGAGCCAAACGACGCTCTTTGCGGTTCATCTTTTGGCTGTAATCCCGAGGCTTCGGCCCGAAGATCACACCACCGCCCCGCCACAGGGGAGAACGGTTAGAACCCGCCCGAGCACGACCCGTTCCCTTTTGACGCCAAGGCTTGCGGCCACCCCCACTGACTTCAGAACGAGTCTTGGTGCAAGCAGTCCCTTGCCGAGCATTCGCCAATTGACGAACTAGGGCGCGGTGCACGATATGGGCTGCGCTTTCTTCTTTTGCAACTTTGAGATCCAGCGAGGCGTTGCCTTTATCTGCGCCTTGCCAGTCTTTCACGACACAATCAACCATTGTTTTATCTCCTGTCTCGTTTCGTCAGACTTGACGATCGCCTCGCTTACTTACCACCAACCAATTTGGCCGGAACGATTTTCACTAAGCCACCGGGTTTGCCAGGAATCGCACCTTTCACCAAAAGCAGGTTGCGATCGCTATCGACACGCACCACGGTCAGCTTTTTCACCGTGACTTGCTCGTTCCCGTACTGACCAGCCATCCGCTTACCGGGGAAAACCCGACCTGGGGTGGTACCTGCACCGGTCGAACCGGGCAGACGGTGGTTCTTAGAACCGTGCGCCATGGGTCCACGCTTGAAGTTATGGCGCTTTTGATAACCTGCGAAGCCACGACCAATGCTGGTTCCGATCACATCTACCAATTGGCCAGACTCAAATTGCTCAACGGTTAGTGCTTGACCTAATTCGTAGCCGGACACATCCTTCAAACGACACTCCGTCAGATGACGCAGAGGAGCCGATTCAGATTTTTTCAGGTGACCCATTTCAGCTTTGCTCAGGTTTTTTTCCTTCACATCGCCGTAAGCAAACTGAAGTGCCACATACCCATCAGTTTCTTTGGTCTTAACTTGAGTAATTGGGCAGGGACCTGCCTGAATCACTGTGACAGGGATCGCTCTCCCTGCCTCATCAAATACTTGGGTCATCCCAAGCTTTGTGCCGAGAATTCCAACAGCCACGATGTCGGGTCTCCTTTAACTAAACATCCCGTACTGGGCAGCGGTTGCAGCACACAACTTACCCTGGACAAAACAGCACGTTCGGAAGAATTACATTCCACCGATAGCGCACACGCAGAAACAACCTCCAATTGATTAGGAGGCTCTCTCTACAAACTTGATCACTCCATCTTCAGGCGATAGACACACCTTACAAAAGGCGCTGAATCACTCCGACAGTCATTTCCAGTGGACTTAAACAGCAAACTGCTCAGTATCCGAACCAGAAAGGAGTCCTTCCAAGTAGTGAAGGGATTTACCCTTCCTCAGAAAACTTCAAACAATTGCCTGAAGCTAACCTCATGCTGTTTCCTCTCATCACGGGTGCGAACCTGTGCTACACGTACCGAAAAGCCATGATGCTGAGAGTTTCAGTACCGCAAAGGTGGGCGGGAAACAAGCTATGCCGTAAAATCACGACAATTAAACATTCTACCTAAGGTGTTAAGTTCTGTCTAGCAAGACACAAAATTTTCTGGATCTTTTTCCAGACATCTCGCCTAGGTCTCTCGGACTAAAGTTAGAGCAAAACTATCTGGCTAGAGAGTGAGAAGAATATATAGGACTAGCCAGAGATATCTGAGAGATATCGAAAAGATATCTATTGAGAAGCTAGGAACTGTAGACGCTAGATAATTCTATGGCCTCGGGTGAACAACGGCGATGAAATCGCTGCAAGAACGATTAGACTAGAGTGCAGTGGGTATTAAAGCTTATTGATATGGCACTAATTACGACTGGCGGTAAACTCATCCGAGATTTGGAGTCCCATGGTGCACTGGGCGTCTATGTCCCACTGGAAGGGGGCTTTGAAGGTCGCTATCGTCGCCGCATTCGATCGAAGGGCTATGTTTCCCTCAGTCTGACAGCGCGGGGACTAGGAGATGTGGCGATGTACCTGACCGGCGTCCATGGGGTGCGTCCCCCGCACCTCGGCAAAAAAAGTGCAACCTCCGACCCCGCAGTAGGCTATCGCTACTTTATTCCGCCGATTATCGAAACCCAGTTGGCTAGCCTGCCGCCGAAATGCAAAGGGCTATTGCTGTGGATTATTGAAGGTAATATCTTGTCCAATGAAGAATTAGCATTCTTGGTAAACCTGCCAAAACTTGATCCGCGCGTTAAAGTCATCGTTGAAATGGGGGGCGAGCGGTCTTTCCGGTGGACACCGCTTAAGGAAACCTTAGCCGCTGCCTAGTGTCTACTTGCTCTGGGTACAAATTTTAGGTGCAGATCAAAGCATGAAAGATGCCTCTTCTAGACCAGGAGAGGCTTTTTTGTGCTCGTATTTTTGTGCTCGTGTTTATTTTGCAGATCTCGCTTCACCAGACAAAATCAGCTCCACCAATTCACAGAATCCGATCCCTTCCTCCGCTTGGGTGACAAATTGAGGTAGCTGGGACAATTGATCAACATAGTGCTGCACATTTGCCACTCCCACGGACAGCGGCATCTGGAACAAGCTTTCATCATTGGGGCTATCCCCAACTGTGACCACCTGCTGGGGATCAATCGTCGGAAACGCCGTCCGCAAAACTTGCTGCAAGCCCTGCAATTTACTTTGTTCAGGAAGTTTAATGTGACATTGCACGGTGCTGTAGACCATCGTCCAGCCCTGAGCCTCACAGCAAGAGGCTAACGCTTGCAATTGCTCGAGGGATAACCCTTGCACATCAAACGTCCAATCCGTCAGCCGAAAACAATTGTCTGCCGATTCCTGAAGCTGGGGAAATTGAGCTTTTAAGCTGGCAAAGGTATCCGCAAGGGCTTGGCGATGCTTTTGCAAGTCTAGAAGCGGCACCAACCATTGCCAGCGATCGCCCTGATAAAACAGTCCCCCATTTTCCGCGATCGCCCCGGCAATGGGCAGGTAATGACTGATGGCACTGACCCAGCCTGCCGATCGGCCCGTCACAATTACCACTGGAATACCACGATCAGCTAAATGTTCAAAGGACTGCAACAGGGCTGGACTAAACTTGCCCTGCTGTGTCAGTGTTCCATCCATATCGGTTGCGATTAATTGAACCGCAGAAAAATCAGCTTGAGCCTGTGCGATCGGCTGCAAGAACATTTGTTACGCCCCCGTAGATCTCCCTTGGATGATACAAGAACACCCCACTGAGTCCATATTCTCGACAACACACGAGAAACTTTGGGCTAAGCGGATCATTCGAAGTGTTATTGAACGTAAATGTCATTAAACCCAAGGGTCATAGAACCTATTGGATACCCTAGAAATAGAACCCTATCCCTACAGGAAGATAGAAATCCTATCCATTTGCTATCACTAGTTCTACGCCGATAAGCTAGGGCCGTAAAAATCGATGCAAATGGGGAATCAACCTCCTATTTGTTGCTCCTTATGGTTTTATGGGAATACTTGTTGAATAGTTTCAACCCGTTGTCCAAACATTAATTCTGTGGTAGATATGTCAGTCCCGATTATTTCGACGGGAACCTGGCTTGCTCAGGCCGCCCCAAAAACAACCAAACCCAGAACCTCTACAACACAGCCTACAAGTCCTGCTCCTCAGACAACCAGTCAACAAACTTCTCCTATCTGGATGTATACGGCTGGTGGGTTGTTATTTCTCTTAGTAGCTTTGGGAATCACCTCAGCTTTGCAGTACCGTCGCCTGAATAAAAAACTGCGGTTTGAACTGCTGAAAAACCAGGAACTTCAGAAAAAATATAAGTTTGCGGTCGATACGATCGGCAAAATGGAGCGCAATCCAGACTTAATTCACTCCCGAGAATTTAACCTGGATTACCTGCGCATGCGGATGGCAGAAGAAGTCTTCCACTTCGCGATCGTCAACCAAATGAAGATCAAGGTCAAAGACCGGATTACGATGGCCCTCCGTCCCCAGCAAGCCAGCCAAGGAGAATTGGGAATTGCTAGCGGCACCGGGCGACAAGTGGATGAAGTCTTTGATGTGGAATATGAACCCCAGGACGCGCCCAAGGGAACGAAGCGCGTGCTATTCCGTGTTTGTATTAAAATCCTCAAGCTGCCGACCCAGCCCACTTCACAAACGATCGGGCAAATCATCGATTGCATTGAGACCTTCCTCAGTCCAGGCCATGAGAACGATACCTGGCAACCCACGATTCAAGGGCGCATTGCCAATATGCACTGGGATCAAAAAGCCAAACCGACCCCTCTGCTCGTGTTAGAACAAACCCAAGAGGGGTCGAATGTAACCTTCCGCACGAACCGCATGGCCAAAGCCTAATTCCAAGTTCTCAGCGCGATCGCTGGATGGATTCTCAGCCATTGGGTGCAGCCAGAGCGTAAATTTACGGATCCTCCCTCTATCAATCACACCTGCCAAGTTCCGGGAAATCTCGTAGATCTGCCAACTCTGCTTGAAAAACGCCTACAAAAAACCCCCAACTCACTAGGCATGAGTTGGAGGTGGAAATCAGGGTGCATCTACCATTCCGCTTTACCAAAAACTGACCTAGCCCTCGGGAAGAGTTCTGTAGAGTAACGGTGAAGTTACTAAAAAGTTTCCTTGAAGCGTAAGTGCTTTTTCGGATCCTTCAGCCACTTAGTCGGGAACTCCCTTTCCCCGATCGCCGTCAGCCCCTTGGCATCTTGGCCAAGATTCAGTCTTCTCCTTGACCTGATGCACAATAATTGCAAGACGTTATTTACAAGAGTTATTCACAAGCGTTTACGAGATTGCGAACAAGATTTACTTCGACAAGTCTCAAATTTACCGCTATAAGTACAGAAGTATAGGAATTAGTTAGGCATCGCAGGTTTCGCATCAGGGAGAGGGGCAATGGAACGCTTAGAATTGCTGGGAGAGAAAAGACCGTGACCCAAGAATTCTCACTGTCTGTAACCCCTGTCAAAGAGGAAACCTATCTCGTCAGAACGGAGCGAGTCTCTCCGGGCGTCCCTCTGGCAGAAGAATTAGTCTCCTGGCGCGTGGGAGATTGGTTACAGCAGGCGGGACAGTTGATGAATGATCCATTGCTGGGCTTGTTGCGAGGGCGCGGTCAGACCGGCCCCGTGGGAGAACCCGCTTCGGTAGATTTAGTAACCCTCGGCCAAGCACTCTACAATGCGCTGTTTCAGGGCACGGTGCGGGATAGCTGGATGGTGGCCCAGGGAATTGCCCAGCATCAACAGGATATTTTGCGCTTGCGCTTGGGACTCAAGGGCGATCGCTTGCCCCGGTTACCCTGGGAAGTCTTACATGCGGGTGATCGGCCTCTGTCTACCGGAACCGACGTGGTCTTTTCCCGTTACCATTCGGCCTTTACCGCTGTGGGTAGCAAGCTTTCTCTGCATCCCACGAATATTCAGCCCAATCAGCCGCTGCGCATTCTGATGGTACTGGCCGCACCGACGGATCAGGAAATGTTGCAACTGCACCAGGAAGCGGTTCACTTGCAAGCTGAACTACAGAGAGAGCAAGATCGTCGCTTCGATGGCCCCGCGATCGAACTGCAAATTCTGGATCAGCCCGGTCGGGAGCAACTGACTCAAGCCCTAGAGCAAGGCCACTTTGACATTCTGCACTATGCGGGTCACAGCAATTTAGGCAGTGCAGGGGGCGATCTTTATCTAGTCAATGATAAAACAGGGCTGACAGAAGTTCTGAATGGCGATGATTTAGCGGGACTGTTAGTCAATAACGGCGTGCGTATGGCCGTGTTCAACTCCTGTCGAGGGGTACAGGGAGCCACCGCCGGGGAAGATAACAGCAATAATTTGGCCGATGCCCTGTTGAAGCGAGGAGTTCCTGCTGTGCTCGCCATGGCGGAACGGATTCCTGATGATGTGGCTTTGAATTTGAGTCGCTTGTTTTACCGGAATCTTAAGCAACGCTATCCCATCGATCTGAGCTTGAATCGGGCTAGACAGGGATTGCTGTCTTCCTATGGTTCAAGCCAGCTCTATTGGGCATTACCCATTCTTTATCTCCATCCCGAATTTGATGGCTATCTCCGACCTCATCAAACTGCCAGTCCCGATCGATCGGTTAGTGGGGCTGTCGATTCCATTGATCCTGCTTTTTTGGAGTCAGAACAATTAGATGCCCTAGGTCAGTTGGAGGCAGCGCGCCCAACCGCTAGTCATTTCGCTGTGAGTAATCTAGGCAGCAGTTCAAGCAGTCCCCTAGGCAGTCACTTAGACAGCGATTTAATCAATGGTGATTTCGTAGAAGAAATCAACCTAGAGGACGACCTAGACGATGAGACCGATCGGGCAGAAATCGCGAATCTGTTTAAGGAACTTTCTAGTAATGGGAATGTCGCAACCTCAGCCCAGACCACCTCAGCCCAGCAATCCCTAAGCAATCAGCCGTCAGCCAATGGTCATGGGGGCGCTATTGTTTCAACCGCATCGTCCATTCCGAATGAAAGCGCCCGAGAATTCAATCAAATGGCGCAAGTGCTCCAACAACAGGGCGATTTAACGGGGGCGATCGCGACCTACGGAGAAGCCCTGAAATTGGCTCCCGATTGCGGCGAACTTTACTACAATCTCGGCACGGCGTTTCAAGCCTATGGCAACCTGCCGGAAGCACTGACAGCCTACAAAATGGCGTTGAAGCTAGATCCCCAACACCCCCATGCGCCGACTCGCCTCCAACAGCTCCTAGACCCTACCGCCGCAGGCAACCCCGAAGGTTCGTCCCAAGCCCCCCAAGGACATGCGAGTCGGGCTAATTTTGGAGATGGCGCAAATTCCCGGCCTCCCCTGTCCAAAGCATTAATGGGGACGATCGGCATTACTGCGGCCAGTCTGTTGGGCATTGGGGTAGCTGTAAGCCGCCTCCAAACCAAACCACCTACCACCACACCCTCTATTACTGCTAGCAGTCCTGCCCCATCCCCAAGCAGTTCTTCCAGCCCAGGCAGTTCCCCCAGTCCAGACCAGTCCCAGGCCAATAATGCCAATCTCGTGGCGATCGCTCAGCAGTCCTTCAGAAAAAATAATTTGCGCCAAGCCCAGGAGGCCGTAACGGCATTGCTCGATCGGGGTGCCTTAGTAGAAGCGCAAGCAGCCTTGGAGAACGCTTCGAACACGCAATTAGAAACGGCACCAATTCTATTTTTGCGGGGGCGACTATCCTGGCAATTTTGGCAACAGGATAACAACAGTGGCAATCACAGCCTAGATGATGTGCGGCGTTTCTGGGGAATGACCAATCAGAAGGAACCCAATAACCCGCTCTACCAAACAGCCCTTGGCTTTGCCTTTTACTCAGAAGGCAAACTAGTCCCCATCGATTTGCCCCGTGCAACCGATGCTTGGTTCCAAGCTGCCAATCTGACCGCTCAGCAGCCCAATTCCCCTGAAGCACTAACGGCCTATGCAGGCTTAGCTCTAAGCGCTTTTAAAACTGCGCAGACCAAGACAGGTGCTGAACAGAAACGTCTCCAGACAGAAGCGATTAAACTGCGGGATCAAGTAATGAAAGCCAGTCCCGATCGCTTCAGTCCTAGTGCTTTAAGCCAAAACTGGCTCTGGACAGAAGCCGCAATCGCTGACTGGAAAAAATTACAAGAGCTACAGTAATGCCCTGTTATTGAGGCGAACTTATATTGAGGTGAACTTATTCAGAATCCGCGATTTCGGCAGGAATCGAAGGGCTGATCGCGCCTTTGATCGATTGATCCATGGAATTGGTTTGACGCAAACTCGGGGTAATCAAAAAGGATAGCCCTACGCAACCTAGGCCAATGGCTCCAATTAATTGCAAAAAACTCTGGTGCTCCCTTTGAGAGATCGCTTGAGTCCTATCCCGAGGCGGGAGAATCTCATTACCTAGGCTGAGGATTTCGCGCGTTGCGCCCCAAATCAGCACTAAAGTCATCAACCAGGCCAACAACAGCAATAGGAAAATCCGGATTCCCGCAGGACGCTGTAACCGTCGTATCCAAAGGCTGGGAAAAAAGAATCGCCAAAACCAATGATGGGGCAACTTGTCCCAGGTTCGATTGATTTTGAGCAATGCGCGTTCCCAACGAGCCTGTCGCTGTTGCTTTTTAGCGAATAGTGCACTTTTTCCCTGCCGTGATCGCATTTCGGATCCTCCTATAGGAAGAACCCGATCGAACGTGCTGCCACGCGATCGTCTTCTACCCCGTAACTAGCTCAAATTTCTCTGTCCTTAGTCCCAATATTAATGAAAGATATCCCGCTTGCACGAATTATCTTTAGGATCCGTTAAATTCAAGCTAGAAAAGAGGAGCGGAGAGTCCATCACTACAGAGGACGATCGCCGCTCCCATCTCTTTTTCTAACCGCTTGCTTGTTTAAGCAGCTTACTTGTTTAAGAATGACTACGCTCTAAAGCAAACTGCACCAACTGATGGACAAGATCTGGAAATTCCACGCCTGTGGCAGCCCAGAGTTGGGGATACATACTCATCGCCGTGAAACCGGGTAAAGTATTGACTTCATTAATCAAAATCTCGCCCGTGGCCTCGACGTAGAAGAAATCCACTCGGGTCAGTCCTGAACAATCGATCGCTTGAAACGCCTGAATCGCCCGTTCTTGAATTTGCGCCACCACCTCGGCAGGCAGATTAGCAGGAATGTGAATCTGCGATCGGCCTTCGGTATATTTAGTTTCGTAGTCATAGAAGTCACTCTCAAAGGTCACTTCACCCACCACTGAAGCTTTGGGATTGTCGTTGCCCAGCACCGCGCATTCCACTTCCCGCGCCACAACCCCCGCTTCCACAATAATGCGCCGATCGTAGCTAGCCGCACTGTCCAAAGCTTTTTCCAATTCCGATCGCGTCCGGCATTTGGAAATCCCCACGGAAGACCCTAGATTCGCTGGTTTGACGAAGCAGGGATAGCCAAGTTGAGCCTCAATCTCATCACAGAGCTTAGGAAACCGGCAGGGATCGGAAAAAATTTGCGATCGGGTCACGGCCAGATACTTCACCTGGGGCAGCCCGACTTCAGCAAAGGCCATTTTCATAGCAATCTTATCCATGCCCACCGCTGAGGCCAAGACGCCAGAACCGACGTAGGGCACCTGCATGAGTTGCAACAGTCCCTGGATGGTACCATCTTCGCCATTGGGGCCGTGCAGAATGGGGAACCAGAGATCCACATCGCTGGCCTGGGTTGGAAATTGCCAAAGTGTTGATTTTGCTGCCGTTTCTGCTGTTTCAATCGGCTGCCGATCGGTCAAGACCTGTTGTGCAATTGATCCTGTCTGCCAGACGCCATCTTTTTGGATGTAGAACGGAAGCACCTCGTAGCGATCGGTATTGTTTCCGGTTGTCAATCCTCGATAAATTGCGCCTGCGGAGATAATGGATACTTCATGCTCACCCGAGCGTCCGCCAAACAACAGTCCTACTTTCAATTTACCCATGGCCCACTCCCCTTGGTCTGGTTAGATAGCCAGAGAGTATAGCAGAAACCTATCCATCAGCCTTGCGACCCGTGGGCTTTCTAGCTGAGAATTAAATTAATTGCTTTGAGTCCCCATCAAACAAGGTTTGTCAAGGCTATTTTTTCCTTGGTCAATCAGCCTATAGTAGTTTGTAGTTCAAGTGTTAAGTCATTCAATACCGAGTCATTTAATACAAAATCCTCACGATTGAGTTGCACCTTTAGTTCAAGTCTGAGTCGTTTCACCTGCTGGGTCAAATTGGCTTTCTTAGCTTCAACTTACATCAGCTTTGGCTTACATTAGCTTCGGCTCACAGTAATTTCATTATGAAAAAGCTTAGTCCAACTAGTCATTCCTGGCAATTTGTTCCTTCTCTACGCATCGTTCTTGCCGTTTCCTTCAGTCTACAAATTTTGAGTTTTGTAGGGTTAGTTTGGTTTTTATCGTTTCACAATAGCCAACGATCGGTAAGTGAACTCTCTGCCAAATTACATACTAGTATTAGCAATCAAGTCGATCAACACCTTGATCAATACCTCAGCTTACCCCATAAAATCAACCAAATTGATAAGCAAGCAATTGATTTGAATCTTCTAAATCCTAAAGATACAAAACAGGTTGAGCAATTCTTCTGGAAGCAAATGCAGGTATTTGATATTGGCTATCTCTCCTATGCCAATATTAAAGGTGATTTTATTGGAATTGAACGGTTAGATAATGGTCAACTTCTCGTTAACGAAGTTAATGCGAGTAAGAAACCTAAAACACTCTATATCTATCAGGCAGATCGAACAGGACAACGATCCAAGTTACTGGAAAGTAAATCCTGGGATCCGCAATCAGAGGCTTGGTACACTGAAACCATAGCAGCTAGAAAACCGATTTGGAGTTCTATTTTTCAGTGGCAGGATAAGCCTGAAGTCATGTCGATTACGGCAAATGCTCCTGTGTTCGATCGAAATCAAAAACTGCAAGGGGTTCTTAGTATTGATTTAATCGTGACGCAAATTAGCCATTTTTTACAAAACTTACCTAATACAGATAAGAGTAAAATTTTCATCATTGAGCCGAATGGGAAATTGGTTGCAAGTTCTACTCAATCTCCAGTCTATAAATTCCAGCAAGGACGCACCCTTCGTTTAAATGCAACGGAATCGGCAGATCCCCTCATTCAAGCCACTGCAAGCTATTTGCGCCAGCAGTTTCCTGATCTCAATCAACTGCAACAGTCCCAGGCCTTGACGTTTGACCATTTGGGAAATCAGCAACTGGTGCGGGTAACGCCCTGGAGAGATAACCTAGGACTGAATTGGCTCATTGTGATCACCACGCCACAATCTGAGTTGATGGGGCAAATTAATGAAAACAATCGCATCACTGCCATCCTTTGCTTTCTCGCATTAGTTGTCGCGATCGCAACCAGCTTTTTGATGGCTCAATGGCTGAGTCGTCCTCTCTCCCAACTCACCCGTGCTAGCCAATCCATCGCAGCAGGAAATCTGAGCCAACCGATCGCTCTCCAAGCCAGCAGCCAGGAAGTCACAAGTCTTGCCCAATCCTTTGAACAAATGCGTCAAGGATTGCAATTAGCACGGCAGGAATTAGAAGCCTACGCCCAATCCCTAGAAGAACGGGTCGCCCAACGCACCGCTGACTTGCAGGCGACCAACGCGGAACTGGAACAGACACTGTATGATTTGCAGACAGCACAAAATCATATTGTGCAATCGGAAAAATTAGTTGCCTTAGGTCAGTTAGTCGCTTCCGTTGCCCACGAAATGAATACGCCCTTGGGAGCCATTCGATCGTCGATTCACAATATTTCTACTTGCCTCACGGAAGAATTAGAAGAATTACCCCAATTCCTGCAAACCCTAGAACCCGATCAACAGGATGCATTTTTTGCGCTCTTACATGAATCCTTGGATTCGATCGTGCAGGCATCACGCCTTTCGAGTCGTGAAAAACGTCAATTTCGTCGCAACTTAGTAGAACAGTTGGAAGCTCAAAATATTACCGATCCGGAAAGCGTAGCAGATACGCTAGTCGAATTGGGAATTTATGCCAATCTCCAAAGTTTCCAAGGACTTTTGCAAACGCAACAGAGTAATGAAATTTTAAGTACGGTTTACAACTTGGCGAGTTCCCAACGAAGCGTGCAGACGATCACCCAGGCCACGGATGCAGCCAGTAAAGTGGTTCTTGCCCTGAAAGCCTATGCCCACCATCATCCAACGGGAAGCCCGATCGCGGTGAACCCTGTGACAAGTGTAGAAGGGGCCTTAACGCTGTATCAAAATTTAACGAAACGTGGGGTCACGATCGAGCGGGAATATAGCCAAAATGTACCGGAAGTTTGGGGATTCGCTGAAGATTTGCAGCAAATCTGGATGAATTTAATTCATAATGCCTTACAAGCCATGGATTACAAGGGAATCCTTCACATTTCGGTTCAAGAAGTAGACAATATGGTTCAAGTTAGCATTACTGACAATGGATCTGGCATTGATTCAGAAACGATGCCACACATCTTTGAAGCATTTTTTACAACGAAAAAACAAGGGGAAGGCAGTGGTTTAGGATTAAGTATTGTCAAAAAATTGCTGGATAAACACTACGGAACCATCACTGTTAGCAGTCAGCCTGGAAAAACAACCTTTACGGTCATCCTACCGCAACTACATCAAGCAGGAATCACCAGTCCATCGGAAACGGAATTCGCCGATCCTGCTGATCCTACGAGTGCAACGTTGAGCGATCCCCTTGCGTTGCAAGGTACGATCTCCCGATCGGGCGACGATCGAGCATCAGACTCCCAAACGCCCCTGAATTCTCGCTAGGCTAAATTTTCGCTAAATGGGTCAAGCTTAAACCCACAGTTGCGCGATCGCGATACGGCCCGATAGACAAACATCTACATCCGATCCCGTATCACGCCGTCGTGCACTGTACTCTCCCTGGTAAATGTAGCGATCGCCCTCGACTCGGAAGCCTACGGGTAGGGGTTGGGTACAGGATTTACAGAGAATAACGTCGGGGTCTTGGGCGGTGGGATCTAGGTGCGGTAGATTAATGTTCCAAAAGGAACCTAGTTCGATCGGTTGGGCCATCAATTGAGTCACTAATTGCCTTGTCCATTGGCTGGCTTTTTCCCAGTTGTAGGGGCGTTTGCCGTTGCGATAGTGGGAAATGGCAATGCCCCCAACGCGATGGAGGGCGGCTTCACGAACAGCTGCCACAGTGCCTGAAACGTAGACATCTGAGCCCATGTTGCCCCCCGCGTTAATGCCTGAAAGCACCCATTTGGTCTGGGGATAGAGTTGGGTGAGGGCGATGCGAGTACAGTCAGCGGGGGTACCCTCCACGGCCCAAGCGTATTCACCCCGCTGTTCGACGCGGATGGGCCGATCGGTGGTGACTTGGTGTCCACAACCGGACTGCTGCACCATGGGCGCAACAATCGCGGCTTTTCCGTCTAGGGCTTGCAGGAGAGCTTGGATGCCAGGAGCGTCAATGCCATCATCATTGGTTAACACAATCATAGGTCAAGCGATCGGGGTAGATGGAGTAGATGCGGATGCAATGATTTGCTTGCGTAGTCTTTTACAGTAGCCCAAAACCTAGGCTCAATAGGAGTTGCAGGATATACCCCTGCGGATACATCCTGCAATTTTGCTACCGATTCAGCAGATTTCTGGCTTACCAACAGGGTGTGTATTATTGTCACCCTACAATTTACACAGCTGCTGCATTCTGCTTCCGCTTGCGCCGCAATGCAGAGCCCAGCCCCAACATAGCTGCGGGCAACAGAGCAGGTGTTGGAATCGCTTCACCTTGCATCCCAACATTGTCAATCCGCAAGTTATCTGCTTTGCCTGCTGCCGTGTTGAATGGGTAAATTCGAAAACCCACTGTGGTAGGAGATACCAAGTTCTGCAATTGTGAAACGATCGATAGATCTACATTCAATGGTTGCCAATTGTTATTCTCATCTAGAGATGTATTGAATACATCGAAGAAAGTATTAAAACCATCCAAGCTAGCCCGCACCAACAGATCTTGTGGGGTCGAAGCTAACCCATTTGGACCACCAGCACCATCTCGTTTAACCTCAAAGCTAAGATTGCTGAGACTAACGATATAGTTTGGCAAAACTTGAATTGACCAAGCAAAGAAACCATCTTGCGAAGTGGGAATCCCAGCATTACCATCTACCAGGTTGACAATAGCATCATCATCGGAAAATGCCTGTGCTTTGAAAGACTTATCGGGAGGTGTCCCATTGCCATCGGGAAAACTAGTGTTCTTATCTTGCCCTTGATACGAGAATTGACTGAAGCTAACACCATCAGCCACTAAACTAGGATCTAGATTATTGACGGTCGAAAAAGTGTACCTGCCAAGTGTTGCAGCTTGGGCTGGACTGCCCACCAGTCCTAGTGATGCGATCGTACCTACAGTCGCTAAGGCTAGCTTTTTCGAGAATCTTAGAGTCTTCATTTGTAGTTAACCCTCAAGGTTTAAGAATCAGTGTGTAGGGTAGGCGCACCTGATTAACCCTGATTTGCCCTCATATTGTGGTAGCCCCATCTGACCTTTGGGCTATGTTGTATTACAGAGTTGCTGACTTATCGAGTTGCTGACTTATCGTTGTTGCTTTTACTGCTTGTTACAATTTTTGTTGTAGCTGACGTAAAACTGGTATGTCTTCCAAATCAAGCAATGGGGGGGAACACATCGTAACGTTCAGTCAATCTCAGCCTTAGGACAGATTTGCATCTGTCTAGAGAATTAACTTTCTAAGACTGTATCACTCGACTCAGTTGCCTAGGAGCAGAATCATCCATTTTTTATCTTCAAGGGACTTTGTAGGATCAGCAGTTAGTCTCCTAATTGTTCAGAATTTCATGATTTTGAATAAAATACGACATCTTGTACAACTTGGTCTTTTTAAAGTTTTTATAAAGATGACTTAATCTATGCCTGAGGATTCTACGTAGCCCTGAGCTCTCCTCTGGGACAATTTGTAGGGTAATCCGTCCTTAGGAGTAGGGAGCTTGTTGGCTCATGATCGCCCAAAATATTGGGTGTTGTTGTGTATCAATGGGCAAATCCAGGGGTTTCTATGAGCACCATTCTGGAACAAGGCAATATTTCAATCCATACCGAGAATATTTTCCCAATTATCAAGAAATGGCTCTACTCGGATCACGAGATCTTCCTGCGGGAACTGATCTCCAACGCCGTAGACGCCATGAAAAAGCTCAGTATGGTCGCCCGATCGGGGGAACTGAACAGCGAACCGGGCGAGATGGAAATCACCATCACCCTAAACAAAACAGCGAAGACCTTGGCCGTCAGCGATACCGGCATCGGGATGACCGCTGAGGAGGTCAAGAAATACATTAACCAAGTCGCCTTCTCTAGCGCGGAAGAGTTTGTCGAAAAATATAAGGCCAACAGCGACGAGCAAATTATTGGTCACTTCGGGCTCGGGTTCTACTCCTCCTTCATGGTGGCCTCGAAGGTGGAACTGGATACCCTCTCCTACAAACCCGACGCCCAGGCAGTTCATTGGTCCTGCGATGGCTCTACCAGCTTTGAACTGTCGAATTCGGAACGCACAACGCGCGGCACCACCGTCACCCTGACGCTCCAAGACGAAGAAGCGGAATACCTGGAAGAGTACCGCATTCGCAACTTGGTCAAAACCTACTGCGACTTCATGCCCTACCCGATCAAACTGACGATCGTAGATGGCGAAGCGACCAAGGAACCGGAACAGGTCAACAAACAAAAAGCCCCTTGGAAAGAGTCGCCCAGCAACCTCAGCCAAGAGGAATATTTAGAGTTCTACCGCTACCTCTATCCTTTCCAAGAAGATCCCCTCCTGTGGGTGCATTTGAATACCGACTATCCCTTCGTGGTCAACGGGATTCTGTATTTCCCGAAACTCAAACCCGACGTTGATATTACCAAGAGTTCCGTTAAGCTCTTCTGCAATCAGGTCTTTGTTTCCGATAATTGCGAAGAAGTGATTCCTCGGTTCCTGCTTCCGTTGCGGGGCGTAATTGACAGTACGGATATTCCGCTCAATGTCTCCCGCAGCTTTTTGCAAGCCGATCGCACGGTTAAGAAAATTGGTGATTATATTGCCAAGAAGGTGGGCGATCGATTGAAGGAACTGTACCGCGACGATCGATCGGCCTATATCCGCTCCTGGCAGGACTTGGGCACCTTCGTCAAGTTCGGCTCTATGAACGACGACAAGTTCAAAAAGCAAGTGGAAGACATCGTGATCTTCCGCACGACTTGGCAAGAACCCACCGCCGAAGCCCCCAAGGTGGAAGTAGAAACGGCGGATGGGGATGTCTGGAAGGAGGAAGCTGTCACGAACACGATCGACGGCAAAACCTACACCACCTTGAAGGACTATCTGGAACGCAACAAGGAAAAGCACGAGAATCGCGTGTTCTATTGCACCGATGAAGTGACGCAAGCTACCTACGTCAACCTCTACAAGAGCCGGGGCATCGAAGTTCTGTTCTTGGATTCCTTCATCGACAGCCACTTTGCCACCTTCCTGGAGCGGGAATATTCCGAGGTGAAGTTCTCGCGGGTGGATTCCGATTTGGATGAGTCGTTGATTGAAAAGGACAATTCCGAAATTGTTGATCCGACAACCAACAAAACGTTGAGCGATCGCATTAAGGATCTGTTCACGGGAGCGTTGAACCGGCCCAAGATCACCATCCGTACCGAATCCATCAAAGCCGACGATCCGGCCAGTGCTCCACCAGCCATGGTGTTGCTACCCGAGGAGCAGCGGCGGCTGCAAGAAATGATGGCGATGATGCAGCAGCAACAGGCGCAATTCCCCGAAGAGCATATTCTGCTGCTGAATACGTCGCACCCGCTCATCCAGAACCTCGCAAATCTCAGCCAAGGGTCTTTGGAAGGGGTAGCTTCGCCCTCTGCGGATTTGGCGAATATGATTTGTCACCACATTTATGATTTAGCGCTGATGGCCCAGAAGGGGTTTGATGCCGATGGCATGAAGTCCTTTGTGGAGCGATCGAACCAGGTGTTGACTCAGTTAACCGATCGGGCAGCAGGGTAATTTGCAGGGGATTTAACCCAACTAAAATTAACAGCCGGGTGTGGATTCATACCCGGTTTTTTATGAGGATAATTTACCAAATTACATTCACAGGATATTGGATGATGTATTGATCAATGCTGATGATGAATCCTTGTTCAGCTTAGCTTTGGGCGATTAGTCATCGATCGAATGGATCACGATATAAATCCGGAAGGGAGGCGATTTGGAGAATGTGGGATAGATTGACTGGGAGCGTAGTGATGGGCAGCAATGATACCAATGGTTCAGATCGCGCGCATGGTGAGGGTTATGAAGTATTTCTTGGATCATAGCGCGAGCCATAGGGAGGGCGACCTCACAGTTACTTTTCTTCCGTTGTCTTCTCGCTTGCGTCCTTTCTCCGATCCTTCAGCCCCAACTGCTGCTGCAACGCGGGGGAAGGTGCCAGGGAATGAAATCAATCTTGCCAAACGTACTTGCGGCAGACTTCGCAGGCTTCTACGGCGGCGGGATTGTGGGGGTCATTGAGGCTGGGGTGGTGGCGGAAGCGGTTACAGCAGATGCGGAGCCAGTTCTGCCAGGTGCAACCGAGCCACAAGCGAATTGTTTAGCCTGGGCCTAAGACTTGCTTTTCTGGTCATGATTCAAGAAGCTTCTTGAAGCCATTGCTGATTTAATTGTTGCATCCATTTTTTGTTGACGAAGCGCCCTGCTAATAGCCCTACAACTGTGAAATCTGTATCCAGGGTTTCCCAATGGAGTCCATCCCTCATGGGGGTAATTTCAATCTTGGCCAAATCTTCCGGGTGAGCTTCTGATAGCCCTTGGGCGATCGCGGGGGGAAAACTAAAACTTGCACCACTGCGGAGGCGAATGATGATTAACCGATCTTTGGGTTCATAGTAGGCCGCAATCGCTCTGGGTTCGGTTTGATTAGCTTGAGCGGCAGCGGCTTGAGCTTGCTCAAATTGTTGCTGGAAGCTGTGATCATCGATTGTCAATTTAGCCATGGTATTCTTCCCGTTTTTCAAGGAGATAGGATTGATTGTCGAGAACGATCGCCAGAGCTACTTTTGCTTCTTTAATTCACAGTTTAGGAAACTAACTACTGAAAACTGTGAACTGACTACTTCTTCATCTCCCTTCAGCCCCAACACTGCTGCAACATGGGGGCAATACTTTTTGTCGGTTCCCAGCCTTGAGCATCCTGAATTAAATTTGAGATTGAATTTCAGAGAGAACATCCCAGAACATTGGTGCATTGGAAGTAATCACGTTATCTTCGCGTCCCTCATGCTTATGGTGTGGGAAGGTTGATAGATTTAGTTTTTGATGGTGTAGCGTAGTGTTATACGCGATCGCTCTTCGTACCTGCTCGAAATACTCCTCAATGTACAAACTCTACCCCACGCAGTCTGGTTGCTTTTTCTTGTAATCGCTGGAGCATTCTAATTTCTCCAATCCATTCATCAAGTTCTAGGGTTTCTTGGAGTTCGTTATTTTCGTAGCGTTGGAGGAATTCGGCGGAGGTCATACCGTACTGCTGTTCAAAGGCTTTGATGCGTGCTTCGCCCCGATCGATGCCGGATTGGGTCGATCGCAGGGCTTCGGAGATTGCGCCTTCGATTAGGGGCTGGAGGGCACCGTCATGGTGGGAGATGAGGGTGAGTTCTGTCATGGGTTGGAACCTCGATCGGCAATCGGGTTGCTGAAGGATGTTTCTATTGTAGTGCCAGTCTATTTTCACAATCGTCCCATTGGGGTCTTCCCTTTCTCTGTCTTCTCTCTTCCGTCTTCTTTCTTATCCCTGAGCCCCAACTGCTGTTTCAACGCGGGGGGAATGTTTTCGATGGTTTCCCGCCTTAAGTATTTTACGGATAACACTTTAGTTAATACTTTGCCAATCTTGGGCGATCGTAAATCGGGATAAATGTCCAACATTGGTTGTGGCGATTATGATTTCTTGTTGCCGCTGTTGACTGGTTATGATGGTTTGATCGGCGAGGATTACGTCACCATCGAGCGAATTAGGATCGGCGGTTGGGAGTCCCTGCTGGCGAATTTGTGCCCAGAGTTCAGCCGCTTTTAAAATCATTTCAGTGGTGATGGGAATGTATTCGAGCGCAGCTTTGAGCTGATCGAGTTGTCGAACGCTACGTTGCCTGCTGACTCGAAGCAGTTCTCGACGCACTTCGTAGTCAGCGATTTCGGGAATCAGGATGATGGAACCTTGTTGAAGTTGGCTTTCTAGCCAAAGTTGACAATCAAGGGTGATGCCGCTGGCTTTTGGGTTAGTGACCATGCCGAGTGGGCCAGAATCGAGGATGATGTGGCGATGGGTCATGAGGGGAATAGGGGACGATTAGAAAGGCGATCTTCATCGAGCACTTTTTGGAGAAATTCCCAAGTTTCTTTTTGCTCTTCTTCGTCGCCTTTTTCGCGCCAGGAACGCAGTAGATCGATCGCGGCTTGGTTGATGGGGGCTGAGGGTTCGGGTTCGAGGATGCGGATTTGCAGGGTTTGGCCTTCGGGGAAGGCGAGGGGGGGGGTTTGAGTACGCCGGATTCGTAGGTGACGGTGAGGTCGGGCATGGTTTGGGGTGGGGATGAGTGGATTTTTCTATTTTAGCGCAAGGCTATTTTCCCGGTTATCTCGGTGGTTTCTTCTTTTCCTCCGTCTTCTCTCTTCCGTCTTCTTTCTTATCCTTCAGCCCCAACTGCTGTTTCAACGCTGGGGGAATGTTTTCGACGGTTTCCCAGCCTTGGATACCTTGCCAATTCGTTTCTCTATCCCATTTAATGTTCTTCAGCGTTGTACATTGATGAAATGCTTGATGATGTTCACCAGCAAGTCCAAGACGAGGATGCTCAATAGCAAGTCCAGAACATTGAAATTTTGCATTTTTCATGTTCGCTCTTTCCAGATTAGCTCCGCTTAAATTTGTGTTGTCAAATTGTACTTCATTTAAATTTGTGCTACCAAGATAGGCTTCACTTAAGTCTACATACCATAGCGTTGCTTGGCTTAAATTGGCACTACCTAGTTCAGCTCCACTCAAGTTTGTACTATGGAAGTCAGCTTTGCTCAAATTGGCAAAGTCTAGTCTGGCTTTACTCAAATTGGCATCTATAAAACTAGCTTCACTCAAATTGGTACCAATAAACTTAGTTCTACTCATATTCGCATTCATAAAATCGGCTCTATTCAGGCTTGCTCTAAAGAAACTTGCTCCGCTTAAATCTAAGTTGCTAAAATTAGCTTGGTCTAGTCTCGCATTAATAATTGATCGACAATTTCCAAAGCCACGCTCTCTGAGGTACTTAGGGAGTATTGGTAAGTATTTTTCTACCCAGCATCCTCCTAGAAGATTAATAATTGCTGCTCTTTCACCTGGATCACCATTCCCAAGTTGTTCAATCCTTACATAGTCCCTCATGACAGCCTCCTCTCGCCAAAAATATTCTGATGGAACTCCCAATACTAAAATGGGAACCAGTAGTATTGATATTAATTGTGTCCATCTCCACCATAGGCTTTTCCAAATGAATGATTTTGCAGCAACAACATCTGCTGGGGCATCTTTCAGTAACCGCCTAGCATCCTTCAATAATCTTCCTTCTAGTAGGTATCGTCGTTTCTTGCCACTATCATTCCATGCTCTTAGCAAATCTTCCACACTATCCACAATCCGCCGCACCTGCCGCCCATTCTCCCGCCAACCCACAAACCGCTGCCAAGAAATCATTAACGCCTCATGACTCAAATCAATCACATCCTGCCCATCTACTCTGTCGCTCACCAACAACCGCCCATCCACCAAAGCCGTAATCACTGATTCGATCGCTTCCCGTTCTCCATCATCTTTAGCCATCGCCAAAATATCCACCTTACGTTGCCGCTGACGTGTATCTTTCGTTCTCTCCCCCGTCCGCACCAACTTCAACATCACCCGCTGCACCCAATGCTCCCGCTTTTGCGTTGCCAATTGTTTGTAAATCCCCTCCGCATGAGCATTCAACGCCCCCGCCACACCACCCAATTTCCGATAATCCGCCAATGTCAATTCATAATTTGGCTCGGTTCCCCCATTATTGGGGGCTAGGGATCGCTCCCACAATTCAGACAATGCAAACTCCAACAGCGGCAAACAATTCTCCTCAGCTTTCACATCCTGTAAAATCTGCGCCAATAACTTCGGCTGAATCGTCATCCCTTGCGTCATTGCAGGTTTCTCGATCGCTGCTTCCAAATTCTCCCCCACCAAAGGCCCCAAATACACCGCATCCTGCTCGATCGCCTGCGTCAACCCCGCATCCGCCAAACAAGCCTCCACAAAATCCGCCCGCATCGTCACCACGACCCGAATCTTCAAATTCATCAATGCCTGAATGAATTTCGATTGCTCCGATCGATCGCGGCACAACGTAAACACTTCTTCAAACTGATCTACCACCAGCAATGTATTTTTGGCGGGATCGTCGAGAGCCGCGATCGTACCTTGCAAAACCGCATTTGGATCAGTCCCCGGCACGATCGGCTCCAAAACCCGCCACCCCAACTCCTCCAACCGGGGCACCAACCCCGCCCGCACCACCGACGACTTCCCACTCCCACTCGCCCCAATCACCGGAACAAAATTCGCATCCTTCAGCTTCAAAACCAGATCATCCACCACCCGATCGCGCCCAAAGAAAAACTGCTTCGTCGCCGGAGTAAACGCCAACAACCCCTGATAGGGATTCTCCTCCCGAATCATCGTCGGCTCTGCCATCCGTTGCCCATAGCGAATCAGCGGAATATCCTTGCCCGCCCCAATGTAAATCGGCTCCTGCATCTGCATCTGCTTAAACGCCGCATTCACAAACCGCAGCACCGACAGCACCGTCACCTCCCCATTCTCCGCCTGCGACTCCGCCAACGCCTCCAGCAGCGCCCCCGTAAACAAGCTATGCGCCTCCGACCTGCGCGCGTAGGATTGCTGAAAACTGCGACAGGCCGCAATCCAACAAAAATTCTGATCCGCCTCCGCCTTCAAACTCCGCTTCACCAGGCCATCTTCCACAAACAGCCCCCCATGGCAGCAGTCCAGCAGCACCACCAAACTACTCAGCCTCGCCCGGTGAATCAGCCCATTCAGCCGACTAAACGACAGCCCCTTCCGCTGCGAAACGATCGTGTCCCCCTCAAGTTCGATCGTGCAATCCGAAGTCGCCAAATAGCCCCGCCGATCGTCCTCACTCTCCTCCACCATGAACCCATGGCCCGTGAAGTAAATCAGCGCATCCTGCCCCACCGCCTGCCGTTCCAAAAACTCCGTCAGCGCCGCTTCCAGCGTTTTGCCGTCAACCTTATCGCTCAAGCACTTGACCCGCCAGCCCGCCGCCTCCAACACCTTTTGCAGCGCGATCGCATCCCACGCAGGCTTCGAGAGCGAAGGCATCCCATCATACTGACCAATTCCAATCACCAGCGCGTAACGATCCATGGAAGCTGAACCTACCTAGAGCCACGGGAAAACCCTACTTCCACAGGATAAATCATGACCCGAAAAAAGATAACGTCCCCGCCAACGAACCGGGAGATAACTGAATTGGAGAAATACAGGTCAGGTGCTAAGGGAGTAGCGTATAAATAAAGTCCACAGTGGATAGAGGGGTAGAGGGGTAAACGGGTAGGCGGGGTGAGTGAACCAGGGTTATTTCTTAGCAAGTCCCTGAGTCTTTGGTTTGTTTAGCAATGCCTAAATCAAACGTTGGGAAATACGAAAGTTGGTTGGTTGCAACAAGCGCTATGACTGGACTTTGCCCGTAGCTGCTGGAGGCTTACCCGATCGTGCTCCAAATCCGCCTCATCATAGTGCAAATCTGCCTTATGTTCTTTCAAAAAAGCATCGACTGTCCATCGAGAAGACAGCCCCAGAATCCGACCTACTTCAGCATGGGTAATTTTTTCAGCTTGGTAGGCTTGAATGACTAGAGCTTCTGGAATCTCATGGGCAAGGCGATCGCGATTAAAATGCTGAAGCAGCTTTTCGGGAAGATCGATGGTAATTTGCATAACCTAGGTTCCATGCTGAAAGTGTCGATCGGCTCAGGGATGCTTTCAGTGTCCCTATCAGTGCCCCCGATTGTGTAACTAGGAAAGCATCCTTTAAAGAATCTATGTTCTAGATCATAGCGCAGGAGCGAGGGAAGAACGATCGCCGTAATTTTTTCATGAACACGGATGTTTCCTGCCTAATCCCAGGATAAATCTGGCAGAATAACGGAGAACCTACGATTCGAGATAATCCAAAATTCTCCAGAGAGCGACCCTATGCAAATCCAACGCCTCATCCTTGAAGATACCGATGCCACCTACGACGTACTGGTAGAAGCCACTCAACCCATTCAACCTAACCAACCCCTGGATGATTTGGAAAGCTATGATCCCAATGCCAAAAGAAGCCTGACCATTCCCACGACGTTACCGCCGGAAGTGCGCGTGAAATTAGCAGACGTTCACCGCACGATCCAGGGCTACACCCAGTACGCGATCGGTGCATTTAAGAACCTCGCGATCGCTGATGTGGAAGAAGTCAATCTAAAGTTCAACATTAAAATCAGTGCAGAAGGTGGCATTCCAGTAATCGCGAGTGGCAAAACTGAATCGGATTTCTCGATCGAGGTGAAATGCAAATTTCCAAAATCGGAAAAGGGATCAATCTAGAAATTATCAAAGTACCAGTTAATAACAACCGATTAAGCGATTAAACCAATGTGAGCAGCAACAATCTGCCAATGGCCAGTAGCAGTCACAGCCCACACACGGGTATAGCGCAAGTTGCCATTAGTGGGATTGCCATTGTAACTTCCTGCCACCTGCATCCGTACAGACACGATCGCTGCTTCACCATGGACTTGGATTTGTTGTTCTGAGGGTTGCAGTTCATTGATTTTGAAGGCACCGGAGGTATGGGCTGCGAGATCATCCTGTTTGGTCAGACGTTCGCCGAGGTGGCTGGTGATGATGATGTCAGAAGCCAAGAGTTCGTCTAAGACTGCCACATCCGAGGCCAGCATCGCCTGTCGCAGTCGTTCTTCCAGTGCACAAATTTGCGATTCGATGGTGGGAATCATAGGTGATTGATAGTAAAGAGAAATTACATTGATTTATGAGAGCCTATCTTACTTCTAAGTCAACCAATGATTTCATCAAAACAACTGGGCGATCCGCATTAGCAGGTTTCAGATATATTGAAACGTTAACTCTAGGATTTTCTGGAAAATTCAATGAAGTGGGTATAAGTGCTGTTGCCTGCAGTGAAATCTTGCCAGGGCCATGAATTATAATTTCGTATGCAGTGCTTTGGATAGTAAGAGAGCTAGGTTCACGATTTCTCGTCCGATCGAAGATGAGATAAGGATCTAAGCTGGGAGTAGGATACAATCTTACCTCAGAAGAAGTGAATGATATAGAATCAGGAATGTCAAAATCTATGTGGCATCGGTGAAAAGGAATAACAACTCTATTTTTATCTGAAGGGGTAATGTACAGTTCTGCGAACAGTTCACATTTCTCGTCATGATGGTTGCCAAAAGAATCTTTTCCTTGGCGAGTGAGTTTTAACTGAATATCAAGCAGCTCAGGAGTAGGCAGCACTTCCAGTGGCGTTAGTAGTTTAATAATGTCAGAACGACGTGCTGATCTGATTGAAGTATTCGCACGCCAAGGGATTTCTAATTCAATACATTCTCCTTTCTGGGCACCATATGCAGGATTTCTAACAAGGAAAGGTGCACGATCAGTCTCAAAAAGTAAGGCTACAATTACAACTCCATCCACTGGAATATTCAGAGGAGTCATCTTAGGCGCTAATTCACTGAAATAGGACTCTACTTGACGGTACCAATTAGCTAACTCATTAGCATCTACCCCAAGAGGCCCAGATTTTTCATCAATCCCTATTAACCAAAGGATTTGCTCACCTCTTGCAGCATTGGCATGTCCTGCAATTCGCCGAGCAGCCTTATCTGCAGAGATCCAATCTCGTTTTAATTCAACTAAAAAATCTTCATTTGGCTGTCCACTTTTTACACAATCAATAATTCTTAACGCCCAACTCTCTATCTGCCTTGAATTCATCATACTTTCACAAAATAATTATTTGAAATAAGAATACTAAACAATTAGCCAAGAAGTTATCTCCAAAGTTAGCTGCTACTCAATTTTAAATAGTTGCAGACTAACTTGGGGGTGAGACGACTTATATTTTAGCGAAATTTCTAGATTTTCACCTTTTATTGCTACAAGAGTAATCTCTTGAGTACTCGCCTATCTTGAGTATTAAAACGTGACCCGATCACCCAGTTTTTGAATCTTCTTCGGCGTCATTCCAGGAACCTGTGCCAAATCCTGTAACCCCCGTAAAGGTCGCTGTTGCCGTGCTGCCACAATGCGTTCTGCTGATTTCTTACCAATTCCCGGCAACCGATCCAATTCTTCCGCCGTTGCAGTATTCACATTCACTCGCCCAGATGAGTCGATCGAAGATTTCACATGCTTACAATCGTCCTGCTGCTTAGCGATTTTCTTCTGCAATGCAGGCGGTACCCCCAAGGTCACTGATTGCATCAACCGCTCAAATTCCCGTTTGTAATGGGCCGCTATCGTTTTGCTATGAATTACCAAAAGTGTTTCATCATTACCGCGATTAGCGGATTCTGTCCAATTGTGGGATCCCATCACTACAGTATTATCGTCAACGATTCCAAACTTATGGTGCAGCAAATCTCCAGGCGGCATCTTAGGAACTCCTACTGTCTTAATCGGCTGCTTCCAGGGACGGTTTTCTGGATCGATGCGACAACTATCTCGTAGCGTTACTCCCAGCATATCCAAACCATCACTGTAATAGCGATAGGCAAAGCCTGGTTCAATCAACGTCTGAATCTTCACACCCCGCTGGCTCGCAGGTTCTAGCGCATTCACCAACTGTTGATCGGAAAAGACAAACAACGCCATCGCGATCGACGATTTAGCCTGGGTCAACGTCTTGGCGATTAGTCCATTCGTCGATTGTTGCCAAGAAACTTTGCGCGGCGTTGCTGAAAATTGTATCTCCACTAACGCATCCCCAACTTTGACCTGCCGTGCCCCCCGAAAAGGCTTGCGATCGCCAAACCGACTGTCTCGCTTACCACCGGGGCCATCCCCCCACATGATGTTAAATTCTTCGGTAAATAACTTTGCTAATTCCGGACTATCAATTTTCAGAAAGTTATTAGCATTGCCGCGACTAGCACTAGAACCAAAATCTCCAAATACATCTGACATTGTCCAATTGGCTGAGGTTGCAATGACCCAACGACCATCCACCACCATAAACTTGTGATGCATTAACTTACTGCCTTTAGACCCATCGGCAGTATCATCAATCCGTGGAATATTCGAACGATCGAGAATCACCAAAGCATCCCGATCGGCCATCTCCTCAGTGCTTAACTGTCCATCCGTATTGACATCAATAAATCGTTTTGCATCTTCATACCGAGGCTTTTCATGGTCATCTAACTGGGCAATATCTGCCGCAGTATATGCACTGTAGGGTTTGGAATATTGATTTTCTAAAACGACCCGTACCTTGATCCCCGCCGCCGCCCGATCGCGCAATGCCTTGGCAATATTGGGCAAACGAAACTCCTGGACGGCTACAACGATCGTGGATTGGGCTTGATTAATCGTGTCAATAATTTGTTGCTCAAGGTTATCGCCTGCCCGCGTCATCGGACGGTAGGGTTCTTTAAATTCCGCCGATGTATTCTGGTTCATGTAAACCTGAATCTTGGCATCCTGGGACAATGTATCGGATTTCAGAACCGTCACCGGGGCGATCGATTGTTTTTGGCAAGCGCCCAAGCCTAGGGACAACCCGATGCACAGCACCGCCGAAGCGCCGCTAACAACAATCCGATTCAGCATGATGAAAACATTCCTAACGCTTTTACTAGGATGCCCGATCACCGTTGTAAATATACCTCAAGCTTCGAAAATCATTACACCCGCTGAATCTACATTTACCTTGATTACTGTAAAAGTATTTCGTGAAGAAGTTTATTTTTCAAATACCAATAGGAAATTAATAGCAGCCAGCTTTAATAATCACCAACTCACTGATTCAAAAGCCAAAACACATCACATAGTGAGGTGAGAACAGGACGTTATCTTCCTATTTGAGGGAACAAATCCCACAACCTAGATACTGACATAGCTACCTTCTTTCTAGAATTGCACCTAACTCTAAACAGCGATCCTTTTAGTAAAATTCTATTTTCAGAAAAAATTTTGTGATCTCTTTATATCGCACATCTTCAAAATCATCCATGCTTGTTTTTCTTGCAAAGGATATTCCTTTAGGATGAAACCAAATAGCTTACGGTTCCAAAGACACCACCCTTTCTATTCACTAAGCTGTCATGCAACAAGACCCTTTAGATACCGCAAATCACCCTTCATCCACTCCCATGATTTCACCCTGTAATTCATCTGATTTGAACGGGGCGTCTGAAACAACTTCACAGCCTAATGCATCTTCACGGTCTCAGGCTACGCGAGTAGAGTGGGTTGATTATGCAAAAGGGATCGGAATCATTCTAGTCGTTTATGGGCATGTGGTCAGTGGTCTGAGCAACGCCGGAGTCACACAAACCCTTTTACCAGGACTCAAATACGTGATAGAACATTCCGTTGCAGGAATTTATAGTTTCCATATGGCTATATTTTTCTTTATAGCGGGTTTATTTGTCAATTTTGATAAGTTTCAAAACATTATTCAACAAAAAACCTTCTACTGGAAGAAAATAGTCAACTTAATGTATCCTTACATCGTTTGGACAGTTATTTTTAGTATTACTCTTGCACTGATGGCTCCTTACACCAACAAGGGGCAGTTTAACATTTTCGAGATTCCCTATAAATCAGTATTGAATCCTGAGTTGCATCTCTGGTTTCTCTATGCACTATGTATTAGTCATATCTTATTTGCAACTTTAAAACAGCATTTCCGTTCGAGAGTCGTATTACTTATTTCACTAATCCTTGCGATATTTGCTCCATGGCTGCAATGGGGAATTCTATTTCCAGTTTTCAACCTCTTTCTCTACTTTGTTCTTGCTAGTTTTTTATCAAAGTATATTCTCCAGTCATCTTCACTCTTAAGCAAACACCTTAAGACAAAGTGGTGCTATATTTTGGCGGGTGTCAGTGCTATTTTACATGTGAAATTTATCATTGCTATTCTCCCCATTTTTACCAATGAAAAGATTCACTCAATTACATTACTATTTCCATCTTCAATTTTGGGTATTACGACAATAACATTGCTATCTTACGGATTGTCTCGCCAGAATTTACTGGGTTGGATACGACAATTTGGACGGTATTCTTTGCATATCTATATCGTTCATATGCTTTCCTGGGTAGCAATGCGAGTTTTACTCCAAAAAATCTTACACACCGATCAATTTTTCATCCATTTTGTAGGTGGTATGGTGGGAGGATTGGTTATTCCGATCGGAGTTGCTCACCTCTCTGAGCGATACTGTCCTTGGCTGTTTAGTGCAAAAGGTTGGGTTCATCCAAAATCCTCAAACTTTGCTTCTTGATTGTGTGATGTAGCTCTAGTGTGACTTGTACTTAAGTGTGACTTGTACTTATACATTTACATTTGCTGGGCGCTACGAACCTTTAATCATGATCGATTGAATGGCATTGACTGATTTCGCGCGCAGACCTATTGTATGCAGACCTATCGCGTGCAGACCTATTGTGTCTCTACCCACAGCGGAACAAATTGAAAATCTGAGTTGCTGAACAATCCCCGATCGCTCAATTTCAACTCGGGAATCACTAACAAGGCCATAAAGGATAACGTCATAAAGGGGGAGGTCAGGGGCGATCCCAATTCTTGCGCTCGGCGCGTCAACGCTGCATAGTGCGCCGCCACCCCATAGCCCTCCTGGTCACTCATCAACCCAGCGATCGGCAAGGGCAACACCTCCACCCGATCGCCCTCCACGACCGCAATTCCCCCCTGGGCATGAATCACCGCATTCACCGCTGCGCACAATTCTTCATCCGTCGTTCCCACCGCCACAATGTTATGGGAATCGTGGGCCACACTGGAGGCGATCGCCCCTCGCCGCAGTCCAAAGTTCTGAACCAACCCTAGGGCTGGCGGTTGATGGTTGTAACGATTCACCACCGCAATTTTCAACACATCTCGCGTCACATCGCTCTGCACAGACCCCGACTTCACCCCTGGGGGCAAGTGCACCTCCGGCGTGATCAACTGGCCATCGATCGCCTGCATCACCCGCACCCATTGACCTTCTCGTCCGGCTGCTGGGATGGTAAAGGCCGCGACCGACTGTTCACTGGCGTGGAAATTGTTGATTAACGCCACAGATTGATGGGGTAACAAGGCTTGCTGATTCTTGGCGACCAATTGCCCCTTGCAGTAGGTTTGCTGAACTTGGAAGTCTTGCAAGTTATTGACCACAATCAAATCCGCTGGATCGCCCACCTGCAACAAGCCCACCTTTAAGCCATAATGCTGCACAGGGTTCACACAGGCAATTTGCAGAACATTCATCACGTTATGGCCCAAAGCAATCGATCGCTGCACCAATCGATTAATATGACCCTTGACCAAATCATCAGGGTGGCGATCGTCGCTACAAAACATACAGCGATCGGGATAGCGATCAATTAACGGATGTAACGCCTCAAAATTTTTAGCCGCTGACCCTTCCCGAATCAGGATTTTCATGCCCGCTGCTAGCTTATCCAGAGCTTCTTCCAGGGTAAAACATTCGTGATCCGTGGAAATGTGTGCCGCAGCATATTGTTGGGCCGCATCTCCCCGTAAACCCGGCGCATGGCCATCGATCGGATAACCAAACTCCCGCGCTAGGGCAATTTTCGCCATCACCTCCCCATCCCGCACTAGGACTCCTGGGACATTCATCATTTCGCTGAGATAGGTCAATCCTTCCTGCTCAAAAAGTGTGCGAATGGCTTCGATCGAGAGGGTTGCACCTGCGGTTTCACAGGTCGTTGCAGGAACGCAGGAGGGCGCACCGAAAGCAATTTCCATGGGGGTCTTCGCCGCCTGACTCACCATCCAGTGGATGCCGGACAGTCCCAACACATTGGCAATTTCATGGGGGTCGGAAACCGTGGCCACTGTGCCATGAACTGTGGCTAACCGTGCAAATTCCGTGGGCGGTAAGAGGGAGCTTTCGAGGTGAATATGGGCGTCCACCAATCCCGGCAGAATGTATTGCTCTGGAGTTCCGCCATCCTGCCGTTGAATCGATCGAATTTTGCCATCCTCCACCCTGACCGTTCCTGGAAATAGCGTCCTGTGGAGTACGTCAACAATCATCCCTGAAAGCCTGAAGCAAGACATGGCTGACCTCCCAGTCGGGGTTCAGGTATGGCATCGCACCGTAGTCTCTGGCCCAATCTCCCACTGGTCATATCGCCCACGGCTAGGATCGGTTAATATCGGTGCTGAATGCTTCTATAATTCTATCCTACTGCCTGTAACTGTACTCCTACCGGAAATGCGCAATAAGTTTAGTGGCAAAATACGCACTATTCAGTCTGTCTAGGCGACCTATTGCGTAGGATAAAAGCATAGGACACGATCGCAGGGTAAACCTATGTTTAAGAAAATCCTAGTTGCCCTGGATGGCTCATCGGCTGGAGCATCCATTTTTCAAACTGCCCTGTCTCTGGCACAGTGCAACGTAGCGGAATTACTGTTACTGCATGTATTGTCGGGGAACGAAGAAGGCAGTCCCATCCTGGTACCTCCTGGGGTAGACCCGCAATACTGGTCACCGGGCAGCGACTCCACGATCGAACTCTGGCGACGGGAATGGGAAACCTACGCAGGCGCGAAACTGGAACAACTGCGATCGTTCACCACCACCGCCAACCAAGCCAATATAGCCACCGAAATCCGCCAACTACCTGGAAACCCTGGACGGGTCATTTGTGAGTTGGCCCAGTCGTGGGGCGCGGATTTAATTCTGATCGGCAGTCGGGGCCATTCCGGGCTCAAAGAACTGCTGCTAGGCAGTGTGAGTCATTACGTTCTGCACCATTCCCCCTGTTCTGTACTCACCCTCAAACTTGAGTCTTAGTTTGCCCAAAAACTTGAGTCTTAGCTCTGTAGCAACAAGTTATCACGCGATTCAATCCTGAAATCAGAGCAGGGAAACCAAACTCAAAGTCCCTCTCCCAGAACGGGAGAGGGATTTAGGGTGAGGGTCGCAACCGTAGAATGCGCCCCTGTATGCATCACTAGTGTTGAGCAACGCCATCTTCGCGGGCTGCCTTTTGCACCGCTGCGGCAACCGCTGGAGCAATCCGATCGTCAAACACCGAGGGCACAATGTGCTCACGGTTGAGTTCCTGGGGATTGACCAAGGAGGCGATCGCTAAAGCAGCTTGGAGGAACATGTTAGTAGTTAAGGTTGTGGCTCGGCAGTCCAATGCTCCACGGAACACACCGGGAAACGCTAACACGTTATTAATTTGATTGGGATAGTCACTACGACCGGTTGCCATAACTGCAACAAGATCCCGAACCAGTTCCGGTTGAATTTCGGGAATGGGATTAGCCATGGCAAAGACAATGGGATCCTGAGCCATAGATTTCACCATGTCTACACTCACGACTCCAGGCGCACTTAAGCCGAGAAACACATCTGCCCCCTGCATCGCCAACGCTAAATCCCCCGCTTGGTCAACGGCAAATGACTGTTTGGCTTCGTTTAAGTCGGTTCGATCGCGGGAAACAATGCCCTTAGAGTCACACAACCAAATATTCTGTGCGCCCCCTTTCTTGAGCAGGTTCCCCACAGCAATCCCCGCAGCCCCTGCACCGTTGATGACAATCTTGACTTGGCTGATATCTTTCTTGACCAGCTTCAAGGCATTGGTCAAGGCCGCCAAAACGACGATCGCGGTACCGTGTTGATCATCATGGAAAATCGGAATGTTCAATTCTCGTTGCAACCGTGCTTCAATTTCAAAACAACGGGGCGCGGCGATATCTTCCAAGTTCACCCCACCAAACACAGGCGCAATCCGCTTGACCGTTTCGACAATTTCGTCCGTGTCCTGGGTATCCACGCAAATGGGGAAGGCATCCACACCACCAAATTCCTTAAACAGCATCGCCTTGCCTTCCATCACAGGCATGGCAGCTTCTGGCCCCAGATTGCCCAACCCCAGGACGGCACTGCCATCGCTCACGATCGCGACCATGTTCTGTTTGATCGTCAGTTCATAGACCCGTTCCGGTTCCGCCGCGATCGCCTTACAAATCCGACCGACCCCGGGGGTATAGGCCATGGCCAGATCATCTTGACCATGCAAGGCTTGCTTACTTTGAACCGTAATTTTGCCACCGCGATGCAGGGTAAACGTGCGATCGTAGACATCCAGAACCTTAACCTCAGGCAATGCCTTGACTGCCTCAGTAATCGATTCCGCGTGTTCTTCACTGGCGGCATTGACGTTGATTTCCCGAATAGCAATTTCACGGGTTTGTTCAATCAACTCGATGTGTCCTAGGTTACCCCCCAAGCTCGACACGGCCAGGGTAATATTGGCCAACATGCCGGGACGATTAGGAACTTGAACGCGAATGGTCAAACTGTAGCTGGGATTTGGGGTCAACTGTGCCATGGATGCCTATTTTCGGTAGGGTGCAAACTCTTAATTTTAAGATAATTTGTTAAGAGGACAGAAAGGATTCTGGAGAATTCGCGACGATCGGCCTGGAAAAATCGATCTTCTAGGGATCTTCAGAATTCAAAAATCAGCGTGCAGAATAGAAAAGACGAGCTTCGATGAGCTGCAATTATGCCAACGCTTTATCATGAAATCTTGATTTCTGCTCCCCGGCAGGCGGTCTGGGAAGCCTTGATCTACAAAGACCGTTGGCGGTTCTGGAATACGTTTCTCTACGATTGCAGTCCTAAGTTGCCCTTTCACGCAGGACAGTCGATCGTCCTTGCCCTGCGGCGGGTTCCTGGAGATGATCCATTGGAGTTCAAGGCAACGGTGACGCAACTGCATCCCACCTTTACGCTGCATTGGAAAGCGGCGATTCCTGGCTTCCGCAGCGATGTGGCCATGGAATTACAAGATGTGGGGCCAGCCGTAACAAAGTACCTCTACCAAGAGCGCTTTTCGGGTTGGGTGAGTCGGTTTGCGTTGTCATTTATCAAAGACGACCAATTGCGGGGTATCCGCCGCATGAGTGGCGAGCTCAAGGATTACGTGGAGCGCTTTTAGGCTTCATTAAGGATGCAGCACCTTACAAATACCGGGGGGCTGTACAGCCCCCCGGTATTTAAGATGGTATTTAAAATTAATGTCTAGAGCCGGATCAAGAAGCTAGCCGTAACTCAATTTCACGGAAGCCGTGCATTTTGGGGGGCGGTGCTGTTTTAGCCGTTACCTGCATCAGACGGGGAATGTCCGCGCTGCTGTAAACGCGAAATTCCTTTTCCACCGTGGTTTCCGCCAGCCGCACCGCCTGATTCAGCACGATCGACCCATTGGGATCCGACACCGATCGATGGAAGGTTCCCGGTGGGATCCGCAGAATCGAACCCTTGGCCTCTAGGCGCACCATGTGGAAGGGATAATCCCAACTGAAGTTGACTAGGTAAAAGGTACGGCCACCGGATAACGCAATCAAATTGTCCTCTTGATTGGGATGCATATAAAACTGCCAGTAGCCCTCTTCCGTATTATTAGGGCTGACCGCAGGGCCTTCATGGATGACTAAATCACGGGCATTGGATCCTGAAATTGTAATGTCAAAAAAACTAACACTAGGCGTATCTCGAAAGCGATGGTAAGGCAGCAGTTCAAACATAGGGCGCAATCAGTGATGTATTGGGCGTTGTCTAGCAGTGAGTGGCAGATTCCAGAATTCTTAAAATCTGTTTACTCAAGTTAACTTTGATGTCCCTAAGCTAACTTCTACCCTCCTTGAGGAACAAAACTAAATCCAGGGTACGTTTATGCGAAATGCGAATTGATGTGCTAGATGAACATTTTCCACCTCCAAGCGTTAATGGCAGTGGTTGAGCGGGGGAGTTTTTCCGCTGCGGCCTTGGAGCTTGATGTCTCCCAAGCCGCAATTAGTCGGGCGATCGCGGCCTTGGAAGATGAATTGGGCGTGCCGCTTTTGCATCGGGGGCGGTTTGGAGCCTACCCCACCCAAACGGGAGAACGGCTGCTTCCCTACGCCAAACAAATGTTGGATCTGCGCCAGCAAATGGAACAGGAGGTGCAGCAGACTAAGGGCTTACACGGCGGACAGGTACGCATTGCCTCCTTCCGCAGCGCCGCCACCCATTTATTGCCGTCCAAAATTGTGCAATTTCGCGATCGCTTTCCCCAGATCGAAGTGACGTTGACGGAGAGTGATCCAACCACAGTGGAGCAGCTATTGCGGGAAGGCAAAGTCGATATTGGTTTGGTGCCCCTGCCCCGATCTGCGGAATTTGACACCTGGGAAATTGCGCGGGATGAATTTGTCGTGCTGTTGCCCCACCGCAATCCCACGCTGCCGGAACAATTGACCTGGGAAATGTTGGCGGATCAGGAATTTATTCTCTACAACTATGCGGAATGTACCTCCGCTGTCAAAGAACACTGGGCCAAGTGGGGCCGATCGCTCAAGGCCACCTACGAAATGAAAGAAGATTCGACGATCGTCAGCATGGTGGCCCAGGGGTTGGGGGCTGCCATCTTACCTCGATTAGCCGCCATGCCCATTCCGGAATCGATCGCGGTACGATCGTTACCCGTGCCCTTGGAGCGAGTCATTGGCGCAGCGGTGGTTGCAGAGATGCTCCATCCTCCGGCAGTTTTTGCCTTTCTCGATCTCCTCCGGGGCACTGGAATTTTTCAATCGCGCCGATAGTGCGTCTATTCCACACCCATGCAGTTTCAACGTCCTCGCCTCTCTCTGGAAACCGGTCAATGGGTCAAACTGATCTGCGGTGCCAGCTATCAACACATTCCTGCCATTCGCAGTTTAGCGATCGTCTACAGTCTAGCGGGGGTCGATTGCATCGATGTTGCTGCCGATCCAGCCATCATCGCCACGGTGCGGGAAGCGATCGCGATCGCTAATACTTTAGTACCAAAATTTCAACCCAATTCCTCTCTGCCAAGCTACAATGGAGACGCAACGCCGTGGCTCATGGTGAGCTTGAATGATGGTGAAGATCCGCATTTTCGCAAAGCAGAATTTTCTAGCAGTGCCTGTCCTGCCGATTGCCCGCGACCCTGCGAAAAGGTCTGCCCCGCTGAGGCGATCGTGTTTGGCTCCGACTACGCTGGGGTGATCGATGCCCTCTGCTATGGCTGTGGTCGCTGTTTGCCCATTTGCCCGATCGAACAAATCCATGCCCGCTCCTACGTCTATGCGCCGGAGGTGATTGCGCCGACGGTGCTGCAAGCGGGGGTCGATGCGGTGGAGATCCATACCCAGGTCGGGCGGTTTGAAGATTTTCAACGGCTGTGGCGATCGATCAAACCCCAGAGCGATCGGCTGAAATTAGTCGCCGTTAGTTGTCCCGATGGGGAGGACTTGATTGATTACCTCTGGTCTTTAGCCACTGTACTGCAACCCGCTTTGCCGCCCAGTTGTGCGTTAGTTTGGCAAACCGATGGGCGACCCATGAGCGGTGACATTGGTGATGGAGCCACTCGGGCTTGTATTCAATTAGGCCAAAAAGTCTTACAAGCGGGTTTACCGGGATTTGTGCAACTGGCGGGCGGCACCAATCGTCATACGGTGGAAAAGCTGCGATCGCTAAACTTACTGTCAAGTCCTCACTTAAATTCGGATCCGGCTCAGTTTGGCGATCGTTTACCCCAAGGAGAGCCCCCCCTCTCCATGCAGTCGGCAACCAGTCTCGCTAGAATGACGACATCGGCAGGTGTCTCCTCTGGAAGCGTTTCTGGGATAGCAACTGGAAACTTGACCCCACCGACCATTGCTGGAGTAGCCTATGGCAGTTACGCCCGATCGATTCTTCAGCCCGTTTTTCATCAACTTGAAGAACGCGGTTCCACCCGTTTAGAAGACCACCTCGATCTTCTTTGGACAGGGGTTAAAATTGCCAGCAATTTGGTTTCTCCCTTAAAAAATTTCACTCGGCTGTAGCCTGGTTAACGCCCATGGACTAGGAAATGTGACATAAATTCGATCTTGGGAGTGTTTCCCGAGGTAACACGATTCTTGATAAATTTCCTTTTCTTCTTTGAAATTCTTTATGACCGAATCGATCGACGGCTTGTATCCCGATAACCTGTCTAATCAAAACGTGTCTAATTCATCCAATCATCATTTGTCCCATCACAATAGCGATTCCCAAACCGCCGCTGATACCATTTCCGAAGCCTTTGAAACGGACTCTTTAACGGCTGATCCATTACTGAATTCGCTGACTTCTCCCGCAGTCGTAGAACAAAAAATTACCGATGATTTAGACAAACTGTTAGACATTCTGCCGCCAGATTTACGCGCGACGTTGCAAGCCCATCCTCAGAAAAATCTGTTGGTGGAAGTGGTAATGGACTTGGGACGGCAGCCAGAAGCCCGTTTCCCCGGCAAGGCCGAATACCTGTCCGATCGCTTGATTACCTTGGAGGATTTGCAAGAAAGCATCCAACGGGTGGGGGACTTTGGCGGCGATAACCGTGCCGGGATTGAACGCACCCTGCATCGGATCAGTGCCATCCGCAATCGCCGGGGGGAGGTGATTGGTTTGACCTGTCGGGTGGGTCGCGCGGTCTTCGGTACGATCGGCATGATTCGCGATCTGGTGGAAAGCGGACAGTCCATCCTGATGCTGGGGCGTCCCGGTGTGGGCAAAACGACCGCCCTGCGGGAAATCGCCCGCGTCCTAGCCGATGACTTGGAAAAGCGGGTCGTGATTATCGACACCTCTAACGAAATTGCGGGAGATGGCGATGTGCCCCACCCCGCGATCGGTCGGGCGCGGCGGATGCAAGTGGCCCAGCCCGAACTGCAACACCAGGTGATGATCGAAGCAGTGGAAAACCACATGCCAGAAGTCATCGTGATTGACGAAATTGGCACCGAGCTAGAAGCCCTTGCCGCCCGCACGATCGCCGAACGGGGGGTGCAACTAGTCGGCACGGCCCACGGCAACCAATTGGAAAATCTGATGAAAAATCCCACCCTCTCCGATTTAATTGGTGGGATTCAATCTGTCACCCTGAGCGACGAAGAAGCCCGTCGGCGCGGGAGCCAGAAAAGTGTGCTGGAACGCAAAGCGCCGCCCACCTTTGACATTGCTGTGGAAATGCTGGAGCGGCAGAAATGGACAGTGCACGAAGAGGTGGGCCAAACCGTAGACATGCTGTTGCGCGGACGGCAACCCAATCCCCAAGTCCGCACCGTAGACAGCAAAGGCCAAGTCGTGATTACCCAAGAATCCGGCGGGCCTGTCCCCATTCCACCTAAAAATCGGCCCCTCAAAGTGGCTCCCCTCGGCGGTCAGCCGCCCTACAGTGGATCCCCCTACGGTGGATCAGCTTATGGCACTGCTTCCACCTACAGCAGTGGCCCCGTTGCAGTGCCGGATAAACCCATGGGCTGGCGATCGTCCGGTCGGATGCAGGCCATTTCCAACCCCAGTCTGGAACGGCGGGAGTTTGAACACTTGTTGGATCGATCGCTGGGCAATGCCTTTGATGGAAGTGCTGCCATGGAAACCCACTATGGAGCCAATGGGGAAGAACTTCCCCTCCAGGTCTATCCCTACGGCATTGGACGGCATCAGTTGGATCAATTGATCACCACGCTCAACCTCCCGATCGTGCTGACCAAGGATATTGATACGGCGGATGCGGTCTTAGCCCTACGTTCCCATGTCAAAAATCACTCCAAGCTACGGCACCTGGCCAAATCCCGCCAAATCCCCATTCACACGCTGAAATCCAGCAGCATTCCCCAAATTGCCCTAGGGCTGCGACGTTTGCTGAATATGGATGATCCCAGTGAACCGGAAACACCGGATTTGAGCCTCTTTACCCGAGGGGACACCGACGATGAGTTGGAAGCGTTGGAAGAAGCACGGTTGGCCGTGGAACAGATCGTGATTCCCAAGGGGCAACCGGTGGAATTACTGCCTCGATCTGCCAATGTTCGTAAAATGCAGCATGAGTTGGTGGAGCATTATCACCTCACCTCCCGTAGCTTTGGCGACGAACCTAACCGCAGAATTCGCATTTATCCGGCCTAAGCCCTAGGATTACCCAGAAACCAATAGACTCAGACTCAGAGATCGGCTTCTCAACCGATCTCTGATCTAGGGGATGGGAAAGAATGACGGACTCGATAGACGGTGTACGGCAAGACCCCAACTAATTGGGCAAAGGCTTCATCTGGCACTTGTTTGACTGTTTCAGCGGAAAAATAGTTCTCAAATTGTTGCAGCAGCATCCTAACCCGTTGCTGGGCATCTGGGGTGTCTGTAATTTGCTGGATGAGACGAATCCACTGCCGACGAATTAAGTAAGCTTTTTGTCGATCGTCGCTAGAGGCTGGCTCAAGAACGGAGAGTTCCCCGACACAAACCACTCGTTCACAGTTGCGATCGAATCCCCCGCCGATCGCAGCTCCAGGCCCTGCAAACTCAGCGTGAAACGGCTTGTAGAGAATCAAGCCATTCCGCTTACGGCTGTTGACCATGAGCAATTGCCCACTCTGTAGCTGGGTTAGAATATCACGCACGATACCAATCTCTCTACACCCTACCTACTCATCCGGGCAACACTGACTAGACCGCCTTGCGTAGGGAATCTGAAAAATTTTCAAAAGTTTACGCTTAGCCATTTAAATCCCTATTGTAGAACAACCCTCCCATCAGAAATAGTCTGCTGCCAACTCTCGGACGGACAATATCTAGACATTATTTAGACAATGTCAGGGGGTTAATTCAGACTGGCATAAGTCTGCAAGAGATCAGTTATATTCGACCCTTGCCTTCACAGACTGCCTTTATGCTTCTAAAGTCAAGCCTGCGGTGGTCAAGCAACAGAACAATGACTGAATAGCCCAGCAATCTCTAAATATTATATTCTTTTGTGAAGAAAAAATCGTAATTGTTGAGATTGTAAACTCAACCCATACATCCGTTCCAGGGACTGAGTGCTATAGCCTAGATCCAGATAAAGCTTTCTGGCCGAAAAGTTTTCTTCTAAAACATGGAGATACAGATCTTGGGCTCCCCAGTTTAAAATTTTTTGTTCGCAGATCTGAATGAGACGTCGGGCAATTCCCTGCTGGCGGTAATCAGGATGAACGGCAAGGTTGGCCAAGTAGGGATAGACTGGTTGGCACCGCCCTAAAAAATTAAAATTCTTCAGACTAACTTCGATCGTACCTACAAGCTGCAAATGCCTCTGATTCTCCGTTTGCAACTCTGCCACAAAACAAGCATAGCCCTGTTGCTGTTTCAAGCGATATCTCAGATCTTCTTGGATCCCTAAGCGAACCAGCGGCAATATCCAAGTCAGCTGGGGCGACACTAACTCAAAACATTGACTCAGTAATTCAGCGATCGTCCTAGCATCCGCCGATCGAGCCGGACGGATTCTTAAGGGATAGGACGTTCTCTCCAGGGAGCCAACAGAATTAGTATCAGGCCAGGATAAGGACAAGACAGACTCCTAAAATTGCCAAATTTTGATTATGACAGGCTTGATTATGGCAGTGTTTGACTATGGTAATGCGTGATGACAGCAGTGCCAAGTTAAAGACCGGTCTCAGGCCCTAAAGCATTGACTTGCAGGCATCATCACACGATCCACCCATCTCCTTGGATCAGGCCTCTCTAATGATTACAATCTTGCAACTAAAAACCTGCCCAGTGTTTTAGATCATCACTAGGCAGGTATCCACACAGAACTTAACAGTTACTTGCCAATCCGTGGGGGTTCGCGAAAGGCGATAGCAAAAAACAGAACGCCCAGCGCCAACGTCAAAATTAAAATGTAAGCAACGCTTTCCATAACAGCCTCTGAATCAAGGATTCACGAAACAATCTATCAGGTGATGGGGACAAGCTAGAGGGAAAACCACTACAACTTGTCCCAAACATCCTATCGAGCCATGACCCTAAGCTTTAGCACGGGTGGTCTTATCACCCACCTTCTGATAGAAGCCCCACTCGACTTGTTCTTCGCTGAGTTCGGGGTCAATACCCGCAAACACGTCGCGGAAGAGAGTCCGAGAACCATGCCAGATATGGCCAAAGAAGAACAGCAGTGCAAAAACAGCGTGGCCAAAGGTAAACCAACCCCGAGGACTGGTGCGGAAGGTACCGTCAGAGTTCAATGTTTCACGATCGAATTCAAAGGGTTCTCCCAACTGAGCCGCCCGAGCATATTTCTTCACAACAGCAGGATCAGTAAATGTCTGACCATCCAACTGACCGCCGTAGAAGGAAACGGTTACACCCGTTTGTTCGAAGCTGTACTTAGACTCTGCCTTCCGGAAGGGAATGTCAGCTCGAACAACACCATCTTTATCCGTCAGAACGACGGGGAAGTTTTCAAAGAAGTTTGGTAAACGACGAACAAAGAGTTCACGCCCTTCGCTGTCCGTGAAGACAGGGTGACCCAGCCATGCCTGAGCAATCCCATCACCTTTATTCATTTGACCCGTGCGGAACAAACCACCCTTAGCAGGGCTATTGCCGACATAGTCATAGAAAGCCAGCTTCTCAGGAATTGCTTCATAGGCTTCTTTTAAGCTGCTGCCTTCTGCCACAGCTGTCTGTACTCGCCGATCGATTTCTTGGCGGAAGTAACTGCTATCCCACTGATAACGAGTGGGGCCAAACAGTTCGATCGGAGTGGTTGCGTTGCCGTACCACATGGTACCTGCCACCACAAATGCAGAGAAAAAGACCGCCGCGATGCTGCTGGAGAGAACTGTTTCAATATTCCCCATCCGCAGTGCCCGATATAGCCGTTCGGGCGGACGCACCGTCAAGTGGAATAGTCCTGCAATAATCCCTACAATCCCGGCTGCGATGTGGTGAGCCACAACCCCACCTGGATTAAAGGGGTTAAACCCAGACGGCCCCCACTCAGGCGCTACGGGCTCAATATGACCCGTCACACCGTAGGCGTCGGACACCCACATACCAGGCCCCCAGAGGCCAGTTAGGTGGAATGCACCAAAGCCAAAGCAGAGAAGTCCCGACAAGAACAAGTGAATCCCAAACATCTTGGGAAGGTCGAGGGCTGGTTCACCAGTACGGGGGTCACGGAATAATTCCAAATCCCAAAACACCCAATGCCAAACAGCCGCCAAAAATAGCAGACCTGATAAAACGATGTGAGCTAGGGCCACACCTTCAAACGACCAGAAACCTGGATCGACATTTGTCTCACCTGTGATGCTCCAGCCACCCCAGGAACCCGTCACGCCCAAGCGTGCCATGAAGGGCAGCACGAACATGCCTTGCCGCCACATGGGGTTCAATACTGGATCAGTTGGGTCGAAAATAGCCAACTCATAGAGGGCCATTGAACCCGCCCAACCAGCAACTAGAGCAGTGTGCATTAGGTGAGTCGCGATCAACCGACCTGGGTCGTTAATCAGGACGGTGTGAACACGGTACCAAGGTAGTCCCATTGACTACGCTCCTCCTCTAAACGACTGCAACGCTTCTTTCAGCCTTTTGTTAAAGTGCTAGGTATTGGTAATTTACCAGATTACGGATAGCTCCGGCCTGCTCTCCCACTGCCCTGACCTGTCAGGAACCCGACTAGCGCAACACCCTGGGAGTAGCATGGACAGACAACACTGCATTCGCAAAAATGAAAGTGTATAAAGAAGTGTAACTAGTGTTAGAAGCGTTTGCAAGACAGGCGGGGCAATGGCTACGAGGACGCCACGATTCCTATTGAAAAGTTCACAATTCTTAACTTTTAAGTCATGATAGGGGACGATGCGATAGGTCTGTGTTGCCAAGATCGTGCGCAAATTCCTACACAAATTGAAACGTAAGCTTGGAGTAAAACTTCAACCTTCGGTTTTGGTGTTCTCTTGGTTTTGGCGTTTTCAACAGTGTGTTGGGCACGAGCAAGATGCACTGGGGTCAATCTATCCATCCGGTACATAGATTCCATCAGGTGCATAGATCATGTAAAGCTGTTGTTGCATTAGTTGGCTGCCGTTCACAATCCAAGAGGATATTCCATGACCGAATCCACCCGTTCCTCTCCTAAACTGGATGTCGTGCAGGACGCTCAGGTCGTTTCTAGTTCTTCTCAACCCACCAAGTCACCCATGTTTACAACTGCTTGTATCCGTTTTGAAGCTGAAAATAAGGAAGCGATCGCCTCTGGGGGTGCAAATCTCCGAGTCAAGGCGATCGAAACCGGGATTGACCTCTATACCCTCATGGGCAAGATGATGAATTGTGGCGGCTATGGTCAATGTGGTACCTGCGTCGTCGAAATCATTGAAGGATTAGAGAATCTTTCACCCAAAACACCTGTGGAAGAACGTCGATTTCGGAACAAGCCAGACAACTATCGGCTTGCCTGCCAAACCCTAGTTAATGGAAACGTTACAGTCCAGACCAAACCAACCGGCAAGAAAAAATCGTGACTCGAGGCCATTTAGAGGCAGTAACAGGCGCAAATCTCCATCCGAAAATCATCATTTTCGCAACACTTCTTTACACAAGTTGGTTAGAGATTCCGACAGTGGTATTCTGAGGGGTAACATCCCAGTTATGCAGTTAGAGATGGACTAAGTGGTATGCAAGTTAATGACCTTGGATTTGTAGCAAGCATTCTATTTGTTTTGGTTCCTTCAGTTTTTCTGCTCATTCTTTACATCCAAACTGCCAGCCGTCAAAATCAGTAGTGCCTGAACGCAGTCAATTCTCCCAAAGCTGATCTACTGGGAGCGCTCACTGTGAGTCTATCTAGACAATCGGCCCTTTTAAAGGACGATAGCATTGGGTTAAAAATGCGATTTACTTGTCATACTTTGATCATTGGATCGGAAGTATAGCAAGTGATTTTATGTCGAAATGCGTGTTCGAACATTTTACGTTCGAACACGCATTTTATTTATGGTTGCAACTCTTCAGGGGATGTGTTTTCAAGACAATTCACCATCAGCTGTTGAATTTTCATTCTTGGAATATGAGGCCAACCTCCTTCAACTTCAATATCTTTCAAGAGGTTATACAACCCATGGCGCGTCGTGGGTAATGAATCCTGGAATGGGCCCTCAAAAATTTCTCGGTGTAATTGTTCTAATACCCGCAGCAATGCTAACAGCGCCACAGTATCTCCCTCCGCCTGTTTAGCCAAACCCTTGACTACTCCTATTAAATCTTGGAGCTCCGGTGCCAAAGGAGTTGCTTGTTGAGCTGCCTGATTTTCCATAATGCTCCTGAAATCGGTTCAAGTTTTTATGCATTGCATTCTTAACTCGCTCAGGATAGTAATCTGAACCTCAAGTTTGAGTAAAGCTTTGTATAAAAATCCAGATTTTGAAGACTAGGTTTCAAGCTGCATAGGTTAGAGATTAGATTTTTCGATCGATTCTTCGTCAACTGTTTCTATCAAAGCCCAAGGAAGAGGTAACAAGCCATGTAAAATGCTATGAGAGGTTCAAGCTGACCTATAGCCTTTATTAAATATTCCAAAGCCTGTCAGTGGATGAAGCCAGTAGTGTTCGCTTGATTTCAAGCGACTACGGTTGATTGTGAATTTCACTGCGGGATTTTTTGACATTGACTTTGAGGTTGACCATGAGGTACCGCGCTATCATCGCTGCACTCCTGGCATTTTGTCTGAGTGTATTCGTGACTGCCTGTAGTGAGGCCCCCACTAGCAAAGAGGGCTTGACCTACGAAGAAATTCACAACACCGGTCTGGCAAACTTATGCCCTACGTTGGAAGAAACTGCTCGGGGTTCTGTACCGTTGACGAGCGGTCAGTCCTACGTGCTGAAGGATCTGTGCTTACAACCCACCAACTTTGCCGTTAAAGTTGAAGGAGAAGGTAAGCGTCAAAAGACTGAATTTGTGCCTGGTAAAGTCATGACCCGCTACACATCGTCGATCGATGCTGTAGAAGGCAAGCTGACTGTCAATTCTGATGGCAGCGTGACCTTCAAAGAAGAAGATGGCCTGGACTTCCAAGCGGTTACAGTTCAACTTCCTGGGGGTGAACAATTCCCAATGCTGTTCACCATCAAAGGGTTGGTCGCTACTAGCCAAGCTGGTTTAAATGCCATCAACTCTTCTACCGATTTTCAAGGTGAATTCCGTGTTCCGTCCTATCGGACCTCAAATTTCTTGGATCCTAAAGGACGCGGCTTAACAACGGGTTACGAAAGTGCCGTTGCGATTCCCTCCAGTGGAGACGACGAAGAGCTAGCTAAGGAAAATACCAAACGGTTTTTGACTGGCCAAGGCAACATCTCTCTCCAAATTACTCGGGTCAATGGTGAGACTGGCGAAGTGGCGGGTAACTTTGAGAGCTTCCAGCCTTCAGAGTCCGACATGGGTTCCAAGGAACCTAGCGATGTGCGGATCCGTGGAATTTTCTATGGTCGAGTTGCAGCGGCTGCCTAATTTTTCCAGTCAAGTAATTCTGCCATCGGGCAAGTTCCTTTAACTAGCTGTCAAATCAAAGAAGATGGATCAAATTTGATCCATCTTCTTTGATTTTCAGTTAATATGCGGTCTGATCGCCAGAATTTCAGGTATGACGGGAGTAACTTGAAGAAACTGTGCTATCTTAACCTGCTGTTCTAGTCAGGGTTTTGCAGGAAGAACCAGTTACCCAGGAACCATCCGCGCACAATGCTTCTTCTCATTCCTTTGTGCCCCTACTGAAAAGCCATACTGTGAAAAACAACATATCCTAAAGTGAAATAATTCCAGTTTGAACCTGTGGAAAGCCACCATAAGGAAGATGCGTTTGGGGAGTGTCATCAGTAGAAATGCAGTTGTAGGAGAGTGTACGAACGCATAACTTGAGGTTAAGCTGTCAAAGAGGATTCATTTTTCAGGAAACTATTTGACCCATTTTTTCTAGTTACCTATAGTTCAAGATTTGTACAGCTCAAGATTTCTATCCCTAAAGATCTCTATAGCTGTATTTGTAGTCAATATGGCTATATTTCAGTAGGTGCATTCTGCGATTGGTGATTTTGTAGATTTGTTCTCAGCGATTTGCTGACATCTAATCATTGTTTGTGGTGATTTGCTCTACCTAACTAAATAACATCATGTTTAACTCGGTCTCTAGTGAACTGAAGAGTGAAAGTCTGCGCCTACTACAGGAGTATCAGCGTAACCATTCAGCTCAGATTCGAAATCAAATTGTTGAGTTGAACTTTGGATTGGTTCGAAAGGAAGCCCATCATTGGATGCACCAGTGCACCGAAGCCTATGATGACTTAATTCAGGTTGGCTGTATTGGCTTAATCCGGGCGATCGAACGTTTTGATGTGACAAAAGGCAATGCCTTTAGTTCCTTTGCCCTTCCCTACATTCGGGGCGAAATTCAGCATTATCTTCGAGATAAGAGTCCTTCTGTTCGGATTCCTCGTCGATGGCAGACCTTGCAACGGCAAGCAATTAGCCAAGTCAAAGAGCTTCAAAATCAGTTGGGAAGAACGCCCAATGATCAGGAAATTGCGCAGGCATTAGAAATTTCCTTGACCGAATGGCAAGAGATGAAGATGGCTTTGCGAAATCGTGCCTTGTTAAGCTTGGATGCACCCGTTAATCACGACGAAAATGGCACAATTTCTCTGGGTGAACTAGTGCCAGATCATCAGTATCGCAGCTTCCAGTTAGCCCAGGAGGATCAAATCCGCTTACAACAAGCCCTTGTACAACTCGAAAACCTCACAAGGCAAATTTTAGAATTTGTGTTCTTGCACGATCTGACTCAGAAGGAGACTGCTGAACGCTTAGGAGTGAGTTGTGTAACCGTTTCTCGGCGTGTCAAAAAAGGTCTGGAAACGCTGCAACATCTGATGGTAGGCCCCGAATAATCTGGTGTTTCTGACAAAACGCTCAGTTCTTCCTAATAACTGTGCCATTTGCAAAAATAGGGAGTATCTTGAAGGAAAAGTTTTCGGGGATTGGAGATGCAAAGACAGTTAATTCTAGCGATCGTGGGCCTGTGGGCGCTATCGATCGGTGGATGTACATCGGAGGAAACTAGTACAGCGCCATCGGCATCGCCCAGTGCGGCTCCTACCACCAACCAAAGTCCAGCAGCAACTCAGTCTTTTAATAAGCCTTTAGTCGCTCAAAAAGATGCAAAGGCAAAAGGGGCAGGGGAGAAAAAAACCGCTGTCGGCACCTTGAGCATTCCAGAGCTGCAAAAGTCTACCGATCCTTCAGAGCGTGCGAGACAGGTGCAAGCGGGTATCAAGTCCGGCAAAGGGAGTTCGACGGATCCTTTCTCCGCACTCTCTCCATTGATTTCTTTTAAGACTCCCGTTGTGCCGTCGTCTTTTCCGCCCGAGAGTAAAGAAGGTTCTACCAGTAACAATAACTTACCCAGCTTACCCAGCTTTCCTAAACCTCCAGCGAGTGTTCCAACGATTCGTTTCCGTTCTCAGCCCCCCATTGCGATTAATCCTAGACCGGGACTGAACCCTTCTCAACCTTCTGCAATTCCTACCATTCCGCCTTTACCTGAGCCCACATTAGCCAGAGCAGTTGAAGTAACTGGAGTGGTGATGATTCGAGGAACTGCTCAGGCGATCGTCAAAGCTCCCAACGAGCCAACTAGCCGCTATGTTTCGGCAGGACAGCGTCTATCAAACGGCCAAATTCTGGTTAAGCGCATTGAAGTTTTTTCAGGATCCGATCCAGTCGTGATTTTGGAAGAAAACGGTGTGGAGGTCGTCAGACCTGTTGGATCCAAGGGAGCAAAGGCTGCTTAGGTGAAATCGCCTATTCATCAAAGCCATGACTTTCGGCTTCATGAAGTGGGATTATTTATTTGGCATTAGCCCACCGCAATCATAGTCTTTGAGCATCAATTCTTTTCGAGCCTGAGTTTTTCTTTCGTGTAGTCATCTTTTTTGACAACCCAATCTTTTTTCCCCGATAAAACCGATGGTTGCCATCGGTTTTTTGCTGTGCAAAGGTCAGCACTACAACAAACGAGTGGCACTACAATTTGCAAACAATGTAGCGTGCCCATTGTCGGACGCGCTACATTGATAGATAAACATTGGTAGACGAACACTATTCGCGAATGAATTGTGTTAGGGGAAGCCTAGTCTAGGCGTAATCCATAGACTAGATAGAAATTGCATCAATATTATTCTCTTCATTTTCGCTATTCTCGATGCCTATCTCGCAAAGTTCTCCATCAGGGTCGTTCTTCTTGGGTTGGGAAGCAGAATTTTTCCAGCAGATGAGTGGATTACCTAGTTTCCGGGAAATCCTTCTGCTTCGGCAAATTCATGCTTTAGAACATGGAACTGTCTGGGTATTGAGTGAGCAACATTTGAATTGTGCGAGACGGATCAGTCCTCGCTTACCTCGCACCAGCGCGATCGATGATGAGCACTTAAGCGGACTATCCACCCACGAAGGCTTTTATCTTTATGGCAACGTTGAAACGGCTGAACTGACTCGAGCAGTCAGACAGGCTTTGCACAGGCTGACTGCGGGCGAGGCAACATTAGCAGTTCACCCCCGCTGTGGAACGAACGTAGCGGTTGGGATGACATTAACGGTGGGAATGGCACTGGGTGCCCATATATTGTTGCCTAAAGATCCGCTAACGCAATTGGTCGGATTGGGTTCGGCAGTTCTTACGGCAGCTCAACTGACCCCTGCGTTCGGAGCCTGGGCCCAAGAAAATCTGACAACGGCGATCCCCTCTAACTTAGTGATTCGTCGCGTCCATCCTTTACCTGCAGAGGGAGGGCGTCCTACCCATTTTGTTCAAGTTGGTTGGCTTGAGCGATCGTAATGGTCATAAAGCTCACAAAAACCGCCGATCACTTGAACCCTTGATCAGCGGTTTAAAACTGGGTTAATTCACCCAAATCATTTTCTGTACTATTTAAAGTCAGGGTTCATTAATCTATGGGACAGGAATAATCGTCATTACCCCACTTCAACTTGATCCACATTAACCCCAGTCGCTCCACTTTGGGCACTGGCAATCTGTACCAAGCGATTCAGGGTATCTTGGCTTGGGACTTTACCTTTTAGCACAACTTCTCCGGTTAGTTGGGCAACCCAAACCGTATCAATGTCAGCCACAGCGGCATCCTGATCGAACGCCTGAGCAACCCGTTTCGCTAATCCACTTTGATCGTACTCACCGTTTAAGCCCACACGCTCAGCGGGAATGGCCTCCGTAGGAGTGGACTCAGCCATCATAGGAGTGGCAGCTGTTGCTTCGGGTGCTGCTTGATCCCCACCCCCAAAAATTCTCTGTAACCAACCCATAATCCTAATTTCTCCAACTGTTCTAATTTTTAAAAAGCTATGAGGCTAGACTTTGTTCAAGGTAATCAAAGTTCAAGGTAATCAAATCACCAACCTTGGACAATTTAGAGCACATTGGTTCAACAATAGAAGTTCCAAAATAGGGAAATCTTGAGATTTGACCCCCATGCTTTCGAGTTGCATCTGTCCCGTCTCAATCTAGAAAGCAATTGGCTTTGGCCTGAATAAAGGACTCAGATTCCTCGATCGCGAATCTCCTGATGGAACTCACCCTGCACGATACAATAGTGAACGAGACACAGATTGAAACTGTTCAAAAGTCTTTAGCTTCTAAGCGAGAAGCCCCACATCGTCAAGAAGAACGGGAAGGGAATGAGATTCGCGTTAGAATTCTATAACTGTGAAACGATTTAACTGAGCCACAAGCTGACTGAGCCACAAGCTGACAAGTTTTGTAAGCTGATAATTTTCGTCAGCTGGAGGCTAGCTGTTCCATCAAGTCACACGTATCCAGTTACCTTCATGAAGTCACACTCATGAAGTTACATTTGTTTTTATTCGGCTACTGACCTGCTATGAAGCACACGCTGTCTGTTTTGGTTGAAGATGAAGCTGGAGTCTTGAGTCGCATCTCTGGGTTATTTGCGCGTCGTGGCTTCAACATTGAGAGTTTGGCCGTTGGCCCAGCCGAACAAATGGGAATTTCTCGTATCACCATGGTGGTGCCAGGTGATGCCTGCGAAATTGAGCAACTGACCAAGCAACTCTACAAGCTTGTTAACGTCCTCAAGGTGCAAGATATTACAGAAGTTCCTTGTGTGGAACGGGAATTGATGCTGTTGAAAGTCAACGCTAACAGCGGGACACGATCGGAACTGCTGGAATTGGCCCAAATTTTCCGAGCAAGAGTAGTGGACGTTGCCGAGGATTCTCTAACGCTAGAAGTGGTTGGGGATCCTGGGAAAATGGTGGCGATCGTCCAAGTGCTCAACAAGTTTGGAATTCGCGAAATTGCCCGCACGGGTAAAATTGCCTTGACTCGGGAATCTGGCGTCAATACGGAATTCCTCAAGTCTTTAGAAGCCAAAGTGGTCTAGAAGCGAAACTAGACTAGTCATTCAAAAATTTAGCCATTAAAAAACCACGGGAAGAGATTAAACAATTTTCTCCCGTGGTTTTTCATATCTAGTGGTTGTCGCGATTACTGGCTCATTATTTCTGAGTCTTAGCCTCGGGCACAAAGGGTGTACCATTGCGGAACTCTCCAGCAAAGCGTTTGCCGTTGGAGAACACCATGACCCCGCGGCCTTCAGGTTGTCCACTACGGAATTCTCCAGAATAGCTGCGATAGATAGATCCCGCAGGATAGGAACAGTTGCCTCGCCCCGAAAGTTGGCTACTGAAAAAGACGCCCTGGCAACGGATTCCTTTGGAAACAAAGACGCCTTGGCCTTTGGCTTGCCCCAGGTAGAATGTGCCGGAATAGATATTTCCGTCGTTAAATGTAAAAATACCCTGCCCGTGGGGGCTACCTTCTTTCACAGAGCCCGTGTAACGATCGCCATTCGCCATGGTAAAGGAACCCTGTCCATGGGGTTGGCCGTTTTTCATTCCCCCTTCGTAGCGATCGTTGTTGGCAAACAGAAACATGCCTTGTCCATTGGGAATGCCATTCCGCACTTGACCTTCATAGCGATCGTCGTTGCTATAGACAATTACCCCCCGACCGTTAGGCATCCCATTCCGCACTTGCCCCTCATAGGATTTGTAGGGTGAAGAGCCAGGATTTTCTTTGGTGTAGGCACAAATCCAAGTATCGCCGCCTCGGCGTTCACAGCGGGGTTTGACAAGATCATCACTGGACTGAGCCTGGGCTATGCCCGCCCAACCACTCATCATCCCCACCCCTGCCAAGGTCAGGAGCGAAACCCTAAACAGTTGCTTTGTCTGTGTAACCATAACGGTATCAACTCTTAATCAGTAAACAGTGCTAACAGAAATCAAGGAATGGTGGAGTTGATTGAATGGGGGTGATCTGGACGATTTTGCCCTAGTCAATCGCCTATTTATTCAACCAGAAGTGAACCCAGTTCACGGGTACAAGCTTCTTTCAGGGTACCCGCTCTTATCTTTATGCGTACAAAAGATTTTATGTCCTATAGATTTTGTGCCTTAGGATTTTATGCATCACCGATGATGCACCAAAATTGATGCGTCAAAATAAATGCATTACTGCCGAAGGTCAGAGGGTAACGGGGTTTTAGACCCAACCTTGTACCCCTTTTGCTGAATCAGTTGCTGCAAGTGGTCAACACGACTTTTGGGTGCAGGGTGAGTTGCCAGAAAGTCGATTTGTTTGCGATCTTTCCTGCTAACACGATCGAAGAAATCAACCGCCCCCGCCACTTGTCCATAGTAGGCATTGAGTAACTGGAGCCCGACTTCGTCTGCTTGGGTTTCCTGAGTTTGGGAAAACTGGGCGCGACTGAGGGCTGCGATGCTGGATGCGCCGAGGGAGACCAACGATCCCCCATCCCCCGTTAGTGCGGTAAACGCGAGTTGAATCAGGAGCGCATTGCCCAACCCCCGCAGGTGATCTCGATTGGTAAAGTGTCCCAATTCATGGCCCATCACCATCACCAGCTCGTTTTCCGATTCTGTCTGGTTCAGCAATCCTTTGTAGATCAAAATACGATCGCCGGGAATGGCCGCTGCATTAACGATCGGCTGGGGAATATAGAGAACTTGGTAATTTCGGTCTTTCCGTTTATCCGCAGGCAATTTGGCTTCCAGTTGATCGAGGAGTTGATTGAGCTTTTCCTGGGTCGCTCCGGCTTCGGCCATACGTTCATAGGTCGGAACGATCGCGGCTCCTAACTTTTGCTCCACGCTGGGAGGAATCCACCAAATAATTAAGTGGACAATCACGGAAATTAGCCAAATTGTGCCAATCACAAAGCCAATACCCAGCACTGCCAGCTTAAAGAGATCGAACCCATTGGACTCGGGATTACGATCGCTGTGGGCAGCGGTACCGGAGGGAATTTCGATCGGCATAGGGCAAGCTTCTCCTTCAGATCCTCAAGTTAATTAACGGGAACCTTAGTCACTCTTGACGGGACGGAAGGCATTGAGAAAGTTTAGTAAGGGGTTGAGGTGCCGGGATTGAATCCAGAGCTTGCCCTGCCCACTGAATCGGCAAACTAGACCTTCTCCACCAAAAATGCTAGTTTTCAAATTTTTAAACGACAAGCCCCCTAGCATTTCGACGTTGTAGTTCAGGGTATCTTCAAAGGCAACAACATAACCAGTATCTACAACATAGGATCCATTAACTGGAATTTCCAGAATGGCCCCGTAGGAACTAAACCAGATGTCACCAGGGCCGATCGCCTGCACTAGGAATAATGATTCGCCGCTGAAGAAGCCCTTAAAGCCTTGAAATTTGGTATTGAGTTCTACCGTGGGGCTACAGGCGACAAATCCAGAGGACTGAACCATGAGCGATCGGCCACTTTCCAGACGGTAATAGCAAATGTCACCGGGAATCCCAGGCGCGATGTAGATTTCACCCGGTTTGCCTTGGGCCGTAAATTCGCTGATGAACAGGGATTCGCCGCTAAACATACGACCAATACTTTTCATCATGCCCCCCCGCATTTTGGATTTCATTTCGAGGTTGGCATCCATAGCGGCCATGGCTCCGGCTTCCACCAAAATAGTTTGGTTCGTTGCCAGGTTGACGGTTAGCCCTGCGTAGGCTGGGGCGTGTTCAATTTCGTAGGTATAGTCACTCATGAGGTTTCAAGCAGTAGGGTTAGCTAAGAACTGGCTAGTGAAATTGGCTACGGAACTCTTTAACGAGGGGGAAGTTGACTGCCCACCATGCGACCAAATGCGCCAGGATTGTGGGTTTGGCAGTAGAGTTTGCCCCGCCCTTTAAAACGACAAATCAAGCCTTCTCCGCCAAAGAATGCACCCATCCAGCTTTGGTTGGCTTTGCCGATCGTGAAGCTCAGAGTCTTTTCAAAGGCGACAATATGCCCCGTGTCTACCACGTATTCCCCATCTACATCAATTTCGTAAATTCCCCCGAAGGCGCTCAGCAACACAAGTCCAGAACCACTGGCCGTTAACCAAAAAATCGATTCGCCAGAAAATAATGACTTCAACCCTTGGAATCCCAATTCAATATCTACACCGGGTGTACTGGCCATATATCCCGTGGATTGAATCACCAGTTCTACGCCTTTGAGCTGATAGGGCAAAATGTCACCCATTAATTTAGGGGCTAGGTAAATTTCCCCCGGATCCCCATAGGTCCGGAAGACACTGAGAAAGAGGGATTCCCCCGCCAGCATCCGCTTGAGACCGCCCATGATGCCGCCGCCCTTGCCTTTGCGCAGGGTGGTGCTGACATTGAGGTTACTACTCATGGCTACCATCGATCCTGCTTCAGCCACCAATTCCTCATTGGGAGCCATGTCAATTTTGGCGATCGAGCTATCCGGTTGGTGCAAAATATCCAGTTTCATAATGAATTCTGCTAAACGACAGGAGAATTATTTGATCAAGCCAGGGATCCAGAAGACTTGGGCGGATCGATGCATCGATCTACAGATCTTGCCCATGGGACTACCAACGAATCTTGCTGCGTAGGAAGCCGACCAATCCACTAATGCTGCGGGATTGCAGGTAGACTTCGCCTTGGCCCGTGAGTCGGTTGACCAGTCCTTCTCCAGAAGTCACTGAACCCAGCAGCCCCCCGGCTAGCTTGATATTCATTTTGATGCTGGGATCGTAGGCAACCAGGTGGCCAGAATCGACAATATATTCCCCATTGATTTGCCGCTTGCTGAGGCCCCCGTAGGCCCCCAGGAACACAATGCCATTGCCGCCAACTTTAAGTTTGAACAGCCCCTCGCCCGCTAGCCAACTGGAAAATCCAGCCCAATGGACGCCCAAATGGACGTTCCCCGCGTGGGCAATGTAGGCTCCGGGTTGGAGGCAGAGTTCCCGATTTTTCAGTTCGAGGCAGGTAATGTCCCCGATCGTCGATTGGGTCAACACGACTTGCTGGGGCTTCTGGGTGGAATTGCTAAAGGTATTAACGAAGAGCGATTCTCCGCCTAAAAAGGTTTTTAATAAGGCTGGGATCAAGCCCCCGGAAAACGAGGTTGCGATCGTCACGCCACCGTCCATACTGGCCATGGCTCCCGCTTCAGCGACCAAGCGTTCGCCGGGATTTAAGGTGATAAAAACGGTGGCAAAGGTGGGCTTATAGCGAATGTCATATTTCACAAAGGGCACTCCTTCAGGTGAATGAACCACGGTTCAATGAAGCACTGTGCATGCAAATTGCGCTGGGTACTGAGAGATCTCTAGCGAAGTTTGAGACAGGTTATGCACTTATCCTCAGACTACCCACCGCTACGATAGCTATAACTTCACCGTTCGATCGCAAACTTTCCGATCGCTCTTCGTAGCCGTTCAACCGGTGTCTGCCGAAACATGGACGATCGCATCTGAGGGCTAGCGGTTAAACCGAGCCTAGGAGAGATCTTATGGAGAGATCTATCTGTGGAGACTTACCCTAAAAAGAGTTTGTAGGCAGGATTCTGGCTCTCGTCCCAATAGCGATAGCCCAGGGTGTCTAAAAAGGCTTGCCACTCGGGCATTTCCTGGGGCGGAACTTGCATCCCTACTAGAATGCGCCCGTAGTCGGCACCGTGGTTACGGTAATGGAACAGGCTGATATTCCAGTTGGGACTCATGCAACTGAGGAATTTAATCAAAGCACCGGGACGTTCTGGAAACTCAAAGCGATAGAGCAATTCATGATCGGCCAAGGCGGAGTGGCCGCCCACCATATGGCGCAGGTGGAGCTTGGCCAGTTCATCGTCGGTGAGATCGATCGTTTCAAAGTGGTTTTGCTCAAAGATTTCCTTGATCTGCACCGCATCCGATCTCCGACTAATTTGTACCCCGACAAAAATATGGGCTTCCTTGGCTGCGGAAATGCGGTAATTAAATTCCGTAATGTTGCGTGTGCCCAAGCATTCACAAAACCGCCGAAAGCTACCCCGCTCTTCGGGAATGGTTACGGCAAATACTGCCTCCCGCCGTTCCCCAATTTCCGCCCGTTCCGCCACAAACCGCAGCCGATCGAAGTTCATATTGGCTCCACAGGCCACGGCTACCAAGGTTTGATCGTGAATGCCTGTTTGCTCAACGTAGGCTTTAGCGCCGGCGATCGCCAAGGCTCCGGCGGGTTCTAGGATCGATCGGGTGTCTTCAAACACATCTTTGATGGCAGCGCAGGTGTCGTCCGTGTCTACCAAAATGATGTCGTCCACGTATTGCTGGCAGAGCCGGAAAGTTTCTTCCCCCACTTCCCGCACGGCCACGCCATCGGCAAACAGTCCCACCTGCGGCAACCGAATCCGGTGCCCTGCTTTGAGCGATTGGCTCATGGCATCGGCATCCACAGGTTCCACACCGATAATTTTGGTCTCCGGAGACAAGCGCTTGATGTAGGCCGCAATGCCGGAAATCAGTCCCCCACCGCCGATCGCGACGAAAATTGCATGGATAGGCTTTTGGTATTGGCGGAGAATTTCCATCCCGATCGTGCCTTGCCCCGCAATCACATCGGGGTCATCAAAGGGATGGATGAAGGTTAAGCCCTTTTCCTGCTCCAGTTGCCGCGCATGGGCATAGGCATCATCATAAGTATCGCCATGGAGCACCACTTCCCCACCGCGCGCCGCGACCGCATTGACCTTCACCTGGGGCGTCGTCACGGGCATAACAATGATCGCCTTGGTTCCCAACTGTCTCGCACCCAGGGCGACCCCTTGGGCATGGTTGCCAGCGGAAGCCGCAATGACCCCCTGGGCCAAGACCTCCGGCGGCAGTTTTGCCATTTTGTTATAAGCGCCCCGCAGCTTAAAGGAAAACACCGACTGCATATCTTCCCGTTTCAGCAGAATAGTATTGTGCAGCCGTGCTGACAGGTTATGGGCTATCTCTAGGGGGGTTTCCTGAGCAACATCGTAAACACGGGCAGTCAGGATGCGTTCTAAATAGTCGGTATGCATTGTTCGAGAGCGCAATTTAAGCCAGCGCTGTAAGAAGAAAGGTCAGCCGATCGAGCCTTTAATGGGAGCGGCAGTTCTCTGATAGGAACCTTTCTTACTCTACAACTGCCCACAACTGCAAATTACAAATCTTTAGCGCCAACCTAATGGAGAATTTTCGTAAGGTAGAGCCACGAGGGAGGATGCTGAAAAGTTCACCACTTTTTACCAATCAATTCTCCGTCAATCAATGAATCAACCTATTAAAAAACTCAGCTAATGAATCGAAGCTCGAAACTAGCTGAGTTTTGTCAGAATTACCACTTGGGCGAAACCACCCTCGTATTAGAGAGCCTAACATTGAGGGTTTTGAGGATTTATTCTCCCTCCGGAACTTCATACAATCTTTGTACCAGCCTCTCGATCGAGGAATGGCGATCGAGCGCACGGAAATGTCACAGAACTAAGGAAATAGCAATAAATTCTGCTGTCTTCTACCTAAAGTTGTGGCTTTTAGCTTTATAGTACTTCTAAATAATTTTTTATCTTAGGCTCACATCTTCTTAAACTTATATTTTCTTAAACTTGACTTCTCTTAAACATGCTGATCCAATGCCAATCCTAGTCGATTTCTAGTGGCACAGACCAGAATATAGGCCAAGCCGACCATCATTCCAGTATCTTGACCTATCTGGAATGCGTTGAGCAGATAGTGTAGTGAAGAGCCTTATACAGAAAGCATTATGGTACTTCAAGGAATCGATATATCAGAGTATCAAGGAGACATTAACTGGTCAGCCATCAGTACGACCAATACGGTCTTTGGGGTGGCTAAAGCGTCCGAGGGCGTCCAGTCTCGGGATCCCATGTTTCTGCGGAACTGGGCTGGGATGAAATCCGCAGGCTTGATGCGTAGTGCCTACCATTTTTTCGTGGCGAACAAAGATCCCTTGCAACAGGCCAAAAACTTTCTTGGCTTGACGCAAGCGGTTTGGGAAGAAAGCGACCTGCCGCCAGTGTTGGACTTAGAGAAAAGTTATGGCTTGGATCCCAACACGGTCATCGATCGAGCGGGACAGTGGTTAGATGCCGTGGAAGCAGCTTTGGGACGGCAACCCATTATCTACACCTTTCCTAGCTTTTGGCACGATGCCCTAGGAAACTCGCCTCGCCTCGCCCATTACAAACTCTGGATTGCCCACTACGAAACGAATAATCCCTGGGTTCCTGGGGGTTGGGCAACCTGGACGTTTCATCAATATACCGAGTCAGGGAAAGTATCGGGGATTGCGGGAGCCGTCGATCGTAATACCTATAACGGCAATTTAGATTCCCTTGCCAAATTTCTCAAAGGCAAACCGCCGCTGCGCCAGAGCTACGAAGGACAAGTTGTTCTGGAATTACAAAAATTATTGAAGGCTAAAGGCTTTGATGTTGGTTCCCTAGATGGAGATTTTGGTGCAAAGACAAAAAGTGCTGTTCTTGCTTTTCAAACTGCGCAACAACTGGGAGCCGATGGCATTGTCGGTACTAAAACTTGGAATGCGTTACTGACGAGTAGTGGCATGGAGACACCCCAGCCACCTTCCAACTCAACGATGATTAATGTTTGTCGTAGTTATAAAGCTTTGGCCCATCAAGATAAAGCGCTGCAATGGTTGCAAGCCAATATTGCACAGCCCATTCTCGATCAATTTACCCTGCAATGGCGGCAAACTCAGACGCCTTCAGGGCCCCCCCTGTCCTTAATGAATGTTTGCAAAAGCTATAAAGGATTACCGCATCAAATACAAGCGTTGCAACAACTCCAACAAAAACTGTCCCAAGCAACGTTGTCCCAGTTCCTACAAATTTGGCGTAACTAAAAGCGATAGAATCAAAGGCCAATTCTACAAAGCAGCGGGCTCAGGAAGGAGTTGATCAGTCTGCTTTAATCTAGCTGAAGGAGCGATCGCGGTTGGTCATTCAAACACAGCAAACGGCTAAGCCCCTTAGAGTCGTTGTCATTGGGGGTGGCGCAGCGGGCTTTTTCGGTGCGATCGCCTGTGCAGAAGCCAATCCATTGGCCCAAGTGACTTTGCTGGAAGCCAGTCGGGAAGTTCTTGCCAAAGTCCGCATTTCCGGTGGGGGCCGTTGTAATGTAACCCATCACTGCTTTGACCCCGCCGCCTTGGTGCAGCATTATCCTCGGGGCGCAAAAGCATTACGTGGAGCATTTTCCCGATTCCAACCCAAGGATACGATCGCCTGGTTTGCCTCTCGGGGCGTAGACCTCAAAACTGAAGCCGATGGTCGCATGTTTCCTACAACTGACGATTCCGGGACGATCGTCGATTGCTTGATGGCAACCGCTCGACAAGTAGGCGTCAAACTGTGGTTAGGAGCCATGGTGAAAACCATCGAAAAAGTGGGGGATACCTTTCGGCTACATTTGCGATCGGGGGATGAGTTAGTCTGCGATCGGGTGTTGATTGCCACGGGCAGCAATCCCCAAGGCTATCAATTGACAAAAACCTTGGGCCATACGATCGCGCCCCCTGTCCCCTCCCTGTTCACCTTGACGATTCGAGATCCGCGCCTACAGGACTTAGCGGGAGTGTCCGTCAGCCAAGCCCAGTTGAAACTGCAAGTTTCGGGAGACAGCCCTAAGTTAGAACAAACAGGCCCGGTCTTGATTACCCATTGGGGATTGAGTGGGCCTGCGGTACTCAAGCTATCAGCTTGGGGTGCCCGTATCCTGCATCAAACCAAGTATCAAGCCAAACTCCGCATCAATTGGCTGCCCAGTTCCACGCCGGAAAAACTGCGGCAAGAACTGATGAAAGTTAAGTCACAATTGGCCAAAAAAACGATTTCCGGCAATTGTCCCGTTATGCTGCCTCGGCGTCTGTGGGAAAGCCTCGTGGCTCAGGTGGGAATCGCGACCCAAACCCGTTGGGCAGATTGTTCTAAAACCGCAATAAACGCCTTGATACAGGAACTTTTTCAAGGAGAATATGTCGTTGCGGGTAAAGGGGTCTTTAAGGAAGAATTTGTGACCTGCGGGGGCGTCGAGCTAAAGGAAGTGGACTTTAAAACTCTAGAAAGTCGGGTGTGTTCTGGCCTTTATTTTGCCGGGGAAGTGTTAGATATTGATGGGGTAACGGGGGGATTTAATTTCCAAAGTGCTTGGACTACGGGCTGGCTGGCTGGGCAGGCAATGGGGCAGATCTTGCATTAATTCTCTTACAAGATATAGATGCATAAATCCGCTAAATGCACCGTTAGAATTCCGTATCAGGGTCTGTATTAGTTGGGTTTTAGTTGAATCACATCCAGACAACAGACTAGGAGGTCACTTAATGAAGGGACAAATCGCAGGATTTGGCATCCTGATTGCGATCGCAGGGAGCTTGGGAGTCGCACCCATGGCACGGGCTGACTGGGCTGGGCAGATTTATTTTGACGGTGACCAACGCATTGTCGAACAATCTCGCACCATCATCATCAACGGTCAAAATAGCGAGCCCACCGTCATCTACGAAAAGTCGCAGCAATTACAACCTGGCCGTTGGGGGGGGACTGCCACTTATTATTCCCATGGAAATTATCATAGGAGTCGTGACAACTGGCCACAGCACCGATTTCCAGTCAGTACTCCCTTCCCCAGCTATCCCTCGGTCAGCTATCCTTCCGTCGGGCAACCGATCGTCATTAACAATCCTCAGAATGTCTATATTGCTCCCCGCCGTTACTCAGGCTACAACTTCCGCACACGAATTTGTACGACTAGCTTTGAGGGCATTCGCACCTGTAATGACTGATCCAGTCGTGTTGACTTAGTCATAATTGATCTCAGTCATAATCGATCCAGTCATGATTGATCCAGCTTTAATCGGCTGAATTCAGCATTTACAGCCCCCAACCCTCCTGTTCCAACTCTTCAATCACTTGCATGCCACGGGTATCTCCAAGCTTCAGCATGGCGGATTTGGCATCCTCTCGCACGCTGAGATCGTCATCTTCTGCAAACGCTTCGATCAGGGCATCCACCGCCGTGGCATAGATGACATTAGAAGGCAGTTCCCGACACAGTTCCCCGATCGACCAAGCACAATTACTGCGCACCGCAGACACAGGATCCCGCCGTAACCCTTCAATCAGTAAGGGGATGGTAGCAATCATTTCCTCATAGCCGATCGAGGCCATCTGAGCCAGGGAACTTGCCGCCCACAGCCGAACCGCAGAGATGTCATTTTTGAGTGCTTCTAATAGGGTCGGCAGAGTGCGCTTGTCCCGACAGTTGCCTAACGCCCAGACAATGCCCTTGCGCACATACCCGTTCCAATCCTGGTTGTACTGGTTAATTAACGGTTCCACCACTTCCGGACTGGTATTGCGACCTAGACCATAGGCAGCACTGACCCTGACCAGAGCGCAATTATCGCTGAGTAGTTGAATCAGCGGGGCGATCGCGCGAGTATCTTGCAGTTCACAAAAGACCCGTGCCGCAGTCATGCGCTGCTGGACATCGGGGGAACTAAGCAGTGGCAAAACCTCCTCAGGATTGGGCTTGGGAACCACTTCTTCCGGGGAGATAATCGGGAGCCGATCTAACGGATCTTCTAAATCGGCTTCTAAATCGAGAACGCTTAAATCATCATTGCTATACATAACTTTTAAGGGTATCGGGTAAAGGGTGCCTGGGTAAAGAGGCATTCAGTTCGCCGATGGCCAATGATGGACTCTAATCAGGGCAGCTTGGTAATGGCGACTCGGTAATGGCGACTTGGCCACTACAACCTAGTCACTACAACCCAGCCACTACAACCTAGTAATTACAACTTAATCATTACAAGCAGTAACTACAAGCAGTCATTACAAGCTTTCGAGGTAGCTTAGAAGGTCAGCCATTTCCTGAGGACTCGGCTGAAACTGTGGCATGGGCGGCGTGTTACCGCTAATCACTTGCTCAATCAGAGCTTGGCGGGACTTGTGGCTAGAAACCCCCTTTAAACTGGGGCCAACCTTGCCATCCGCCATTAAGCCATGGCAGCCGGAGCAGTTCATTTGAAAAATGGCGTGACCTTGAACAACATTTCCTGGACGGGTCAGGACACTGCGGATATAGGGATCGGGACGCTTGAAAGGAGCCATTCCCATTAAGGCACAGGCACAGGCCAACAGTAGCGCTAGAAGCCCTAGCGCCACCTTACGATTAAAGCCTTCAGTTTTGACCAACTGCTCGTTCAAAGGTCTTTGCTGATGTCGACAATGTTAAAAGGAAAGTTACAAAACTCTCTATACAAACAGTAACAAATTTTAGTCGTCCCAGTCCACGCAAATCTACGGATGGCAATCAGGCTAAGCTTTATAGCCCTATGCTCGATCGTTGTCTGATCACGATAGTTAGTATGATTTTATGGGAATTTCTTCACACAAGGTGATGTTTTGACTGCGAAACAGATTACCATAGGATAGGGTCATGAATTGATACAAATCTGCTGCTCAAAAGCGGCATGATTGTGTAGTGTTTTTGTGCGGCATTTGTTGTGTGGCATTGTTGTTAGGAGACGCAAACATGGTTGAACCGATTTTGTTGGGTATTGTCCTGGGTTTAGTTCCTGTAACGATCGCAGGTCTATTTGTGGCGGCTTACACGCAGTATCGCCGTTCCAACCAGTTTGAATAATCTAACTGAGATTTATTGACTGAGTTGTCTACCTGGATTAGGTAACTAGGATCAGTCAACTGCGGCTAGCAAAATTCCTTCCAGGAATCTTGCTTGTTGTCAGTCTTTTGTGAAAGGCTTGATCGAGATATTCTCTCTAGAAGCTGGGAAAGGAAGGAGCCTCTACCTAAGCCAACTGCTTCTCTTTGAGTGATACGTTCATTGGATTAAGTTAGCTCACACCCCAGGAAACATCCTGTAGAGTCCATGAAGCTTGACGATCGCGCTACAGATCGTCAAGCTTTGTTTTTAAGACCCTAAGCTTTAGCCTCCTGGGCTCATCCTCGTACCTGGGTCATCACACCTATTACAAATAAAATTGTTCTCGAAAAAATGTGAGCGTTTCGAAATAGGGTTGTCATGACCTTGCCACATAGCCTACCTAAGCTAGAAGAACTAAGCTAGATAGATGCTCCTTTGAGACAATGTCATGGAACCTTCGCTACTTAAGTTTTTATTGTGGGATACATTCCACATCATTTATGTCAATCGAACCTGGATGGGCTGGAATTTATTTTTAGCCATTATTCCATTGGTGTTGAGTGTTGTATTATTTCGGGGGGATGAGTCAGGGACTGCGATCGTCCGGCAATCTCAGGCCACTCAGGAAAGACTTGCTTCTCAACAAATGCCGTCACAGACTCGAGCGAGAAGCGATCGTCCCACAGTTTTATGGCAGCGATATGCCGCAAAATTATCTGCCTTAATTCAGAGTCATTCTGGGCTCTGGTGGGTAGGGTTTATCATCTTTGTAGCATTTCTACCGAACGCACCTTATATATTGACTGACGTGATTCACTTAGTGGAAGCAATTCGAAGCGAACCTTCCATTTGGCGTAGTTCATTAGTGTTTATTCCCGTGTTCTTAGGATTCATGTTTTTGGGATTTGAATCCTATGTTATCAGCATGATTAATTTAGGAGCTTATCTCAATAGGATTGGCAAAAGTCGATACATTGGCTATGCGGAGATTGTGATACATCTCATGAGTGCGATCGGGATTTATTTAGGCCGATTTGTTCGCTTTAACAGTTGGGACATTATCACTAATCCAGACGGACTGGTTGGGTATGTGATTGATGATTTGTTAAGGCATCAACCCATTCTTGCCATTATGTATACCTTTGCCATTATTGCAGTATTGTATATTCCAATGAAGGAAGTAACACTGGCAGTGATCACCTATCGTCAACTCAATCGTTCCAAAAAGTTTCACGACAGCTTAATTTTAGAATAAGCTATTAATTTTGGAAAACTAGCATCCGAGGAAGACATCAGGGAGGGGATTGCGTAAGATGAGAACGGAGGATGAGACGTTTTTCGATGCGGGCGATCGTGCGCCACGTTGCGGCCAAAGCATCGGGATTGATCGACACGCCTTGAATTCCGTGGGCGATCGCGGTTTCCATCAAAATTTCATCCGGTTGATGCGAATGCAGACAGAGAATGCTTGGAACCTGCTTTCGATTAGTCACTTGCAATAAATCGGTCATCACTTTTAGCATCACTGGATGGTGGAGTGGATAGAACTGGTTAAGGTGCACATCATCCCGATCGATAGCAAACAGCAATTGATGCAAATCGCCAGTCCCAATCAATAAACCTTGAACACCAGCCTCAATGAACGATTCCAAGGCAAATAAGACGGACGGCACTTCTGCCATCATCCACAACTCCACCTGGGGTAACTGAAGTAAACCCAGAGCGCTGATTTTTTGGCGACAAGCTCGAAACTCCTCCACCGTCCGAACAAAGGGAAGCACCAATCTAAGTGGGCCAGCAGACTGCTGACAGGCTTGGCCGATCGCCCGCAGTTCCAAGTCAAACCAATCGGGGAATAGCTGGTATCCCAGAGTGCCGTGGGCCGTAAAAACTGATCCCAGCGTTTCTCGTCGGTAATCCAGGGTGCGATAGAACAAGGGACGATCGTTCGCAGCATAAACCAAGGCAGTTAAGCGATCGACAATGAGATGATGCAATGCCTGTAGATCTGACTGAGCCATTAAGCTCGGCAACGAAGCATCCCTCAGCCAAGACGCCAGCATCAGTTCCGATCGCACTAAGCCAATTCCATCGATCGGCAATGCCGCAATGTCATCTAAGCCATCTCCTTGACTGAGACTGACAAACAATTGGGTTGCCGTGACGGGATAGCGCAGGGGATGGAGGCCAGCATCGGCAAAGAGCGGAGAAGGAGAAAATGGTGACTCATCCAGCTTTTCTTCCCCCTCTGGGCGATCGATTTGATACACCTGTTGATCCTCAATGCACAGCCAGTCCCCCGTGCGAAACGCTTGGCTGGCTCGAGGGACATTCACCACAATTGGAATGCCGATTTCCCTTGCCAAGATCGCTCCATGGCTGGTGAGACTGCCTTCTTCTGTGACAAAGGCGATCGCGTGATTGAGTTGAGGAACCCAGCTAGGCTGTAACTTTGCGGTCACAATAATGCTCCCCGGTGGGATATCCGTCGGTAAAGCATCTTGGGTGATGACCACCGCTGGGCCCCGACAGCGTTGTTGCCCAGTCGTAATTCCCATGAGTTTAAGCGGCAGTTTGATCAGCGTTGCAGGGAGGACTTGATCAACGCTTTCCTGGGGGGTAGACGCTAAATCAATGATGGAAGACTTGATCGAACCTGTAAGGGCTGCGGAAAGAGAACAGACTGGAAAATCACTTGCGGCTCCATCAACTACCGTAGCGAACCCTGGCCGAACCTCTACCACCCATGGGGGATCCGTCTGACTGGGTGCGTGACTCGCCTGACTGTGCGCCTGACTGTGTGAGGTCATTCCCCACAGCAAATCCAACCGTAGATTATCTCCCCACTCCCTTTGCAGCCGCAGCCCCAAATCGATCGTGCTGTGCAGTTGACTAGGCGATAACGGGCAAGGTTCTGGATCTACGCTGGAACCACCTAACAGGGGTTGAGCCTCCAGATTAATGCTGAATTCTTCAATCACCCCATCCAACCTAGGATCGAGTATGGGATCCCGCAGCAGAATCAACCCCTGGCTGGCTCTAAGATCAAAAGTCCCATAGGTCGCGATCGGCGGTAACGCTTGCACCACGACGGACAGGGGAATATCCCTTAAGTCATCCGCCTGCGCTTGCCAGTACAGAAGGTTTCTCACCCGAAAGACTTCGGCCCAGAGTTCCTTGAGCGATCGCAGAAGACTGGACAAGGTACCATCGCACTGCACCACTTGGAATGGGAACAAATCTTCCTCAGCTTGGGCCCTGACAGAAGAGGCGCGGGTCATGGAGCTCCGTAGCCAAAGCTGTTGAGGCGTAACGGGTTCGGAGTCGCGATGTTCTGAAGCGGATGTTGGGATAGCTTGTCTTGCTGTTCCTTCGATCGCGATTCGCGAGACCTGTCTTTGTGAGATCTGTTTTTGGGATAACTGTTCCAGCGCAGACCGCAGTTCTGTCTGCCAGGGATCTTTTAAAGATGCGTTGAGAATGTGTTGACGACAACGTTGCGCCAAAGATTGCAGTCGCCTGGGATCGGCAATGCCATCGGAGATTGTCTGCCCGATCGTGGCTAGCTCCATCGCCACAATCAAGTCTTGGAACACATAACTGGGAATCACAAAGCCGGGAAGGCTGGGATATCCTCGCTGTTGTAAACCATGCAACTGCCACGCCCGATCACCGACGAAGACCTGATCGTCTGGTACAAGTTGATCCAACCAGTAGAATGCTTTGGACACAGGCAAAAGCTCAAAAAGAACAAGAATACGGCCATTCGGCGCTGACTAAGCTTTAGTTGCTAAGATTTACTTGCTAAGAATTCACTTGCTGAGATTCACTTGCTGAGATTCAACTACTTTAAAACTCGATCGCTGGAAAACTCAATGCCTTTCAAAATCTCGATCGCTTAAAACTATGTCAATAAACTACGTCAATAAACTATGTCGATCTTAAACACTTAAGCTCTTCTATTCAGCATTGATTTGGCAATCCTTAGGAGATGATGCCTAGGATGTCACAAGCATGTCACAGAACTGGGCATTCTAACAAAGGACAAGGGAAGAGTCGTAACGGGACTAGGAAACTCAGGCCAGTGCAAATTAGCAATTTTCTCAACCTGTTTCTCCACAATACCTGTGGACTTTGCGATCGTGCGACGGCAGGTGCACTCTGTTCCGCCTGCCAAAGCCAAGTGTTAGCCGATCGGGGCCAAAAGTGGTTGACCGAGACAAGGGGCCGAGTCTTTGCTTGGGGAAGTTACGATGGCAGTGTGAAACGAGCGATCGCACAGTTGAAGTATGGCAAACAGGCGCAGATTGGAGATTGGCTGGGTCTGCAACTGGCTGAGGCTTGGATTGCCCATGGACTTTCTGCGGCCTATCCTCGGTTAATCGCGGTACCGATTCCCTTAGCCCCCGATCGCCGCAAACAACGGGGCTATAACCAAGCAGAACACATTGCCCGAGCCTTTTGTCAGCGAGTCGGTTACCCATTGCAACCCCAAGGTTTATTACGAGTGCGGGAAACCCAGGCGCAGTACCAACTATCCGGGCGCGATCGCGTGCAAAACTTGACCCAGGCGTTTGCCCTCAGTCCCCGTTGGCAACGATCGCTACCCCAAGATTCGATCGTCCTTGTGGATGATATTTACACAACAGGAGCAACCATTCAGGCTGCAACAGAGGTACTGCGGCGATCGGGCATTCGGGTGTGGGGCTGTGCAGCGGTGGCGCGGGCGGGCAATGGCTCATTTGCTAGGGACGGCGCAGGATAGTTGGTGGAGGAAAGTCAAGGGATTGGAAGACCGGCAGCGGATCTAGCCCGGTAATGTGGTGAAATTCCTCCGGGGTGAGGGTACGGGTAATGCCATCTAGAGCCCAGGCTTGGAGGCGATCGTCTACGCAACTCAGGAACTCGATGCCTCGGGGCATGGGAACTCGCAGCCACACTGCGGCAAGGGTTTCTGCGAGGGCTAGCTCAATAATTGGGGTGGCGTACACATCCAGCAGTTCCTCTAAGCAACTGGCAAAGGCATCTCCCTCAGTGCCGTCCAATTGATAGCTGCTGATAATGTGCTTGACTCGTTGATAGCTGATTTTTTCCTCCAGCGTCATGAAAACCCCAATCTTGACCAACCCAATTTTTTCCTCTTTTTCCCAGCTTATACCAGCTTTTAGAAATCAGGACAAATTTCTGGAATCTCTCGATCGCCTCAGCAAAACGGCCATAGCTCAACTGATTGGCTCAACTTACTAGCTCAACTTAGATAACCATTTAAGGAAGAGTTGACTATTAGGCGTGAGTAGCGTTTTACGGTAGGCGTCCGCAGCTTTTTTAAGGCCCTCCGCTTGGGTGGGATAGGGATGAATCACCGTGGAGAGTGTATTTAAGCCTTTGCCAGCCACGATCGCCAAGGTGATTTCACTAATCATCTCTCCCGCATGACGGGCCACGATCGTCGCTCCGAGAATTTGATCGGAGCCTTTTTTGTGGAGAATTTTGACAAACCCCGTGGTTTCGCTGTCGGTCATGGCGCGATCGACGCGATCGAGCGGAATCGTAATGCTATCGGTGGCAATGCCCTGTTTTTCGGCCTCCGCTTCGTATAGCCCCACATGGGCAACCTCCGGATCAGTGTAGGTCACCCAAGGCATCACCAACTGGCTCAACCGCGATCGACCCAGTCCAAAGGGGGAAAACAGCGTATTTTTAATCACAATCCGAGCCGCTGCATCCGCCGCATGGGTAAATTTCCAATCCATACAAATGTCACCGGCTGCGTAGACATTGGCTTGGGTCGTTTGCAGGTAGTCATTAACCCGTACGCCACGACGGGAATCGTACTCCACCCCCACCGCTTCAAGATTTAAGCCCTCAACATTGGGTTGCCGTCCCGCTGCCACTAGAATTTCATCAACCACGACGGTAAAGGATTGCTCTGACGCTTGCAATTGCAAGACCTTTCCAGCTTCTGTAGGCTGAACTTGCTGAATCTTGCAGCCTAGATGCAGCTCAACCCCTTCGGCCATCAAAGCTTTTTGAACAATCTCGGCGGCGGCAGGATCTTCCCGATCGAGGACATGATCGTTTTTGTGAAGCAGAATCACTTGGCTGCCTAGGCGTTGAAAGGCTTGGGCAAGTTCACACCCGATCGGCCCACCTCCCACGATCGCCAAACGCCGGGGGCACTCCGTTAAGGAAAAGACTGTTTCGTTGGTTAAATAGCCCGTTTCAGCCAATCCTGGAATCTCCGGTTGAGCCGCCCGAGTCCCCGTAGCAATCACTGCTTTTTTAAACGTCAGCGATTGATTTTCTACCGCGATCGTGTTGGCAGAAGTAAAGCTGGCACTACCGAGAAAAACATCAATTCCTAAATCGCGGAATCGTTGGGCAGAATCATGATGGCTAATGGACGATCGAATGCTGCGTAATCGTTCCATGACAGCACTAAAATCCACTTTAATCCCATCGGGAATAGACACCCCAAACCGTTGGGCATCTTGGACATCAAAAATCGATCGGGCAGCACGAATTAAGGCTTTAGAGGGAACGCAACCAAAGTTCAGGCAATCACCGCCCATCAAGTGCCGTTCCACCAAGGCCACCCGCAAGCCAATTCCCAAGCCCGCTGCGCCTGCGGCAACGACCAACCCTGCTGTGCCTGCGCCGATGACGACTAAGTCATAGGTCGATTGGGGCTGGGGATTTTGCCAATCGGGGGGATGGACTTGATTGAGCAGTTCCTGGTTGTAGCGATCGTGGGGAAGTAGTTGAGGTGAGGTCATGGCGGTAGTTTGAAGGAAATAATCAGGAAACGACTAGAAGATCTCGCTTAAAACCTTAAGCCTCGATCGCTTCATTTAATGCCGTTTTTGCAAGGCGGGTAATATAAATCGTGACAGCCACAGTCGCGATAAAGCCGATGATTCGGATGGCCCATTGGGCAATTTGGGCTTCACGGTTCATCGCCACATCACCGACCAGCGAGCCAATGTAGACGTACATCACTGTGCCGGGGATCATGCCGATCGAAGCCAAGAAATAATCTTTTAAAGAAACCTTAGTTAACGAGAGGGCATAATTCAGCAAACTAAAGGGAAATACAGGAGACAGTCGCGTTAGCAAGACAATTTTGAACCCGGCTTGGCCGATCACGCGATCGATCGCCGCAAATTTAGCATTGCCTGCAATTTTATGGGCAATCCACTGACGGGCGAGGGAACGGCCCAAGAGAAAGGCCAGCACGGCTCCCAGCGTGGCCCCTGTAAAAACGTAGAGGGAGCCCCAGATAACCCCAAAGAAAGCCCCTGCACCCACCGTCAGCACAGCTCCAGGAATGACCAAAACAGTGGCGATCGCGTAGATGGCGATAAACGCCAAACCGCCCACAAACCCTAAATTCTGCGACCACTGCAAAACCTGTTCAAAAAATCCATTCATAGACAAATGGGTCGTCATCACGATCAGAACCGTCAGGATCAACAGTCCAAAGAACCATTGTAACGTTGCAGGCTGAGAAATTCGATGGCGGGGAGACGGCATAGGCTTGGCGTTGAACACTACACTCTATGTACGCCTTACCGCTATGCTTGGATTGAATCACCTTTGCAAGTTGTCTAGTCAAGCTGTAGTAAGCCTGTGGTGCCTGTTTTTACCCATCGATTAAAGGATACCCCTACTGGAGATCCCGAATGGATCCTCTCCCTAACGGCGGCGGAGCGAACCCGATCTCGTCTCCACTGCAAAACAGATGAAGGGCAAGCCATCTATCTACAACTGCCACGTGGCACAGTGTTGCAGGAGGGGGACTGGTTACAATCGGCCAATGGTCATCTTCTGCAAATTCTGGCGAAACCCGAACCAGTGCTCACCGTCAAAGCCCAGTTCCCCCTAGCACTCTTGCAAGCCGCCTACCACTTAGGCAATCGCCATGTGCCGTTAGAAATTACAGCAACCTATCTACGCCTAGCACCGGATCCTGTTCTACAGCATTTATTAGAGCATCGAGGTTTAACGATCGTGGAAGAGGTTGCCCCCTTCCAACCAGAAACCGGAGCCTACGGAGAGCACTCCCATTAAACCCCGCTACCCTCCCACACCCCCACCCCGCTACCCCAAATATGCAAACGTCCGGATTACTACGGTTAATGCAATTGGTCAGTCCCAGTTTACCTGTGGGTGCCTACAGCTATTCCGAGGGGCTGGAAACCCTGGTGCAAAGGGGAACGATCGCGAATGTTGAGCAGTTACAGCACTGGTTAACTCAGGAGCTGACCTATGGGGCCGTGCGCTTGGAGGCGGCGGTGATGCTACGATCGTACCAAGCTAGCCAAGCGGGCGATCGGGTGGCCATCGAGTATTGGAATCAATGGCTGACGGCAGCAAGGGACACAGAGGAGCTACGATCGCAGAGTTTGCAAATGGGGCGATCGTTGTTGCGGTTATTTCAGGATGTACAGGAGAATTTAAATTCAACTCAGGCAACAGATTTAGAGACAGTTTTAACAACACTAGACGCATTGAAATCCCAAGGTTGTCATTTTGCCATTGCCTTTGGCTTAGTTGCATCGATGTGGGAAGTGGAAGAAACCTCTACGCTATTGGGTTATTTACACAGTTGGGCCAGCAATTTAGTCAGTGCTGCTATTAAATTAGTTCCGCTAGGACAAACAGAAGGACAACGGTTATTGTTAGCGCTTAATCCCACGATCGAACAGGCAGCGCAAACGATCGTTCAGTTGGCCGATGGGGATTTGGTGAGCTGTGGATGGGGTTTATCGCTAGCGAGTATGCACCATGAAACCCTCTACAGTCGGCTCTTTCGCAGTTAGGTTTGCGAGGCTAAGTATGCGAGGCTAAGTAACAGTGATTGATTGCCGCCAGCCAAACCCAGCGGGCAAAACTGTGTGAGAAGTGCTTCTGTCTCGTTGCCCAGAAAAAATTGAACGGATCTGATGTCGGCGAATGCAGCTTCGCTTAAGTTTGGGTGGTTATAATGATAGTAACCATTACTGGTTGGAGGGAGTGAGCATGTCTGTACGATCGCCTCGCTACAGTAAAGAAGAATTTGCCAAACGGGGAAATAAAATATACGAGTCCCAGGTGCGATCGCAAGTGGAACCCGAGAATCATGGCAAAATCGTAGCGATCGATATCGAAACAGGAGCCTTTGAAGTCGCTGATAATGTTGTTATGGCCTCAGAGAAACTCCTAGCGAAATATCCAGATGCCCAAACTTGGTTTATCAGAATCGGCTATCCCGCTGTCTATCATTTTGGTGCACGGAGCTTAAAACTTCAGCCATGATGTACGGTTCAGTGAATCAGAACTGCGAGGCAATACTTCCAGTGGTAGTAAAGAATAATACCCAGACAGAAGTTATTGATGCAGTCATCGATACAGGTTTTTCAAGATTTCTGACGCTTCCTTCTAGTACGATCGCGGCTCTCGACCTAGTGAAAGGGCGGGATACAGCGACCTTAGGCGATGGGACATTCTATATTTTTGAGGTTTACATTGCAACGGTAATTTGGGATGGGCAATATTGCACCATTGATATCAATGAGTCTGAAACAGTTCCGTTAATTGGAATGCGATTGTTAAGAGGCTATGATCTGCACATTCAGGCGATAGAGGGTGGCTCTGTTAAACTCGAAGCATTAATGTAATGCAACGTAGAACGCTGTGATTAGCCGATTAGGTCAGTATGCTAGGCAACATAACAAACGGTTGATTGCGGTAGGGGCAGTCCTGACGATCGCCTATTGCTCAACCTGCCTATTTTTATTTCTGCGGCAACGGCACCTGATTTATCGTCCTGCTCCAGACTTCTCCCTGCACCCCGACGCCCCAGCCTTTAACCTGCCCTACGAAAACGTTTGGATGCCGATCGCGAATTCTTCAGACACCCTCCATGGTTGGTGGATTCCTGCGCCGCCCCCCCAAGAATCCTTTGCACCCTTATCCAATGAACCACAACGGGTTCTCACCCGACCCAAAGTCATGTTGTACCTCTGTGGCGTTGGCCGCAACATGGGGGACTACAATTACCTGGCTCGTGTATCGGCCTTTCGACAATTGGGCTTTTCGGTCTTGGTGTTTGACTATCGGGGCTACGGGCGCAGCAAAGGCGACTTTCCCACCGAAGCGCAACTGTATCAGGATAGCCAAGCCGCCTGGGATTACCTCCGCACCGTGCGTCAGATTCCCGCAGAGGACATTGTGATTTATGGTGAATCTTTGGGAGGCGCGATCGCCTTGGATTTGGCCATTCGCAATCCAACCGCAGCAGGTTTAATCATGCAGAGTTCCTTTACTTCCATGGCAAAGGTGATTCAGTCCAGACCGTTGCTCAATCTATTTCCGATCGATCAACTGCTGACGGAACGCTTCGATTCGCTCACGAAATTGCGAGTGCTACGAATTCCTGTGCTCTTTCTCCATGGCAGTGCTGATTCTGTCGTACCTGCTGCAATGAGTCAACAGCTTTACACCGCAGCCCCCGATCCCAAACAAGTCTTATTCATTGCTGGAGCAGACCATGTCAGGATTTATCAACCGGGCAATCAGTCCTATCTGAAAGCCATTCAGAAATTTGTGATGCAACTCTCGAAGTGAGGCCAATTGCGCGATCGTTGAGATTGGTAATGACAGGCGATCGGGCATTACTTAATCGGGCTCATGAATTCCTGGGGATAGGAATAAACTTGATTCGTACGAAAACTGGGAACGGTTTGGTTAGGCGTTGTTGAGTTGGGGGAATTTGGATTGGGGTTATACGTTCCTGGGCGTTGGGGCGGCGTTAGCACTGGCGGCGGTTGCAGAGGTGGCAACTCTACCGAAGGCACGTTGGGCTGCGTCGGTTGCGGGACAACGACTTTTTCCTGAATCACCCGAGGCCGAATGTTAATGAACAAAATATTGCGTTGACTATCTACACAACCGACGATATCCGGTTGCTGCGTGCCTTGGGGCAATTGGAACGTACTCGCAGTCCCGATCGGCGCGGGATAGCCCAACGAAGATGTCGCTCCACCCGGTCGGGGAAAATCAAAGGAACCCATTACGCCACCAGGTTTTGGAAAATCAAAGCCATCACTCAGGCCCACTTGGTTCAGGCTAAAGCGATTGCCACAGGTATCTTTGCCCTCGCCGATCGTGATGACAATCCGGCTATCCCCTGTTCGACTGACTGCTTGGGAAATTTGCGAAATTTGCGAGAGCGATCGGGTTTCAAATCCTTGGGTTTGGGCTTGGGCCGTGGACACCCATCCCAGCAGGGTTGCCAGCATTAGCCCTACCACAGTTCCCTGACGAAGTTCCCTCGTCCAATTCCGCGTAGCCACTGTAGGCTTCATCACTATAGACTTCATACAAGACTCCTCGTCCTTTCAAAATCAGGTCTTGCACTCTGCATAGGAGTCAAAATTAGGAATTATGCAAATCCGGAACAGTGGTCTGTGGCTGCGTAATTTCCATCAATGCTGGCATTTATAATTCCTGTAGCGGCAACTTACGAAGAACAAGCTACTGCTAACCCCCTCTGACAACTATGCGATCGCGTCCCACTCTCACTGACCGATTCTCGACCTTTTTGCAATTTGAAGGCGATCACCCCCAAACTTGGGTACCCGATGGTCGGCTTCAGCGCAGTATGCAACGGTCATTGCAGCAGCACCCCAGGGAACTGTCTGAGAATTTTTGGGCCTTGTTTTGGTTCAAAGTTTGGCACCAGGAAAAGGCCAAAGCCACGCCCAGTCGGTTGCTGTCTCGATCGCTCTCCACCAATCACCTAGCTGCCTACCTCCAAGAAAGTTGCTACTGGGCCGCTAAGCGCATGTTGACCCAATTTAGCGCCGTGCAGTATACCGTAGCCGATTGCTTCCAAGGGGCGATCGTGCGGATGCAGAAAATTCTGGAGGGCTTTGATCCCAACCAAGGCTTTAGCTTAGAAAGTTACGCCAGCGCTATTTTTAGCAGCACAATTCGCGATACCCTACGCCAACGTCAGGAAATCGACATCTGTAGTAACTGGGCGTTATTGCGAAAAGTCAGCCAAAAGCGCGTGATTGAAGCGCTGCAAACCGCTGGACAAACGGGCAGCACGATTCAGGCTTATGTTTTAGCATGGCAGGAGTTTAAGCGGCTCTACGTTCCTGCTCAGGCAACAGGCACCCGCAAACTGCCCCCTCCCAGCCCCGAAATTTGGCAAGCGATCGCCCAAACCTACGATCGGGAGCGGGGTAGCCTCCCGGAAGCCTCGGCAGCCACCCTCGAACGCTGGCTCAATGCAACGGCCCAGGCAGTCAGGATCTATTTGAACCCCAATGTGGTTTCTATTAATACTCCCAAGCCAGGGCAGGACTCCGGGGAATTACTGGATGATCTCACCGATGAAGTGCGAGGGTCGTTGATGAATGACCTGATCGCCCAGGAGGAGGCCGAAGAACGCAAAACCCAGCAGCAGGACGTGAATCAGGTACTCGTCGCGGCGATCGCCGATTGTGATGGCGAAATCCAGCAAATTTTGCAACTGTACTACGGTGAAGGGCAAACCCAGCAACAAATGGCCACCCAATTGGGCATTAAGCAGTACACCATTTCCCGCCGCCTCACCCGCGCCAAGGAGATTTTGCTCAAAAAATTGATCCTCTGGAGTCGCGATACCCTGCATATTGAGATCACCCCAGACATAGTAGACACCATGGGAACGGTGCTAGAAGAATGGCTCCAAAAGCACTACCAAGCTTAGGAAGCGCTGAATCAGCTATCCCATGGCCTCCCCCAGGTTCTATCCCACCCATCACTAACCCTGTTCAGTCTGATCTCAGCGAAGGAGTCGCCTGTTATGTTCTCAACTGCTACCCCGTTATCCCTTCCCCAACCGGAACAAGTTTGGCGACAAACCAATCGCTTTCGTATCTCGCCCGATCGCTGGACGGCCTATCTCAATCAACTAGCGATCGCAGCGATTCAACCCTGGTTACAAGCGGAATTTGCCCAGGTCAAGCCCGCCCTGAATAGTGTGGCCCAAGCCAGTCTCTGGAGCTGCACCACCGGAACCCCCTTGCTCATCAACGGTCAGCGCTGGGTGATCATTCCCACGGAGACGATCGACCAGGATGAGTGGAGCATTCCCCAGGAATGGGTTGACATTCCCGATTGGGCAGCGGATTACTACGTGGCAGTGGATGTCAATCCCGATGGCGGCGCAGAAATTTGGGGCTTTGCCAGCCATTACCAAATCAAGACCCTGGGCATTTATGAAGCGAACGATCACAGCTACCGTCTCAGCGCTAACCATCTCATCGCAGATTTGGCCACCCTGCGCCTACGCCAGGAATTCTGTCCCCAGCCCCTGCGAGCGGCCATTGCAGAAATTCCCAAGCTAACGATCGCCCACGCCCAGAATTTGATTACCCGACTCGCAGCCCTCGACTCCGCAATCGCCCTGCGGCTAGAACTCCCCTTTTCCACCTGGGCGGGCCTGATTGCCCATGGCGGCTGGCGACAAGACCTGCATCAACAAAGACAAGGTTTAGAACGCCAACCCTCGATCGGGCAATGGCTACGGCAAGGGTTAGATCAACTGAGTACAGAACTCGGTTGGCAACAGGTTGACCTGCAATTCGCCGCTGTGGGAGCGAGGGGCAATGGCGAAGAACCCTCGGAGACCGTGGCCTTTACACGGCAATTAACGATCGCAGGGCAATCCTACGAGTTACAAATCACCCCATTGGATGATTCCCTGCGGTTTGAACTGCGCAATACTAGTCTTGGTGGTTTGATTCCTGGCGGCTTTCGGCTCACACTTTTGACAGAAGATTTAGAAATGTTTGAAGGTAATCAAGCATTGGCTGAATCTGCGGTTGAGGCATTGACCTTAGAGGTTGCCTTAGAAAACGGAGAAGGCATTGTTTGGGAAGTAGAACCAACCCCCGATGCCTTCGAACGAGAAATTATTCGGTTTTAGGGCAGGATTCGGTGGAATAGACACTTTCCCTTTAATCAGGCTATTAGCATATTCAGTGAACTAAGGCTTCCCTAAGAGATTCGACAAGAGACTCAAGCAATCTTTAAAGCTACTGAACGGAAGTCTTAGTCGCTGGATGATCTTTGCAGAATAGACTTTTTACAGAATAAGTTTTACAGAGCAGTTTTTTATAAAACAGGGGATTCACAACGCAGATCGTTGTTCTAATGCGGTTGCTCCTCCCCTGCGAGATTCTACAGAATCCACACTTCATTCAGATTGGAATCACCATTCGATGCTTTGAATCGATTATTTCGATCGGTGGGCTTGCCGTTTCACATGGCCAAACACCAACGCCTGCTTCAGCATGACGACCGCTTCGAGATCGTCTCCATTGCACCCCTGACCCACAAGATTACGCAGCTGTCCCTCATGCTCTTTAGAGAGATAGCCCATTTCTAGTACACGATGAACTAGCAAATAGATTGCAGACATGCACAAACTCCCTTACCTCGGTCGATCGGCTCACTCTGACTGAGTCTAGAGAGTAGGGATCGATCGTGGAGAACTTGTGAAGAGTTCAACATTAATTTAAACTTTAAGTAAATAATATTTAGATCATCTAGCTAAATTCAAACCTATGCAAATAGATGTAACGCAGGTTACATGTTTACAATACTTAAGTTTTATTCATAATACTTATTTTTTTAATTTCAATAAAATTCTCTTTTCTGTGAATAAAGAGGGCTAGCAGTCATGCTTCCCTCTTTTCCTAGTGATTCGTCAATTTAACTTGCGTTTAAGAGCGCGAATAAGAGCGCGAATTGAATACCTCATCGAATCTACGATCGCACTCCAACCGCGCTATCCCATCACGCTTCAGTCATTTCACCCCCGTCCTCATCCCCTTCTAATAACTCGGGGACTTCTCCCGTGACGGGCACAACAGCAACTGCGGTAATGGCATCATCTTCATCCAGCCGTTGTAAGCGGACTCCCGTCGCCGGACGAGATTGGGCAGAAATCGCATCCACCGATTGCCGAATAATAATGCCTCGGTTCGTCACTAGCATCAGTTCTTCCCCTTCGTTCACCATGGTCAGTGCCGATAAGGTATCCCCTTTTTTGCGGAATTTCGTGGCAATAATGCCCATGCCACCCCGATTTTGTAGTCGGAACTGCCCCACAGGAACCCGCTTGCCGAGGCCGCCTGTGGTCACGACGAGAATCCAGGGGCCTTGGTTCTTGCCATCGGTAAGTTCCTCCAAGTCATCATCACTGTCCGATTCCAACAAAGCTGCCTGTTCCGCTAGGATTTGGCTCGAGACGATCGCCATACCGACCAAGCGATCGCCATCCTTTAGGTTCATCGATCGCACCCCACGGGTGGCTCGGCCCAAGGGACGTAACTGTTCATTATCCACTCGGAAGTGAATCGCGCGGCCCTGGCTAGACCCGAGGATAATACTGTCGTGCACGGTCGCCAGCCGTACCCAGCGCAGTTGATCGCCTTCTTCCAAGGAAATGGCAATTAATCCGTTGGCCCGAATATTGCTAAAGGCAGACAGGACTGTTTTTTTGATGAAGCCCTTCTGGGTCAGCATCACTAGATACACATCATCCCGGAACTCACTTACTGGGACGACAGAGGTAATTTTTTCCTCATGGGTAACTTGCAGCAGCTGCACGATCGGGGTGCCCCGCGCCGTCCGGGAACAGGTGGGAATTTGATACGCCTTAATGGCATAAACCACACCGCGATCGCTAAACATCATCACCACATCGTGATCACAACAGGTGACGAAGTGATCAACCGCATCATCTTCCTTCATCTTTGCGCCAGCTTTGCCGCGAGTGTTGCGACTTTGGGCCTCAAAGGAATCCACAGGCATCCGTTTGACGTATCCCTGTTCTGTAATTAGGATGATCGATTTTTCATTAGCGATCAAATCCTCATCCATTAACTCATCTTCGCCCTGCTCGATGTGAGTTCGACGAGGCGTCGCATGGACCTTCTTGAGTTCGCTAACTTCTTCTTCAATGATCGCCAGAATGCGTTCTCGCTTAGCCAAAATGTCTTGCAAGTCAGTAATTTGCCGTTGCAAGTCCTCATGTTCTCTCTGGATCTTTTCCGCTTCCAAAGCTGTTAAGCGTCGCAATTGCATTTGCAAAATCGCATCGGACTGATTTTCCGACAGGTTGTAAGTATCGATCAGTTCCTGTTTTGCGATCGCGGCATCGGCAGCATGGCGAATCAGATCGATAATGGCATCCAGATTTGCTAGCGCTGTCAGCAAGCCCTGCAACAGGTGATCCCGTTCTTCGGCTTTTCGCAGTAGGTAGCGGGTACGACGGGTAATCGTTTCCACCCGGAAGTCGAGGAACGTTTTCAGGAAGGCCCGCAGGGTTAGAGTTTGCGGCTCATTATTGACCAGGGCTAACATGTTAGCCCCGAAGGTGTTCTGGATGGGGGTTTGCTTATAGAGATTATTCAACACCACCCGAGGATAGGCATCCCGCTTCAGTTCAATCACGATGCGCATGCCATCCCGATCGCTTTCATCGCGAATGTCGGAAATGCCTTCCAGCTTCTTGTCATTGACCAACTCAGCAATTTTTTCGATGAGCGCAGCTTTGTTGGTTTGGTAAGGCAGTTCTGTGACGATGATGGCATCTTTGTCCGGTGCGCCCCGCCGCTCGATCGTTTCGATGCTGGCAACGCCCCGCATGGTAATCGAGCCACGCCCGCTGGTATAGGCTTCCCGAATGCCAGATTTGCCAACAATCAGCGCACCCGTGGGAAAGTCCGGCCCAGGAATGTATTCCATCAACCCAGTATCGGTAATCTCGGGATTGTGAATCATGGCAACCAAGCCATCAATCAACTCGCCAAGGTTATGGGGGGGAATGTTGGTGGCCATCCCCACCGCAATCCCAGCAGACCCGTTGAGCAGCAACTGCGGAATCCGAGAGGGCAAAACCGTCGGCTCCTGCTGCGAACCATCAAAGTTATCGGCAAAATCAACGGTTTCCGATTCAATGTCCTGCAACAGCGCATTGGTTGTCAGCGCGGTGAGCCGAGATTCCGTATACCGCATCGCCGCTGGGGGGTCATTGTCGATCGAACCAAAGTTGCCATGGCCATCGATTAGCGGCGATCGCATGGAAAAGTCCTGGGCCATCCGCACCAAGGCATCATAGACCGCTGTGTCGCCGTGGGGATGGTATTTACCCAGCACTTCCCCAACTACACGGGCACATTTCCGGAAGGGGCGATCGTGGGTCAGCCCCAGTTCATGCATAGCATAGAGAATCCGGCGGTGTACTGGCTTCAGGCCATCTCGTGCATCCGGCAGAGCACGACCCACAATCACGCTCATGGCGTATTCAAGGTAAGACCGCTGCATCTCGTTACGCAAATCTGTCGGAACAATGCGCTCCTCGTTCGGCGACTCTTGAGAAAAGGTCATAGCGTGAAATACTCCAAAAGCAGCAATTTTTCGTGACACCCAGGTCGGGTGATTTATTGTAACCGACTAAGGGTGAGTTGACTCATAAATTTTAGCACAAAATCTCTCATTTAGAGCACCCTCAAACCCAAGTAAATTGCGCTTTTGAAGGACTTTTTGGGTTATGCATTGCCAGATTCTCAGAATTCATGTTTTTCCCATATTAGATATTTACTCCTTCGTACATTGTCGTAACCGTTTTCTAGCTATCATTGACTTAAGTTTTGAATTCTATTTAAATTTATTTGATATGATTGTCTTCGATTTCTTTAAACACAATTAATTTTATTTTATTTTTAATTTCAAATATTCCATTTACTAATTCTTTATTTTTTCCTAGCAGTGACATTATTTTCCATCCAAGTGTTGAGACAACTGTATTGATACCAAATTAACTTGTGATTGAACCCATAACGATCCTCCTAAATCCCCCCTTAATAAGGGGGGATTTAGGAGGATCGGATCTGTAACAGTGATAAATCAATTTGGTATGAGACATCAGATGAATCATTTTGAGTGGCTTTTGTTAAGCACCAATTTTTAGCACGATCGGGATAGCATACCTCCCTGAATGATCATTGATTCGACCCATCGGTTAGTTGTAAAGGGTTGCGGTTTACAATAAAAAAGCGATCGAAACCGATCGCCTACTCAGAACTCAAAAACATTGAAAATCGAACTCTTCTTAACGCCAACTCATCAAGTTCTGGGTAAAGGAACGGGTCTCCAAGGTCGTCAGATTGACCGCAGACATCATCGCTGTTCCAGACAGAAACAATCCACTAATCACCACAAACACCAGCAGGACTTTTAAATCTGCTTCAGATGAAGAACATTTACGCATAGAGCTTAACTCCTAACAGAGGATCAGAGGGGGCAACGATCGTCTTGAATTGAAATCATCTTAGATTGATCGGTAATTTACAGGGGCAACTTGCTTAATCTATGCAGACAGCAAGATTTGGAGTGATCATTTCAATCCATTCCCCCCGCATATCACCCACTTTGGTGAGGCGCTTAGCTTAGGCAGCTAACGGTAGTATGGCTAACGCTAGTGTGGCTAACGCTAGTATTACTATCTGTCTAGTGTTACTACTTGTAGTGTTGTCAAATTCAGCAAGCACCCTGAGCAGTTATTAGATAACGCTAGGTAACGCCAATCTCCTCAACCAACTTCCACCCAGACCATATTTCTCTATAGGTGGATGGATATTCAGAATACGTCTTCTGTTAGGGCATAGATTCGGGTAGGCATACTTTTTTACAAATGTGCAATCTTTCTTTACAGAAAACCTGTTGAGGCCGTACCAGTTCCATTTTTCCCAGGGCCGTTGATGTTCCCTCTCGAAAATTCGCGTTATCCTGACAACATAGCTCGCTCTTAAGTAGCCCGCTTCACTTAAATCCGCTCCACCGAACAACGTTCCTACACCCCTTCCAATTTTTCCAATTTCTAGGACTTGCCACCAGATTTGAACTATGCTGCCAGTCATCTACTCCGATCGCTTTTTGTGCCACGAAACTGGAACTTTTCATCCAGAAAAACCAGAGCGGTTGACAGTCATCCGATCGGGGATTCAAGCAGCACCCTGGGCCAACCAGATTGAATGGCGTGAGCCGACGACGCTGGCAGCCCGATCGCCCCTACCTTGGATTCAGAAAATCCACACCCAGCACTACATCGAGGCTGTACAAGAACTCTGCAAGGATGGCGGAGGGCAGATTGATGCAGATACTCCGGCTTCTCCCGCAACCTATGAAGTGGCAATGTTAGCGGTGAATGCTTGGCTGGATGGCGTAAATTTCACCTTAGAAACAGGGAAGCCCATCTTTGTCCTCGCTCGGCCTCCGGGACACCATGCCATTGCCCATCGTGGTATGGGGTTTTGTGTATTTAGCAATGCGGCGATCGCAGCCACCTACGCGTTATCTCAAGGATGCGATCGGGTTGCAATTCTCGATTGGGATGTCCATCATGGAAACGGCACCCAGGACATTGTTGAATCGAATCCTCAAATTGCTTACTGCTCTCTACACGAGTTTCCCCACTATCCCGGTACAGGCCGTAAAACTGAGCGCGGCTTCCACGACAACGTACTAAACATCCCCATGCAAGCGGGCAACGATATCACCCAATATGCCGCCGCGTTTGAGCAGCAAGTGATACCGTTTTTGAGCCAATTTTCCCCAGATTTATTAATTGTCAGTGCAGGCTATGACGCCAATCAGGATGATCCCTTATCTGATACGGCTCTTCTGCCAGCAGATTATGGTTGGTTTACGCAACAATGTTTGGATCTCACCTCCAAGATCGTATTTGGACTGGAAGGTGGCTACGATTTCGCCTCCCTACGAGACTCCGTTTTAGCCACGCTCCAGCCTTGTCTTCGCCTAAGCTACAGCTATAGCCAATGAACATAGCTACAGCCAACGAACTTAGAACAGTCATGTCAAAGTAATAGCCCCTTGATTCATTGATGGGACAGGTTCGATCGCGCTGTACCAGTCTTCACTTGAGTGCTAGAAACTCCATGATCGATCGACTCTGTGATCGATCGTCAATTTGCGTCAGGGAGTGGTATTAGAATATTGCATTCTGCGACTCATCATCCCCGACACGTTTTCCTGTCATCGCCTGAATCAACTACACCATCTGCATCGATCGCTGGGATTTTGCCTGCAAGAGGCCATGCAGCAGCGTTGCTGGACGCTCGCCGTAGGACCAGGCAAAGGCATGGCGGAAGGCGGCTTCCTGGCAGGCTTGTAGCTCATCAAAGCCGATAATATCCAGCGTCAACAGGTTTTCATATTCCTGGGTCAGCCGTACATTGTGCAAACCCGCATTATCGGTACAAATGGCAATGTCTACCCCTGCATCAAAGCAACGATCGAACACTTGCTTCAACTCGGAAAGATCCGGTAAGGTTCCTGTTTTGGGATAGGTAGAGGGACAGACCTCTAAACACTGACGATTCGCGGCAACTTCCTTGAGCAATTCCGGATGGCGCAAAGGAATTTGAATGCCATGGCCAATGCGCATGAGGTAGGGCAGCAATTCGGGGTAACAGCCATTGGGGGTCTCATACAGATGACCCGTTGTGTTAATGCCATGGGATCGGGCGTAGGCATAGAGTTTAATGAATTCCTCCATGCGTTCCCCATAGAGCCGATCGCTGCCTGCGAGGTCAATCCCGCAGATGAAATGGGGATGTTCGATCGCCAAATCCACGATCGCCCGGTTCACTTCGTAGGGCAACTGCGCGTGCATACAGACGATTTGGCTGGTCACGATGGGATATTCCACCTGTTTACTCGCCTTGCCGACAATGTTAACGATCTCGGCCATTTGCTCAATGCGATCGGATTGGCTGAGATGTTCGTCGGTACGCAGATAGGGCGTGTAGCGCAGTTCCAAATAGGCCAAATTTTCAAACACGTAGGCCCCGCGCAGCAGACGATAGACAAAGTAAGGCAAGGTTTCCGCTGTCTGGACGCTTTCCACTAGGCTATGGAGTTCTAGATATTCTTCCAGCGTGTTGCGGGGACGGGTGTAGTAATCCTCAAAGTTGGGGTAATCAGTAAAGCGTTGCAATAAGTGCGATTCGCTACGTTGCAAATAGCGCCAGAGAATTCTAGGTACGACGGAGCCGCCTAAGTGGCGGTGGAGTTCTGCATACAGAGCCACGATGACCTCTCAGGTAATTCAAAATATAGGTTTTAATTGGCAAATTCCGTAGACCGATAGGTTAGCCGAAGCAGACGATGCGCAATCTCAGCGATCGTCCAGCCTATCGTGAATCAGAGTTGCCAAAGGTTCAATTTGCAATGCAGGGGTTTTCTTGGGCCTAACGGACAGAAGCCATTCGTCGCACCTCTGTCAAAAACCCTGCCGCAAACAGTTCTGTAGACGAAAAATGGATAATCTCTTGGTTAGTAATTGATCATAATCAATATTTTTGATTTTGACCGTCTACCAGAAGACAGCAATCTTTTAAAACATCCCGTAACCTATCTAAGCTTGTATAAATTCTGATTGAATGAATTCACGATCGCGAACTACCAATCGCGAATTAAAAACCGCTAATTACCACCGTTGCATTAGCGCGTCGAGTAACGGTTGCAAAATTTCCTGTCCCCGGAGTTGTTGTTGCCAGCGATCGGGAATTCCTTGAATCCCATGGCGCAATCCTGCTAAGCCTCCCGCAACGCAGGCCGTCGTATCGGTGTCGTTACCCAAGGCGATCGCGGTTTTCACCACCGCCTCAAAATGATCTCTTTGTAAAGCTGATCGGGCCGATCGTAAACAATCCACCACGTAGCCACTGCCCTGACCCACGATCGCGGCCTCCGGCTGCACGGACGTTTCCAAATCTGCTAAGTGATCTGACCAGTCAGTCGCATTCTCGTTATAAATTTGCCGTAATTGCCCCACCGCTGCTTGCCAGGGATCGGCGATCGCTTCCAGAATGGCGCGACCCCAGAGGCAATACAACGCACAACAGACCTGACAGGTGATTGCCCCGTGGGTGACTTGGGATTGCCCATGGGCCAGCTCCACCAGTTCCCGATCGCTCCCCTGGCACCAGAGCACGATCGGCAGCGATCGCATCAACGACCCATTGCCCTTAGCGTTGGGATCCATCATGCCTGCCTGCAACGGGTTGCCCCCTCGGCGAATCTGGCTTAAGACCCGCCCGGTGTGAATGCCCACATCAAATACATGGCCGTCCACCGCCAGGTAGCCATCGTCGTACCAGGCCAGCAAGCGACGGCCAAAGTCATCGGGATCAAAGCGATCGCACTCCAACAGCGACGCTAGCAAACACAGGGCCTGCGCCCCATCGTCTGACCAAGTACCGGGTGGAATGCCTGCATAGGTGCGGTGGAACCCCTGGGGTGGTGTGAATTCAATCTGCGCGATCGGGGGCAGGTTTTCCGGCGGATGGAACTCGTAGGGCACCCCCAAGGCATCCCCCACCAGCAGTCCCACTAAACCTCCAGCAATCCGATCGGCGCGATCGACCATCTTCCGCTCACTCCATGGCGCAACGTTAATTGAATGAGCCAGCTACACTAATGAGCCAGCTACACCTTAGCCACTTCTCCCTTGAGCAAGGGGAATCCCAAAGCTTCCCGCTGCTTGAGATACAGCGTGGCCACCTGGCGGGAGAGATTACGCACCTTACCAATGTAGCGAGTCCGCTCCGTTACGGAAATCACGCCCCGCGCATCCAGCAGGTTAAACGTATGGGAGCACTTCAGCACATAGCCAAAGGCCGGCAGCACCAATTCTCGCTCCATCAAGCGCACGGCTTCCTGCTCGTACAGCTTGAACAGGTTGAACAGCAAATCAGCATCGGAGGCTTCAAAGTTATAGGTCGATTCCTCAATTTCCCCTTGCAGGTGCACGTCGCCGTAGGTCAGCTTGTCGTTCCACTGGATGTCGAAGATCGAGTCCACGCCTTGCAGGTACATGGTCAGCCGTTCCAAGCCGTAGGTGATTTCAACGGAAACGGGCTTACAGTCGATACCGCCGCATTGTTGGAAGTAGGTGAACTGGGTGACTTCCATGCCGTCCAGCCAGACTTCCCAGCCGACGCCCCACGCACCCACGGCGGCATCTTCCCAGTTATCTTCCACAAAGCGGATGTCGTGATCCTCTGGCTGAATACCCAGCACCCGCAGGGAGTCGAGGTAGATTTCTTGAATATTTTCTGGAGAGGGTTTGATCAGTACTTGGTACTGGTAGTAGTGCTGGACACGGTTGGGGTTTTCACCATAGCGGCCATCCCCTGGGCGACGGCAGGGTTCTGCGTAGGCCACTGACCAAGGTTCCGGCCCGATCGCGCGTAAAAAGGTGTGGGGACTCTTGGTTCCAGCGCCCTTTTCGGTGTCGTAGGGCTGCACGATCAAGCACCCCCGATCGCTCCAAAATTGATGCAATGCCGCAATCACCGACTGGAAATTCACAACCAAACCTCTCCAAGCAACGCTAACCGTTCGTGTTTAACCGTCAATTTTTGACGTTCATTCATTGTGACGCAAATTGTGACGTAAATTGTGACCGCCAAGGCACGGGAGAGGCCAGCCCTTCCCCGGAATCGCGATCGGGAACCGGACACAAACCTGACACAATAGATTTGGATCAGTCCGGATTGGGTAATTCCCGCGATCGGGATTGCAGTTTTTCAACCCGAAACGCTTGCCCCAACGACATCCCATTTTTCAATCCCCTACGATTCAACCTTAATTCAACAAACTGCTATGACCGCACTGCCCAACACCCTCGAAGACGCGATCGTTCAAGCCCAAGACGCAACGAAAGCGGCCATTGCTGCGGGATACACGCGCCTATCCGTTGAGTTCCTTTTTCCAGAGCTGAAGGTAATGCCGATCGCGCAAACTTTTGTGGAGGCGTTCAGTGAGTTTGGTGCAGGGATTAAGGTCTTTTTCACTGATGCGGGAACGGCAGCCTGGGCCAAGCGCAATTGGGGTGACGTGCCCTATCAGTTCCGCAGCATTGACGTGGCGGGATCCCGGCAAACTACAACGGTACAGGAACAGGTAGACGGCGAAGATAAGCTCTATCTGGTGGTATCCCCCACTTCTGTTGAAGTCAATCCGCTGGAGGAAATTTGCAATGCAGCGCCAGGGGTGCCAGTCATTTTGCTTAACCCACGGCTGGAGGATATCAGCATCGTTGGGATTGGCTATGCAGGACGGATGTTGCGGGAGCGCTTTTTAAACACGATCGAACCCTGCTATTACCTACGACCCTTAGATGACGAAACGGCCCTGACTCGGTTCTATCCTACCCCCTGGCAAGTCTGGCTAGAACGGGAAGGCACCTGGCAAGCCATTGCTGAAGAACGGGAAAAACCGGACTCTGAGCAATTAGAAGCAATTTTAAATTCCGCTACAGGAAATACTCGCAAAAAGATGGGTTGGGCTGCCGAATTACAGCAATTCCTGAAGGCACTCGGTCGATAATGCAAAAACGGGATCAGTTCTTGGCCGAAAGTTCTGCCAAATGACGGAGTTTTTTCTGCTAAATCCTCATATTAGAATGCTTTCGGGAAATAGCCGTAAATCCCTGAACTCTTCCGGGAACAATGGATTAGCCAGAGTAGAATTGCTAGCCACCAGATTGCGTTCAAGAAGTTGCGTTCAAGAAATCGCGGTACAGGTTGCGCTACGTTTCTCAGTGTTCCAGTTGTCATCCCGTTTTGAACAAAATTGAATGAGTCAGGTTCCTCGACGTATTGTGATTGGTGATGTGCACGGCCACTATGATGGCCTGATGCAACTTTTCGAGACTTTTGCACCCACGACCCTCGATGAAATTTATTTTCTAGGAGATTTGATCGATCGTGGGCCCAAAAGTTCTCAGGTAGTGGAATTTGTGCGCAAACAGGGCTATGGCTGTGTCCTGGGGAACCATGAGCAAATGCTCTTGGAAGCATTTCCCGAGGGGCAGGTGTTTGCACCCGCACTTCAGGCGTGGCTACAGAGTGGCGGTAAAGCAACCATGGCTAGCTATGACAATGCTGAAACCCTGTTGGATCACCTCGCTTGGTTACAGACCTTGCCCACCCATTTGGACTTGGGAGATCTATGGTTAGTCCATGCGGGGGTACATCCAGAAATTCCGCTTCGGCAACAGACAACTCAGCAGTTCTGTTGGATTCGCGATGAATTTCACACTAGCCTAAAGCCCTATTTCCCCAATAAATTAATCATCACAGGGCACACCATTACCTTTACCTTTTCTGGGGTGTCCCCTGGAGAGGTGGTCGGGGGAAATGGGTGGCTTGACATTGACACAGGAGCCTATCATCCCAAGAGTGGTTGGCTAACGGCTTTGGATACCACCTCCCAAAAGGTCTACCAAGTCAATGTCCAGACCTTTGCGGTTCGAGTCAGACCCCTCGCAGAAATTCTGGTACAAATTCAGCCAGAAAAAATTAACCGGAGTCGATCGGTGCTGGTTCTCTAGCCTGTTCAGGAGGTTCTTGGCCCTAGTCCCTCACTTTGATTTACTCGATTTGGTTGACTCAATTTTTTTAATCCACTCAATTTTTAAGCGGCAAAGTCGTCACATCTTACAGACAACTTTGCCGCTGATCGTTTCGCTGCTGATATGAGCGATCGATAGTAACTTTGTGCAAGTTATCGCAGAGCTTGCAGTTTGGATTTATAGCTGGTTCCGTCCAAACCGTCTTTGCCATTGGTAGGGGATTTATCGACCTGTTTCTTCAGTTCTGCTACCCGATCTGCGGTGTTAGGGTGGGTGCTCAGGAAGGTGGGAACGCTGGACTTGCCATTAAGTAGCTTTTGCATAAAGGCCACCATTTCCGATTGGGCATACCCCGCTTTGCTCAGGTTAATCAAGCCCCGCCGATCGGCATCAAACTCATCCCGACGGCTGTGAGGACGGCGGAGCGCGAGTTCCACCCCAATCTGTACCGCAGCACTTTTACTCAACCCCGTAGCCCCAAGCAGACCTTGGGCAACTGCCGCCTCTTTCATTTGCTTGAGCGCATGTTTCCCGGTAATGTGGCCGATTTCATGGCCAATCACACTCGCTAATTGAGCCTCATTATCTGCCGTCTTCAATAACCCCTTATTGACATAGACAAATCCTCCGGCGGTAGCAAAGGCATTAATGCCATCATCATCCACCACTTGAAAGGTGTAGGGTAGATTGGGCCGTTCGCTTTTAGCAGCCAGCCGTTGACCAATTTGATCCACGTAGTTAGTCACTTCAGCATTTCTGAGAATGCGCACTTCCTGGGTCACTTGGTCATTAATCTGCTTACCCAGTTCCACTTCCTGCCTATCGGACATGCTAGAAAGTTGAACGACTTGGATCCCTTTAATGATCAGTTCAGCCCAGTTTAAGGCGTGGGAAACCGTTGGTGTTGCCACAGTAAACGTAACAGCGGATAACAGTGCTAGCACCGGATAGAACCAACGACGGGAAGAACGGCGATTGAGTGAAGTACCTAACATGGTTTATCAGAGCGAATTTCTAGAGGAGTGAGAAATGTTGAGACGCACGATCGGCGCACGGGAGTTGAACCAGAAGACGCGATCGACGGGCACTTAGTTTCAGGAATGCCCAAGTTTGTTATGCATCGCTCACGCTCCCCGATCATGGTAATCTGTCTCATGACGATCGGCGATGAATGCTACAAAAGGCTTAATTTCTTGCCCAGCGTGCTTTCCGCCTGCCTCTCAAAGGATTTCCGGTATGGCTATTCTCGACTCTCAAGGGCGCTTATTTGGTAAGTTCAGCATCCTCGATGTGGGTGCGGCGCTGATTATTTTGATGGTCATTGGCGGAATTTTTCTGCTTCCGGGTAAAACCAGCAGTTTCGCTCAAGGCACTCCGATCGAAGTGGATGTTTTGGTGAGGGGCCTCAGTTCTGCTACACCCAAGGAACTCTTGAAGGAAGGACAGCGGATTAATGTCATCATTCGGAATGAGCCTTCTGGCACCGTAGATTTGAAGAAAGTCGAATTTCTACCCCGCACAGTGGCAGTTTCTCAACCAGACGGATCCGTAAAAGCATTGCCCGATCCCCGTCCTGAGATGGGTTTTTCCAACGATCTGCGCATGACCTTAAGTGGAAATGCCAAGATTACAGAAGATGGCCCTGTGTTCGGTAACAAGAAGGTCAAAGTGGGTACCTCCTTGGAACTGGAAGGCCCAGAGTACAACTTCAACAGCACTGTGATCGCCATTCGTAAATAAGCACTTTAAACAAGCGCTTTGCCCTTTACTTATTCTCTCTAGGAGATCTATCGTGGCCCCCGCTTCCCGATCGCATACCCAGCAGTTTCTGCGCCACTTGCTAAGGGAGATTGCTGAACTGGAAATTTCGCCTCAGGTGCTTCAGACGTTGCAGCGCAAGTGGTTGTCTGGAGCCAAGGGATGGAGTTTGGTGGCGGTGGGGACCACGGCACTGATCTTCTGGAATGGCCGTCTGGTGCTAGCCACGGGGATTGGGGCGGCAGTCATGATGGCTGTCTACTATGGGCAAACCTCCTGGCAAAATCCTGCTTGGCAACAGCAGTTGGCGAGTTGGAAGTCTACGTTGGCGGGCTGGAACAGGACGTTTCTGTTGGCCACGGCTAGTGGCGTTGGGGCAACGTTTTTGGCTTACCTGGGCTTTGCAGTCTGGGCGGAAACGGAGCAGCACTGGGTGGCCACGGCTCTGTTATTACAGGGTATGACCTCGCTGGGACTACTGGGACTGTGGCTGGGGCAGCGGGTGAAGCTGATGCCCGATCGCCCAGCATTTAACTATTTCGATCTAATTCATGATCTAGTCGATTCCGATGCAGTACGGCGACTAATGGCGGTACGGGAGTTAACAGCGGCGATCGCGGCCCAAACCTTAACGCCAGAACAAACCCGCCAAGTCGCAGATTATTTTCGGCTGATGCTGAATCAAGAATCGGAGGAAATCATTCTAGAAGCGGTCTGGGAAGGACTCCAAGCGGTGAGTCAAGGGCAACCATTAACCGATCGGCAGCAACTAGATCAGCAGCAACTATCGCCCAGTGAGCTGAAACCTTTGCAAAAAGCCGCTCAACCCCGTCAGCAAGTCACCGAACCAGTTACCGAACCGCTCCTGGAACTTGCTCCAGCAGAAAGGTTAGAAGAACAGCCCATCCCAGTGAATCCAAAGAAACGCCAAAGACGGGCTGTGTTGATGGAGGATGAAGGCTAGGCAAGCCATTCCACGGTTTCCCCCTGCGATCACTGGGATAACCGTTTAGCACGATCGCCTAGTCAGCTTTCACCCAAAAAATTAGGTGGGCACTGTCAGGGAATTATGACTGCCATTCCGTGTGGAAGACCCCTGCTTTGTCGATCCGTTCGTAGGTGTGCGCCCCGAAGTAATCGCGCTGGGCTTGGGTCAGGTTTTGCGGTAGGCGATCGCGGCGGTAGCTGTCGAAGTAATCCAACGATGCGCTGAAGGCCGGAACTGCAATCCCAGACTTGGCCGCTTCGATAATCACATCCCGCCAAGCGGACTGGCGATCGAGGATGCTTTGCTTGAATTCCGGAGCCAGTAGCAGGTTGGCCAGATTGGGATCCTCGCTAAAGGCTGCCCGAATCTTGTCTAGGAATCCCGCCCGAATGATGCATCCTCCTTTCCAAATCCGTGCACATTCGCTCAGATTCAAATTGAAGTTGTAGGCCGTGGACGCCGCGCTGAGCAACGCCATGCCCTGGGCGTAGGAACACATCTTGGAGCAGTAAAGCGCATCCCGCACCTTATCCACAAAGGCCGATTGATCTCCGGTAAAACTCGCGATCGGCCCCGAGAGAATTTGCGCTGCGCTGATCCGTTCCTGCTTGATGGAAGAGAGAATTCGCGCATTCACTGCTGCAGTAATCGTCGGGATCGCCACCCCCAGTTCCAAGGCATTATTGACCGTCCAGCGTCCGGTACCCTTTTGTCCTGCCGCATCTAGGATCACTTCCACGAGCGGCTTGCCAGAACCGTTGTCCGACTTGCGGAAAATGTCGGCGGTAATTTCGATCAGATAGGAATTCAATTCATCGGTGGCATTCCAGGCCGCAAAGACCTCGTGTAGCTGCTCCCCGTTTAAGCCTGCTACGTTTTTTAGCAGATCGTAGGCTTCGGCAATCAACTGCATATCGCCGTACTCAATGCCGTTGTGCACCATCTTGACGTAGTGGCCTGCACCACCGGGGCCAATGTAGGTGACGCAGGGGCCATCGTCCACCTGGGCCGCAATTTTGGTCAGAATCGGTTCTAGGTATTGGTAGGCACTCTTGGTTCCCCCCGGCATCAAGCTTGGCCCATTCAGTGCACCCTCTTCGCCACCACTAACGCCCATGCCAATAAAGGTGAACTTGGCCGATTCCAAGTCCTTGGCTCGCCGCTCAGTGTCCGTAAACAGCGAATTTCCTCCGTCAATTAAAATATCGCCTTCATCCAGCAGCGGCTTGAGTTGTTCAATCACTGCATCCACGGGCGCACCCGCCTTCACCATAATCAAGATCTTGCGGGGTCGCTCCAGCAAACCCACAAATTCTTCCAGGGTATATCCCGCTTTCGCATTCTTGCCCACGGCCCTTGTGGCCATGAATTCGTCGGTTTTTTCCCGACTGCGGTTATAAACTGCGATCGGAAATCCGTTGCGCTCGACATTCAGCGCCAAGTTTTCGCCCATCACAGCGAGTCCAATTACTCCAAAGCTCTGAGTCATAAGTTTTGTTTCACTCTATAAACGTTGGGTACGATCGCAATTTAATTTCAGGGTAACGTGCCCTTTAAGGGACAACGCTGAAGAGAGGATTAAATCTGATCGAGAGAGAAGGTCGATCGGGCGGTTTGGGAACCCTGTTTTTCGGAAACCTCTACTGTGCCCCAGAGTCTTTCCTTCGACATCCTTTAAGAAATGACCGTTTTAGGAGCAGCGATATGCTGACATATCTTTTAGCATTGGCAGTGGGTCTTGGCAGTCTTGGGTTATACGGTGCGTCGTTTGTTGTGCCCGCGATCGCCCGCAAAAATGACATGATTTGGAGTGGGGTAGGACTGTTCTATGCCCTTGTGCTCTGGGTCTGTGCGGGGCGAATTACAGGAGGCGTGTTGCTGGGCCAAATCGCCAGCGTCGCGCTGATTGGATGGTTGGGTTGGCAAGCCATGCAGGCTCGCTGGGAGGACGTGCCGGAAGATCAACGGGCTAGTGCTGAAAAAGTGTCACAAATTCGCGATCGTATTCAGAGCTTAGTGGATCCTGAGAGCTTAAATAAACTGAAGGATCAAGCTCAAGGGGCTTTTAGTAAAGTCCAAGAAAAGGTTCAGGAAGTTGCCAGTAAGGTAGACGGTGATAAAACGGATACCTCCAGCGAGGCATCTACTACGGTTGTGGAAAAACCCTTAACCCGGGAAGATTTTGCTAAGCCGCCGATCGTTCAAGACGCTTCCAATGGGCCGTCCAATCGCGAGGGGAAAGCTGGTTCGTTTGGATCCATGCTGGACAAGGCAAAATCCTTTGCGGGAGGACTCAGCACACCGAAGAACAAGGAAACCTACGTGCGGAAGGATTTCCAGGAGAAGGAGCCTCCAGTAACCGATGTGGATGATGACTTCGATTTTGGTGAGGTGTCGGAGAAAGCGAGTGAAGTCAGCGAAGCCGTCGCGGACAGCCTCAAAGACACTGGGGCTACCCTGCAAGCAAAAGCCAGCGACACTGCCGAAACCGTCCAAGCGGTCGTGACGGAAAAAGTGGAGCAGGGGGCAACCACCGTTGAGGCGATCGTGGAAACCGTGGTGGAGAAAGTAGATACAGCAGCTGATGCCGTCACGGATGTAGTGGAAGATACCAGCGAGACCGTACAAGACCAACTAGAGGATGCTGAGGAAGCAGCTCAAGACGTAGCAGCTGAGGTGGTGGAAGAAAAACCTAATCTAAAACGTCCTAAACCTCGATTCCAGGATGAAGCATAATCTGCCACTGTAGAGTACATGATTCATCTCAACGGATCCCTTGGCTATAAATGCTAATCCGTTTACCTAATTTCACTGATCTAATTGAGAGGGCCGATCGAAGCTTAGTTCGATCGGCCCTCCTATTGTCACAGCCTATAATTTCACAAATTTCACAGATTACCGGACTGCCGTTTTTCTCCCGTATTACCAAGGTGAGGCAAGTAGGGCCAGGACAGACTGACAGGACTACTTAGCAGGGCACTCGTTGGCTCGTAATCCGTCAAAAATTGCGGTGACGCGATCGACGGCGGCTACAAAGCCTGAGCGATCCATGGCATGCCACGCTTGATCCATCTCTTCGACTGCATCATAGAGCGCCTGGTTACCTTCAATCTTAGCGGCATCAGACAATGCATCCACAACCGATCGCAGCGCCTGATCTTCCGGACTGTCTTGTTTGATTTCCACGCCGGATTCCATGGCATTGGACAGTTCGTCTAAACTATTGGCCATTTCTACTAAATCATCACAGGCAAATTTTTCGGCTCTGGCCGGACTTGCCAAGGGCAACAGCAGAGACCCCACCATCAAGCCAGCGATAACCAATCTCGGCAAAACACGCATCGTCATAGAATTCCTTAAAGTGCGTTTTGAGGGATCTAAGCGAAGATGATCCCTACGGTTCTAAGGTGGTTATAGGCCAAGGTAAATTGGCCCGTCACCCGTAGAACTGCTGTTTATTTTGTTGCGATCGTAAAAGCTGAGGTGATGAATAACTGTCAACTATGGCTACTCAATATCATGGTCACTGATAATGATTACTGAGAGAATGATTACTGAGGGAATAATTGCCGAGGAAATGATTGCTGAGGAAATGACTACTGAGGCAACTTTGGCGCAGTCTGTGGGATCAAACGAGATTCCCTGTGCAAAAGTCACCTTCTACACTGTGTATAACTGGAGGGCTCCCATGGTCACAGCAAGAGAGAACGATCGGTACTTTACGCCGGAAGAGTATTTCGCCTGGGAAGCGCAGCAGTTAGAGCGGCACGAGCTTATTGATGGTCGCGTTTATGCGATGAGTGGCGGGACTCAAAATCATAGTGCGATTAAGTTGAATATCGCTACTTTAGTAAAATCCCATTTGCGAGGCAGTCAGTGCAATGTTTTTAATTCAGATTTAAAGGTTCATATTCTCAATA
>MUGG01000218.1 GCA_002148405.1 Alkalinema sp. CACIAM 70d | reverse complement strand
AGTCAACCAGGATCGGTTAGAACTTATGACCTGTCGCCCGGTGGTGGATGGGCAGCGGGTGCCACCGTCAGATCAGGGGGTGACGTTTGCGGTTTGGGTGGAGGAGCGTGAGGAACCGGTTGGCAAGTTTTCATATTTTGATGTGAATCCCCGCAACCGTTCGGCGGAGTTTGGCTATCGGATTGCTCCGGGGATGCGGGGTCGGGGGGTGGGAACCCAAATGCTGCAAACCTGCATCAATCGAGTCTTTCAATCGACAACGCTGAACAAGCTGTATGGCCAGACGGCAGCCTTTAATTTGCCCTCGATCCGGTTGCTGGAAAAGCTGGGCTTTCACCGGGATGGGGTGTTGCGGGAACACCATGAACTGGACGGGCAGTTGCATGATGACTGTCTTTACAGTCTGTTGCGACGAGAATGGCAGGCGCAATCCTGGGCTGAGGCAAGCGATCATTAGGGATCTAAGTCGAACATCAACTATTCCCCTCTTCTCTCGCTTCCTGGGTTGTTTTCTGACATGGCGGATTTTCTGGCATAGGCGATCGCGGCTATCATGGCGGCACTGCCTGCTAGGATGCCCCCAGTAATTGTGCCAACATCGTAGGTAATCGAGATTTGAACTCGATCTTTGTTATAGGTTCGAGCCAGGAAGACAGCAAACGTTAAAAACGCAAGGGTTGCGATGGCATAAGGTAGCGCTTTCTTAATTAAGGAAGGCTTTTCCTTCTCAGCCAGTGTGATTAATTTTTGTTGATAGGTCAGTGATTGCAGCCGAGCGCGCAAATAAGTCACTTCATCAAAGATATTTGCGTTGGAAGTGGGCTTATATGATTTGAATGAACCATGCCCGAATTCCGCCTCAATGTCTGCTCTCAGAGGATCTAGATTCCCTGAAATAGTACTTCCTCGAGGCTGCCATCTCTCCCTAAACATTTCCAGACCTCTACTTGAATGTTCTAGATTCTTACTGCATTCTTTCAGTTCTTCAAGAAACAAGACAGTTAATCCTTGAGGAATGTCTATTTTTGCTTCTCCAATGAAGATGTGGTTACATTTACAGTCTACAAACTCAGTGTCATCATTAATCAACCAATGGCTAAGACGGATACCTGTAAGATTGGATGATGTTAGCTTGGCTGATTGAAGATTAATACCATCAAGGATGGCTCCTTCTAAATTTACTTCTGTCAACTCAGCGTCTGATAAGTCAGAATTTGTGAGATTTGCCCCTCTTAAGTCAACTTTCCCGAATTGGGTTTTATACATCACCAGTTTTGAAAAATTAATTCTCTTCAAGGATATATTTTTAAATCCTTCATTCATCAAATTCATAGATTCCATGGATTCCATACAATCTGGATTTTCTCTCCTTTTTTTGTTAAAGCCTTCCACATCCTCTTTCCGGATAAGTTCAACTAGCTCGTTGAAACGAGGGCTTTTAGTCCAAGGCTTGCTTAGAAAGTCCTGATTTTCAGAGTTCATATTGTTTATCTCCCTGATTTGTATTTGAGGAGTAATAGGATTTCAAGGTTTGCGAGCATGTCATCCTAAGCTAGGCTGGCCAAGCGGGTAGCTCAGCGGAGTAGGTCAGGATTAGGAAAATGTCACAAATTTTCTGCTTGTCGAGCATTGTGCATAACTGATCTCCTTTTTGAACTGAAATGGCCCATTCTCCTTGAGGAGCTATACCCAGCAGCGGTAGTAGAGGCAGGCCATTCCCCTGGCGGGTGCTGACAATGCCGTCGATCGTGGTGGCACTGCCGCTGCGAGCTACAAAGCCAGAAACCTGTTTGAGTTCGATGCTGGCGAAATCCATTTCTGATTGGGTGTCTTCTGCCCTGGAAACGTAGAGTAAAACGTGCTCGATGCGTTTTTGGCTCAGGTTGTTGGGGAAGCTGAAATCGGAGACAGGGAGATGTAGGTTGATCACATCGTCCTGGGGGGCTGCATTGTGCAGGTCGTACCAGGCATCTGGATATTCCCGGCGAACGCTAATGGCCTTTTCTAAAGAGACCTGGGTGCCCAACTCGCGCTGTACATGGTAACGGTACTGCATGCTTTCAAGAGCGGTATATTCTATGAACAGCGTGATATCGAAGATGGTGTCGTAGTCGAACAGATTAGATGCCTTCGGCATCCGAATGGTCCAGGTGGTTTCAACCCCGGTGCCTTCAAAGGGCTGGAGCGTACCTTCTTCGGTGCCTGTAGGTGTTTGATTGGGGAGTTCTACGACTCCACTGATAGGGATAGTTTCTGGGTCACGCACGATCGAGACTGCGTGGAATGAGTCAGAACCTGAGCCAAATGAGTTTGGCCCCACCACCACTACTCGAGAGATGCCTGAAGAGGTGAGGGTGGCCTGCACTCCAGCCGTTGGGGGAACCAGGGCTGTAATCGAGAAGCCTACACTCTTGATCAGGCGGGAATAGTGGCCGGGATGATCGCGATCGAACAACTTCATTGGGGTGACAAAGCTAACCACTCCCGTTTCTCTCAGTTTTTGTAAGGCGAAGGGATCGAGAACCGCCAGGGAAATGGTTTTGCGTAGCTTCAGGCGACGCTCATAGGTTTGGAAGGCGAACTGCTCCAGCCGGTAGAGATCCCGCAGCAGGCGGACTGAGGCGGTGAGTCCCTGTTTGCCATCGGACTGCGCTTGGATGGATGTTGATTCACCTTGATTGCTGGGGATGCTCCAGTAGTCGCTTTGAATGAAGGCTGGAATCGGTTGCTGACGTTCAAAGGCAAGCTGGCTGGCAGCCAATTGGGCGGTAACGGTGGCTTCGCGAAGGAAGTAGCGGAAGACACCAGCAAGAATATCGCGCATCCAGGCATAGAGTTCTTTACTGCCGAACTTCTGAGCCAGAAATTCGACTGTTTCTCTGGCATGTTCGGTGGCAAGATAGCTGATCGAGAGTTCCTGCTGAGCAATCTCGAGTCCGAGTTTGCTATTCATGCTGACCTGGTCTGAAACTACGATCTCAAGTTCACTTTGCCCCACTTGAAATTTCCATTCATCCTGCAATTGTTCATAGCTATTTTGTGCCGAATTATATTGCGCTCTAAGAGAATCTATCTGTGAATCCATTTGCTGTTGAGCAGAGGTCATATTAAGCATTGAAGCTAATCCCGTGAACCCCCCAACCAAGAGCGCGCCGGGTCCAAGTGAAAATGCCATCGCCACACCTTGTCCGGCACTAATCGCTGTTTGTGCGGCTCCAGCCATAAACCCGGTGTCTTTACCCTCTTCTAAATTTCCGATTGCACTGGTAAGTGCGTCTAGATGTTTCTTCTCATTCTCAGCTAGACGGTTTAGGATATTTATGTAATGTTCTTTTTTCGCATAAAGTACATTAGTTTGTACACCAGCCAGCAAAACTTGTCCAAGGGCTGCCTCTACACGGATCGATTGTAAGTTGTTGGTTGCGGCTGCTATTTCGAGATCCTGAGTTGCTTTCAAATATGTATAAGCTTGTTCATCGTATTCTTTGGCTGCATTCAGAAAAGCGGCTTCGGTTCGTTCAGCCTGGTTCGCTAACTCTTTGGCGCGAGCCATCAGTGTGGCGTAACGATAATAGGTAGTGAACTGTGCTCCTAGAAATTGGGAACTGTCGGACTGTGTGTATAAATCGACCCAGAGACTGCCGATATTGGTTCCGGTGATGCTGCGTCCTGTACGGATTTTGTTAAGATTCGCCTCAGCATGGAGCTTGAGATTAGAAATCACAGCATTGTCTGGCAGGTAAAAGCTCTCTCCCACACCACTGAACAGGAATGAAGTTGTGGTGTGTGTTGCCCTTGCGATCTCGTTCACACTGGATGCAACCGTAGTGTCTGCCAGCAAAGATGACAGACTGGTTGCCTGGTTGCTCGCTTCTACCGTCAATTCTGGTTTGGCAAGGACTTGCAGAGCCTTCTGGTAAAGGCGACGTGCTTTAGAGACGGCAACAGGGGTTAACTTGGCAAACTCGTTATCTGCATAATTGGTCAGCAGGGCTGCAATCCTCGTTAAGGTGAAGCGGGGGTAAGCGTTCTTGCGTGTTTGTGCGATCGCATGAGGATTTAGCGAGTCGAATAACCAAACAGGTACGTCAGCAGGTGCTGAGGTAGAGCCGCCGAATATGCCAAAATAATATATCTGCTCGAACGTTGGCAGACCATCGTAGTCATAGACGGTTCGCAACCATTTTGCGGCAGTTGCAAAGTCGCTTATTCGCTCGGCGTATGTCGCAACAAGGTGTGGAACAGAATAGAAACACTCTTCAATATACAAGCGCGTTGGGGAGTCTAGGTTGGAGAGAATTGATTGTTGGATGAACTGAGTACGCGCGAGCTGGGCATTGAAGGAAACATCTGGCTCGACCTGCAGCAATGACATTGTTGGGGCAGCAGCAGGTGAAATGGATCGTTCTGTACCGAAAATACTGAGGCTACCTGAAACTTTTTCCTGTCCCTGCCACCAGTGAGTGCGGATATTGTATGGGGCTGAAAGCTTGCTATAAGAATTCGACGAAATGAGTTGAATTGTTGCTGTTTCAGCATCGTGATACCAGGCACAAGTTAATAATCCATCATTCACATAGGCTGGTAATAGCTGAGCTGAAGCCTTCGTAATGTCTCCACTCAAACTTTGTTTAAAGTTCTGAAAGAAACACTGACCACCATTTTCATAGAGGAGCCATCCACCGTGGTAATCATGAAATCTGCTGGGAATGCAGCCGAAAAAGGCGTCTCCTTCAACATCAACAAATTTGCTGCTAAATGAGCCACTTTTACTAACAAACCCCACCCGTAACTGCCCAGCTTCACAAGCTACAAGCCAGAAGCTACGACTAATAGCAGAACCAGCTTTCGGATCGAAGACAGACTGCCACATACCCAGCAGTTGATTATTACTGCCGTAAAATGTCTCGTCCCAGTAGGAGTAACGCCAACAGGTTCCCATCTCATCCAGAAAGTTAAGGTAGAGCTTCCCTGTCAGCCGATCTTTGACAAGTAACCGTGGAACAAAAGCCTCATAACTTTGGGTACATAAGACAACATCGTTGATGGTCTTGGTTGGCAAGTCGAGCTTGTATGTTTGATCTTCCCAGCGGCCAACTTCTAGATCGAATCTGGCAAAGACAATTTCCCCGATGTCTGCTGGTTCCCGCATGAATATATAGAGGAAGGGGTTTGAATGAGTGCCTCGTTCAGGAGTATGTACCACAGCCCCTACAAGCTGGAGCCGAGAGTTGGAATTGTCAAATGGAGTTATACGTCCCCAGCGGGTTGCCCGAGAAGAATCTGTTGGAGTTACACCAACAAAAAATCGTTGACTTTGACGGCTTTTGGCAATGGTAATGAGGTACCGTTCTGTGGTATCTTGATTCACCACTCTCGCATAACAGCAAGCTCGTACCTCAAGACTGCAAATATCCGCGAAATCCTCGAAGTAGGCTTTGAGACTTTGCTGTAGATCCTTACCAGTGAGGGTGAGTTGACTTCCATCTTCGAGGACATTGATTAGTTGTTCAAAAGCCAAGGATCGCAGATGCGGAGGACGTAATTCTGGTTGTAGGAGATTCTCGGGGTAACAGTAGACTCCCCTAACGCCTCGCCATTTGTCATAATTTCCCAGCCATGCCCATTCCAACTGGAATTGCTCTACACCACTAAAGCTCACCTTTGGAAGAACATAGCTCATTCGTCCACTGCTTAGTTCTTGCATCAAGACCTGAAGTGTTGTGATGGCAAAAGCAATCCGTGTTGTCTTAACTGCCGTAGTGACTTCAGGATCAATCAAGAAGCGATCAGAAAGGTAGGGGAGTCTTCCCTTGACCAGCGGATCTCTCAATAACGATAGAACCTCTGCTTCTGCATCAATTGCTAGTTGACGAACGAGCCCCGGAAGTTCATCAAGCTGGGTTTGACGGGCGGCAATGAGTTGGGAACGCCGTTCAATTTCATCTACAAACTGAGTCAGAGGAAGCATCAGCGATGAGGGTGGTGTCGTTGCTGATGCAGATAATTTGAACGCTATAAACTGTTGCGGCAAGAGGTAAATGCCCTGTGCTTTCTCCTCGTCGCGCCACCTGGCATATTGTCTGGTAACTAAAACGTGTTGCACGATCGCATCGAGTTCTTTGCCCACCCGTTCTGGGAGTGGATCTGTTGCCAGCCTGTCGCGGTGGCGAACCAGAAACTCCAGCACAGCATGGGTGAGTTGTAACTGAGCAAGGGTATTATCAATGTTGTGGCCTCGCTTGCGATCTCCATGCAGTTTGTCTAGGAAACTAAGTGAGGCACCCATCGCGTTTTCGATCGCTGCTATACGAGAGATGGCCGGAACAGCCGATGGATATTGCAGGTTCTCAACCCATGTCCGTCGCTGCTCAAACAGCCCCCGCCCCTGACTCGATTGAATGCTTCCTGGAGCGATGAAGCGTGGCTCCAGGAGGGGCAATTGACTCCGTTGCGTGAGTGCCTCGCGCCAGCGAGTTCGAGCACCTAGCTCAGTGCGCCATTTGTGTAAAGTCGGCTCGGACAAAGATAACCAAAAGTATTCTGGCCCCAGTACGATGCCCTGATTTTTCTCTTCTGTGATCCAAGCCTTGAATGTACGACGCTTCTGCGCTTGCCAAATGATATCGGCAACATCGTCTACAGATGCACTGAGGTTGTCTTTGACTTCGTTGAGATGGCGCAGACCAGCAGGCCATAGGCCGACAGACTCAATCTGGCGCTGTTCATTAACCATCAGCCCTCGATGATCTAACGCGGTTACCAGTTCAGAGATCCGGTCGAGACTCAGACCAAGATGGTTTTCAAGATGGCTTTTAACCGCTAGAGGGTCTGGACTCTGAAGATCTTGTTTGACAATTTTGAGTTTGTTATCGCGCAGATTAACTCGTTCGTTCCACAGCTTAAAGACAAGGTTGTCATTGTCTCTAGGGAATTCTTCCTTACCATTGACAAAGTCGCGAAATCGACGAATATCCTCTAGCCCAATTACATCAGGATCAATAACTGGTATCGTTCGCTCTGAACCATAAGAATCATCCCCCCAATCAATGGTTTGCCACTCTTGGCACAAGCGCGCCTCTCTCCAGCTCGCAAATTCGGGTTTGGCAAGAATCTTGAGCGGATCTCGTAAAGATGGCAGACCGAACTTTCGATACAGGAAGTCTTCGGCTTTCTGAGCGCTCAGATTCTTGTCCAAAACAAGATTGCCTACCTGCTGGACAGTAATCCCTACTCGATCTGCGATTTTAGTCAGTGTCGGTTGGTCGGATTCTTCCCAAGCAACGGTCAGATCGGTTTCGCTCACTCCCAGACGAGCAAGAATGTTGGCATACACACGGCGACTGTGAGCCAGTAGTTCCTGTTCAATAACACTGGCAAGCTGCGGAACATCGCAGTAATAAGCCACCACCACTTCCAGAGCTAGACGGAGTTGCGTCCACTCTGCTTCAAGCACTTCAGACTTGCTTTTTAATAGAGCTGAAAACGGTTGATATAACAGTTTTTCGAGGCGGGCAGTATCAATTTTCGCCCAATTATTCTGATTGTTTTCACGAATATGCTCAACGGCGTAGTCCACCAAATCCTTAAGATAGCGGACGGGACCCAATGCGGAATGACTGCTTCCTCGTTCAATCGCTGCTATTCTTTCGTACCCTCCTCGTTCCACAATCTGCCCTTCCAGGAAGTTCACAGCAGACCGAGCAGATGCAATCAGATGGGTGACACGAGTTTGTGCAATGGGCTGTTCCCCACTGATCGGAATGCTTTCAGGTGTGCTGCGAGCCAGGGCTGTGAGGGAATTAATGCCCGCAGCGGTGACGGCTTGCAAGGCATCCGTGTCGTTGCTCAATAACGTCAGTTCAGCCCGTGATCGGATGATGTTCCATTGGTCAGTTGCAATGCCTGGAGGTCGGTCTTTACGTTGGAGCAGAGCGCCAACCGTGGTTATCTGTGCCTGACGTAATGCCGTGAGAGTGTCTGGAGAAGCACCTAAAACTTTGTGAACTTCGGTGATGTATGGCAACCTTTGTCGATCGATCTGTACCCCAATTTCAGCCGCAGGATTGGCCCGGAAATCACTGGTAATTTCCACGGGGGTGATATCCCAATCTCGATCGCCCAAGATTTCTAACCGTAAGGTTGTCCCTCGTCCAGGAGTGCTGAGTTGGGCTTCCGGTAGCTCGATCGCCATTCGCCCAGAGGCATCCAGACGCTGAATCCCCAGAGACGTGCGGGTACCATCGGGGTTGATCAGGAAAGCGCGGACCTGCTGGTTGGTAAGAGGCTGGTTGGTGATGCGATCGCACAGACGCAGCGATCGTGTTCTCTCAGCCGCTCTTACGGGTACAGGGGTTACAGGTGTTGGTGGCTCTACGGTGGGGGCGGCGGGTTGGCGGAACAGGTTTCTCAGAGGGGTGAGCAGTGGGTTGGGGCGAGCACTGCTGGCAGGTTCTCTGGTGGCTGCATCAATACTGGGGACTGGGGGTGGGGCAGGGGCGCGGGGCGGAATTGTAATAGCAATCTCCTCCACCGCTTCAGCATTGTCTAAATCAACCACAGGGTGAACTTCTGTCAGCAGCTCATTGCCGGAGTAGACTTTGAGAAACAGGTAGCCGCCCGCTTCAGGGAGGTTAGCTCTTTCCACAACCACTTCAAACGCTCCGTCAGCCGTGGTTGTGGCGGTGGCCAAGGGGGCTGCTGTATCTGCAGTGGACGACCACAGCTCAACGGTTTTGTAAGGAGTGGCAGTATGATCTGCATCGGTGTTAACGACTCGTCCTTTGATTGCAACAGTTGATTCAGTCATGACTACCACTCCTTTGATCTATAACCTTCAACCTCTTTTGAGGTGAACTGGTTCCTTTTTTATGTGATTAACCAGCAACTAGTTAATTACAGCAACCAATTAATCACCTGACATGGTTAAGCATGAAAATAATTCCTTTATCTGAGGCAAGTTGCGCTGCTTCTGAAAAAGCAGCAATTTGATCAGTTGTAAGATCTGGGCGTGTAATGACCTCCAACCATTTTTGCTTAATATCAGAAGACTCTATGGTGAAGCCTGATTTTTTATGGGTTGCACCTTGGAACTTATCTAAATCATCAATATATTTTTCTAAAGTCCTTTGAATCTCATTGCCTGATTTTGGGAAAAGCCTTCCAGTATTCAGATCCATCTTTAGGGGATCTAGGCTCTTTATGCTAGTCACATCGCCAGTATTACGTATAAACGTATCTACTCCTCGAAAAGAGGGAGGGGTATTGTGACCAAAATATGGTTCGACCAGGAAGCCTCTTGGTCCAGGGCCATAATCCCATGCTGATAGCACTCCGCCGGCTCGGTAGGATTGCATGTTCAAGCGCTCCAAGCGTTCAAGTTCTCCCACGGCTGAAGCCGCGCGGAAATATGATGCTCTACTTAGCATCGATATGGTTTTGATGCTTGCTGCTTCAGCTACACTAAACCCGAACATAATCAGGTCTAGCTCGACGTCATGCCACATATTTGGCATTTCTCCAACGAATGCCATGGAGCTTTTGGAGGTGTCGTAACCTATGAACCCACCAGTTTGAGGATCTTGGACTGGATGCAGATCTATGTAGTAAATCTCATAGCTTGGATACATCACTTTTTGTCCTTTCAGGAAACCTCCTGGCGGTGCTATCGTCTCAATCGGTTGACCTTGTCCGACCAAAAGGATGACTCCAGCTGGAGGAACGCAATTTTCCGAACCTTCAGCAAGTACTGGACATCCAACTAAATTCAGCAATGGGTCTGAGTTGACAGTAATTTGAAACGATCCTTGTGTAGCCTCCTTCGATTGGTTGCCGTTAAGGTCGTGCATTGATAAGGGGTTATCTCTTACATAGATGTATAGGTTAGTCCCGTCCACAAAGCCTGCTGGATCACAACTTATCCACCTCATTAACCACGGTGCACAATACCTTGCCCCGTGATAATACAACCCACTCTCCTCATCCCGCTCCTTCCCCGTGAACCGATACCGTTTCCAGCGAAAACTACCAAAACTCGTCTCCCCGTAGGGCGTAAATTCTTCTCGATTAATTAACCCGCCAGTGTCATCCATCACCACCTGGCTGCTGCCCAAATGATCCCCCAGGTGATACTGCACTGCTGGTGTTTGATCATGGGCATCCAACGGTTTCCCCACCCGCACCAGGGCAATGCGCGACTGGTCATCCATCACATGCAGCGTATTGTCCTCCTGCCGTTGACCTCCCGTGATCTGGTAATGCAGCTCAAACACCCCATCCACATACACCGTCACCTCATAGCGATTCGCCCCCTTCCACACCAGCTTCTTCACCCGCTGGCCACTGGCGTCATACAGGTAAAGGGCATATTCCGACGGTGCTGCCCTTCCCGCCTGGGTGCGAAAACTGCGTAGCCGGTCATTGTGGTCCCACTCAAAATGCCGCGCCGTATTTTCTCGAATTAAGTTGCCATTGGCATCAAAAAAGTGGGTTTGAGGCACAACAGTAGGAGCCGGAATACCCGACTTCCGATCTTCTACATGGGTTAAGCGATTACTGGGTGGATTGTCCCATTCACCCAGCAGATGATTTTGCCATTCCTGGTTCCACTGTTCAGGGGTTCTCCCATCCATGCCAAAATTGCGTGACCAACTGGTTTCCCAGACTCCCCCTCGACCCAGTTGTTGATGCTTCAGCGTCAGCATATTTCCCGCCGCATCATACGCATAGGCTTCTCGATAGAGTGCCGTCAGGTTGGGAGCATTGCCCTGATTGGGCGTGCTGTGATTGCCCCCGTCAAACCCACAGCGCGGCTCATCCTCCCAGGGTCGTGGTTTTGGAATATCCTTGCACTCCCGCCCCGTCGCTGTCAGCAACCGATACAGCGGGTCATAGGTAAAGTCTCGATCCAGGGCATCTGTCCCCTGGCGTGTTCCCGCCACCCCACTCCCCGGTGTGCGGTCTCGAATTCTCAGAATATTGCCCACCAGGTCATAGTCATAGCCAAAGTCTTGAATCGCCGCACCCTTGGGGTGATAGGTCAACGAACCTCCACCGGCATGCTCAAACGGGCTGGTTTGCAGCCGCACCAGGCGAAACGTCTGCGGGTCATAGGCATAGCGGGTCATCACCCCATTGCCATAGGCAATCAACACCCGCTGCCCCTTGGCGTTGTAGGCAATCCGCTCCACATAGGGCCGGCCATCCAGCGTCACCCCTTCCAACGCCCCAGCCCGGTTATAGTCAGGCTTCAGCACCTGGCGATGCCGTTCAACATTCTGCGGGTACTGCATCTCCTTCACCCGACTCAGGGCATCGTAGGTCGCCGACGTGCGAAATTCCCGGGCATCCAGCAATCGGTTCGCCTCACTGGCGGGAGTGCTCCCTGGCGGTTGCCAGTCTACCCGATAGGCTTTATTAGCCCAATCCACAGAAGCATGATTCAACCCATCCAGAATTGGCCGATCCTGAATCACCCGGCGCACCTTCTCCAGTCCGTTGCCCTTAAAGTCGTAGGCTGCAAACGTTAGCAATCCCGCTTCGTCATAGTGCTGGTAAAGCTTGCCGCGCAAGTTCGCGGCTTTCGCTTGATCGCTCGTTAAGTTAGCCTCCGGGCTGTCGCCATACACCAGATGCTCCCGCAGACTGAGAGGCTGACCTGCACCATCCCTGGCCCACAGATCCGTAGGTCGGTTTAAGACATCGTAGGCTTGCAGAATCAACGCGCCCTTACGATCCCGCCGCTCCAGCTCATTGCCCGCCGCATCCAGCACCGTGCGACGAACCCCCGCATCAATACTGGTCACCCGCAGGGGCTGATTCGCCAGGTCATAGACATACCGGAACGCCTCTCGCCCCAGGGCATCCCTTACCGTCAGCAGATTGCCGCGCATGTCATAGGTCGATCGGGTGCGGTATTCTGGCAGCGGATCATTTGGGTTAGCCGGTTTCGCCCGGTTTCGCTCCACCGCCTCCACTGTCCGGCCCAACCCATCGATCGCAATGCTGCTGGGGGTATTCCAGTGATGCTCGTAGGCTTGGGATGTCCCTGCGTGGGTACGTCCGGCATTGTCATTGGCATCGTAGGTATACGCTTCCCACAGCGTGGGGCTAAAGTTCTCAGGCGTTGCCAAATCAGCCGGGATGCCATAGATCACCCGTTGCTCCGATCCATCCGGGTTCACCGTGCGAATTACCTGTCCCCGTGGGTCGTAGAACATCGTCACTTTTTGCCCCAATTCCCGATCTACCGGCGGCGCATACTCCCATCCCGTGCAGAAAAACGGCTCGTATTTCTCCACTACCCGACCTTTGTTGTCGTAGATCTGCCAGCCACTCACCACCACATTGGGCTGGGCTGCATCCAGATTCTCAATGCCCAGCACAGCCGCCCCAGAACCAGCCGCCTGATCCGCAGGCAGGACACTCTCACCGCCGCCAAACACTGCATCGCCAAACCGCACCGTTTCCCCCTGGGTGCGGGTCTGGAGCAGCCGCCCAAAGCCATCGGAATAGTCCCGCAACTCGATGGTTTCATCCCGTTTGGGCTGAGGAATGTCGGTCTCCGTATCGTGGTGGATGTGCCGCATCGTGCGGACAAAAATTGGCACCCGGTTACCTGGCAGACTCTTTTCAAAGGCCAGAAAGTCATAGTCCAGTCGCGTGCTGGGTCGGGTTGTGTCTCCCTCGTAGTTGCCCTTGCCCTTCACCCAGGTCTCCGTCAGCAGCCCCAAGGGTGAAAACTTAAATTCTGTGGCATTGCCATTCGGATCGGTCACCCGCTCCGGCTGCAAGACGCGATAGTTGTATTTGGCTTCCGTTTCTAGCCCAACCGGATCTTTCACCTTCTCTGGCAAGAGCTGGTAGGGACTGTCGTAGGTGATAGTCGTCTCATGCCCCAGCGGGTCGCGGGTTGCTATGACCAGTCCCCTTCCTTGTCCGGAGAGTTGGAAGTCATACTGCCGCTGTTCTGTAGCTACAAAGTACCCTTCAGCTAAACCATCCACCCCCAAACGATAGTGATAGCCCACCCAAGTTGCCAAATTTTGGAAGCCTTCAGGATATTCCCCATGTGTCCAATCTGGGTTCTCCTCTCTGAGGTAGATTGGTATCCCCGTAGTATCAGGGACTGTATTTTTTGTAGGATATACCTCGTCCAAAATGGCTTTGGTCAACACCAAGCTCTCAGACCGCATTAATGCACCAAACTGTTGAATGCAGCCTTCATCGCACCCTGAAAACGCCTCGCCATCATAAAAATTGAGGGTCTGGCCGATGAGTTTCAGCGTTGGATTTGTCTTAATCTCCAATAGCGTCTGATTGCCCGTTTGCTTGAACTCATAGGTTGTGGTTTTTGCCACGCGATCGTGGATATACACCCCACCAGCCTCAGGCTCGGCATACACAGTCTCAGTGCGCGTAGCTAGATAGGGGTTGTCTCCGGTCGTGAGCCGATCCTGTAGGGTGCACCAGTCTCTCGGACAGGTAATCTGAATCTGACGGCGCGGCTGACCGTAGGTGTCATAGTCCTCCGTAAAGCTGAACTGGGTCATCGGCTCGTCTCCCCGCTCCCACTGGGTGGTGCGTTGACCCAGCGTATGGGGGAAGAAAATCGATCGCCGTTCCCCATTGTCTGTACCAGGGGACGACTCCTCCCGTACACCATGGAGCGACTCCGTCACTGTATAGGGACGATCCTGCCGTGGCGATCCATCCAGGGCATATAGCTCCGTGCGTAACATCCGCCCCCGCAACGTCCGAATCGCATCCCGCCGTTGTCGGCGATCGCGAATTAGTTGGAGTGATGCCTTCGCCTCTGGGACTAGGTTCGGCAATAGCGGCTCATCGCCCGCCCAAAACTCATTGCTGTAATCCACCTCATCCCAATCACCGAACTCTTCTCCCACCGGGCCGAGATGGAACCAGGTTTTGGTTAGCAGCGGTGGCGAGAAGAATTTCTCCTGCTCCACATGCTCAAACGCGGTTGCCGTCCCATGCAATCCGGAACGGTCGTAGTCGTCGAATACCTCCGTATCCAACTGCTCCACTCGCCCGAAGCCGCGAAACTCCCGTTCCGCCCCATCCCAGTAGCCGTGGTGGTAGCGATACTCCGTCGTCAGCTTGCCTTTCGAGATCTCGTCTATCACCTCCACCCTGGACACCACCAGCACCGGGAAGGGCAATGGCGTTTTCCAGGGTTGCCGCTGCTGCTCATCTTCCAGATAGAACTTGGTTGAGGGCTGGTACTCCACCCTGGTTACTGCCCCCATGTGGTTGTCCATCTGGTGCAGCAGGTAGGGCTTTACTCCCCCCGTAAAGTCCAGAAAATACAGGTGATGGCGGGACAGCCTGTTGGCATCCCTACTCCACAGCACACCAGCAACACCCGTGCCCAACAAATCCACCAGCCGCACCGCATCCATATCCGTAACAGAGGGGGTGCCCTTAATCGAGATCGGAGCGCTCCAGCCGTTGCCGCTTTGGTTAATCCACAGAATCACCTGGTTGTCATCCACATACACCAGATCCGCCAACCCGTCCCCATCCACATCGCCAATCAAAATCCGGCGCGGGTCGTAACCATAGCGAAAGCGGGGACTGTTGCGCATTGACACTCGCTTGCCCCAGTTGCCATAGCCCAGATTCGGCCAGTACTCAATATTGCCGTCATAGACCAGCACAATATCTTGCAGGCCATCGCCAGTCATGTCGCCCCATTTCACTCTGGGGTCTGAGAAGTTGATGTTGGGAAAGTCCTCAATATTCCGCCGCTCCACCCAGCGGGTCTCTTTCCAGCCCTCCAGTGGATCGTTAAAGAAACACTCCAAGCGACTGCCCGATCGGATCGCATCCGTCACCCCATCTCCCGTGAGATCGACCAGCCGCACCTGCGGGTCTTCCAGATTGAAGCTGGGAGCCACATCATAGGGCTGGAATGACTTCCGATCCCACAATCCGCAAAACTGAAGGGGAAAGTACCCCGACAAGCCCGGTTGAGTGACCAGCAGATCAATGCGTCCATCCCCATTGGCATCGATCAACTGCACCCCCTGATCCGCCAGTTGCAGTCCCGCCGGGGCTTCTTTCATCGCTCTGGGCAGGTCAAACCGCCCATTGCCCAGATTGCGCCAGTAACGCACCGTACCGTTCATTTCCAGAATGTCCGACAGGCCATTGCCGAACAGATCGGCCAACTCCAGTTCCGGGTTAGCTAGGGAGCGAGCCGGTAAATCGCGCCCTTCGACAGGGAAAAATTCTCGGCCTTGTGGTTCAAACCGGGTGTAGTCAAATTCCAGCGGCGGCAGATCTTCGGTGGTGTTGCCATCATGGCCAGAGACCTTAACCTGACTCAGTAGCGACACCCTATTCAGTGGCAGCAAAGTTTCCAGATTCGCCAGATCAGGGCGCTGATCCAGGTAGACAAACTGGTAGGTGCGGGTTAGTTGTTCCTGGTCCTTATGAGTACGAATTTCAATGCGATGACACCGCCTGCGGGTGCGGATCTCAAAGCCGGAGCGGTATTCCGAGAAGGCATCTGGGCGTTCCGAGCGTTCCGGCTCCAACTCGTCCTCGTACTTAAAGGTGACATAGACCAGAAATTCAGGGTTGTTCCTATCCCCGTAGTCGGCGTAGCGAATCTGCTTGAGATAAAGCTGAGCCCAACAATGGGGACCGCCAATACCAGAGTCGCACTGATACTCATACTCAATACAGTTACCTAACGGATCGATGGTTCGGGTGAGTTTCCAGGCAAACACCCTGGATCGGTTTGATGGATCAGCAATCACCGCTGGATCATTCCCCGCCATTCCTGGTGTGCCGTAAAAACTGATCAGCCCGTCTTTGCTTTTGACCTTCCAGTAGTCATTCGTGCTGTCTTGGTGATGGAAAATTTGAGCAAACAACCCTTCCGTACAGGGTCGAAATTGGACGACCGGCGCGGCAGCATAGTCCGATGCCATGGGTGAGTCAACTTTGAGCCACTGGAAGGGATGGTCGGCATCAAGTTGCCAGGGGGCGACGGGGACTAAATCCTCTGCGCCAGAAAGGATAAAGGTGTCCCATTCCTCCAGATTTTGGCTGCGATCGCGATACCGGGGAATCCCTTTCGAGGTCTTGCGACTAACGCCAGGAATACTCAGGCCCCAGCCTAATCCGAAGTCTCCATTGCCATTGCCGGTGCTGTAGACCAAGTTCAGTTTCGGTTGAAAACCATTACGACCGGGAGGAAGGGCGATCGGCACGGTAAAGTTGCCGGTACCGGTAAACAAATCAGGCGAAAACTTCTCACCAATCCCGTGGAGCGCTCCTCCCCCTTTGGGGAGTGAAATCACTTGACTGGAGGTGCCGGACTTGTTGCTCATAAAGCCTCCGGACAATACTAGGGCTGGTGTGTTGCGAATGGGCTTATCGCCCTTTGGCAGATTGATCACAACGAGTAGCGAAAATAGCCTTTATCCAAATCGTAGGCTTGACCGTTACCTACATTTTTTCGACGGTATAGGCATGTTTCTGCCCTCCGCTTCTCGTTTCCTTGCAAACCTAAATCTCTCCTCGTGGTGTAGAGGACAGGTTTTAAAGGGATATGGATTTCTACTCAAAAGTCTAGATCGAGTGGATAAGCCTGGTTCCACAAAATTCATTCAAATTTATGTGCGGCACCTAAAATCGCAAAGATCCCCGAAGTTAGATTGCATTTTCGTTACAGGGTGATCGCAGTAGAGCTACCGCTCCAGACAACGCAGGTGGGCTGACAACTTCCATCCGTATCTACATACCTACGAACATAGGGCAGCCTATGTCTGAATCGCTAACCTCAAATCCCCCAGCGTTCATCGTGGTAAAGGTCGATGAACCATTACCGTGGTCAAAGCAGGAAACGTTCTATCCCATATTGCCAACAGAGGAACCCCACACTTACGGTACACTTCAGCAGGCAGCCGAACTGGTAGCATCTTTGATTGAGGACTTTGGTTACACCACTCAAAATACTCGAATTTACCAACTTGTCCCTGTTCCTGATGCAGAAGCCCCACCCAGCATCCAAACTGCTCTGACAACTTCACAACAGGATGGAGAATAACATGGTGCGCTATCGCGCGAGTTCAGATAGTGAACTCACGGCGACCCCTATGCAAACTGTAATAGCCAATTTTACGAATCATTCAACGTCATGGATAATCACCGATTCTGATCGCTCTCCTGAATCCGATCGCTCCTCAAAAGAAGATATTGACCCAGGCACTTTGATGATTTTGGCAGACATTGAAGCTGCACGGGACTACTACGAATCTTGCGGGAGGTGGTAATCATGACCTTTCCTCTCGCTCAACAATCCCTGACGGGACTCTCTCAAGCAGCAGCAGAACTCTGGGATTTGCTGACTCACTCCCAAACCGCCGATGAAGAAGCTGAACTTCTCGCTGCAATTTGGGAAACCCAGGAAGCTCAGGAAGATGCGATCGACCTTCATGCCGAGCTCGCCTTTCAGCTGGATGCTGAGATTGCAGGGATTAAACAGCGACTAGAACACCTGAAAACTGTTCATCAAGAGGCACTCGATCGCTTGGAACGATGGCGGCAGGAACTTGACAAAAGTATTCTCAAAAGTATTCTGGAGCAAAACATAGCAGGAGGGCTATCCGATGAAGTCGTCGGTCATTCACTCCGCATTACGATTCGTGAAAACCCTCCCAGTTGCGAGCTACTAGTGGATGCTAAGGAATTACCAGGTGAGTTTCGCAAAAAGAAAGTTACATACTCTGCCGACAAGAAAGCGATCATTGCTGCCTGGAAACAAGGAATTCCAGTTGATGGCACGCACATTGAATGTAGACAACGTGTTATTTATTCCCTGACCGCTACTACGATTCAGGATTTTAAGAATTCTCTGTTAGCAGATAAGTAAAATTGTGACAATGATGTCGAAGTAAGGCTGATATGTTACGTGATGAGGCCCGCCCGCATTGCCAGTACAGCCGCTTAAGTACGATCGCTGGCGCACAATTTATTGAGGATACTACGGATATGAACGGTAGTGCTACACAAGTAATGATGCGTTGTAGTGATGGATGAAATACCAAATGGCCCCAATGTGATTCTCCAAGGATTTGGAGAAGGACAAGGTTTTTCGGACTAACCGGGATTGTAAATTAGTTTGTGTCAAAGGTCAGAAAATAAGATCTAATGAACTATTGACCTCGACACACACCGAATATGACTTTTCGACACGAATTACTGGATGAACTGTGGGTTGGCAACGATCGGGTGGCTCAAATTGAACCGGTTCATTAGACCTCCTGCATGAATCAAGAAGCATGTGCTAGTTCGAAATTGAGTAAACCAGCAATCAAATTTAGACGGAGTCCAAATCGCTTCCTCCGATTGCGATAGCGCCCAGAAAAGATGCGGAAAATCTTGAAGCGACGAATAGCATGCTCCACTCGCACCCGCAGCCGAGCCAACGCTCGATTATGATGCTGCTTTTCCGCCTTTGGTAGGGACTGCTTGCGCGGCTTCTTGGTGGGTGTGCACGCCCCAGCATGACGTTTGGCAAACCCTTGATACCCTCGGTCCGCTAAACACAGTTGCGTCGAGACAAACGGCAAGCGGCTCCGCTTGAGCACCTTGAAATCATGGGTTCTGCCCGTTGCGACAGCCGTTGCAATAATCTGACCTGTCTCAAAGGCAACCAGCACTTGAGCTTTTAGGGTATGGCACTTCTGTTTGCCACTGTAGTAACGGCTCTGTTTTTTTGGGGGCGCTCAATCTCCACTTCCCCCACATCGACCATCATCGCCGTCTGCTCCCACCCCGGTTGATACAACTGCCGTTGGCTTGGCAACCGGAACTTACCGCACTTGACCAGCACATCCTCGACCTTGCGGACAATTCGTCCCACCGTGGTTTCGTGCAACCCCCAATCGACGCCGATGTGAAACTGAGTCCGATACTCCCGCCAGTACGCCAACGCCACCAGTAGCTGGTCTTCCACACTCAGTTTCGCTTGTCCCCCTCGTCGCCCTTGGCGATCGAGGGAGGGACGCAATTCCTCCACCATCTCGTTAAAGGTGTGGCGGCTCACGCCACACCATCGCTTAAACTCTCCGTTTGACAGGTGTTTTAGGTCTTGATATCCCATGCCTCGTTTAAGTAAGAAGGTACTGCCTCCTGTACTCTACCGGATGCACCTCCTCTAAACGGCTAACTGTCACACTCTTTTTCTATTCATGCAGGAGGTCTATTCATGCAGGAGGTCTATTGTTTGGGATTGACCGAATCGCAGGTTAAAACATTACTGGTACGGATTTTAGAAGTGTTCTCTCAGCACAGTGGCAGGAAGGTTGAACGCTTTCGGTCGTCGGTGGAACTCCATCCTCAGAACTGCCCGATTCGACCCTGTCCGCTTTATCCAGAGGTTAGGCTGTAATGGAAATGCAGCAGTTAGAACTCGATTTGTGGCAATCCCTGGAAGCAGTTTCTCGATTTCCAGAGACAGCGGATCTGCGATCGCTCTGTGATGCATTAGAGCAAACACTATCCGATCACTCTTTAGCAGAACAGTTGGCGGTGGCTGGGCAGGTCTTGATGCAGCTTTCGGAGGTTTATGCAGAACGAGCCAAGCGCTTAATGTCCGGGTGGGAGCGTCGGCATAATCCGGCTGAGCCGGTGGTGAATTTAGATGCTTGTGTTGATCTATTCGTTCAATCGTTAGCTCTGGATGTGAGCGATTTGTTTGACGAATTAGAGCCTGTGAAATACCCAACCCATCGTAAACAACGGTCATCGGCTCAAATTGATGGCTCAGTGGCGGGAGAAGTGGATAAGGAAGTGTTGCTCCATTGGGTCGATCAACTGGCAGCAGAACCCCCTCTGGATGACGCTCAGATGGCTGAGCAGATTCAGGAGTTGGCCCATGGGGAAAATGTTGAAGAGTGGTCGCGGGCGATCGCGAACTATCTTCAGGAGATCGGTTCCACTATTTGTCTACCCGATTTACAGCATGCATTAAAAATGCCAACCGTAGAGTTATGGCTAGGTCTATTACTGGGAGAATTTTCTGTAAAACAAACGGGTGAGTTCTATAGTTACCAAACTCTCTGGGTTATAAATGCGAACTAAGAATGTATCACTTCTGATATCATCCGCTAAGCTCTGGATGATGGGGATCGACATCCAGAGATTGAACTTCGAGCAGTTGATGCATTTGATGGATTAACGATGAACAACGATAAACCATGGCGGCACGGCTATCGACATCCAGTTTAATGAATATTCGACGCAAATGGGCTGAAACGGTCCATTCGCTAATCCCAAGCTTTTGTGCCACTTGCTTATTCGACCAACCCAGCGCAACGAGGGCTGCTATTTGTAACTCTCGCTCGGTCAAAATGCTGGTAATGTCTGGTTCTAAATCCTCGCAAATACTTTGACCATTAACGATCAAGCAACTGTTCCCACCAAAATCAAAGTGACCACAAACTGCGAAGGGAGTTCTGGCAAGCACCAGATCATCATTAAGAGAGGTGGCAGCCTCTGTAAAATCAGCCGCAGAGATGATAAAAAAATGGAAGTTTTCTATGTAAAACTCACCAATGATTCGACAACTCAAAGGAAGGGTTGATTTGTTTTCAGAAGAGGTTGTTTTATCAAGTTTTTTAGGCATGGTGTTGCTCTGCTCCCAGGCACTCTAAGGCATTCTGCCAAGATATCCAGCCAGCCAATAGGGAAGTATCTTATTCCTTAATCGTAAAGGGAGCTAGGATTTGCTTGAATTAAGTTTTTTGGAGTATTGCAACCAAAGGACTTTTATCAAGGAGCATGAATGAATGCTAAGTTTGGTTAGGAAACTATAGTGAATACCAAAAACCTCTTGTTTTATTCCACAGTTCACGAGTGAGAGGAGGAGCCTTTGCCAACTGATCAACACCAGTGGGTACATCCTGGTAAGCAGGTACGGGCTGTCTGAGTTGCTTAGATCCTGGAGGTTCGATCAAGTGCAACACAATCAGATTGGTGCCTGCCCACAGATATTTGGCTAGGCCTGTAGAAATCAGCAGTTGATGCAACGTCTCACGCTCCCTAGCCACCACTGCATCGTCTGAGGGGAGGGGTTGACAGGTCATGCCCCAGACTTCCATGGTACGGCAAATTTCTGGAGGAAGGTGTTGTTCAAAATCCGTTGAGGATTGGTAGCTGAGAATGAAGGCAGCTCCTAGACTGATCGTCAGGGCAATGGTATCTCGAAAAGCTAGCGGCAAGATGGAGCTCCTGATGCGTAGTAACTCTAGTGGGCAATCTAGGGAGGTGGCGATCGCTTCCCATCGGTAAAACAGCTCTAAATTTCGATGGCTCGGTAGGAGAGATTCTTTAGGACTATCCCCCAACCAAAAAAGCTGCAGGCCGGATAAGTCGGTCTCCGAACGGAAGGCTGCCCATGCTTCCAGGGATGAGAGGGTTGTTTCTAGAGCATGACGTTCTTGCTTAGGGGATCTCTCAGATGCAAGCCCTCTGGGTGTAATCAGTTCAGGTTGGTTGAGGTAGAAGGTGGGACTGTCCAGGATATTCCAGAGTTCTCGAACCACCCATAACTCCAGACGTTTTCCCAACTGCTGAATCAAGGGAATACCGCATTCAGATAGAGCCAGGACAGGATCAATGACACAGGTTCTCTGGCAATCGCCCGGTATTCGGTGGGATTGCAGGGGCATGGGTTTTGCCTGATTAAGTAGGAGCATCAAAAACCTAGACCATGCCAATGCCTTGACATCAAGGGCATAGTCCGAGTGGAATCACCTTAGATCAGAAAGCTGAGTTACACAAGTCACATGAATGGACTAACACAAATTACCTAGTCAGGATGGACTAGTTAAAACAAGTGACTTGTCAGCAAGGCTAAACAGTAATATTCATGAGGGTACAGATTTAATAGTAGGACAGACCTGTGACTATTCTTTTGGTCCAAGGTATGTAGGATACAGCTTGGACTTCCTCTAGTTCTGCACGTTTGCAAGTATCACAGCAGATTCAACCTATCTTTGGCGAGATGTTTGCCAGCAATCAGTTGGTTACATCGTTCGCAGTTGCACATCGCGTTTATTTACAGGAAGGGGGCGATGCATGGTAGTCGATATAATATCACTTTTGTTAGCTCAATTAAATCAATATCTTCATCAGGATGATAATAACTCGTCAGGCACTGCTAATCCTGCTGTAATGGGCAATATCGCTCAGCTTGATAATTCTCATGTCGCCGCCATGCTAGACAATCACTTAGTTCTGAGCTTGGTCAATCTAGAAGAAGAAATAACTCTCAAAAATGGACGAACATTCACATCAGAACCCACTGGCATCGTAAATTATCACAATACACCTTTGAATCTGAATTTGTTTTTATTGTGGACAGCGAACTATCCCGGTAATTATGAAACTGCATTGAAGCGATTGAGTCAGGTAATGACCTTTTTTCAAGGTAAGAAGAAGTTTACTCCCGGTAATTCTCCTGGTTCAAATATTGCTCCTTTTTTAGATTTTTCGCTCACGATGGAATTGCTTTCGCTGAGTTTTGAAGAAGTCAACCATTTATGGGGTTCTCTCGGTGGTAAGCAGTTGCCATTTGCGGTATATCGTGGTCGGTTAATTACCCTACAAGATCGCCGTTTGCTGGATGGTGGTGGAATTATCCGCGAAATCGAAGTTACTGGTCGGAATGCTATGGTATGACGCAATATGCTGTCTTATTTCAGGTGGCGGTGCTGCACGATTATTTCCTAAATCGTGGTGGTATTGTGCATGAGGTGCTCAACCCTAGGCAGCAAGCACAGATTATGGAAAAGTACGCTACCACGAGTTTTCTCACGATCGCTCCAACAGCAAAAACGGTTCGCACGCTGGCAGGACATCAAATGATTTTCAAGACTACTGCAACTGGATTTTTAGTTGCGGTGAAGCTTGATCCAGCGACCTCCGATCATCGACCTGCAATCCCGCTCGCATCAGATTTTTGCTTGTCATTTTCACTTCAGGTTCATGATGCCTGCTTTTTTAACTATACGGCTCTGAGTGGCACGTCATCAGCTTTTTATCGGTTTGGTAATCGCTCCGGAAACGAGGCTACTAATGGACAATTTTTGTCTCTGCGGGTGCCAGCGTTTGATGCCAATCGTCGTTATGAAGCTGACGAAGTATACAGCGAAGATTCAAGTGGCACGATTAATTTGTTTCGGGCATTACGCGATACGGGCCCCTCAGCTACGCCTGTAGTTGCAGACTGGGAACGCATTCCTCCTGACACGTTTGATCCCACCGTGTCTTACACCAAAGATTCAGTGGTGCTTGCGGTAAACCGGTTGTATCGAGCACTGAAAGACACACCAGGTAATGATCTGAGTAACAGCGCTGATTGGCGACTGGTGAGTACGCTGGCCAATCAGTATGTCACCTCAGTAGATAGGGTCACCGTTGAACCCATGCTGTTTAATTTAGAACTGAGTCACGCAGCGCTGCCCCAAGCCACTGTGCGCGTCATTAAACATGGGGAGAATATCATTGCTTGGGAAAACCGTTATCAATCTGAAAGCGGCAATTTAGGCACTGTCCAATTGGATCTTCGCAGCCTTTCCCCAGGTACTTACCGATTGGAAGTGCTCGATCGCAATCTAACAGTGATACCTGATCTAGGTTTTGAGTTCTATCTGGATTCTACAGCTGTTCGCGATCGCTGGTTTGGCATCCTCGAAATTGGTTTGGGCAGTGGCAATATGGTCCTGTTAGATACCAGCGGTAATCTGCTTGTACCCCATCCTCGTTATCAATTGCGCTTTCTTAATCGGGCTACCCGCTGGCGTTACCATTTTCCAGCACCACAATCCGTCGGTACGGGGGCAGATGTAGTCCCTGATCCCACAGACAATCGGATTCTGATCACTCCTCTTCCTCGCCCGATGACCTGTTGGGCATCTGGTATTCGTTTACAAGCTGATAATCCTGGGACAGCAACTGTGTCCGAAGAGGTTCTGTTACCAGAGCCTACTATCAATCAGATTCGACGACAGGATGCCCAGTGGTATTCCGAGATCTATTTATCTAACCTCCCACTTTAGGAGATGCCATGGTTACCAATTTCAAAACTCCCGGAGTCTATATTGAGGAAATTGCCAAGTTTCCACCTTCAGTGGTACCAGTGGAAACGGCGATTCCAGCATTTATTGGCTATACCGAAAAGACTCGTTATCAAGGGCAGGATTTAACAAACCATCCGGTTGCGATCGATTCGTTCTTAGAGTTTGAGCAGATTTTTGGTGCAGCGCCCAAAATTGGAAACCTTACTGTTTCGGTTGATACTGAAGGCAATGTCCTTGAGGGGATTGCCGATCCCAATGGAGGGGCCGAAGCTCGCTTCCGCATGGCCTACGCCCTACGCCACTTCTATGACAACGGTGGCGGCAAATGTTACATCATTTCCATGGGCGATTATGACCTGACCAAGGGGGGAACATCCGATATGGTCAGCGCGCACTTGGCTGGGTTGGGGGCTGTGGCAAAGGAAGATGAACCCACCCTGATCGTCTTTCCCGACCTCAGCGGTATGGTGTCCCCAAGCCCTGCTGCTGATGATGCGACTCGCGCTAGTTACCATAGCGTATTGATTCAAGCTTTAAATCAATGTGCGACGTTGGGCGATCGCTTCTTAATTTGTGACCTCTGGGATGGTGCCAAATCTGGCAACGGGATCGATGCATTCCGCAACGGCATCGGCACCCGCAATCTCAAATATGGATCGGTCTATCATCCCTATATCCACACGACATTGCCGTGGAACTGGGACGAAAAGACGATCACTATAGCTCAATTGAATGCGTCTGATTCGAGCTTAGAAGCCCTAAAAAATACTGCCCCCAATATTTATGCAAAAGTTCGTAAGGTGCTCGATCGCTACACAGTGATTTTGCCACCCGCCGCCGCTGTGGCTGGGATTTATGCCACTGTGGACAGAACCCGTGGGGTATGGAAATCCCCCGCCAACGAGAGTTTGAATTCGGTGCGATCGCTCACAGTCGATATCGATCAGGACATGAACAACGACATGAACGTGCATACCACCGGTAAATCCATCAACGCCCTACGTTATTTCAGTGGCAAAGGATTTTTAGTCTGGGGCGCGCGCACTTTAGCGGGTAACGATAATGAGTGGCGCTATGTTGCGGTGCGGCGGTTTTTCAACATGGTGGAAGAGTCGGTCAAAAAAGCCACCGAACCCTTTGTGTTTGAACCGAATGATGCCAATACCTGGGTCAAGGTCAAGGCCATGATTGAAAACTTTTTGATCTTGCAGTGGCGGGCCGGGGCATTAACCGGAGCCAAACCCGAAGATGCCTTTTATGTTCATGTGGGCTTGGGCACCACCATGACTGCCCAAGACATTCTGGAAGGCCGCATGAATGTGGAAATTGGCATGGCAGCGGTGCGTCCGGCGGAATTCATCCTGCTGAGGTTCTCCCACAAGATGCAGGAATCTTAACCGCCATCCTTTCGCCCTGTTCCCAAGACCCAATTACTTCATCCAACATGATTGTGAGAAATAGCTATGGCATACAAAACACCTGGGGTCTATGTTGAGGAAATTACCACGTTTCCACCATCGGTTGTTCCGGTAGAAACCGCCATTCCAGCATTTATCGGTTATACCGAAAAGGCTATAGATGCTGGGGGTAAATCCTTAAAAATGGTACCCACGCGCATTAAGTCTTTGTTAGAGTTTGAAACCTATTTCGGCGGCGACTTTGTCCCTAATACTTATAGGGTAACGCTCAACACTACCACCAAACAGGTAACAGCGATTGCTCCCAGAAATGCCTCTGATCAGGAGCGTCGCTATTATCTATACAATTGTTTGCGCCATTTTTATGCCAACGGTGGCGGTTCCTGCTACATCGTCTCTGTTGGTTTTTATCCTGAAGCACCAGCCCTTGGAGATATAGCAACTCCTGCCGGGTTGAGGGGTGGTTTGTCCCGACTGGCACGTTTTGACGAACCGACCTTGTTGCTCTTTCCCGATGGCGTTTCACTCTCTTCCTCCGAACTGAAATCCCTGCGAGATGACGCATTGGAACAATGTGAGAAGCTACAAGACCGTTTTGTGATTATGGACTTGCAGCAGGGTAGCCAACCAGTGCAGGATTTTCGTGACAATGTGGGTCAACAGAATCTCAAATACGGTGCAGCTTATTATCCCTGGGTGCAGACCATTTACCGTCCCACGGTTCATTTGCGGAACCTACGGTTTGTAAACACCGAAGATCCCCCGGCCCCGATCACCGACACGATCCTCAATAGGTGGACGGATAAACCGGATGACAGTCAGACTCTGATGAATGCTACTCGGAATGCTGACGCGAATGTCAAAACGGTGATCGACGTCGTTATCTACCTCATGGGAAATCCACCCTGGCTGACGCTAAACCGAAACAACTTTCCCGACTTAATCAAGCACTTCGCAGATTTGTTGGCGTTACTGCGTCAAACACTAGCAACCGCAGACGATGCCACAATTCGCCAGCAATTCGGCAATCTTTTGTTATTGCCGCGAGCGATCGCGCTAGCCTTTCCAGCCCTCAGTGCTACAACCTTACCGCCAATGTGGCCGGAAGAGCTAAAGCAAGCAGTCAGTAACTTTAGACAGTCTAAAGAGCTAAAGCAAGCAGTCAGTAACCTGTCTAAAGATACCCGCTTGATTGGGGCTATTGTTTCACTCGTCGCCCTCGAGAAAAACCCGAGGATCATGGATTTAGTGGCAACCGGTCGCGTCGTAGGTGGGGTAGAAAGCGATTATGCTGCCTTAAACAACACAGTCTGGATCGCTCCAAATACTAATGTCACTGCCATTACTGCCAATTCTGATTCATTCCCGGAAAATCTGCGCGCAAGGGCGCTTAACGCTGCGGCTGCCTTACAGACTCCTTTCAACACCTTAGCGGCTGCTATTCTGTCGGTGTTTGACGCAGCAGAGTTTCTAGCCAATGAAGCAGAACAGCGGTTATTGACCCAGCATTCGGTGATTCGGGATGTGGTCGAGCAAGTCAAGCGAACTATGAGTTTACTGCCCGTCAGTGGGGCAATTGCCGGGGTGTATGCTGCCGTCGATCGGACGCGCGGTGTATGGAAAGCCCCAGCCAATGTCTCACTGGCCGATGTGGTGGGGCCAGCAGTCAAAATTAATGATGCCGGACAGGAAGATCTCAACGTGCATACCACAGGCAAGAGCATCAATGCCATTCGCGCCTTTACCGGTAAAGGCACCCTGGTGTGGGGAGCCAGAACCCTGGCAGGTAACGACAACGAATGGCGGTATGTGCCCGTCAGGCGGTTCTTCAACATGGCGGAGGAGTCGATTAAAAAAGCGACTGAACCCTTTGTGTTTGAGCCTAACGATGCCAACACCTGGGTACGAGTGCGGGCGATGATCGAAAACTTTTTAACTATCCAGTGGCGGGCTGGTGCCCTCGCGGGGGCAAAGCCTGAACAGGCCTTTTATGTCAAAGTTGGGCTGGGGGAAACGATGACGGCTCAAGATATTTTAGAAGGTCGCATGATTGTTGAGATTGGCATGGCAGTGGTGCGACCGGCGGAATTCATCATCTTGAAATTTGCCCACAAAATGCAGGTTTCATAAGTTTGTGGCGGAGTTTGAATTTGTGTCTATTAGTCCAGTACCAGTGAGGTTCAACCATGCCTGACTATCCAATGCCCAAGTTTCATTTTCAAGTGCAGTGGGGTGGCACCAATATTAACTTTACGGAGGTTACGGGCTTAGAAGTAACTACTGAGAAGTTGGAATATCGAGGCGGTGCTAGCCCTGAATACACCAAAACCAAGTTTCCTGGGATGCAAACTTATGGTGATCTGACGTTAAAGCGAGGTATTTTTGCCGGAGACAATGAGTTCTACAACTGGTGGAATACCGTGGCGCTAAATACCATTGAGCGTCGCGATATCACCATTAGCCTGTTGAATGAAGGCCACGAACCCGTGGTGGTCTGGAAAGTTAAACGTGCCTGGCCACTCAAGGTTACATCTACGGATCTCAATTCCACTGGCAATGATGTAGCGATTGAAACGTTGGTGCTGGCCCATGAAGGATTAACGATGGAGAACGGTTAAGATCTATGGCTTTTGACTATCCCCAACCTGGGTTTCATTTCTTAGTGGTGTTTGAGCTATTTCCACAGTTTCCCAACGACATTCAGTTTCAGGAGGTGAGTGGCCTAACGGTCAGCACAGAATTTGAACCCTGGCCAGAAGGGGGAGAAAATCGGTTTTCCCATCAACTCCCGCAAAAGTTGCAGTTCAATGAACTGGTGCTGAAACGCGGTAAGTTCCTTGGCTCCGGCGTGCTCCACTGGGCGCGGAAAGCTCTGGAACACTTTGAGTTTAAGCCAACGAATCTGATGATTTCGCTGCTGAATGAGGATCATTTACCGCTCTACAACTGGTATGTGATCAATGCCATTCCCAAACGGTTAGAGATTAGTGGTTTTAACGCCATGAGTAACGAAATTGTCGTGGAGACGTTTGCACTCAACTATCAATACTTTAAGTATTACGACCCCGCTAGTCTTGCCCTGGATGCCACCGCCAGCTTAACGGCTAGTGTCAGTATTAGTTTCTAGGTGATCCCATGCCGATTGAAATTCGTGAATTAGTCATACGGGCACACTACGACCCCGCTAGTCTTGCCCTGGATGCCACCGCCAGCTTAACGGCTAGTGTCAGTATTAGTTTCTAGGTGATCCCATGCCGATTGAAATTCGTGAATTAGTCATACGGGCACACATTGAACCCGATGATCACCGTTCCACCACAAACGGTGCTGTGTCAGGTTCGACTAACGATCGCCAGCAAGAAGATCTCATTCGAGCTTGTGTTCAGGAAGTGTTGCGAATCCTTGAAGATAAACGGGAGCGCTAGCCATGTTATTTGATCAAGGCAAACTTGAAAAAATGACCATTCGTGCCTTTAAGCCTCGGAGTAACCCTAAGGATCCCCCCAAGGTCTCAGATGATCCTAAAGACACCTATGTCGTCCAAGTTAACCCCAACAGTTATACCCTGAATCATTTATTGGAATATAAATATCAACAGGGTCAGGGGTTTTCTGGTGGCGAAGCGAAGTATGACAAGAGTCTGCCTACAACCTTACAGTTTGAGTTCTTGTTTGATGGTACGGGAGTGGTTCCACCTCCTTCAGAACTTGGTGATATTCCGTTAATCGGGGCAATTGCATCAGCCTTGTCTGGCAGCACCGAATTTAAAGTCAAAGATGAAATCGATAAATTTAATAACTTGGTATACAAGTTTGACGGCAAGATCCATCGCCCTCGCGAGCTACTGTTGATCTGGGGATATTTAGTCTTTCCCTGTGTCCTCGCTTCAATTAACTATCGCTTTACGCTGTTCAAACCTGACGGTACCCCCTTACGAGCTATTGCCTCTTGTAGTTTCAGTGAATCCTCCTCCGATGCAGAACGGGAGCAGAAGGACAATGCCACCTCGCCGGATTTAACCCATCTCCGCGAAGTCCACGCTGGGGATACTCTGCCGCTCATGACTGATCACATTTATGGCAAACCCGACCTCTATCTAGAAGTGGCACGGGTCAATAAACTGGTCAACTTTCGCCGCCTCCGTACAGGCACACAAATTGCGTTTCCCCCTGTGGACAAGGCGGTGAAGCCATGAGCCGACTGTTACCTCTAGAACGCAGCACCGATGTCGTCAGCCTCACCATTGAGGTCAACGGCAATGAACTGCCGCGCACCGTGGCGATCTTGGGAGTGATCGTGGTAAGACAGGTCAACCGCATTCCCTACGCTCGCCTTCAGATTACCGATGGTGATCCAGCCTTAGGAGACTTTGCCCAAAGCACGGGTGACTATTTCGTTCCAGGTAACGAGTTAACGATTCATGCAGGCTATCACGGCGAGACCAAGCCCATCTTTACCGGCATTGTGCTGTGTCAACGTCTTGTGGTGCGCCGCAACAATTCCTGGTTAGAGGTGGAATGTCGCGACCCTGCCTTCAAAATGACGCTAAGCCGCCACAATCGCTACTTTGAAGAGGTGAAGGATAGTGATGTCGCCGAGACCTTGCTGGGGGAATATAGCCTCACTGCCGACATTACCGCCACTGAGGTTACCCATCCGCAATTACTGCAATATCAGGCTAGTGATTGGGATTTTCTGCTCAATCGACTGGAAGCCAATGGGCAGGTGGTGGTGGTGCAAGATAAAACAGTGCACAGTGTGAAGCCAAACCTGGATGAGGAACCCGATGCTGACATTACCTATGGCGCAACCTTACTGGAATTAGATGCTGAATTGGATGCTCGTTCTCAAAGCGGTGCTATCCGGTCTCTAGCTTGGGATCCAGCCCAACAGTCTTTGCAAGAAGCCGAAGCCAGTGCCCCCGCTTGGGTAGGCAATGGAAACCTGACGGTGGACGATCTCATTAAGGCCACCGATCGCCATGAAGACTTACTCTGGCACGGGGGGAGCATCGCGACGGATGCCCTCCAGGCGTGGGCGGATGGTGCCATGTTACGAGCCCGTTTAGCTGTCTCCCAGGGCTGTGCCCGCTTTCAAGGGTTTCCGAATATTCAACCCGGTCATGTCTTGCAACTCTCCAGCTTAAGTAAGCGCTTCAATGGCAAAGTATATGTCAGTGGAGTACGTCACGAATTCAGCAACAACAATTGGATCACCGACGCAGAATTTGGTCTGCCTCGTCGTACCCAGTCCGACCAATTTGAAGTCAATCATTTGCCAGCAGCGGGACTGGTGCCTGCGGTCTGTGGTCTGCAAGTAGGCGTGGTTACCCAACTGGCCAGCGATCCCGCTGGTGAGCACCGCATCCGCGTCAAAATTCCGCTGGCAGGCATGGATGAACAAGGGGTGTGGGCACGGGTTGCCACGTTGGATGCGGGGGGCGATCGAGGTACCTTTTTCCGACCCGAAGTGGACGACGAAGTGGTGTTGGGCTTTTTCCATAGTGATCCAGCTCAGCCTGTCGTGTTAGGGATGCTCCATAGCAGTGCTAAAGCACCGCCGTTAGAGGCAACAGAAGACAATCACCAAAAAACCTATGTATCTCGTAGTGGCATCGCTTTGCTGTTCGATGATGACCAGAAGGTCGTGTCTCTGGTGACTCCGGGCGGTAATACCCTGACCCTGAGCGATGCCGACAGTGGCATTGTGCTGGAAGACCAGAATGGCAACAAACTGACAATGAATCAGGACGGTATTGAACTTTCCAGTGCCAAAGAACTGAAACTCATCGCCAAGACAGATCTGAAAGGTGAGGGTATGAATACCGAATTAAAAGCCTCGGTCGGTCTCAAAGCGGCGGGCACAGCCTCTGCGGAAGTGACCAGTAGCGGCACCATGACCGTCAAGGGTTCACTGGTGCAAATTAACTAAGGAGGAATTGAACCATGCCCCCAGCTGCCCGTGTTGGCGATATGCATGTCTGTCCGATGGTGACCGGGGTTGTGCCCCATGTCGGAGGCCCTGCCTTGCCGCCTGGTCAACCCACAGTGTTGATTGGGGGAATGCCCGCCTTACGTGTGGGTGACATGCTGACTTGTAGTGGTCCTCCCGATACGGTGATTCTGGGCAGTGCCACGGTGCTGATTGGGGGAATGCCCGCCGCCAGATTGGGCGACAACACGGCCCATGGGGGCAGTATTGTCGTCGGTTGTCCAACGGTGATGATTGGGGGGTGATGCAGCCATGAATGAACAGTTGTTGGGCAAAGGGTGGAATTTTCCCCTGGTCTTTGAACACCAAGGGCGGAGTGTCCGGATGGCGGAGGCTGAAGAAGATATTCGCCAAAGCCTAAATATCCTGCTTTCAACGGAGTTAGGAGAACGAGTGATGCGCCCTGGATTTGGCTGGAAACGAGATGCACTACTGTTTGAACCGCTGTCCACATCGTTTGCGACCTATCTAAAGCGGGAGATCGAAACCGCCATTTTGTTTTTTGAATCGCGCATCACCCTTAACAAGGTCACGTTTGAAACGGCTCCCGATCGCGAAGGATTAATCGAAATCCGCCTGGACTATACCATTCGCACCACCAACACCCGCACTAATTTTGTCTATCCCTTCTATTTGGATGAAGCCAACCGAGTGTAACTATGGATCGCTTGCAACGCTATGGCAACCTGCTGAGATCTGACGGCACCAACCAGCGTCAGCGCACCCTGCCTGCCCTGGAGCCAGGGTATATTTTGCCGGATGAGCGATCGCTGTCTGACCTGCTGGCCTACGCTCAAAAGTTGGCCGCAGAAATTCGCTTTTATACCCCGACAGGACAATCCACGGGGGATTGGAGTCCGTTCCTGGAGGATGTGGTTAAACTCTCAACTGGACAGGACGCGGCTGCTTTTGAAAAAGCATTGCAAGCCCGCAGCGACTGGCCTCCCCATGTGGCGTTGTTTGTGGTGTTTTTAAAGTTATTCCAGTATTTGCAGAATGACCTGAATGAGCTGCCTCAACGCCACCTGCGTCATTACTACGAAAATGAACTGAACCTCCTACGTCGCGAGGCAGTTCCCGATGACGTGCATGTGATCTTTGAATTAGCCCGGAATGCGGCTCCCACCTTATTACCAGCCCAAACGCTATTAGATGCTGGTAAAGATAGTAAAGGTCGCCCGCTCTACTATGCCACCCAATCTGAACTGGTGGTCAGTGCCGCTAAAGTCAAGGAAATCCGCCGCCTGGTTGGAGAATCGGATAGTCGATCGCAACGATTTTTTGGATGTGAAGGAATTTCTGGGTTGGAAGGTGAAAGTTGGTACACCTTTGGGCGAAGACAATTAACCCTGAATACCAGTCAGCGCTTCATGACCGAAGTAGAGATTGGGTTTGCGATCGCCTCACCCATCCTGCTGATGGCAGAAGGCAAACGCACAGTGACCCTCAAAGCCAAACTCCGGTCTAGCAAAACCAATGCTCCCATTTCCCAGGGAATCAGTTCCGCCTTCACCGTAGACCTGACGGGGGCAAAAGATTGGCTAGCTCCAGAGACTTTGGTAGCTAATTTGGCGACGACCAGTGACAGTCAGACAACGTTTCTGGAGATGACCCTGACGCTGAACGAAACAGCTCCAGCGATCGTGACTTGGGATGCAAAACTTCATGGGGAGAAACCAAGGGCTGACTGGCCTATCTTGCGCTGCCGACTCAATGGTGCCAGCAGCTATTATGAAACCCTGGTAGGATTGACCGTCGAGAGTGCCACCCTGGAAGTGAGTGTCAAAGGGGTGAAGCAACTGGTGGTGCAAAACGATCAGGGATCGCTCACTCCAGACAAACCCATGCCGTTGTTTGGCAGTCAACCCCACCTGGGTTCCTCGTTTTATATTGGCAGTGCCGAAGTCTTTAGCAAACACCTCACATCACTAGCCTTATATTTGGAATGGCAAGATTTGCCGGATCTACTAGAACATTACAGAGCGTATTTTGACCAGTCACCAACTAACTTCAGTAGTCAATTCAGGATCGATGTTGACTTGCTATACGGTCGCAGTTGGGATCACAGATTGCTGGATCAGCATGTCTTATTCAACTCTTATCCAACTCTTAGACAAACCAAAATTGAAGTTAACTCAGACAACTTCGATACTGCTCTGCGTGGCAAAAACTACGTCCAAAAGCCAATATTAGGCAAACTCAACTCCTACACTACCGATACAACAAACGGGTTTATTCGTCTGGTCTTACGAGGCCCCTCCATAGGCCAACCTTATGTGAGCAAAACCTCCTTTGAAGCCTTTGGGCACCAGATGTTCTCAAATCGGTACGCAACCCAGGCACTCGCCCTCAGTCGTTGGGACAGGGCGGGTATTGAACCGCCGTTGCCCAACCAACCATGGACCCCCTCTTTAGCCAACCTTTCTTTGGACTACACTGCTTCAGTGGATATGGTGCCAGGGGCAGCCCATAGTGAGGATGCATTTTTCCGTTTAGAACCCTTTGGGTATACTACGGCCTCAGGAGATGGATCTGCCCAACTCATCCCTGAAATAGATGGTTCCATTACGCTTGAAGGAAATCACGAATTTACTCTGGGTGCACTATATCTTGGCATAGAGGAATTAACGCCGCCCGCGAATATATCCCTGCTCTTCCAAATCGACCCTGGAACAGCCAGTGTCGCCCCCGTCTTAGCGCAAGCTGCGGTGGAGTGGAGTTATTTAAGCAGCAACACCTGGAAAACTCTGCCCCCATCCGCCGTACTTAATGACAGCACTGCTGGCTTTCAACAACCCGGATTGGTGGTGCTATCTGTGGGCAGAGATGCCACGCTAGATCACACCCTGATGCCACCAGGAATGGTGTGGCTGCGAGCACTGATTCGGCAAGCCCCAGAAAGTGCAGCACGGACGTTGGCACTGCATAGCCAGGGTGCTCTAGCCAGATTTGTACCAGCAGTGGGCGAACTCAAAGACTACACCGAACACTTACAGACAGGACTGACTGCCAAGAGTATCAAACGTCTCAAGCAACGGGTTACTGCGGTGAAATCGCTTAGCCAGCCGTACCGATCGTTTGAGGGACGAACCAGCGAAACCGATGCGGCATTCTTTCGCCGCTGCAGTGAACGGCTCCGACATCGCAATCGTGCGGTTACCCCCTGGGACTTTGAGCGGCTTGTTCTGGAAGAATTTCCAGAGGTGTTCAAAGTTAAATGTTTGCCCCACAGTCGGCCCCACAGGGACGCAGATGGGAACGATCAAGCCGGTGAAGCTCCCTTCGTAGATCAAGCCGGTGAAGTTTCCCTCATCATTGTGCCGGACTTACGCAACATTACGGGTGGCAATCCCCTGGAACCCCGTGCAAGTGCCGTACTGATGAATCGTATCAGCGACTATGTCAGGACGGGAATTGCCAGCCCCTTTGCTACGGTTCATGTGATTCATCCAGTCTATGAGCGCATTCGGGTTGATGCTCGTGTGGCCTTTTTGGCTGGATTGGACGCTGGATATTACGCCGGGGTGTTAAATCAGGAACTACGTCGGTTTTTGTCGCCTTGGGCTTACGAAGAAGGGCAGGACATTATCTTTGGATCCCAAATTTATAAATCCGAGATCTTAGCCTTTATGGAAGGACGTCGCTATGTGGACTACATTACGGATTTCCAGCTCTACCACATTTACGAGGGGACGCCACGCGGTGGCATTGGAGACATGACAATTGGGCTGAATTTCCTGATTCGCCCAAAACCTCAACCGGCCATTTCATCCACAGCAGTTGGCATGACCATTGGCGATACCTTTGTGGTCGGGTGGGGGGTTGAAGTCGCAGCAACCCCCACCCACGCCATTTTGGTTTCCCATTCGGAACATCGAATTACCCCAATTAATAGGGGTGAAGATCGATGTTTGGGCGTCAAGCAACTTGGTATTGGATACATGACGGTGGGTCTTGATTTTAATGTCTCTCCTCATCGCTAATTGATGCCTGGAACCCAAGACTTCAGAGCTAAGGTAATTTGAGGTTTTTACATCTAACTGATCAATCACCCCTCAAGGGCAAACACCAACCACTTTTGTGACATCAAGAACTAGGAGAAGAAGTTATGGCTACCCGAAACGAGTTGGAGAACAAATTTCAAAATGGTGCACGCCCCTCTGGCGATGATTTCGCTGCTTTGATTAATAGCTTTTTGCATAAAACCGAGGATGGTTTGACGTTTGATGAGAGATCTATAAAGAATCTGCGTTTGCCCGGTGGGCTAAAACTGGGTGACAGCAATAGCTCTGAACCAGGGACATTGCGCTTAAACACTGGCCGTGTGCAATTTTATGATGGGTCAAAGTGGGCGGATGTAGGTGGTGGCGGTGCGTTTCAACCCATTGGAACCACCGGTGCTGTCACTTATGCCGGTGGAAATGTCGGTATTGGCAGCGATTTCGCTTCAACAAGTCCACCTACCTATCGATTGGAAGTTCCGTTGAAGAGCAACACAGCTACCTCTACCTCAGAACGTGTGCGGTTTGGTGCTGCTGTTTTCCATACCGGTGCAACTCCTGACCAAGGTTACGCATATCTCTCACACGTTCAGCAAGCTAACAGTAATAAGAGTTACGGCTTCAGACAAGCTCCTTCTGGCGAAGTTTACATCAATGCTCCACTGACTCAATCAGTCTATCTTAGTCAGGACGGCGATACTATACGCTTAGCTGTCACCGCGAATACTGGACATGTGATTGTAGGTTCTGACAGCGACCTCAGTGGCGCGAGTGCATATCCGTTTCAAGTTAATGGCTCAGCATTTATCCAAAGCAAGGTCATGATCCAGGGTACGAACGTGTCAGCTTCTGATTTTGCCCTTCAAGTCAACGGAAAGGTGTGCAATCCAAGTGGGGAATGGTCAAGGTGCTCTGATATCCGCGTCAAAGAAGATATCCGCGATTTAGAAGCTGGTTTAGACCAACTCATGCGTGTACGCCCTGTGCGGTTTCGCTACAACGGCAAGGCAGGCACACCTAAAGGACAAGAAAGCGTAGGCGTTATTGGTCAGGAAATAGAAACGATCTTTCCGGAGATGGTGGAACGGATTGCCAGTATGGATGAGATCGGCAGTGATGATGAACCGTTGCGTATTTATAACGGTTCGGCCCTGACCTACGTCCTGGTCAATGCGGTGAAAGAACTGGCTGGGCGAGTTAAAGAACTGGAGAACACGCTTGCCCAATTACAGCAAGCCCCGCAGCCCCCTACAAATGAGTGAGTACTTGCAGGTTGCCCTATGAACGATACTCTCCGCCTATCCCAAACCCCACCAGATCGAACCAGCATGAACTATGCTGCTCTGCGGGAGCGCGGCATGGAACTGATCCGCCAACTGGCGAAAGACAGTTGGACCGACCACAACGTGCACGATCCGGGTATTACGTTACTGGAAGCGTTTAGCTATGCCATGACGGAATTGGGCTTCCGGCTCCAGTTAGATATGGCAGATTTACTGCGCAGTGGTGAGAGCCACGCCCTACCAGATGGGATACCAGTACATCATGTCCTGTCTGCAGCACCCGTTACACTGGACGACTTGCGCCAGATCCTTCTTGATCATCCGTTGGTCAGTGAAGCCCGAATTACCTCAAATGACGACAGTGAGGTTCCTTTCTATACTAAGGATTTCCTGACATTCTGGTGGAAGTGGTATTGCAAGATACAAACTGATCAACCTCTGAAGCCTGAGGCTTTTGATTTATGGTTCATGAGTCTTGTTTGTTACCTTGCAGCCAGGAGCGCTTATACCAATCCTAATTCCAAAGACGATCCGCTATTCGCCTCATTCACCTATGCTAGGCAAGCAGGATTGGAACAGGTTCACTTGCGCGGGCTGTATGAAGTCATCCTGACTCTTAAAGACTTTGAAGAACAGGACTTGAATAGCAATATCTATCAGTTGCAACTGCCATCGGTAGACGTTGAGGTGGCATTGCCGCACTGGGATGAACCCGAAGCCGCTCCGTTTCGTGCAGCGGTCACCCCTCAAAAAGTTGAGTTAAATCCAGACGGAGGCGGATGGCAGGCCTTGCCCGAATCCCAAAGTTACTTCGGTCAATTACGAGTCAGTTACACCGATTCCCAGGTGCATACCGATATGGGGATTCTGCTGCGGATCACGGGTGAAGGGGAGCTTTCGGATGCGATCCGTGTTGCAATAAAATCCACCAGCTCCGGTGGTTTAATCGACCAGTTTGCTCACCGAGTGCGTGCTGCCTATCGGGGGGTGCTTCAGATTCAGCGGTATGTCGAGAGTTGGCGAAATCTGTGCGAAGCGCCAGTGCGTCTGAAGGTAGCTAGAGTGCAGGAAATCGCCCTGCGCGCCCGTATTGAAGTGACTGGCAGTACGGATCTGGAGCAGCTACTGGCAAAAATCTTTTTTGATATTGATTTGGCGCTAACCCCACCCCTGCAGTTTTATTCCTTGGCAGAGATGCGTGCCCAGGGAAAAACAGCAGAGACGCTTTATGACGGGCCACTATTGCGCCATGGCTTTCTCAGTGATGACAATCCTGACTCCCTCGCCCATACCGATCAAATCCACATCTCAGACATCCTGCGAATCATCATGCGGTTGCGCAGTGGGACAGGCACAGATGTCGTGACCCAGGAAAATCCCACCGGTCGTGACATTGTGGCTGTGACCGACCTGGCGTTGAGCAACTTCGTTAACAATCGTCCCATTACCACCAATGCTCAGGACTGCTTGCGTCTGGTGGAAGTCGATCGCTACCGCCCCCGCCTGAGTTTGACTAAATCCCGCATCAACTTTGTCCGTAATGACGTGGATGTGAGCTACGACCCAGCCCGGGTGGAAAAGCTGTTTACTGAAATGCAACGTCAGCAGCAGCGCTCAACACAACCTCAAGCGTTCTCTCCAGTTTGGCCTGTCCAACGGGGTGAACTGCTCCCGGTGGACGATTACTATGCGTTTCAAAATGACTTGCCTCGGATTTACGGCGTGGGGGAAGCCGGGGTGCCAGACAGTGCAGGACTAGAAGGACAAGCACGGGCATTACAAACGCAGGGCTATCTGCTGCTATTCGAGCAATTTCTGGCGGATCTGACCGCCCAGCTAGGCAATATCAACCGCTTCTTCTCAGCTAATTCTGAGGAACAAGCCACCTACTTTACTCGTGCCCTGTTCGAGTTACCCGGTATGGAAAAATTGCTCAAACGATTTCCGGTTGGTAGTGATGTGAATAATCCCAACAATACTTATCGGCTAGCTCTGCAAGCGGCAGTGGAATCCCGCGACCAGTTTTTAGACCGACGCAACCGCATGCTGGATCATTTGCTGGCCCGTCAAGGGGAGGACATGGTCAGTTGGGCACAGGAACTGCATCGCTGGGCACAAAAAGACATGGCTGAAGCGAACCCTGCTTCAGATCAGTTGCTGGCACAGATGGCATCTCGCCGTCAGGCTGTGAACGCCCGCTTAATTCGCGACAAAGCTGCATTTTTGGCAGATGTGCCAGATCTGAATGTTGCGAAGCTCCAGTCGTTCGGTAATCCACTTCGACAACATCTTCGGCAACATCCCGAGTATTTGCAGGTGAAGGAAACATCTATCTTCCATTGGATGCTGGTGTTCAATGACGAACCGCTACTCCGCTCAGTGGACAGTTTCTCAACGGAAGCGGCTGCCATCATTAGCGCGAAAAACGCGATCGTGCTGGCGGCACGAGTCAATTCTTATCAGGCGGTTAGCGCGGGAGCGGGCCGCTATCGATACCAACTGAAGGATGAAACAAACCGGGTGGTGGGAGAAAGCCTGAGCACCTGGAAAACTGAAACTGCTGCTCAAAGATCCTGGGAAGTTGCAGCAGCTTGGTTTGCAACTTGGCCCAGAGAAGACTCTCAGGGTTGGCAAGTAAAAGAAAGCTCTATCTTCCATTGGGTGCTGGCGTTCGATGAAGAACATCGCCTCCGCTCAGTGGACAGTTTCTCAACGGAAGCGGCTGCCATCATTAGCGCGGAAGACGCGATTGTACTGGCGGCACAAGTCAATCAGCTCCCCGATCGCGTCTTTTATCATAGGGTCAGTGCTGAGGCGGGCCGCTATCGATACCAGCTAAAGGATGGAGCAGATACAGGTGCCCGAGTGGTGGGGGAAAGCCTGAGCACCTGGGCGGAAAATGCAATTCAGGATGCAATGCAAGCCACTGCGGCGTTTTTCAGGACTCTGCGGATAGAGACATCCATGACACCGATGGAACGACGCATCGCCCACTTGACAGGAATCGATCATCGGGGCCGTAGACGGTTATCTACTCCGAGTGCTGCGTTTTTTAAAGTCTATGAGGAAAGTGCAGAAGGATTCCACACCGTCGAACACATTTTATTACGGCCCCAGCGGGGCTCCGATAAACCAGGAGAAGGATCCGATCCAGGGGATAGTTTCTTGAAGCTATCCGCAAACGATCCTTACAGCCAGCGCTTATCGTTGGTCTTTCCATCCGGGTATGCCCGCGACTTCTCCCTCGATCCTGCAGCCTCGCAGCGCTCTGAAGCCCCGCCCCATCGCTTTCGTGATTCGGAGTTTCGTCGCCATGTGGAACGCATGGTTGAACAAGCCTGCCCTGCCCATTTATTCCCCAAGATTTACTGGGTCGATCGCCACCTGCCACTGATCCACAGCGCACCTGTCCCCGCAACTGCCCCGCCTCGGGGATGTTTTGAGCACTTTGAGACGGCTTATTTCAACTGGCTAGATACTCAGTTAATCCCAGGTATGAATTCAGATGATGTAAATGCAGCAGCACGGGAAGCCCTGATTCTTGCTCTCAATGGAGTCGCCAATGCTAGCTAACAACCCCCATCAGATTATTCGTCAGGTATTGGAACTGGAACTCAGTCACACTGATCAGGCATTTGAACTCCAGGAAGCGGTTGCTCGGCTGTTTCAGGGACAAGGCAGAAGTGTGATGGAATCTGTGTTTGACCAGATTGCTGGGCCAGAGGAACGGGTACGGGTGGAGCGGCTGGAAATCGACCTGGGTATGTTGCAGGGCAGCGATTGGATGACTCAGTTCAGCCAGCGATTAGCTACACAATTACAGTCCAATCTAGAGCAGATTTTACATAGTTCAGCAGCCCAAACAACACCAGACTCATCCATTTATGGCAGCAAGCAAGATGGGTGGTTTCAGCAGTTTTTATTCTTTTGCGAACATGGGCGCTTGCCCTGGTGGAGACGTAAGCCGTCTGATGATTGGTTGGAAACCCTGCAATCCGCGATGACTCCAGCACAATGGCGATCGCTGGCCCAACTGCTGAGTCAGGATGCCAGAGCGTTACGACGGTTGATCTACACCGTCAGCGATGAGTTTCTGCAAACCCTGCTCCAGATCCTGAATGACCTGCCAGAGTCGGCAACAGTGCTGAGGCTAATGGTTCCAGGAGATTTACCCCACACGGTACAGGCTCTTTGGCGGGAGCGCTTCTGGTTGACGGTGTTGCCCTATTGCATTAGCCCAACTGCGGTATCGATCGATGGCCCCAGGCTGATGCAGTACCTGTGGACGGAACGCCAAACGCTCCTCCAGACCGATAGCACTCACACTCCGGAAACTGGGATATCTCCCACTGGCTCTGACAATAGAGAGGCGACAGAATCACGATCGCACCCACCCACTCCACTCCACTCCCACGCAACACCTCAATCTGGAAACATAACTGCAATAGAGCTGCACTCGACTCTGCCCCAACCGTGGCAAACATGGATGGAGTATGTCACCCCATTCCCCGTGCCCTCACCCCTACCGTCAACTACGGATGCTGGCTCTGCAATCCTAGCTCAGCAACCTGATTCGTCGCCCCTCCCTCCTCCTCCGGAGACGAAGCCAACGATAACGGGAGTTATTGAAGATCAACCAATGACTACTGCTCCATTGCAGCCAACAGCAAAGCCAGCAATGACAGGAACCGCTGAAGGGCAAACAGATGCTCAGTCAACCAACCCACTGCCCACGCCCTCTCTAACAGCTCCAGGACAGGCGTTAAAAGATGGAGTTGAGGAGCAAACCGTGGCTCCCACTCTCCATTCAGTAAAGCTACCAGGCGATCGTTCACCCCATACTTCGCAGCCCTCTGTATCGCAGAAAATTCAGGGATTGGACGCGATCGAGACAGCCGAGTCCAAAGCCGTTTACATTGGGGGAACCGGTATTGTGATTGTGCATCCCTTTTTGCAAGAGTTGTTTCATAGCCTGGAGTTATTAGCAGACAACCAGTTTCGCGATGGGCAAACTCAACGGCGAGCCGTTGCCCTGCTGACCTACCTGACCTACGGCGATGCCAATATCCCCGAATACGAGTTGTTGTTGCCTAAGTTGTTGTGCGCCTGGGACTGGGAGGAACCCCTGCCCCCTTACGAACTCAACGAGGCTGAGCGTAACGCTTGCGAGGAGTTGCTCGGTGCCGTGCTGAAACATTGGAGCGCCCTCCATAGCAACTCAACAGAGTGGTTGCGCCAGCAGTTCTTCTGGCGAGACGGCAAACTCAAACCAGTGGATTTGGGATGGCAACTGACGATTGAGCATCGGATGCAGGATGTGTTGCTGAGTAAGCTGCCCTGGGGTGTCGGCGTGATTCATCTACCCTGGATGCCCGTTTTTTTGCATGTCAACTGGACAACTTAGTTGATAAGGAGGAAGCGAAGCAATACTGAAACTAACTCGTTTACCCAAGCCAAACCGACTCTAAATCCACATTCATGAAGCCACTTGAGAGCTAATTTTCAAACCCAATGAGAACCAAACTATGAAAACATTACTGAAATTCTACTGGACTGAAGCAAGTCGTTTTCTACGATCTTGCTTATTGGCGATCACACTGTCTTTGCTGTTCATGGGTAGTGCAGCAGCAGCACCCCCAATTACCATAGGTGATACTTGTAATAACTCTGCCAATCCTGATAATCCCCTACAAATTATCAATGCCAAGGTTGGGCGAGATATTAACGAAACCATTGGTCTCAACCGTACATCATCATCTAGTGCAGATAACTTCTTTTGGAAATTAACCCCTGCACCTCCCGGTTGCAATAGTAGTAATCCTAGCTGTGACTTAGGCGGAGTAACCGTACAGTTGCCTGCCGGTTCCCCTGGTACCAGTGTGCCCGCATCCACGTCTACTACGGTATCGGGAACGCCTCCGAACGACACTGATCGAGAGTTCACACTTCGAGTCACCGAAGATCTTGCGGCTGGCACTCCTTTCATCTGTAGCCGCAAATACAAATTGAACTTTGAACAGATCTCCTGGCCCCCCCACCGAGGTGTCCCCGACCCAGTAGATCCTGCCAATGCCTACCGGCCACCCAATATTGATGGCAATGTTGAGAATGATTTCGGCTGGACAGGGGCTTATCGAGCGACCTACAGTGATGGGGCAGATCCTGCACCGGCAGCAATCCAAACCCTGAAGCACAATAGCCAGCCGTTTCTGTATTTTTCTGCTGAAATCAAGAATGATCCGACCTTCGATAACGACGATCTGGTGGTTTTGAACTTCCGCCCTAGCGATGCTGCTACCGCTTTACCGAAGGACGACATCAGAATTATGATCTATCCGTTGACGAGTAGTGGTGCCGCGCCGGACGGTAGTGCGAGAGAAGTCACCGTCTGGAAGGATAGTACCTACATTGACGAGAAACAGCGCGCCAATTGGCAAAAGATTCCATCTGTACCGACAGATCTGGTAGTCAAGGTAAGCTCTGGAGGAACCGGCAGTTCTAAGAACTGGAACGTTGAGGTGCAGGTGCCGACCACTGGAACAGTCTGGGGTGGGCCAGACTTTGCGGATGATTTCTTGTTCTATGCCAATATCCTCCGTGTTGATAGTACGGGAACGAAGCCTATTGCTGCTCAGTTCCGCTGGCCGAGAAATGCACCAGAAATTGCCGAGTTCCCCACAATTCCAGTAGATGAATACGCCTTTTTCCCTGCGGAATGGGGGAATGCCACCAAGAGCAATACCGCACCGATGAAGGGAGTCTCCCTCAGCGCCAATGACATTGGCACCAAGAATCCTCAACCACACCAAATAAATCTCACGGGTAAAAATACATTCTTCGCTAAGGTGAAAAATGACAGCGAAGTGGGTGGCGTAGCCCAGCTTGCTGAAAAGGTGAAAGTCCGCTTCCGAATCGCGAATTGGGGTATAACAAGTTCTGATAACTGGACGGACATTCCAGCAGCCAATAACCCAACCAGTCCCCAGGACGTTCCTGCAGGAGGAACTCAAGAATTCACGCTCGATTGGACTGTTGCACCGGACCTCCAACAAAAATATAAGGATCGTCCCCACCAGTGCATGTTGGTCGAGCTCGATTCTCTGGCAGGCACCAACATTGTCACCAAGAGTGTCGTTCGGAATATGGATTTTGTCTCTGCCTCATCCTTTTCGCGGCAGGCGGAGATCAGTGCCAAAGGCTATCCGTTGCCTGCTGGGATGGCGAAGCAGAAATTCTCTATTTATGTCTCCAAGCAACAAGAAGATCCCCTGCGCTTTGCCCGCCTTTCAGAGCAGCCCTTTGAGTTGGCAGTGTCCCCCGATTCAAGACGCAGAAAAGATGACAGAGTCTCCTACCTGACCTGGAGTGCCTATGGCTATCGACATTTAGGACAGTACATCACCATCAACGAACACAAGTATGAAGTGGTCGAACCCGTCGGGTCTTTTGGCTACATCGTGCGCCATGTTGGGGGTGCGGTGCAGAACTGGAATGACCAGATCATTGGTGCAGAAAAGGTCGGGAAAAATCTGTATCAGTTAACCATTCCCAAAGACGGAACAGCTACCATCACGACAAAGATTGATGCTCGTGAATATGGGTTGATCAACTGGCTGGTTTGGTTACTGGCATTTCTGATCTTGCTCTTGCTCGTGATCTTGTACCTGATCAAAACAGGCCAATTAGGAGGAAATACCAACGCAACACAAAGCAGCAGTCCTGAGCAGCCCACCAGTGATGCAGGTGATGCGGCAAGTAGCAGCACTGAAACGCCCACCAGTGATGGCAGCGATTCGCCAGACTAGGTGACTGGATCTACTTTGGAACTATCAATTGTCGTGTTCCACCCCTGCTAGCCCCCTGGCGATCGCTCTCCTAGCCTTTTGCCAGGGGGACTTCAGGGAAGCAGATTCAGTCAACCACAGATCTAATCTGTAGCTCTTTTAACTGTGGAGCCATCGCTTATGAAAACCTGGAAGCAACACAAAACGGCAAGTACTGTGCCACGTCAGTCCATGTTTCGCCCAATGCAAGATAGCCAGCGTGCGGATGTTCCAAAACCCTTTTTCACTGCTGCTCCCCACCCTATCTTGCAACCGTTGACCGTCAACCAACCAATGGTTCAGCGCCAAGAAGCAGAAGGAGCAAAGCCAGAAGAAAAAGATCCCTTGGTAGAAGGCTTAAAAACCACGGGTGAACAGCTCCTGGAATATCCGAAATTCAAAACCTGGTTTGAAACCCGGTTAGAGGATCTGAAGAAGCGCTTTTGGGAACAACGACCGAGTGATGAACAAATCGCGATCGGCACCTTCGGTGGGATGAACCTTGCCCTCGCAGGACTGGTGTTTGCGCTGAATCCCCAGATACGCGAATGGCTATCGGATGTGAATGTGGGTAAGCCCCTGGGCTGGATTCCCTATTCACCGATCGCCGGGTTTAAATACAAACTCCCCGAAGCGGGCAAGTCCACCTATGGCTTCTCGTCAGACTTTACATTCAGCCCTTATTTAGATGCACTGCGAAAACGCTACCCTGGAGTACCCTTGACGGGTGCATCCTTCGGGTTAGATACAGCTTACACAGCAGGTCGAGGCATGTCCGTCACTGGGGGGCGGTTCGGCTTGGAATTTCTCGGCGGTGGTGTGAAAGCCGAAGGCACCAGCTTTACGGAACTGAGTCCCTATCCTCGGTTCCAGCCCGCGCCGGGGACGTTTCAGTCGCCTCTCACCCAGATGCAAAGTTTTCCCAGCGCACCGCCACTAAAAACGGGGCCAGGTTTTCAAGTGATGCTATCGGCAGATTTAACCAAATTGTTCCCAGGCTTAGCGAATGTGCTCCAGTGATGAAAGCGCTGTCTACCTGTTTACACCATTATGAAACGCACTCGGACTCACCAAAAACCCACAGATAGCCATGCGAGCCGACCATTTTTCTCAACTGGGTCGCATACGAGCGAAGCAACACCGTTTTTCTCTAGCCCATCTTCGCTGCGATCGGGGGCTCGCTCTGCACCGATAGTTCAAGCGAAGTTAACCATTGGTCAGCCGAATGACCAGTACGAGCAAGAAGCTGATCGCGTCGCCGATCAGGTGATGCGGATGCCCGAACCCAACATTCAGCGGATGTGTCCCGAATGTAAGTGTAAGGAGGAAATGCAACGACAACCCATTCAAGAAGATGAGAAGAAGCAATCAACCCTACAAACCAAGCCACTGGCTGAGTCAATTACGCCTATGGTGAAAAGACTGCCTGGATCAGCTGAGGAAGAGAAGAAAAAGCAGGGGGAAGAAACGCTGCAACCTAAAACAACCTCTAGTGAACCACCTACGGCATCTAACACCCTCCAAAAGCAGATCTCGGCTTTGCAGGGTGGCGGTCAACCCTTACCCGCCGCAGAACGGGCTTTCTTTGAACCACGTTTCGGGCATGACTTTTCTCAAGTCAAGATTCACACCGATAGTCAAGCCGATGCCACAGTACGTGCCGTTAATGCTCGTGCCTTTACCGTCAAGCAGGATGTAGCTTTCGGAGCAGGTCAATATCAGCCGCGATCGCCTGCGGGACAACGATTGTTAGCGCATGAGTTGGTGCATACCATTCAACAAAGTGGTTTTCTGCAAGTGCCCCAAAGGTTCCCCCCCCAACCGAACCAAATCTTTCGCCAGCAAGATAACGATCCGTTGAAGAGTATTGAGGCCACTTTATTACAACAGGTTCCCCAAGTGGTCTGGCAGTTTAAATTAAAATTTACACATACTGAAAGGGTGTTTAACGGAACAATAAGGCTGCCGCAAGGATTGACAGAAGGTAAGTATCAACTTTCTAGCCCTATTAAGTACCCAGCCCAAGGTCAAAATTGGGTGATTTTTGATTTTGAATCGCCACCGAGCACAGGCTTGGATCCTTTCCCTTGGGTATATATTTTTTGTGGGAATAAGGAGGATTATGATGAACTGGAGCGCGGAAGGGCGTACCTAGAATCAGAGCAAGTGAACGTGCCATTGATTCTAAAAAATGCTTCCGGTATTCACCATTACGAAATGCCATTGGATTATCTAAATCCACCTGGTGCGAGTCCAGAAGGGGAATCTGGCAAGATTAAAAGAAACCAACCAGAGGAGTATGTTTGGGATCCTCAAAAATATCCGGCAGCTGAAGATTGGCTGACCAAAGAGTTATTGCCAGTGGTTAAGAAAATTCTTACAGAAAAGTTTCCTAATCAGGTTACTTATGAGCTTATTCCTTACATTTCCACGTCTATTCAGGAAAAGGAAGGCTCCGATGTTTTAATGATACAAATAGGCAAATATCCAAATATCATTGATCACGTCCGTGTCTATCGGAGCAAATGGGTCGATCAAGACAAAGACTCACAAGCCCAATACGCTGAGCATGTTGCAATAGAGATCATTGACAAAGTTCAAAACCAACGAAGATACCAACAGAGCCGTCCCCAAGCCCGTCAACGTTGGCAAAAGCCAGGAATGCCCTCGAAACGGCGTGGACAAGCGTACGAGTTTCCACAATTGCCGTCCAAGATTTCTGGTCTAACCTTGCAACCGATCGGTGGCTCAGGGACTTACACCATGGTCTTGGACTATGCCGCGTCAGCTCCAGACTTGTTGAGTCAGGCATCATGGGCAGCACAGCCCGTGGGCTATCGCTGGGAGTTATGGGATATCTCTGAGGCCCCCGAAGTCAAGGAGGCTGAAAAGCGGATCAAAGCTGGTCGGGGGAAAGATGTCGGTTCGATGCGCCAACCTTCCAGAATGGAGGGCGCAGGGAGGGGGCTTGGGCGAACAACTGAGGATCTGCTGAAGAGACCTGCCCAGATTCGGAAAGATCAAGAAGAGGCGATCGCCGAAGGCCGCTATGCTGATGCACTTGCGAACGAATTAAACCAAAAGCTTTTAGGGTTGGAAGTTGTAACCAGTTATGGCAAGGAATTGTTGGGAGCGGCGGCTGATTTCTTAGGCGACAACCGAGAGCGAACCATTGCCTGGACAAAGCGAGGGGTCTATATCATCCGTTGTATCGCTGCAATCAATCCCAATGCTGGCCCAGATGAGCCTGCACGGGCACCCAGCATTGCCACGCTGGTTGTGACCACTCGCTCTCTGGAAAGTATTTCTCAGGAAGCGATCGACGACCTTGCTGCACAAGCTGCGCAAGCACAAGCTGAGTTAGAAATCCTCAAGCTATTTGGCAATGTTGATCCCGCAATTCTCAAGGAAGTCGAGGAACGATACAAACTGCTTCAACTTGAGGCTACAGGTTCACCGGCTGAGATCATCCTCAAGCGGTTGGCGATTGTGTCAGATAAATTAAATGCTGCTCGTAGTCGTTCCATCTTAATCAAAATGGGATTTCACGATCCGGACGTCTGGGAGCTTGAACAACAAAAAAAACACTTGGACAAACAGTTTAATTTAGCGCTAGAACGGCTCAAAGAACTGGGTAGGCAAGCTGTGCGTGTTCATGGTTCATTAGTCAGCCGAATTACTGGTCAAATTTACCCGTTGCTCCTGCAAGTTAGAGAGCCAGCATTCGACAATGGCAGTAAAGAATGGCAGTGCCTACTTTCAGACATCACCACCCCTGACGGCGGCAAATACTTAGGCAAATCTAAGGAATCTCCCTTGAAGTCGGTCTGGGAGGCGGTGGAGCGCTTTGCTGGCACTGCCGAATATGGTGAGGGCAGTTTGACCGTGCGCCTACCCAATGAAGGCTGGTTTGGTGTCTTTTCGGAAACCGAGAGGATACAGACGTTCGAGAGTAGAGCGCGGGATTGGACTGCGGCGAAAGCTCGATTGGAAGCGCTGGGGACGGCGCTGGCTGTTGCTGGATTAGTGGTTAGCTCTCCGATCACAGGAGTCGCAGGTGGGCTACTGGCGGCTGGACTGGCAGCCGAACGCATCATTAAACGGCTCGAAAACGACACCTTCCGCTGGGATATCCAAGCGGTTGGGGACATCCTCGATATCCTGGGTGCTGTTGCGCTTGGTGCAAAGGCAATTGGCGCATTGGAATACGTCGGTGATATTGCCAAGATTCCAGCCAATCAGTCTAAGCTGATCCCGCCTAATTTCGATTTTGGCTTTGCCCTTAAACCGATTCGCGTTATCGGTGCCATTGGCGAAGTAACGGAGAATGTATCCGATATTGGTGGGCTAATTATCTGCAATGTCACAACAGCAGGTGCCCTTGCGGATATTGCCAAAGAGGAGAAAAAAGGAACTATCACTGCTACTGAGGCAAGGCGACGACGTGCAGAAAGGATTGCTTCAGCGATCCAAACTCATGGTCTGATTATAGCTTCGCATTTAGCAAGCAAACAGCTCTTCGACCGTGAGCCGGAACAACCATCCACTGGCAAGAAACATGGTGAAGCTGTGACACCGCCTAGCCATCCAACGGTTGTTGAACCCGATAGTCCACCCATCCCAACAGAAAAGGCAAAAGCGATTCGACAAAAAGTTGCCGATGATTTACCAGAAGCAACAGTCATCATGGATCCCAACCCAACAAGATTCATGGATTCCAGCAGCATCTACTATGGGTGTGCTTCGCAATCGCCACATCGAGAAGTCACCATGTATCGCAATACTGAAACAGGCGCTTACATCATTGTTCAGGGAACCGAAGCAACGACGTTTGTAGAGAAGCACGGTCCTAGCGGCGGAGCGGAGGGGCCCGCTGGGGGCGGTTACGCCCAACGATGGAAGGAGATTCTTGACAAAGACCAGGATGTTGGCCATTGGGATTTGGTTGCTCATTATCATCCAGTGGACAAAGGGCGGCAGGGTGTACGATTCCCAGATCGCTTCCCATCCGGTCTTTCTGGAGACTTTGGTGTTCTCATGGCTGAATCAGCGCGATCGGGCAACCAACCCCGAACTTCACGCATTGACTTTTGGAATGGCGAGGCATGGACGCAGACTCTTTTTGGTTACGACCCATCATCTTCGACAGCAAAGGTTTGGATTGACTACCCCGACCAATTCGGCCAGCGGCAACACCTCTCTTTTCCCGAACTGGAAGGCTACCATCAATGGTATCGGGACACCTTCGGCATCAGTCTAGATAAACGCAAATCTAACCCTCCTGGTAGTTCGCATCCTCCATCGCACCCTACGCCTGCGGCTCCCACACCAAGCCAATCATCCCTGATGGATCCAAAGGGGCACCTAACCCCAGAAGGTATCGCCTTTATTCGTAAGAATTTCCGGACTCTTCAGGAAGGGAAGCAGAAAACACCCCTTGATGAAGTGGATGATGCCCGACTCAACCAGGCATTTAGCCACCAGCCCGGTTGGGTTGAAGCTGTGGTAGTACAAGAGAGGAAGCACCAATGGCAGCAACGAGGGCAGACACCAACCGAGTTCCTAATGGCCAATCCACAGCAGACTCTGAGTCAGGTTTTTCAGCAATTGGCCAAAGCCGCAACGAGTGAAGGTAGGGGTCGTCGCACCAACAGTAGCCTCCTATCCGAAGATGTCTATACATTTGTCAAGCAGCTATGTGTGGATGGTAGCGATCCATTGCTAAAACCGGCCTGGGATAAAGTTGTTCAATACTCTAAGGATCCTCACTTTCCAGATACTCGCCGGGATTGCTTAAATTTTCTCAACTTCAGCAAAGAAAATGACTTTCTGCTAGGAAAAATAGGTAACAAGAAACCCGATATAGTTGAGGTGACGTTGGGGCAAAACCGAATCATTGTCACAGATGCTACGCTTGCCTATAATCACCCATTGCACAACTTCAAAACCGCATTCTATATTGCCGTTATTCAACGACTTATTGGTGGCATCAAGGTTGAAGGGCAGGACTTTCGCGCTATCAAGCGGCAAACGCTGATTAAGTAATACCCAGGAAGGAAAAGCCTTGAGCTTAGCTACATTGCTTGTCTAACGCCTCTTTTCTATTGTTAAAGCAAAGACCCTGTATCAGAGGTCACACCATGGTCACAATTAGCCAGATCTCAGCAGTCACTTCAGCACAATTGGACTATTTAACTCAATCATTAACGGTTTTAGAGATTGCTTTCATTCAGCGATTAAGGCATTCCTTCGCCGCTCTAAACCAGGTTTCACCACCGCAGGAAATACCGCTTTTCCCTCCCTGTACAAGAGATGATTCCTACAGCCAGTTTATTTGTGACCATAACCTGGACTTAGATTCCCAACTTCTGTTGCTCTTAGCCTTAGTCCCCTGGTTCCAGCCTAACTTCTTCGATCGCCTGATTCAAAATGCCTTGCCGGAAGCTGGCGAGTATCCCGAATTGGGCGGTATCCGGGGTCGCCAGCATCGGGGTTTTTTACCCACTGGTGACACGGCTCTCTTCCTGCTCGCCGGTGATGACCTCCAAACCCGCCTGCACTGGCAAGCCCAGCTCTGGGGCGATCACCCCTTGGTACAACAAGGCATCATCGCGCTCGAAGAGGCTCCTGAGGGCGAGCCACCCATGAGTGGCCGACTCGTCATCGACTCAGAATATGCCGAGCGCTTTCTGACTGGCAAGGTTCGCCCGCCCCGCATGAGTTTCCGGTTCCCGGCACAGCGGCTAGAAACCGCTATGAATTGGGATGACCTAGTTTTACCTGCTCTCACCCTTGCCCAGATCAAAGAATTAGAGAATTGGGTTCGCCACGAACACGTGCTCATGAATCAGTGGAACATGCGTAAAAAACTACGCCCCGGTTGTCGTGCTCTGTTCTATGGACCACCGGGTACTGGGAAAACCCTCACCGCCACACTCCTCGGCAAAGCCACCGGACGGGAAGTCTATAAAGTAGATTTGTCTATGGTGATCTCAAAATACATTGGTGAAACCGAAAAAAACTTGGCTGCTCTGTTTGATAAAGCTGAGCACAAGGACTGGATTTTGTTCTTCGATGAAGCTGATTCCCTATTTGGCAAACGCACCCAGGTGCGGGATTCCCACGATCGCTATGCCAACCAGGAAGTGTCCTTTCTTTTACAGCGTGTGGAAACCTTCGACGGGTTAGTCATTCTGGCCTCTAATCTAGCCAGCAATGTAGATGAAGCCTTCTCGCGTCGCTTTGAGCAGATCATTCATTTTCCCATGCCCCGTCAGGGAGAACGCCGCTTAATTTGGCAAAAAGGCTTACCGGATACTGTTACTTTGGAACCCGCCGTTGATTTAGGACACCTGGCTTCCCGCTATGAACTCAGTGGCGCGATGATCATGAACGTGATTCGCTTTGTGTGTCTACAGGCAATTAGCCAGGGCGAGAACGTGCTACGGCAAGCAGCCTTCGTAGAAGGCATCCGACGGGAGTACGCAAAAGAAAATCGGATGGAGTGAAGTGGAACCGCGCGGTTCTAGTGAGAGTAAATTGCTTCCTGGCTCGTGATACCGTGGCTGAGGTGTACCCCAAAGACCGGACAATGTAACTAACGTCAGTTCGGGATAAGAAAAGGACGAGTTGATAAGCTAAAAGTGTTGTCATACATAGCTTTACTCGTCCTATGTTGAGTGTAGAAGACTTGTTTTGCCACGTTGATGACTTTTGCCAAAGCTTTGAGCCCCAGTGGCACCAGCAACTGCTGAGCCATGGGCTGGGTTGCCGTCAACGCGAGCGCAGCTTGGCACTCAGCGAAATCATGACGATTCTGATTGCCTTCCATCAATCGAGCTACCGTAACTTTAAAGCCTACTACACCGATAAAGTTCAGGCGGATTGGGGCAAAGCCTTTCCTGGTTTGGTCAGTTATGGACGCTTTGTCGAATGGATGCCCTCGGCTTTGCTCCCCCTGTGTGCCTACCTGAAACACTGTTTTGGCGCTTGCACAGGCATCAGTTTCGTAGATGCCACCAGCCTCAAAGTCTGCCACAATCGTCGGATTGGCCAGCATCGGGTCTTTGCCGACTTGGCCGCTCGGGGAAAGACATCGGTGGATTGGTTCTTTGGCTGCAAACTGCATTTGGTGGTCAATGAATTGGGTGAGTTGCTCAATATTCAACTGACCCCTGGCAATACGGATGACCGCAAACCCGTGCGAGCTTTGTTGCAAGGACTCTTTGGTAAAGTCTTTGCTGACCGGGGCTATGTCTCTCAGAAGCTAGCGGCAGACTGACTAGCGAGCTATGGCATTGAATTCTTTGCCAAACCTCGCCGGAATATGAAAAATCGCTTGATGCGGCTCAATGACAAGTTATTGTCTCGCAAGCGATCGATTATCGAGACCATTATTGACCAGCTTAAGAATATCTCTCAAATCGAGCATTCTCGCCATCGCAGTCCTGTCAATTGTTTCGTCAACGTGATTTGTGGGTTGATCGCCTATTCTCACCAGCCCAAAAAGCCTGCTCTCCAGATTGACTGGGCTTTACAGCCTGCGGCTTAACCCGAACTGACGTTTAGCCCTTATGATTCTTAAATTTCAGTTAGCAAACTCTCAGGAAGTTCCGCATAGGTTAAGAATTCCATTGTGAAAGTTGCCATACCATGGGACAACGATCGTAATTCCGTCGAGTAGCCAAACATTTCCGCCAGTGGTACTTCTGCTGAAATCATAACAATGTCATCTCGAACCTCTGAACCGAGGAGTAATGCTCTGCGGCTGAGTAACTTACTTTGGATGCGTCCCACAAATTCACTGGGAGTTTCAACTTCCAGATGCATGATCGGTTCGATAACCTTCGGATGAGCTTGCGCAAATGCCTGTTCAAATCCTTGGTAAGCGGCAAACCGAAAGGCCATTTCCGAGGATTCGATCGGGTTAAAGGAGCCGCCTTCCAGCACAACCTTGATTCCAGTGATGGGATAGCCTTTAAGCCATCCAGTTTTGATGGCATCCCGAAAACCCTGCTCACAGGCGGACCAGTATTTTTTGGGAATTCTTTCTGAGGTGGTTTGATTCATTACCTCGAATTCCCCCATACAAGGTTCAATGTGTCCGATCACTTGGGCATATTGATTGTGGCCAGGGGCTTGCTTGTTGAGGGTGTAGTTAAATTTGGCAGATTGGGTAATGGTTTCGCGGTAGGCCACGGCGGGTTTGCCCACGTAAACCCATGCGTTGTACTCCCGTTTCATCCGTTCTAGATAAATTTCCAAATGCAACTCTCCCATCCCGGAAATGAGTGTTTTCTTAGATTCTGGATCGATGGCAACCTGCAACGTCGGATCTTCCCGCACAAAGTGCTGAAGCGCCTTTTCCATGCGTTCTAAATCTGGTTGATTTTGGGGCGAAATCGCGATCGTCATCACTGGTTTTGGCACCACCATTCCCTCTAGCGCAACCTGAGTCCCCTTAGAACAAAGGGTATCCCCGGAGGCGCAATCCACGCCCACTAGCCCCACAATTTCTCCCGCGATCGCCTGCTCCAATTCCTGCCGTTTCTCCACCTCAATGCGAACTAGGCGATGGATGCGCACCATTTTTTGAGTGCGGCTGTTATGCAGTCGATCGCCGGGATGAAGGGTGCCGGAATACAGACGAGTGTAGGTGAGTTGGCCAAATTCATCGTCAATTAACTTAAAGGCTAGACCAACCGCAGCATCCGTTGGATTGGGGTGGAGCATCACGGCTTGGCCTGTTTCTGTATGGGTGGCGGGAATAGCCGATCGATCGCCGGGAGAGGGCAAATACCGCACGATCGCCTCTAGGAGATTCTGAACTCCCTTATTTTTAAAGGCCGACCCCATCAAAACAGGAATAAATTCTCGACTCAAAGTCCCTTGCCGAATCGCTGCCCAAATCATGTCCTGGGGAATCGTTTCACCGTTCAGTAAACGCTCCATCATAGCTTCAGAATGAATAGAAATTTGATCGAGAAGTTGATCACGGGCTCGTTGGGCGGCAGGTTGCAATGCTTCAGGAATAGGCTGCTGTAGCCAATGTTCCCCCTGTTCTCCTTCGTAATAATGGGCCGTGAAACTAATTAAATCAATTAAGCCGATAAAATCAGCTTCGCGACCGATCGGCAGCTGTAATACGATTGGCTTAAGATGCAGTTTTTCCGCCAGTGCTTGCACGACCCGATCGGGATTAGCTCCTACGCGATCGAGCTTGTTAATAAAAGCAATGCGAGGAATTTGGTAACGTTTCATTTGGCGATCGATCGTGAGGGTTTGAGATTGCACCCCTGCCACCCCACACAGCACCATCACAGCACCATCCAAGACTCGCAGTGATCGCTCCACTTCGATCGTAAAATCTACATGACCTGGTGTATCAATTAGATTAATTTGACTACCTTGCCAAAAACAAGTTACCGCAGCGGAAGTAATCGTAATTCCCTTTTCCCGCTCCAATTCCATGTAATCCATGGTGGCTCCTCCGTTTTCTTGGCCCACTTCATGGATACAATGAATTTTGCCCGTATAGAATAAAATTCGTTCAGAGAGTGTCGTTTTACCCGCATCGATATGGGCTGCAATTCCGATGTTACGGATATCGTTTTGATCAATCATGAACTTTTGCCTAAAAAACGATAGCGTACTTTACTCGTATTAAATATATTGTTGTCGAACTTAATGAAAGAGATGCAAAGTTTAAGGTTTATTGGCGATTTGAACTGCGATCCGGTTGATCTCTTACGATCTAAGGATAGAAGTCCTTACCCCAGAGGAGGTACCATGCGTCACGTTATCGTTGCAGTGATGAATGGTTCGAAAGCACGATTTTTGACGTTGGAAAGTAGTGAGATTCCCGAATTGAGCCATGCTTGTAATTTAGTAGAACAGGACGGCTTGTTCAATAGTGAGCATGAATTGGCAGGAGAAGATCTGTGGTCTACTTCCAAAACGGGTCGGAACCGGGGTTCCAACGGCCAAGCCCATAGCTATGACGACCATCGCCAACAACATCGCGTGGAATACGAACGACGGTTTGTCGGAACGATCGCCCAGCGATTACAGTCCCTCTTTCAAAACCACCCAGCCCAGCAGTTAATTCTGGTGGCAGAACCGCAGTTTCTTGGTATTGTCCGGGAGACGCTTCTGCCGTTGCTGCCCAAAGGGTTGGACATTATAGAACTGGCTAAAGACCTCTGTAATTTGACACCGACTGAACTCCAAGCCTATCTTGCTCAGAAAGAGCTCCTACCAGCGTTACAGCGAATCATGCTCTAAAATTTCCCTGATTTTATGTTGAATATTTCGGTGCCATTAAGTCGGTTATGTTAGGTCGATCGATTGAGTAGCTTGCATTCCATGCTGCGACAACAAATTCATATTAGTGGCATTGTCCAAGGAATTGGATTTCGTCCGTTTGTCTATCGATTGGCCACGGCATTGGGATTAACGGGTTGGGTACAAAATGATACCCAAGGCGTTGTTATTGAAGTTGAAGGAACAATCGATCGCTTGCAGGAATTTCACGATCGCCTGCAACAAGATTTACCCTGCCATGGATTCATTCAACGCCTCACTCTAACGATTCTGGACTGTATTGGCGATACCCAGTTTGAAATTCGATCGAGTCAGGCAAAGGCTGCAAGCACCCTAATTCTGCCAGACTTGGCAACCTGTCCTGCTTGTTTAGGGGAACTCTTTGACCCGAACGATCGACGATATCGCTATCCTTTTATCAACTGTACCCACTGCGGGCCACGTTATAGTATTCTGCAACGCTTGCCCTACGATCGACCTCATACAACGATGCGGGATTTCGTTCTGTGTGATGCCTGCCGAGCAGAGTACGACCATCCCCAGGATCGACGATTTCATGCCCAACCGATCGCCTGTCCCGACTGTGGGCCACAGCTTGCCCTGTGGGATCAGCAAGGAAATCCACTGGCCACTGGAGATGCAGCCCTTATGGTAACGGTGGCTGCTGTTCGCCAAGGGAAGATTGTGGCGATCAAAGGATTGGGGGGATTTCAATTCTGGGTTGATGCCTATAATGCCACCGCGATCGGCCAGTTACGGCAGCGGAAACATCGCCCTGACAAACCCTTTGCCCTCCTGTATCCTTCATTAGCTGCCATCCAAGAGGATTGCCAAGTCAGCGATCGATCTGCCCAAATCTTGACCTCTCCAGCAGCCCCGATCGTTCTGCTCCCCCATCCCCGCGATCGGACATGTTCAAACCTACAAAAGGCTTTAATTGCCCCCCATAATCCCTATTTGGGCGTTATGTTGCCCTACACGCCGCTCCATCATTTGTTAATGGCGGAGTTACGCAGCCCAGTTGTGGCAACTAGTGGCAATCTTTCAGGGGAACCGATTTGTATTGATGAATGGGAGGCCGTTCGCCAATTAAGTTCAATCGCCGATTATTTTCTAGTCCACGATCGACCCATTGTCCGTCCGGTCGATGATTCCGTGGTTCAGATCCTAACTGTTCGGGAAACGGGTCAGTCCTCAGAACAGGCCATGCTGTTAAGACGGGCGCGGGGCTATGCACCTTTACCGATTACAATCAACATCCCTGCCCTCAACCTTGACTCGCCAGTCCTTGCCGTCGGTGGGCATTTGAAATCTACGATCGCGCTGACAATTCCCGATCGTTTTAGTGATTTAGAAAATGATTTCTTATCCGAAGGTTCTTGCAATCATGATTCTAATCCAGTAAATATTCTACTTAGTCAACATTTAGGGGATTTGGATAATACTGCAACAGCCATAACCTTTCATGCCATAGCAGAATCACTACAACAGATCTATGAGATTCATGCGCCTAAGATTGCCTGTGATTTGCATCCTGATTATTTTTCCACCCGGTATGCCCAGGATAGAACGATCGCGCCGCTGGGTGTACAACATCACCATGCCCATATTGCAGCCTGTATGGCGGAACATCAACTGAGTCAACCGGTTCTGGGCGTTGCCTGGGATGGAACAGGATACGGGGCCGATGGGACGCTCTGGGGAGGCGAATTTATGATCACGACCCTGACCGACTTTCAACGGTTGGCAAAGTTCAAGCCCTTTCGCTTAGTGGGTGGAGAGAAAGCCGTGCGGGAACCCCGTCGAGTCGCGATCGCCTTGCTCTATGAACTCTTTGGGGCTACTGTTTGGGAACAGGGGGATACGCTGGATTTGCCGATTGTGAAAGCGTTCACAGAACAGGAGCGATCGGTATTCAGCCAAATGTTACAGCGATCAATCAATTGTCCCCTGACCTCGAGTGTAGGACGGTTATTTGATGGCGTGGCCTCTCTACTTGATTTGGTACAGATCAGCACGTTTGAAGGCCAAGCGGCAATGGCGGTGGAGTTTGCCTGTGTTGCAAGCCCGATCGAAGATGCACGCCATCCGTCTAGTTACCCCTTTCATCTCGATCAAACGCTAAATCCGCAAGACGTACCTTTAGTGATCGATTGGCAGCCGATCGTGCAGGGAGTTTTGAAAGATTTACAGCGATCGGTGTCTCAATCCACTATTGCACTTAAGTTTCACCAGACCTTAGTGGACATCATTTTAGCAATCGCCCAGCGAAGTGATTTATCAACCATTGTGTTATCCGGTGGGTGCTTCCAAAATAAATGGTTACTGGAACAGTCTATTCAACATTTACGAAAACTAAGATTTCAGACCTACTGGCCACAAAAAGTTCCACCTAATGATGGCGGTATTGCCTTAGGACAAGCAGCAGTTGGATTATCTCGTTTGGCCAGGTATGCTAAATCGATAGAATGAATGGATTTATGTCCGATCGCGCAATTGATCTAAACCGGCCAACAGTAAATCAAGTCCAAGTTCGAAGGTATGTAATCCGTCATAGCGTTTTGTGATCACTTCCTGGGTGATCGCATACATGTAGGGATACTGATCCGCTGGAATCATGGGGAGAAATGCTTGGGCCATTGTTGCATAATCCTCTGCCGCGATCGGGAAATTTAATTCCTGCAAGGTGAATCCATACACATGGCTGTCGATCGCATTCCAAGCATGATCAGCCATTTCCCAGGAGAATCCAGCTTCCCGCAAACAGCCGAGGGTCGCATCGATATAGCGCAGCATAGAAGGGCCAACGTTAATACGAGAAACGAGGGGTAATGTTGCCCAGGGATGATTAAGCAAGACTTGATGGGCTGAAATTGCTCGTTTACGCATTTCTGACTGCCAATCTGCGGTAATTTGCGGTAATACAATTTCCCCCACAACTAAATCAACCATTCCGTCGATCAGGTCATCTTTATTCGCCACATGGTTGTACAGCGACATGGCCTGGACACCTAATTTCTGTGCTAAATTCCGCATTGACAGCGCATCCAATCCCTCCTGATCTGCCAACTGCAAAGCAGCTTGCAACACCCGATCGCGGCTGAGAGGAAGCATGGAACGAACAGTTTTTTTCCGGGACATGGGACAAGCGGCTAGGGATAAACCGGTTTGGGGGCCGGAATAACTACATTGATTGCGACTAATCGCGACTAATCGCGACTGCACTAATCACGACTGCACTGATTATTTCACAAACTTACACCGTATGTTAAAGTAGAAGAAACAAACTTACACCGTAAGTCCCGGAGGTTTGCAGATGAAGGCGATCGTGCAATCGAAATATGGCTCTCCAGCGGTTCTCTCCGTGGCTGAGGTGGCGCAACCTATCCCAAAAGCCAATGAAGTTCTCGTCAGAGTCCATGCAGCTTCGGTTCATGCAGGCGACTGGCATTTGATGCGGGGACAGCCGTTTTTAGTGCGGTTGATGTATGGAGGCTGGTTCACGCCCAAAATTCCTACGATCGGGACGGATATGGCGGGACGGGTGGAAGCCGTGGGGGCAGCGGTGACGCAGTTCCAACCTGGCGATGAGGTGTTTGGGGATTTGTCAGCCTGTGGGTTTGGGGCGTTTGCGGAATATGTGGCAGTTCCAGAAACGGCGTTGGGACTAAAGCCGGATAATTTGACCTTGGAGCAAGCGGCTACGGTGCCTGTGTCTGCCTTGGCAGCGCTGCATGGATTGCGGGATGTGGGACAGGTACAGCCGGGACAGAAGGTCTTAATTACAGGGGCATCGGGGGGCGTCGGTTCCTATGCGGTGCAAATGGCAAAAGCGTGGGGCGCAACGGTGACGGCACTCTGTCGTCCCCAGAAGATGACGATGGTACGATCGCTGGGGGCGGATGAAGTGGTAGACTCCCAGCGGATCGACTCAGTAGATTGGCAGAATCAATATGATTTGATTTTTGATGCAGCGGCCTATGAGCCTTTCGATCGTTTACTTCCAATGCTGAAGCCCCAGGGAATCTACGTCATGGTGGGCGGGGATACGTGGCAGATTTTCCGGGCGTTGCTGTTTGGGGGGTGGCTGTCGAAACGCAGTCAACGCCAAGTGAAATGTTTGATGTCTGAGCCGAATCAAGCGGATTTAGCCACATTGAAAGCGATGATTGAAGCGGGACAGGTGCGACCTGTGATCGATCGTCGCTATCCCCTCAGTGAGCTACCTGACGCGATTCGTCATCTGGAACAGCGGCAGGTTCAGGGCAAGGTGGTAATCGTGGTTTGAGGGCTGGAATGCGTCAGAAGTCTTCATGAGTCTTCATTAGGGTTGCATAAGCTAAGAAAGTTGCAAGTTAAGGAGTAAAAAGCAGGAATTTAGGCGAAAAATGCTGTAGTAGAAATCGGCTAGTGCAATGATGACGTTTATTAATGACTACTGTGAAGGAGCAAGATGCAATGTTGAAGAAAATTCTGAAGAAAATTCTGACGATCGGTCTGCTGGGAAGTAGTTTAGGGGCAATGGTGGTGCCTACTGCGATGGCGGGGTCTGTCAGATGGGAATATCAAGGAACGGCTTCTACGGGGGAGAAAGTTAGTTTAAATTTAGATTCCATTGAGATTGTTCAGCGGAGTCTGGGGATGGAAGGCCATCCAGGCTATTTTTTTACCTATCAAATCGGGCGAGATCGGGTGAATGCCATGACGCCTTGTAATGGCCAATTTCAGGTTGCGGATAGCAATGGAAGATATGGTGATTTGATGGAGCCACAATCTAAGGCTACCCAAAAAATGATCGATCGGGTTTGTGGTTACTATCGCCGCAGCTATCAAGTCTTTTCGCCCCCTTCCAATGTGCGGTTGGAACCCAATGGCAAAATTATCTGTGCCATTCGTCGTCAAACTACAATTACAACTTATGGGACGTATGGCGAATGGTTTTATACCGATGCCTGCGGCAAGTTAGGTCTAATCCATTCCAGTCAAATTCGATAGTTATAATTAGTGATAGTTTTTACGAATAATTGCTAGAAAGGGAAGAAAAGCAGTGGCGAGAAAAACAGCAAAGTTTATGACTTTAGGATTGCTGTTAACAACGATCGCGCCTGGAGTGGTGATGTTGCCGATTCCTTCAGCGATCGCGCAAACTAGCCCTGCCACCCAAAAAACAGGAGCCAATACCCTTCGTGCCAGCGAAACTGAACAACTCTTTCAGCAAGGCATCCAACACCTTAATCGTAAACAATACAATAGTGAAATGTTTGATGTCTGAGCCGAATCAAGCGGATTTAGCCACATTGAAAGCGATGATTGAAGCGGGACAGGTGCGACCTGTGATCGATCGTCGCTATCCCCTCAGTGAGCTACCTGAAGCCATCCGTCAGTTGGAACAGCGGCAGGTACAGGGGAAGCTAGTGATCGTGATTTGAGGGCTAGAATGTGTCAGAAATCTTCATTGGGATTGCATAAGCTGAGAAATCTGCAAGTTAAGGAGTAAAAAGCAGGAATTTAGGCGAAAAATGCTGTAGTAGAAATCGGCTAGTGAAAATCGGTTTGTGATTGCAATCCATAACAATCCCCCTAAATCCCCCTTAATAAGCAGGACTTTGAAAGGATTTGGCTGAATTCCCCCCTTATTTCTAGCGTCAGCGGCGCGTAGCGCGTAGGGGGGATCGGATCTGTAGCAGTGATCAATCAATTTGGTATCACACGTTAGAATAACCAATTGCCTGACTACAAATTCGGATTTTCTAGATAATGACTCGCTTCGATCGTGAACTCAATTAATTTATCCAACCTAAATGCATACACTAGACTACGGAGCTGATTCGCTAAAGAGGCTTGAGTCAGGGCTAATTCATCTAGGAGTTGCAAAATTAATTCTTCATCTGCTATTCGAGCAGCTCGTTGCAATCGAGTTATCCAATCCAGGGATAGACTCTCTACATTGTCAACAGAAACTATTTCATTTGCTATCTCTTGAGACGAGACTGTAGATAAACTTCCTTCGTCATATACATAGCGAATTTCTAGATGCTCTGCCATTTTATCAAACAGAATTTCTTCTGTAATTGGTTTACAAACTAAGTCATCACAACCTGAAGCAAGAATTGCAGCCCGCTCATCTTCAAATGCACTAGCTGTCAATGCTAGAATCTTCGTTTTCGCACTAGATAGAGGACTATCTTCCTTAGCTTCCAAAGCTCGAATTTGTCTGGTTGCCTCATACCCATCCATAATCGGCATTCGGATATCCATCCAGACTAAATGAGGCCGCCATTGTTGCCAAACCGCGATCGCCTCTTGCCCGTTTTCAGCTTCTTGCACCTCAAAACCAATAGACCGCAGCAACTGCACCAAAAATTGCCGATTCTCACAATTATCCTCAACGATCAGCAAGCGGTATGTCGGCTGACTGACCTGCAATCCTATGATACGGTGGCGCGATCGTTGAGGTACAAAATTGATTGCCTGAACTGGGTTAACAGGAATTTCAAACCGGAAAGTTGATCCCTGACCTAACGTACTATGGCAGGTTAATTCTCCTCCTAACAAGCGCACAAATTGACGGCTAATCGGAAGCCCCAACCCGGTTCCTTCTAAAGAGGCTTGACCTGCTTGGGCTTGCACAAATGGTTCAAATAACGCGGCTTGTTCGATCGGGGCAATACCAGGCCCAGTGTCTTCAACTTCAAAGCGGAGAAAGACCTGATCCTGCCCTAGAAAGCTTATAGATTGATTAACAGATTGATGAGAGATGCCCAGATAAGTCAAATGATGATCAACTGTTGATTCCGATGTTGACTTCGACAAAACCACCTGTATTTTTAAGCGAATGTAGCCTTTATGAGTAAATTTTATAGCATTATTCATTAAATTGATTAATACTTGGCGCAATTTATTCTCATCCGTATGAACATATTGAGGAAGCGTGTTTAAATAATCAACAACAATCTGCAAACCTTTAGATTGTGCCCTCAGATAAAACATATCATCTATACTTTTCAACAATTGGTAAAGATCGAAATTCTTAGGGGTTAACACCATCCGTCCAGCCTCAATCTTAGACATTTCTAAAATGTCATTGATCAGGCTAAGCAAATGTTCACCACTACGATTGATGATATTAATTTGTCTTTGTTGTTCTAAATTTAATGTACTACTTCGGCTCAGTAATTGACTAAATCCAAGAATTGCATTGAGTGGAGTTCGAAGTTCATGACTCATATTTGCCAGGAAAATACTCTTAGCTCGGTTAGCTGCTTCTGCGGCTTCCTTAGACAGACGTAATTCAGCGGTGCGTTGTTCAACCCGATCTTCCAGCTCTAGCTTCGCTTGTAACAAAGCAGCCTCATTCGCTTTACGATCGTCAATATCCATATGAGTGCCCAGCATACGCAAAGGATTACCATCGGCATCATAGGACACCAGTTTACCCAGCGACAAAATCCATTTCCAGTCTCCCGTTTTTGTGCGTTGCCGAAATTCCCAAACATGCTCTAACAAAGTACCTTGAAGATAGGCTTGATAAAGACTTCTACCTCGCTCAAAATCATCTGGATGCAGTCTTTCCAGCCATGTAGTACTGGTTTCCTGGAATTCATCAGGGTCATATCCAAGCATAATGGCATACTCAGGACTGACAATAACCTGATCTGTTTGTAAATTGAGATCATAAAGTCCTTGTTTCGCAGCCATCAAGGCTAAACGTAATCGTTCTTCACTATCTCGTAAGGCTTCCTCTGCTTGTTTCCGATCGGTGATATCCTGATAGGTTCCTAATAAACCAACGATCTCACCACTCAAGTTATACAAAGGTAATTTATTTGTTTCAATCCAGATGATCGAGCCATCCGATCGCAATTGCGTTTCAATAATCCCTAACTTTGCAATTCCTGAATTTAATACTTCCCGATCGTCAGTACGATATTCTTCAGCATGGGTCGCTCCCCAGGGTAGATCATAGTCAGTTTTGCCAATAATATCAGCTGGAGCCGACAAACCCGCCGCTTCAGCAGCCTTATGATTGCAACCTAAGTAAACTGAATGACAATCTTTCCACCAAACTACTAGAGGAAAGGTATCAATTACCGTTTGTAAAAAGCGCTGAGACTCTTGGAGCGCAATTTCTGCTTGTTTGCGATCGGTGATATCTCGCTGCAAACCAACCATCCGCAGCGGCTTACCAACAGCATCCCGACTCACCACTTTTCCATAGTTCGCAAGCCATCTCCATTCCCCCGTTTTAGACCGAGCACGATATTCAACTTGATAGGGAATTTGATCTTGTAGATGAGCATGGAGTCGCCTCATTACCTGTTCTTTATCATCCGGATGAATCATGCTTATCCAGATTTCAACATGACCGGGTAACTCATCTGTTTCATAGCCCAACATCCCCAGCAACCGAGGACTGAGATAGGCATTACCAGCTGCTACATCCCAATCCCATAATCCATCCCCCGATCCCTCTAAAGCTAACTGCAACTGTTCTTGGCTTAAGCGAATCGCTTCTTCTGCTTGTTTCCGTTCTGTAATATCAACCGCAATTCCGATAATGCGTGAACTTTCATTGTCTTCCGGCTGAATCACTTTGCCCCGCACTGCCACCCATCGCAACTCCCCATCCTGACGATTAATGCGATATTCAATATTGTAGGGTTCACCGGTGGTAAGGCTATGGGCAAGCGCTTGGAAGACCCGTTCCTGATCTGCCCCGTACACCAATTTAAGGAAGGATTCCCGATCGTTGGGAAAGGTTCCAGGGGCATAACCAAAAATGGCTTCCGTTTTTTCTGACCAAAGGCCAGTTTCAAAGTTAGCCTCCCAAGTTCCCATATCAGCTGCTTCCAGCGCCAGTTGTAACCGTAATCTCTCTGCCTGGAGGGCTTGTTCCGCTTGCTTACGATCGGTCACATTGCGCAAAACCGCTACCCCACCTATCAGACTCTGATGGTTATCATACAAAGGACGAGCTGTGACTTCGATATAGATACCTTCCGGGTGAAAAATATTGCGCAGAACCATTTCCGCTTGATCGATCGATTCTCCTTGCATGGCTCGCATCAAAGGCAGTTGATCAGCAGCACAGGGAACGCCTCCCGGTAAATATATTCCCCAAAAATTTTGCAATGAATCAGAATTAATCGAAACGCCCAAACCTGGAATATTTTCGGCAGCAGGGTTATGTAAAATAATTTCTCCACTAGTATTAGCAACCAATACCCCATCACCAATACTATTGAGGATAATTTGAAGCAATTGGGTTTGTTGTTGTAATTCATGGGTTCGTTGTTGAACTCGTTGTTCCAACTCTTGGTTGAGTTGTTGTAAAATTTGTTCCGATCGCTTGCGTTCAGTAATATCAATGGAAATACCAGCCGTTCCAATGGGTTCTCCCCAGTCATCAAAAACGGGCGTTTTAATCGTTTCAACCCATTTCGCTGTTCCATCTGAGGCAACCAAATATTCTTCAACACGCTTTTGCTGCCCCGAGAGCATCACCTCCCGATCGTCCTGCTGATAGGATTCAGCCAATTCATACGGCCAAACATCCAAATCCGTAAGACCCACTAATTGCGACGGATTATAGCCACAGGCTTCACCAAACGGAGCATTCACCGATAGGAAACGGCCTTCCTGATCTTTTAGCCAAGCAGCATGGGGAATATTATTAAGCAGAGAGATAACCTGTTGCTGACGGAATTTAGCCGCTTCCTCTGCTCGTTTGCGATCGCTAATATCCCGGTGGGTTCCCGTCATTCGGAGGGGTTTACCATTGTCATCTCGCACCACCACTTTGCCATAGTTGGTAATCCATTTCCATTCACCGGATTTACAGAGCATACGATAGTCAAACACATAGGGGTGTGAACTATCTTGTAAATGAGCCTGCAAAATTTCAACAACCCAGGGTCGATCGCCAGGATGCATCAGTTGGTGCCAAGTTTGAATCTGTCCCGGCAGCTCATCCACTGCATAACCCAACATTTGTAACCAACGGGGGCTAAAATACATCTCATCGGTAAGCAAATTCCAATCCCATAGCCCATCCCCTGACCCCTCTAAGGCCAACTGTAAACGCTCTTCGCTTTGTTTACGATCGCTAATATCGGTGACAGAACCAATAAAGCCGACGACTTGCCCTTGGGCATTGCGCTCCGGAACCGCTTGCGCCAAACCCCACACAATCGCTCCATCGCGATGGAGAAACCGTAATTCTAGACGAAGTTCAGTGAGATTCCCCTCCTGATTCTGTTGAATAAAGGAATGCCAAGCAGAATAGACCCAGGCTAAATCATCCGGGTAAATGCTTTTCTCCCATTTCCCTGACAGGATTTCTTCACTAGATAAGCCAGTGATTTCTAAAGCTTTTTCATTCGCATAGGTACATCCCCCCTCAAAGTTATTACGATAAATTCCAACGGGACTGATCTCAGACAGTAACCGATACCGTTCCTCGCTTTCCTGGAGCGCAATTTCGGTTAAGACGCGATCGGTAATCACTTCTCCAAAAATGATAATCCCCCCAATGCTCGTTTCCGTTTCATACCAAGGACGAACTTCCCAACGCACCCATTCCTGTTGACCATCAGGACGAATATAACTATCCTGGTCATTTCGATCGACAATACCCTTTAAGCCCCGTTGATGAATTTCCCGCCAGTGGGGGGGGATATTCGGAAAAATATCATAGTGACATTTGCCAATAATGGATTCATCCCCTAGTTGGTAATCTTCTAACCATTTGTGGCTGGCAGCCAAATAGCACATTTGACGATCGAAGATAGCCACCGCGACGGGGGTATGTTCAATAAAATGATGCAGTCGCTGCTCACTGTGGTACAGTTGTTGAGTTCGCACCTGTACCTGATGTTCGAGCGTTGCATTGACCCGCTCCAGTTCTCGAATGGTTTGCTGCAAGCCCAGCTGTTGTTGCGCACGTTGCTGTTCCTGTTGCACATGTTGCTGTTCCTGATGATAGTGCTGTAACGCATCGGTCACGACAGTCTGAAGCTCAGCATCACTCCAAGGTTTCACAATCAAGCGATCGAGATTGCCTCGATTGACTGCCTTCACCACCGCTTCAAGGGTCGCTGGCCCTATTAACATGACCTTGACGATCTGCGGATAACGAGCTTGGAGTTCGATGAATAATGTCTCCCCTGGCATGCCTTGATTGGCAAGGACAAGAGGAACTTCAATCCCTTGCAGCGACAGCTCATTTACCCGTGCGAGGGCAGCCTTTGCACTTTCAGCAGTTTCGATCGCATAGTCAGGAAATAGCCTAGATAACTGGCTTTTTAGGGGGAAGAGAATACTCCGATCGTCATCAACACAGAGAATGGTGGGAATACGCATAGAGCACTCGGTTTGCAACCGCAGAGAAATCAATGGAATTCATTCAGAGCGATGCCCCATACAGGTGATGATACCCCTAAAGGAGGATAATCCTGGAAAACAATCGTCGATCGTCTACGGCTCTGGGGTCATAGTGTCAAATACGACGTAGCAGCCCTTACCCCGTGCTTTTGCTGAATACATCGCGATATCCGCTTCCCTGAGCAATTCTTCTGGGGTTTGGTTGGTGAGTTTCCCGATGGTGATGCCAATGCTCACGCCAATCACGACTTGTACACCGCCTAGTTCAAATACACCGCCTAGTTCAAAGGGCTTTGCCAGTTGGGCTTGAACTCGCTCCACAACAGAGATCGCAACCGTCACATCCGTAACACTGGAGAGCACCACCACAAATTCATCGCCCCCAAGGCGTGCCACCATATCTCCCTCTCTCAAACAAGGGACTAACCGCTGGGCGACATGTTTGAGCAGTTCATCTCCCGCCAAATGCCCTAATTGATCATTGATTTGCTTAAATCCATCCAGATCAATGAACAGGAGGGCTATTTTTTGCTCAGCTGAAGGTGTGGATTGCTCAAAGAGGCAGTTGAGGTGATAACACAGGCCCCGTCGATTGGGAATGCCCGTTAAGGTATCGTGGAAAGCCGCTTCCAGCAAAGCTTCCTGGAATTGTTGGGCTTGAATTTTTTGATGTCGTAGTTTTTGGACAGACTTGATCGTTTTTTCGATCGTTTGTTTAAGATCTTGAAAGTCGATCGGTTTGGTCAGAAAGTCAAAGGCCCCCTCATTCATGGCCTGCCGAATCCGAGTCATATCATTGTAGGCAGAAACCACAACCACCTTAAGGCTATCATTGACCCTAGGCAGACAATGCATCAAGGTCAAACCATCCATTTCAGGCATATTGAGATCCGTCAATACCATATCAATTTGCCGATCGTGCTGCAACGTCTGGAGTGCCTCAACTCCATTCGCGGCAAAGAGAAAATCCATCGTTTTTGCCGTGATCTGCTTCCTGAAACGCTGCTTAATCAAGCGTTCTAACTCTAGTTCGTCATCTACAACTAGGATCCTAACAGGTGTCATTTTTTCTCTGCTTTCAGCTAAATAGAGCCAATCAACTTCAGCGATCGCTTCAACTACCAGTCACAGTAAGTTAACTGATGGACGGTCATTTTTGATGCTAGATCAATATCTATGTCTATATCAACTAACTATACCCACCCTCAGATACAACCCTAACTCTATTGAGCCGATATTGAGATATTTCTGCTTTATGGGGATGTTAACTGAATAGAAGACGATTGTATAGGAGATTTGTACTGCCCCCTAGTCATGAATTAAATGAGGAGATAGATGAAGTTAATATAAAGTCAGGAAATTAATAGTAGCAATCTAAAATAGTAGCAATTTAAGTAAGCTCAATCGTACTGAGTAAAGTTTCAATTTTCTGAAGCAACCTTATCTGCTCTACACAGCGATCGGGAAATCACTGATACCATTTACTCACAAAGCTTGCCATATAGATTAAAATCGATACAAATTCTTTAATTTATAGCCAAAAAATCATAGTCAACTATTCAGGGCAGGTAACGTTATTACAAAAGTAGTCTGGCCTTCTTCTTCTGTCTCGAGTTTTAAGGTGCCATTATGTTGCCTAACAATGATTTCGTAGGCCATCGAGAGTCCTAGGCCAGTTCCCTCACCGGTAGGCTTAGTTGTAAAGAACGGCTCAAAGATTTTACTTTGGTACTCTGGATTAATCCCAGTTCCATTATCTTGAATACAAATCTGTACATTGTTTTCTAATTGTCGAGTTGATACCGATAGCATTGGGATAAACTCTTTCCCCATAATTTTTTGTTTACTTTGCATGGCATAAAATGCATTATCAATCAAGTTGATAAATGCACGACACAGTTCGCTGGGTAACAGCTGTAACTGTCCAATATTAGCTTCGTAATCGCGATGAATAGTGACATTAAATCCCGAGTGTTGAGCTCGTTGGCTGTGGTAAGTTAAATCTACAGCTTCATCTAATAAACCATTCAGATCCGTCAATTGAGGCAAGCTATTTTCCATCCGCGCATGCTGCATCATGCTACTAATAATCTGCTCTGCCCGCTGACCATGGAGGTAAATTGTTCCTGAGTTCGTTTTGAGCTCTGTAATTAGCTCTTGAATCACCGATCGTGTTTCTGGCTTCAGTGGTGGTGCTTGAGTTTCTATCGCTTCCAGCAGGTCATCTAAAAGCTCGATCGATCCCTCAGCATAGTTATTCACGAAATTCAGAGGGTTGCGAAGTTCGTGGGCAATGCCAGCGGTGAGAGTTCCTAGAGCAGCTAATTTCTCGTGGACAATCATTTGTTCTTGAGCAGTTTTCAAATCCTCTAATGCCTTTTGCAGAGAAGCTTCAGCCGTTTTTCGATGCTCGATCTCCTCGGCAAGTTGAATATTCTGTTCTCTGAGGGTGTGGGTCAGGTTTTGAATTCGCAGATGGGTTTTGACTCGGGCGATCACTTCCTCTTTTTGGAACGGCTTGGTAATGTAATCAACCCCCCCCAGCTCCAAAGCCTTTACTTTGTCACTGGTATCATTTAATGCGCTCAAAAAGATAATCGGAATTTCCTGAGTGCGAGGATCCGCTTTTAAGCGCTGGCAGGTCTCATAGCCATTCAATCCCGGCATCATAATATCCAACAGAATCAGGTCAGGTGGATCCAGTTGTGCAGCATCGAGAGCATGGGATCCATTCAGAACTTTCCGGGATTTGTACCCCTCACTGCTTAACATTTCTGACAGCAGTCGAACATTGTCCACTTTGTCATCAACGATTAGGATATTGGCTCGATCAACCATCGTTTTTCTCTGAGCAATGAGGGATGTACGATTAGATTAACCCATAATTTACCGTCAGGCTGAATAAGCGTTAAGGCAAGATTGTGCCAGTGAGAAGGCCGGATGAGATAGTATGGGCTGAGAAAACAGTTCTCCAGGTCGCTTGCGATCGACCTTGTGCAGTTGTACTCTGTTCTTCGCGTATCTGCACCCTCTTCCCAGTGTATCAGTCGATTGCTAGAGAATATTAAGGTGTCACCGTTTCAGAAAGGCACAATCGGGCTCCATTAGGCATATGGATACAATAGTCATAGCATCGTCTTAGAGGCTAGCCTATGACTCAAGCTGCAAATCTAACCACTTCCCAAAAATACCTAACTTTGGAAGACTATCTGGCCTACGACAAGGAGACTGAAATTCAGTATGAATTAGTGAACGGGGAACTGGTGGAAATGCCTTCAGAGAGCGACCTCAATGGGCTCATTGTTGTGATTCTGATGTTTGCTCTTAGCCGCTTTGTGTCCCCCGATCGCTTTCGAGTCAAAACTGAAATCGCGGTGAGTGGTTATCGAGCAACGGCGCGAATTCCCGACTTGATGGTGCTGACGGAAGACGCAGCAACGGCACTCCAGGGGGCGGCAAGAAGCATTTTGCTGCCAGATATGCCACCTCCAGCCTTGGTGGTGGAAGTGGTGTCACCGGGAGTTGAAAACGAGCAGCGGGATTATCGTTACAAGCGATCGGAATATGCAGCGCGGGGAATTCAGGAATATTGGGTGGTCGATCCCACAGCAGAGCAGGTGATGGTACTAACGTGGGTAGCAGGGCTGTATGAAGAGGCGGTGTTTAAGGGAGATCAGCGGATTGTTTCAGCACTCTTTCCAGAGTTTTCACTCACTGCTGCACAGGTATTACAGGCACAACTGGATTAGTTGAGCGATCTCCTGCCAGTTCTCTAATACACTGATAACCCTCTATCGCCCACTCAACCGCTGGCTGGCGCACCTCACATACACGTCAACCCCGGCACATTGCCACACGCACAGATTCGTTGCAAGATATGCTGATTGCTTATATTTGAACCCAGCCTATGGGCTGCTTCGGTAAGCATAAACCTTTGTTGTGAGAGCAGCATTAGGGCGTAACCGAAGTCCTAAATAGTCAAATTTTCCCTTCTCGAAAAGTTCCAGAAGAAGCCGGGTTCGATCGCAGGCTTCTTGGGATTGTCCAGTTTCTTTCATTAAGGCTTCCACAGTATTGGGATCTACCCCTTGAACATCTAATTTTGCACCTGGAAGCAGTTGACCATTTGCAAAAGCCAGCGAAAAGAAAAGAGGGTGATGAATTAGGACAGCCTTGTGAGGTTTGAGGGGATGCCAAGAGTCTTCAGTCAGACCCACATATTGTCCTGCTTGATAGGCTCTTTCCCAAGCTTTTCCATCTTCAGGTTGGCTGAAGTATACTTTTTGAACGCTGTCACCATTCGTGCATTCGGCAGCGGCCAGGAAATGAACAGTTTTTTTCTGAAGGACTTGAGCACACGTGTCCAGCAGGGCAAGGCTTTCTACATCGACACCAGTATCTATTAACCAAGCTCGTGCCACCTCCAGTGAAGCCCGTTGACGGAAATAGTAAGAGAATTCTATTGGTCCTTCCGAAGTGATTTCAACTTTAAAGAAAAGACTGCAGTGTTCAAAGAAGCGAGCACGAACCAGGAAGCGCCGCAATCGATCTTCATCAATACTGTGGGTTTCCATGTAGCGGGCGACTCGAAAGGCAAAGTCTTTGCCAGTGCCATGGGTCATTAAGCCAAGCGTTGTTCCTGTACCGTCTAGCGATAATTCTTGATAAGCATTTAGCTCCTCAGAAAATTTGGCAACGTAGGGAATGACACAAGGCCAGGAGAGATCTAGCGTGCCTAGTAGAAGTCCGAGACGGGCGACACCATGAAAAAGATTAGAATAAGAACTGAAATTTACTTGCGTTTCCATAGCTTTCTCATAGTTTGTATTAACCATCAAAAGATAAATGGCCACTTTGACGGAGGCAACTGTAAACCATCAGGAAGGTGAGTTCTTCCATGCGGCGGCATCATCTCATCTGCCCAATCATTCAAGTATTGTTTAAAATCTGTTAAACTGTTGCTCTTATCAATCATCTTGTCTAACTCATCATGCATCCATCCTGATCCTGTTTGACCATGCCTAAATCCCTCACCTGCTGTCTGTTCGGTCAAGGTGCGAAATTCGTGAATATCGCGCATCGAAACACCCCATTCTTTGAACTTAGGTAACTTGGAAACCTTTAACCACTCATGATATCCACCTGGATCTCGAACACGGTTGCCAAGAATTTCCTTAGCCTTGGGATTTTTCCAAAGTGCTTCAACCTCTTCTTTTGTCAACGAGTCGAACCATTCTTCAAAATGAACCATACCTGAGGGGATGTATGATTCTTCATCTGTTCCTTTAACTCGGTTGCGACCTTTCTGGTATCGCACATCTGCTTTCGCTTCTTTGCTAAGTTCTTCACCGCTCCGCTCGCTCATTGCTCTCGCTTCTTGGCTCTCTCCCAAAGTTTCAGGACTTGGCTCCAGATCTTCGGGTGCTGTTAATCGCTGATAGTTCGAGGCAATCGCCTCATCTATTGTTTCAGGTTTGGCTTGTGCAATACGCCACTCTAATTCATCAAGAACTTTCTCATTTCGCAGTAACCAATCAAGTCTGCTACTATCAATTCCCTTATAGTCCGCTATCGTTTGCAGAGACTCGAGCAATTTTTCAAAAGTTTCTGGCGTATCAGCAGCATGAAGTAATCTCCTCAATCCTGGGTGATCTCCAGGCAAACCTGTTTTCTTCAACAAAGCTTCGATGCGCTTGACAGCCCTCTTGCCTCCATCCGGTAATTTTTGCATCCACTCATGGAAGCAACAACTTTGACATAACGTCAGCAATTGGCGCACTTCAGGATCCATCTCAGCATAAATCTTGGCTAAAGCTGGGTTCTCTTTAAGAATTTTCTGGGACTCGGAGTTAAGCCCTTTTTTCCAATCCGAGAATTCTTGAGTTGCAGTTGCCTCTGCTGCTGTAGGTTCCGTTACTTTGAGGGCTGAATCTTCAGCCTTAACAGTAGATTCTTCTACTTTGCCTGAAGGTGTTTCTCCCTTGACACTGGGTTCTTCTACCTTAACGGTAGGCTCTTCAGATTTAGCAGTAGGTTCTTCAAGCTTAACTGCCGACTCTCCCTCTTTAGGAGCTTTCAATTTTGGTTCCTCAGCTTTGATCGTAGGTTCATCGGGCACCTTACCCTTCAACCTTGGCCCAATAGCCTCGCCAATGCTCTTAAAGCCAGCTCCACCAATAAAACCACCGGCGCTACTCATTAAGGCATTTACACCCACCGAGGTGCCCATATTCTTGAAGAAGCCCTCTACACCGTCGGCCCAAGTTTTCTCATTAGCCAACCCTTGAAGCACTCCTTCTCCAACACCGCCAATTGTGGCATCAACAGCCCCCTCTAAGCCAGCATTCATAATGTTGGTTCCCGCTTTACCAAAGGCTTTTTGTACATATGGTCCCACAGAACGAACCAGAGCAGTTTTGCTAGCTCCCTGTACAAATCGGGCCGCCAATTGTCCACCCAGCACACTCAGGCCGACCTCAACCCCAGCAGAAGCAGCGTCCACCAACGCCTCAGTACTGGTCGCATCATAGCCCTCTCCCTGAATCGCTCGATTCAGTCCGACTTTGAGCGCGGCTGCCAAAATCATTGCCTGAGCTGTAAACAGAAGCTTGCCACCTAGCGCTAAGACAAAGGGCCCGGCAGTACCAGCCGTGAGAATGGTTGCCACAATTCCTACAATGGCAACAGCAATGCTGGTAGCCCACTGTGCAATGCTAGATTTTGCCTCCTGGTACTCTTCCGTCATCTCCTTGGAGTAACGTTCATCTTGTCGGAGTTGCTTCTCTTCTTCTTTAGAAATTTTTCCGTCTTCTAGTGCCCGGTTATAGGTTGATCGATACTCCCGCCAGGCATCGTCTGCATTTTCCCCTGTGAACGATAGGCTGTCCATGATGGCTGTGCTGACACCGCCCCGCTCCCGTTCTAATAGCTCCTTAGCCCTGGCCAATCGTTCTTCTTCAGTATTGGGTTCTCCTCGCATCGAGTCCAGAGCCTTCCAGTAATCGCTGGTACTGAGTTCGCTCTTGAGAATGGCATCCACCTCAGCATTCACAGCACTTGTTTTATCTACAGAAGGATCAGTTTTACTGCCAGTGAACCATTCTTTTCCATACTGTTTACAAAGCTCGAAGACTAGGTCTTCATCGGTTCCAGCCATTGCAGTGGTTGCCCACTGAAGCCTCATACTGGGTGTAAAATTGCCTGTTTGCAGAACTGTTCGGAACAGTTGGTACTGCTTAGGCTCAACATAGCTTTGTACGGATCTATCTATTTCAGGATCTGCTAGGATTTCCTGCGCAACTTTTTTATCTTTTGCAGCCCGATCAACCGCATCATAAAGCAAACGTTTATCAGTTCCCCAACCTTCAACGGCTTCTTGGACTGCTTGTTTGATGCCAGCTTTTATCGAAGTAGCTCCCCCAGCTAACAGTTCCATCGCACGCTGATATTCACTATCAGATAAATCTTCCCGTAAAACGTTCAAGACTCCTTCGGGATTACGTTCTCGAATAAACCTTCGTTGTTCATCCGTCAATGAGTTCAAAACATGCCAGATAGCCTTTTCATCCGTACCAGCCCCAGCTGCTGCAACCTTGAGCTTGCCCACAACAGACATGCTCTCTCCCTTTTCTGTATCAGCTAACAAAACAGAAGCTCCTGCTTCTGACTGAGGGGATGTATCACCCAGAAAGCTGGTCTGCTCCTTGAGGTATCGTTCTTTATAGTCTTTATCAAAGGCGAGTCGCTTTTGATTTAGCGTTTCTCTTGCTTCAACTAAATCACTTCCTGACAGTTCTGCTTCCAGCAAACAGTCCAACGCATCGAGACCCTGTCCTTCAATATCCTTAAATTGTGTGTTAGCAAGTTTCGTAAACTCTTCCCCAGTCAGCCCCGCAATTGCCCCTTTGAGAGCAGTTTCATCAGTTCCCCAGCCTAAGGCAGCCATCTCAATGCGATCTAGGTTGCTGAAATTTCCTGCCAGAGTTCGCTCAAATCGAATCCAATCTTCATCCGATAAGTCATCTTTGATATCTTCCTTTAGCTTTTCTTGCTCCGATACAAACTTCCGCTCTTCAGGAGTTGCCTGCTCAAGCGCCCGCCAAATAGCCTTTTCATCCGTTCCCCAACCACGCACTGCACTCCGTAATTGCGCTGCTAAGATTCCTTTACCTTTTGTTAGATAAGCCTCAACAAATTGCCATTCATCAGTAGGTATAATGGCTTTCAGTTGAGATATAAGCTGACTATCACTATTTAAAGCATTAATTTCTTCTTTGCTAGAATGCTCTAGGGCATGGAAAAGTTTTTCTTCATTGAAACCGTCCCCTTGAACAATATCTCGCATGACCTCACGTACTTTATCTCTTAGGTCAAGTTTGCCATGACCGAGCAGTATCAGGGCTCGTTCTAAGTCATTACCAGATAACTCTTCATGTAGTCGCGTTTCTAGAGTTGGAGAACTATAAAGTTGGTTATAAGCCGTTTCGATCGCCTGAGTCATATCTTGGCGACCAGTGGTAAGAACGTCGAACACCATTCGCTCATCAGTCCCCCATCCTTTAAATGCCTCATAAAGCTTTTTGGCTTCTTCTTCTGGATTAAAATCTGGCGGAAACTCTTTTTTTTGCTCTGTAATGTTTTCTGAAGGTTTAACTCCACTGTCTACTGGGGGTGTTGTTACTACTCTCGATATCGTCTCTTTTTGACATTGAACAAGAGAATTTATTAGCTGAGCCTGAGGATTAAGTATTGGAGGCAAGTGAAACTGGTATTGAATCTCACCTGTCTGCTGCATTACATGAGTCAATTCATGGGCTACCAACTGCTGACCCACCTTGGACGCGGGGTGATATTTATCAGCAGCGAAATAAATATCCTGACGATGGGTAAACGCTTGAGCATTGATTGCTCGATTCATTTGTGCCGCTTCATTATCCGTATGCACTCGCACTTGGCTAAAATCTGTCCCAAAGCGCGGTTCCATAAACGATCGAGTTTGCTCTGGCAGTGGTTGCCCCTTTCCCTGACTTGCTCGTAACCGTTTCTCTAAATCTGAAGTGACCTCAGGAACCTGCCCAGGCTCTTCCTTGGCCTGAATTTTTCCTTTCTTCTTTTCCTCGTCTTCCTCTTTCAGTTCCTGCTTTTGAAGAGGGAATGGGGAGGCTGTAAATGGCAGATTTGAGTGAACCAATGGCCTGCTTGTTAGGACATCTGGAGTAGGCATCCGCATAACTTGGTCGGCCACCCGATCGGCCTCTTGTTCGTACTGGTCATTCGGTTCACCGATCGTTAGCTTGGGTTGAATCCAGTTGTGCAAAACCGGAGCTGTAACCGCATCCGGATCTTTTCGTCGATCGCCCGTCAGTTGTCGCCGCTGGCAATCCTCACATTCTCCCGTTAAGCCCGCCGCATTGCCACATTCGCATTTGCGCTGCAATAACCCTGACTGATCTAGATTGAGTGTGGGTTGCGAAGTCAGTTTCGTTGTAGTTTGGGTTTTCTGGGTCATCCACCTAACCCTCCATAGATCGATCGGGCAATTTCCGTGCCAATCCCCTCCGTTTTCGCACCTACTGTCATATTAAACGATCCGCCATCAATTTGATCTGCCTTGGCTCCTTGCATCAATGTCGGCGGAATTCCCTGTTCCGTCAGCAGGCGCGTTAACTCTTGTTGAATGGCAGCATACATACGATCGCGATTCCCAGGTGGAAATCCATGGAGTACGAGTTGATTGATATGAATATTAATTTGATTGGGTTGCATTAAGTCCAACCTCCTATTTCCGCATCCGTCAGCGTTTTTTCAAGCTTAATATATTCACTACGAGCTGCTTGTAGCAGATGCTCCATCCGCACGGAGTCTGCCGCATCTGCTGCAAGGAATGCAGCATTTAAAGCGATATTACGAATATTACCGCCAGCAATATTCAGTTGGGCTAACTTATCAAAATTTAATTGCTCTGTGGGAAGCTTAGCGGGAAAAATGCGTTGCCAAATTTCTCGGCGTTGCGCCCAATCGGGAAACGGGAACTGCACCACAAAACGAATTCGGCGCAGAAAGGCAGAATCGATCGCGCTACGGAGATTCGTCGTAAGAATCGCTAAACCCCGGTAGGCTTCCATACGTTGCAGCAAATAGCTCACTTCGATATTGGCATAGCGATCGTGGGAATCCTTGACCTCACTGCGTTTACCAAATAGCGCATCCGCTTCATCAAATAACAAAATAGCGCCCCCGGCCTCCGCCGCTTCAAAAACCCGCCGCAGATTTTTCTCAGTTTCGCCAATGTATTTACTGACCACTTGGCTTAAATCAATCCGGTAAAGATCCAACTGTAACTCATGGGCCAACACTTCCGCCGCCATCGTTTTGCCCGTTCCACTCGTCCCTGCAAACAACGCACTAATCCCCAGGCCATTAGCTCCCCGCACCGCGAAGCCCCAATGCTCGTAGACTTGTGTCCGTTGGCGAACTTGAGCAACAATTTCCCGTAGCGTTTGACATTGCAATTCTGGCAGAACGAGATCATCCCACCCCGCGATCGTCGGAATTCGCTGAGCCAAATCGTCTAGTCGGGTTCTCGCTTGCATTCGACAACGATTCCATAGAGCATCAAATAGCGTTTCTATAGATGACTCAGACAACGTAAAATTCTGAATTTCTGAATTTATTTTTTCGTGTTTAATTTTAGTTTCTTCAACAACTGTTTTAATGATTGGTGCTGATAGGTTGAATTGTGCCACTAAACGATCGATCGATTGTTGAGTCGCAGTTACATCAGGCCCTAAGCCTTGCTGCCAGAGTTGCCGTTGTTCAACTGAGGTGAGCTTCGGTAGATCAAACCGAATCGTCGATCGCTGATTCAAGACCAAGGGTTCTCGCCCTACAACGATCACAATACTGCGTAACTGTTCCACAAATCGTTGGAGTTGGGCTACACGATCGGGCGTGGCTGCATCATAATCCACGAGTAAGGCACTCTGACTCAAGAGCGCTTCCCGTTCCCACAAAATGACCAATGCCTCTCGTTCTGCCGTCGTTGTTGGAAAATCCACTGCTCGCAAGCGTCCCAACTGCATCCCACAGGTAGCACAGGCCATTGTGGCGATCGCACTCTGCGCCTCAATTCCATCCCCACAAAGTTGAATCACGGGAGGCATCCCAGGCTGCGACCACACTTCAACAATATTTTCTACCAAATGCCGTTGCGACGGTAGTAAATCCACCGGTTGCCAACAGGATTCGACTAGGCCACGTAGGCGATCGTCGAAATAGGACACACCTTGCAAATAATGCAAAATCCGCTCATCCAGCGTCAAGCGACTTTGGGTTAAACTGTCACCCTTCGCCACTTCCAGCAAGCGCCAACGCCGCAGCGGACGCACTGGAGTCAGCGCACTCCAATGAACCTCAGACAGCGCAGCCAAGGCCAAACTTAACGTTGGATACGTCAACTGCGGATTTCCCTGCACCTTGGCACAGAGTTGAGCAATTTCTGCACTCATTTCACAGCCCACGCAGAGCATGAGTAAATCTTGCTCAAATTCAGTTAAATCAAAGACCCGGCTTAAAACAACTAAGGCCGGAGGATGGGAGGAAGCTTGGGCGATCGTCGCTAACTCAGCCCAAGTCGGTGCGGCAGTAACCGCTACGATCTCTGAAGAATTGCGTTGTAGCAAGCAGGACTGAAGAGCCGATTGGATTCTGACGAGAGCCGCCGCAAGATAGCGCTGGTTAATAGACTGCCAATGGGACATGACTTCAGCAGAGGTGACGGAATTCATGTAGCTCACCCCGAAACATTGCGCGTCAATACCGAACTCTGGGGCGCATCAAACGTAAATCCTGTCTTACTCAAGTTTGTTACAGTAAAAGTATAGGTTCCAGGAGTGCCGATCGTTTCAAATCTGGCAAGACCTCGATCGACTCCGTTGGTAGACGTAATTGCATTGTCGGTCAGTTGACTGCCATCGGGCAGAGTCCACACCCCAGAAACCAGCGTTCCAGAACTTTCCACGCCCATTTCTGTCAAAATTCTGACAGTCGCGACTACGGTTAATACATCCTGATCACGATTAGCATTTAGATTCAAATCGATCACTCTCAAGCAATCATTAATACAAGTTAAATTTACACTAGGCTGAATATATTGATTAAAAGTTGAACTATTGGGATTATCATCAATTTCCAAGGGACTCGCAGCACCATCCACCCGTAGCCGAGCTAAATATTGGCCTGCTTTGACATTCGGAAAAGTAAAGCTCAGTTGATTACTATCAGCATCTCTTGGAGGAAGATTGGCTGAATATCCCGTTGAGCCACCCTGCTGATTTAAAAATAACGTCACCTGTTGATTTTTACGCACAATCGGAATCACCTGTACCGTCACCGTCACATTCCCCGATCGAATCCCTTCGGAAGCAGCAATTTGTAGAATCTTTGGTGCTAGAACAAACGGCATCAAGTTAGATTCAAAGCCTTGGTGTAATCCAGAGTCAGGGCCAAAATCGAGCAATTGCTGAATTTGCAGGGTATTAATTCCGGCTGATAAATTGCTAGGTACCGTCACTTGAACTTCTTGGTCATTGAGGCGATCGGGGGCAATGGCAACCGCACCAAAATTCACGGTCACTTGTTGGCTGCGGAAGTTACGGCCTTCGAGCGTCAGTTGACTGCCTGGAGTGGCAATTTGTGGCTTGACCGCAGCAATGACAGGTTGCTCAAAGGGCACGATATGCAACCGTCGCTCTCGAACGGGTAAGGCGGATTTGGTGGATTTTTGGCTTTCGATCAAAACAATGGAAGCTTGATAGACCACTGTGGGCCGATATTGGGTTTGGATGGCCGACCAGAGCTTAGAGACTTCTTCTGTACTCATGGGCTGGGCAGACAGTTTAATTTGTTCCAGTTGCTCTGCCAGATCAGAGGTGGCTAACGCACGGGCAGCGGGTTCACTGCTAGATGCCAGGTTACGCAAGGCCGATCGAATCACGTCGCGACTGAGCACAGGCATTTCATGCAGCAGTTGCATGGCGTGACCTAAGAGAATTTCTGCATGGAATGCATCTTTGGTGTACGCAGTGATTAAATAGTGTAAATCTAGCGCTAACGGAGGATTGCTGATTCTATCGCCACTACTGTTACGGGATGGCAAACCCACATTACGCCAACTGGGATTCGGGTTGGTTTGATAGAGAAATAAATTTAATCGATCGACGGTTTGTCCATTGGTTGCTCCACCTCCTTCAGGATCGGGAGAAAGCACGGTAATCGTTGGCATTCCGCCTAAAATGCTGGGAATACCTTGCCGAATGAGGCCATTTTCCAGAAGATTTTTAATGACTGCGGTGACTGCACCGATCGCGAGGGCATTACTCATCCGCCACCTCCATTACGATGGTTGAGATAGTCCTGGAGAGATTGTTTGGGAGGATTCGCGGCTGGACGCGATCGGGCCGGTGGAGAAGCCTGCGGGATAGCCCGAATATCAATACGACCGATGGTAATGTTAATCGTAGGAGGAGAGGATTCTAAGGCCGATTCTGGTTGATTCATTCCAGCCTGTCGCGCAATAGACGAGGCGGAATTTGGCATGGCCTCCGGGGAGGGAGACATGGCAGCTTTAGGAACTAGGGTGGGCATAATGGGAATGGGGACAACGGACGCAGGCATCGCGGAAGATTGAGAACGGGTCAGTTGATCAGCATTCGATGGGATATTCGACCAAATACTAGATCGAATATTCGATCTAGTATTAGCTTGAACATTGATCTCAGCATGAACGATCGACGGCGACGTAGGCGTATTGGGGTTCTCCCGTCGATTGGAGGAGTCATTCGATCGAGCCTGGGAAGCTTGCGTTAAGGATGGCACCAGCAGTTCCGCACGACTTAAAGCTATATCCGAAGTCGGCACGATCGACGGTTCACGATTGACAGATTGGCTAGCAGAAGGAGAAGCTTGGGATTGGGCGATCGAATTGGAGAATGGTGGTTCAGAAGATCCCAAGTTGGAAGATCTAACAGGTTCGATCGTCGATGGAGATAGAGCAGTCGATGGAGAAACTGTTAACGATTCACTGGCAACCAACTTATTGTCTAATCTAGAGCCTAATCTAGAGTCTGCGGCGATTTTTGCGGATTCTCCAACTGCAAATTCTCCAACTGCAAATTCTTCAACTATGGGTAGGGGAGTGATTGTTGAGGATTCTCCGATCGCCATTGATGGGTGGGGAATCGTCCCTTCGCCGATGCTCGAATCGATCGTCGTAGGGGGTACCGCAGAATGGGAGCCCGTTTCCGAGAAGCGTTGAATATTAGGTAAAGAAGATTTTATTGCTTCTATAGGAGATACATCGTTTTTTGGAAAAGGTAGTGGATGGCTAGCGGAGTCAATAGAAGTGATACCAGATAAGTTGTTAGAAAAACCACTAGCTATATCATCACGTATAGGATTTAACGAATCAGAAACTAGATGGCTAGGAGAAAGATTTACAGAATCATTTTCCGGTAAGCTAATTAATTGATTTGATAAATAGCTAGAATCACCATTCTGATCAATAGAGGGTTGACTTGGAGTTACAAGAGGAAGCTCTGGAGACGTTTCTGATGAAGCTTGGCTTGATATTGGGCTAGATAATTGATTCAACGGGTCGGGAACTAAAGCGGTAGAATCTTCGCTGAAATTTTCCATTACCCCAGTCGGCTGGATAACCCCCGGATTCTGCACCGATCGAGTTGATTGAATGGGCTGAGAGGACGCTCCTGGCTGAGAAGATTCGGCAGAGAAGTCAGACTGAGCTGGAAGAGAGTCAGAATTGATGTGAGGAGTGGGCGCGATCGAGTCTGTAAAAGTAGATGCAGGATGAAGCGACGCAGGGGAGGAAATTGGAGCGATCGTAGGTGTTTGCTGCGGGGGAACCCGATCGATCTGAACGGGTGCAGGATTGGCGGGCGCAATACTCACAGGCTCCATTCCAGTCGCTGTCAATCCAGTCGCTTCAGCTTCGATCGCGGTTAATCCAGTCGTTCCTTCTAAACGAGTCGGAACCGCTGGTATTACAGGGTTAGCCGTTTCAAGATTGGCAGTTTCAGGATTAGCCGTTTCAAGATTCGTCGTTTCAAGATTAGAGGTCACTGGAGACTCTTCCGGCGATCGAACCTCCGAGGGATGTGCTGGGGGAGGACTGACCCAACGAGGCAAATGGGCGATCGGTAAAGCCGCACTACTCGGGTCTACTAAGGCAGATGCAATAGAAGGTGGAACAGAAGACCTGACAGGGGAATTATTAAAAGAATTAACGGAAGAATTAACGGAAGAATCAACAGAAGAACCCAAAGAAGATTGAGACGACTCACCTAATTCTGACGTTGTAGCAAATGGTGAGTCTAATATCGGAGACAACACCGATGCAGCGATCGGAGCAAACGCAGACTCAATCCGAGGTTGCACCAGTGGAGTCCGATCTAAAGCACGGGCTGCTAGTTGGGTGATTAGATCCGTCATTTACGTGACTAGCTCCAGATAAAATTGCCGTCGCGTTGCACTCATGGTCAAAATATCCCCCTCTCGCCAACCGTAGGCACGGGCTAAGAGATGCACCTCTCGCAACAAGCGTTTGGCCTGTACCGTTAACTCCGTCCAAAAAAACGACACAATATCAAACAAAACTTGCCACGCATGACCACAATTGGGACAAACTAGATCCAGCAACAGTTCCGCTTGGGGATCGGCAGCGGCCATGTACTGGGATAATTGCAGTAGTACCGCTGGTGGTAATTGCTGCGGTTCGATCGTCTGTCCCGATTGCGTTACTCGATGCAGACAGCGTTGAGTTAACTGCTGCGCCGCGATCGGCACTTCTCGACAGCTCACCACCGCCGCCAAATCCCGACTCGTCGGCAAGCTAAATTGAATCTCAAAGCCGTCTAAATTAACCAACTGCGGGGCAGCAGAAATCGCATCCGGTTCCGCGAGCTGGAGATCCTGCACTTGCAGACTAAATTCCAACGCCTCACCACAATGGGGACAGGTGGCAAAACTCTCCAACTGCGATCCCAGCAAGCCCTGCCGCAGTTGGAGTAAATAGGCATCCCGTTGACCGATCGTGAGTTGCGTTAATTCCTGGCCCGTCTTTTCAGGCAAGGCAAAGGCAAGCAACGTCATCGCCCGATCGAGGGGATGCTGAGATTGACCGATTTCCCAAATTTGCAGAATATCCTGGGCAGAAAGCGCACGCATGGGACTGTTACTTTAGGTTAGGCCGGTTCCAGGAAGCTAGGCTCACTGGGTTCCGCCACATCATAATCGCGTTCCCAACCCTCATTTTGCAGTTGGATACTTTGAATGGCGACGGCGTTGGCGTTGGCATCTAGTTCCGGTTGGGCCGTAAATTCCGACACCCAACAGCGAAAGACTTTGTAGGCGATCGCTAGTTGTCCCGCTTCGTTATACATTTCAATAATGATGTCTTTGCGGAAATCTTTTAGGGACACTTCTGCCCCCAACCCCGAACCATAATTCCAGACTTTATTGGCCCATTGTTCAAAGTCTTTATCATGGGTGACACCCCGCTCCAGCATAATCGGTTCATATTTCGATTGGCCGGGAGAATGGCGTGGGCTACTGGGATCGCCGCCTGCACGATGGGTCACGACTTCCGTAGTTCGTTTCAGCGCCCCCACTTTACTGATGCCTGCAACATAGCGCCCATCCCATTTCACTCGGAATTTGAAATTCTTGTAGGGATCAAAGCGCTGTGCATTGACACTAAACTGAGCCATACGTTCCTCCTAGTGTTGAAATAATCTAGTGTTGGAGTAATCTAGTTGGGAGTCGTTGTGGGTGGCGATCGTTAGGTTGCAATTTGACCCGCAATTTGTTGGAATTTGATGATGACAAATTCGGCAGGTTTCAAAGGCGCAAATCCCACAACGATGTTGACAATGCCCCGATCGATATCGTTTTGCGTTGTGGTTTCTTTGTCGCACTTGACGAAGTAGGCTTCCTTGGGAGTGGAACCTTGGAACGCACCTTGGCGGAACAGGGTATTGAGGAAGGCACCAATATTCAGCCGAATCTGCGCCCAGAGCGGTTCATCGTTCGGTTCAAACACGACCCATTGCGTCCCCCGATAGAGGCTTTCTTCTAGGAAGAGTGCCGTGCGACGAACGGGAATGTATTTCCATTCCGAGGCGAGGCGATCGTCCCCTTCCGTCGTGCGCGAGCCCCAGACAACATTGCCGTAGGCGGTAAAGTTACGCAGGCAATTCACACCCAAGGGATTCAGTTGGCCGTTTTCGCCATCGGTCAAATTGACGGACAAGCCCCGCACCCCGGTCATGCCCGCCTCAGTGCCCGCAGGAGCCTTCCAGACGCCTCTCTGGGCATCCGTTCGCGCAAAAATGCCCGCAATCACCCCACAGGGCGCAAAGGTATCCAGGCGGTTCTCCTTGAGGGGATCGGCCAACTTGACCCGTGGGAAGAAAATGGCTGCATTTTTCTTAGATCCCCCGATCGGGTCAAGCACTGACTTCAATCCCTTCAACGCTTTATCCTTCGTATCCCAATCATTGGGCGAATCGACAATTAACATGGCACGGCGATCGCTACAGTATTTAGCCGCTGCGGCCAACACCGTGGCTGAAACATCCAGGGTTCGATTGATTGGGGGAATGCAGAGAAGATTGAACAAATCCGCTTTTTCCAGGGCATACATCCCCGTTTTATCCCCTTGACTACCGAGGTAGAAACTCTCATCCGTGGGAGAATCTCCATCGGCCCCTTTGTCGGGATCCACAGGCACGATCGGGGTTGTAGTCACTTCAGGCAGACCAGACGGTAAGGAACTCTTTTCATCCCAATCTACAAAGGTGGATTGAAGTTTCAAGACATCTGCGACAGAGCGGGTCGCAGTGGGATCGATGTCGAGGTTACGCAGCGTCTCACGGGCTTTGACTTCGCCATCTTCAACATATTCGATCGATAAATTGAACTGTCCTGCCTTAGCGGTGTCATGATCGACACTGACTCGCAAATTATTCCCCCAACTGCCTTCTCCCTTCGCCTTCAGCACAAGATTTTCAACGACATCTGCCCCATTACTATCTTTCGTTCCAGTTTTATAGGGTAGTTGAATCTTAGCTACCTTTGCCGGATCAGATCCACCGTCCAGCGGCACATCCTGCGTCGTCACATCCAAGCGACTGCCCAGCTTACTCCCAGGTTTCACACGAACGGGTTTATCGGCCAGTCTTGCAGCCACTTCGTCAAATTTAATATTGCTAACCGTATCTGTTTCTGAACCTTTTTTAATCAACAAATTGAAATGCTGATCGTCAGAAACGTTCTCATGATTCACTGCAAGAGAGTAGGCTTCTCCGCCTTTCCCTGCCTCAGCCGCTTCTAATTCGAGGTCGTCATTGCCTGCTTTTAAGGTTGCTTTAGCTTTTAATCCAGGATTGGCAAGCCGCACAATCAGGGCATCTACGCCGCCATTGAGGAAAAACTGCTGCACCGCGTAGCTCATGGTGCTATCGTAGGTTAATCCCCCAAATAATCGCTCAAAATCTCCAAAATTCTGAATTCGGACGGGATCATTAGTAGGGCCTTTAAAGGAAAATCCCAGAAAAGCAGTTATCGAGGTGGCAACTCCGGTGATGGTGCGGACTCCACTGGGAATTTCCTCAATGTAAACGCCAGGATAGGTGGGGGTAACAGGCATAGAAGCGCTCTCTCCTTAGCGGATAAGTTAGCAGATAAAAGCAGATATAGCGGTACCCAGTTCAGCTAGCAACGTCTTAACTAGACACGTTTTAACCAGAAACGTCCCAGCTAGCGTTATCGCGACAACCTTCGATCGCTTGGAAATTTATGCATTCATGATTGATGAACCCATAACTGATGCACCTAACTGATGCACCTAATATTGTCTTTGTCGGCTAGCCTTGCTTGACAAGCCTAGTCCGGCCCTGTAGCTCAGTTTGCTTGAACACAATTGCCTAAAAGAGTAACCATGATGGGAAGCAATTTGGCCCCGTAACTTACTTTGAATCCTAATGGACGATTGATGAATCCTCTATTAAAGTTCAGAGCTTTTTACTTGTTTTAAACTAACTTAACAAGGATAGTAAACTGATGGGCAAACCTGAGAGTTACCGTATCACTTCTTAAAAAATTATGGATTAAAGTCCCACGATCGTACATATCTGCTTCTAGAAGGTACCCAAATGAGTGATGGCCCCGATCCAAACCAACTTCATCCCATTCCGGCTCATCCAAGAGTCTGTTTCATTAAAAATTGTCTGACCGTTTCTAACATTATCGTGGGGGATTATTCCTACTATGATGATCCCGTCGATCCCGAAGGCTTTGAACGCAATGTTTTGTATAACTATGGTATAGATCAGTTAATTATTGGTAAATTTTGCGCGATCGCGACGGGCGTGAAATTTATTATGAATGGGGCAAACCATAAACTAGACAGCATTTCTACCTATCCATTTCCCATTTTTGGCCAAGGCTGGGAAGCGTACCTGGAGGAGATGTTAAACCTTCCTAGCCGAGGCGATACGGTGATTGGCAATGACGTTTGGATTGGCTATGAGGCGGTGATTATGCCGGGAGTCCAGATTGGCGATGGCGCGATCGTTGGGGCTAAATCCGTGGTTACGAAAAACGTGCCCCCCTATACGATCGTGGGGGGTAATCCGGCCCGTCCCATTCGCCAGCGGTTTAGTGATGCAGAGGTGGCAAAGCTGCTGGAAATTCGCTGGTGGGATTGGGACATTGAAACCATTACCCAAGCGTTGCCCCTCCTGCTGTCCCAGCAAATTGACGCACTCTATGCGATCGCCCAAACCCAGCAATCTTCTCCATAATCATCCTTCTCCATAATATTGCTGCGCAGTCAACTCTATGGTGTAATAGCAGGGTTATCAGTGCAATGGGTATGCAGCGGGTATGACGATCGGACTTTGGATTTTAGGGGATCAGCTTTCACACCAGCATGCAGTCCTAACGAACCTCAGCCCCGCTACTCCCATTATTCTGATTGAGTCCCTAGCCCACGTGCGGGTGCGGCCCTACCATCAGCAAAAACTCGTGCTGGTATGGTCAGCTATGCGCCACTTTGCCCAAACGTTGCAAGCACAGGGCTGGCCCGTTACCTATGCTGAAGCGGAGGAGTTTAGATCGCCCTTACTGGCTTGGATTGAGGCGCAGCAGATTACAGAACTGCGGGTGATGGCTCCGATCGATAAACCCTTTGCCCAGCAGTTAGCCACCCTAGAGTTGCCCTGCCCCATTACGATCGTGCCTAATAACCAATTTCTTTGGAGCGCGGAAGAGTTTACGCAGTGGGCCAAGTCTCGCAAGCGACTGTTGATGGAAGATTTTTATCGCGCCAGTCGTAAGCGGTTTAATGTGTTGATGGACGCTGGGGGACAACCGATCGGCGGCAGTTGGAACTTTGATAAGGAAAATCGCAAACCGCCGAAAAAGAACGATCCGACGTTTCAGCCCCCTGCGCCGCTGTGGTTTGAACCCGATGATCTCACCCAAACCGTGATGCAAAAGGTGCGCGACCTCGATTGTCCCACCTATGGCCGCCTCGATCGCTTTGGTTGGGCTGTTACCCGATCGCAGGCACAACAAGTATTGGCCCATTTTATCACCACCCGCTTAGCCACCTTTGGCCCCTACGAAGACGCCATGGTAACGGGACAGGATACCCTTTGGCATTCCCTACTATCACCCTACTTAAATTTAGGTTTACTACACCCGATCGAAGTGGTACAGGCCATAGAAGACGCTTTCCACGAACAGCAGGACTTACCATTCAACAGTGTGGAGGGCATGATTCGTCAGGTGATGGGTTGGCGGGAATATATGCGGGGCGTGTATGTTTACAGCGCAGAGAATTATGGGTATAGTAACTGGTTTGGCCATCAACAACCCTTGCCAGATTTTTTTTGGAATGCTAGTCAAGCGCCGATGAATTGCTTGCGGCAATGCCTCGATCAAACGGAGCGATTAGGTTATGCCCATCACATCCAACGCTTAATGGTGTTAAACAACTTCACATTAATTGCTGGAATTGCACCCCAGGAAATCGAGCAGTGGTTTCACGCCGCTTACATTGACGCCTATGATTGGGTCATGCAAACCAATGTGATTGGCATGGGACAGTATGCCGATGGAGGAATGCTGGCCTCCAAACCCTACGCGGCTTCAGCAAATTATATTAACAAGATGAGTGACTATTGCAAAGGCTGTCAGTTTAATCCGAAAGTGCGGGTTGGCGAAAAGGCTTGTCCTTTTAATTTTTTGTATTGGGATTTCCTCGATCGCCATCGCAAAAAACTAGCTCAGCAAGGCCGTATGAGCTTTATTTTGGCAAACTTGGACAAGATGCCAGAGACGGAACTCGAGGAAATCCGCCAGTTAGCCCGAACTTGGCAGCATGGGTAGAATCATAGGCAACCTCACGATCGTTATTCCGCAGAATTCCAACGGGTGCAGAGGCTCATGACGCTACCCGCGGGTAGGGTGAGCAGTTGTTCTCGCATGGCGTTTTCCGTGGCGAGCCAGGGCAAAGGGCGGCTCCAGTCCCCCATGGGTGCAAAGCCTCGCTGATGCAGGTTTTTGATGGTTTCTAAGACATCTTGCCGATCGCCGATGACTAAAACCCGCACAGGCCGCCGTTCTCCGCTGGTGCGATCCCGCGTCAGAATGGCAGCAGACTCCTGTGATCGGGCGTCATTGCCCCGATCGTCTCTGTACTCAGTCATGGTGAGCTTCTCCTATGTTTTTGGTCTTCTGGTAAGAAAACCAAAAATCTAGCCATCCTGCCTCTTTGCAGCGACGAACAGGAAGGCTTTTGGAGTGCTAAAATCTCCAAAGCCTCTGCGTTGCCGTGAACAACGGAGGGGTCAGTCATCCAGGGTTGTCGTTACCAATCCTGGGTGACGATGACGACCAGATTTCTGGGTTCCAGCTATTCCCCGCCGTCATGGAAGGAATAACTTAATGGACAACCTTACGGGATTTTTCGGAGTCCGTCAACTCCTGATTTGTTAACTTTTTATTAGCAAAGTTTGCGCCGATCGTTGGCATCACTCTCCCCAACTATGACGATTTCCATTGTTTCGATCGAGGGGAGAAATTTGAGGACTGGGATTATTACTACGTTCCATAGGCAGTTGTGATGCTTGGCCCACTACAAGTCGCGATCAACGTTGCGGGAAGGGTGGATTGAGCAATTAATTCGATCGAGCCATCAGCATTTCGCTGGAACCCAGATGCCTGAATTAAAGGCGGTTGTGTTTCAGGAACTGGAGCTACACTGGTTAGACTGCCGCGATAAGCAGAGAGATCTCTCAGGTCATCCCAAGGGATATCATGCATCACGTCCTGGTTGGGATTCTGCGGTAATCCACCCCGACCTGTGGCAATAAATTGACTGCCTTGGTTACTGGAACACCCCGTTGCAATTTTTTGGCTAGCATCGGCTAAATTCACAGGGAGTTCTGTAGTACCCACGTTCAAATCTGTTCCAATATTATTCACTTGTACGTTGCCACTCACATTAAATTCAGAGCTTGCAGTAATGTCATTATTAGGGTCAATTCGTGGGGTTAAGGTATTGCTAAAACTTAACCCAATCAGACCTTGCGAGTTACATTAATGTTTCCACCACGTCCTCGCACAGCATTAGCAATAATATCACTATTTTCTAATCCAACCATGATGGGTGAATCAATTGTAATGTTACCTCCACTACCCAATGCACCTGCCCTGGCACTGATTAAGCTATTGTTGCGTAATAGCAGTAAACTGCGAACATTCAGCTGTAAAATCCCTCCTTGTCCTACTTCTGTAGAAGTTCTAATTTGGCCTTGATTATTGAGGATGATTTCGTCAGCCTGAATCTTTAACGATCCAGCATTGCCACGTCCAACATTTTCCGCTGCAATAAATCCTTGATTGCTAACTTTAATGCTAGGGGCATTAATGAATAAGTTACCTCCATTCCCCGTCGGCACAGCCGGTAAGCCAAAAACTTGTCGAAATCGTGCGGGTAGTAGCTGACCTGAGGTGGATATGCGACTGGGTAATGCTAAGGTTACCCCTGAACCATCAATTTCAATGGAGTTCCGGGCATTAATCGTGACACTGCCAGCATTGCCTTTGCCAGAAGTACTGGCAGAAATAGCACCGGATGCTTGTAAGAAAATTCGACCCGTATCAATTTCAATGGAACCGGCATCTCCTCCTGAAAAGGTGGATGAAATAATACTGGCATTGCCTGAAATAACCGGATTTTCACCAATTAATGAAATGGTTTCAGAGTTAATCCGAATATTGCCACCCCCTTGGCCACCCAAGACCCGAGAAATCACACCAGCGCCATTCTGAGCCCAAAAGTCTCGGGTTGCGATCGTAATATCGCCCCCCTTTCCTCCCCCAAAAAAAGAAGGTGCCCCAATTCCACTAAAGCGGGTGCCATCAAAGGGTGACACTCCAAAAAATTGCAGGGATTCGCTGGCATTAACCGTAATATTCCCCCCTCGTCCTCCGTTTTGGTAGGTGGTCGAAAGAATCTCTCCTCCATCCTGAGCAATGATTTGTCGTGCTGAAACAGTGATGTTAGCACCTGTACTGGTTCCTAAATTCTCGGTCAAAATTAAGCTTTGATCTTTATTAGGTAAGGCTCCACTCAATGCCAAGAGATCAGCGTTGACCTGGATCGTTCCGGCTACTTGGCGACCTCGATGCTGGTTGAGAACAATAGAACTGTCTTGAAGATAGATGCCATTTCCATTGAGTGAAACTGAACCCCCCGGATCGCCACTCACATCAACAAGCGCAGCACTGGACAGACGAATATCCGATAATTTTGAGGCTCTTAGATAATTGAACTGCCATTGTGAGGTGGTTTGGTTATTATTGGGAAGGGGTATCAACTCCACCATGCCCGCTTCAACACTGCCCAATTCTGCCCGTCCACTTTCCGCCATGAGTGCCCCTCCACTCAATTGAATCCCATTGCCGATTAGGGCGAGTTGTTGACCCGGTAGCACTCTGAGCCCCTTTTGCTGTGGGTCGCGGATTACAGGGTCGGCCAAGTTGCGGGAATGTAGCAAATTATGTCCCTGGCCTTGGACTTGCAGGCCCCCAGCGCTTGCCCCCATTTGCAATCCAACGGGGGCACTCATCGTCAAGAGTGGTGGGTTACTCGGATTCACTGCACTAAATTCTGTCCCATCCGCAAATTTAACGCTACTGGCTGTCGTCCCAATAAACGATCCCCCAAGATTCAACGAGGCATTGGGGCCAAATAAAATACCGCTGGGATTGAGCAGGAATAAGCTGGCAGTGCCGTTCGCTCCAATCAGTCCCTCAATGTTGGACGCCGTTCCCCCCGTCACCCGCGCAAAAATGTTCTGCACATCTACCGCATTGTTGAAAACCGCTGAACCGCCCGTAGGCACTGAGAACTGGCTGAAACTATGGAATAAATTACCGCCCGATCGTGCGCCGCCGTCGATCGTGAAATTGAGTGCGTTAGGACTGGTGACTGTCGTAGGCAAGCTACCATCGGGAATGACTTGAGCATTGGCGAAGTCTATTCCTGACAGCAAACCAACGAAACAGCCCAACACACCGACGATCGACCAAGCTTTCATCCGAGCACTCCAGAAACTTCTGCCTTAGGGTGCCCGGATACCGTTGCCTTTAGCTCAGTGAACAGACGTAATCTAGTTCATCTTTAGAGGGCATGAGCCATTTTGAACCTGGAACCACTACAGGTGGCGATCGCGGGTGTATTCACGGGCACAGGACTGGCAATGAGTTCGATCGTGCCATTGGCATTACGTTGAAATCCCGAGGCTTGAACGAGAGTAGAAGGAGCCGCAGGACTGGCCGCAACCGTGCTGGACTGGCCACGATAGGCGGATAAATCCCGGAGGTCATTCCAGGTCAGATCTTGGATGAATTCCTGATTGGGATTGGGTGGCAATCCTCCTCGGCCTGTTGCAATAAATTGACTCCCTTGAGTACTCGAACACCCGGTTGCAATTTTTTGGCTGGCATCTGCCACATTCACAGGTAGTTCTGTTAAGCCTGCATTCGGGTCAGTTCCGATCGTATTCACTTGCACATTACCATTCAATCCAAATTCAGAACTCGCGGTGATGTCGTTTTCGGGGGTCAGTTGGGACTGGTATTTAAGACCAAAGATACCCTCCGTCGTAATATTAATATTTCCACCACGTCCTTTAAATGCATTGGCCACAATGTCACTGTTTGATAAGCCAATAATGACATCTGAATCAATGTTAATATTGCCACCATTGATGTTGCCACCAGAATTTGTTGTAATGCTTGAACCTAATCGCAATACCAATGCATCACTCGTAATTTTGATATTGCCTTCTCCACCTAAATTTGTATTGGCTTGCAGTGTGCCCTGATTTTTGAGCAAGATTTGTTTGGCCTTGATGCTGATGTTACCTGCATCACCTAAACCTGTGCTGCTAACCGAAACCCGTCCGGAGTTTTCCACAGTTAAGCGATCGACCTTCATGTTGATCGATCCTGCGGCAACCTGTCCACTAGAGGTTGCTGTGATTTCACTGCGCAGATTAGGGCTAAAGTTGCCTGAGATATTCGCTTCCCGTGCCCAGATTTCTAACTTACCGGCATTCCCACTGGCCTGCACAGCATCAATAGAGGTAGAAATTCGGGCACCATCGCCGATCAAAAGCCGATCGGTGTTGATCCGAATATTTCCACCCCGTCCCTTGGCATCACTAAAGACAGAGGCTTCTAGCGTACTTGGGGTGATTAGTCCAGTTGACGCAATGTTGACACCTGATACCTCAAGTGAATCTCGGACATTGATCTCAAGATTTCCAGCCCCAGCAGTACTGGTCGCATTTTCGCCTTGAACGAGACTGCCAAAACTAGACCGCGAAGAGACGGAAATGCTCCCACCATTGAGGACGCGTAGCCGTCCAGCATTCACCACCACATCGCCACCTTGGCCCGAAGCACCATTGGTCATCCAGCCCGAAATGCCACTCGCAAAGTTCGCTAGTTTACTAAATCCAACAATGTCAAGAGTGTCCGCTTGAATCACCGCTTTACCACCCATACCGGAGGCCCCTGTGCCCCGTGCGCCAAGCACCAACTGTCCTCCATCGATCATCTGAATATCTGGGGCAGTCATGACGACTGTGCCTGCATTCCCCTGACCTTGGGTTGTATTGGAGATTAAACTACCACAAATTTGAGCTGTGCAACCTGAGCCTGGAAAAGCAAATTGACCCTGAATAACAATGGACTGACTGCCCTGGACTTTAATATCATCGCGCGCATTTTGAGTGCTTCCTGGCAGATTACGCGCCATCAGTCTGCCACCCTCTTGGATGGTAATATTGCGGCCTATGACGTAAATACCGCCTGCACCATTCCCATTCACATCGAGCATCGATCGCTGCACGGTGATGTCATTAAATCCTGTCACCTGTCCGTAATCAAAAGACCATCGATTGCCCCTAGAGTTGAGACCGACATAACTGTTTCCAGCAACACTCCCCAGTTCAATATGTCCTTCGGTGGCCCTTAGGTTACCCTGATCGAGCAAGATTTCTCCACCAAGTAAGGCAAGGGTTGTTTGATTTGGAACCCGTAGTCCGATCGGGTAGCCTTGATAGCCAGGGGCCCCTTGGGCATGGTTGACGATCTCTCCTGGATTAGCTCCCATCTGCACTCCTACGGGGACACTCATGGTTAAAAGTGGTGGACTGGAAGGATGGACAGCACTAAACTCTGTCCCATCGGCAAATTTGATGCTATTGGCGGTCATTCCTAAAAATGAACCGCCAAGATTCAATGAGGCATTGGGGCCAAATAGGATGCCACTGGGATTGAGCAGAAATAAGCTGGCAGTACCATTCGCTTTCAACATGCCATCAATGTTGGATGCCGTGCCCCCCGTCACCCGCGCAAAGATATTTTGCACATCTACAGCATTATTGAAAAAGGCAGATCCGCCTGTGGGTACCGAAAATTGGCTGAAGCTATGGAATAAATTGCCGCCCGATCGCCCACCTCCGTCGATCGTAAAATCCCGTGCGTTAGGACTGGTCACTGTCGTAGGCAAGCTACCATCGGGAGTCACCTGAGCATTTGCTGCTTCGATTCCAGACAGCAAACTAAGGAAATACCCTAAAACAACGACGATCGACTGAGCTTTCATTAGAGGATCCCAGAAACTTTATATGTCAAGGTACCCACTCTCTAAGACAAATGTAACACCAATCCTGTCTTTACAAAGCGTCTATTATTTTCAGGGTTTATCCACTACAGGTCGCGATCGACGTTGCGGAAACAGTTGTGGGACTGGCGATCAGCGCGATCGTGCCATCCGCATTACGTTGAAATCCCGAGGCTTGAACGAGAGTAGAAGGAGCCGCAGGACTGGCCGCAACGGTGCTGGACTGGCCACGATAGGCGGATAAATCCCGGAGGTCATTCCAGGTTCGATCGCTCATCACTTGCTGATTCGGGTTCTGGGGCACTCCCCCTCGTCCCGTCGCCACAAACTGACTCCCCTGGTTTGCAGCACAACCCGTCGCGATTTTTTGACTCGGATCAGCCACATTCACGGGTAATTCCGTTAATCCTGCGTTGGGATCGGTGCCGATCGTGTTCACCTGCACATTGCCATTCAATCCAAACTCAGAACTTGCCGTGATGTCACTCTTGGGTGTCAGCTTTGGTCGAAATTTTAATCCTAAAAGTGCTTGGGTCGTGATGCTGATATTTCCTCCACTGCCCAAAATTGCATTGGCAACAATATCGCTATTTTCGTTTTCAAGCCCCACGATCGCTAATGCCCTGATGTTGATATTTCCTCCTGTAGAAGCACCTTGAGCATTGGTTGTGATGTTACTAGCACGACGAAGCAGTAAGACTTCCTTTGTAGTCAGATTAATATTTCCCTGACTACCACCGTTGACCTCTGCACGTAAGCTAGCACCATTATCTAAAAAGATATTCTTAGCATTAACATTTAGGTTTCCTGCGTTCCCTGTACCAGTATTGCTAACCGTGATTTGGCCCGCATCCCGCACCTGTACAGTATCGGCAGTGATATTGATAGACCCAGCATCAGAAGCTGTAGTAGAAGATGCCGTAATCGCACTTGGGAGATGCTGACCATTGACCAGAGTTTGAGAAATACCTTGAATATCCAAAGTTTTAACATTCAAGTTGATATTTCCTGCGGAACCTTGCCCTTGGGTGGAAGAGGCAATCTGCCCCCCATTAAAAAGCCGCAGGCTATTAGAAGTTAAGGTAATCTTTCCCCCTGAACCCACGGCATTGGCATTGACAGCAACCGTAATACCACCGGGTGCCTGTTCGAGTACATCAACCACTGGATCACTGACACTCACATCCATCGCATGAATCGTGATGTTCCCTGCTTGCCCGGTTCCCGTTAGAGTAGAGCGAATCGTCCCGCCGTTGGAGAGATGCAAATGTCCCACGTCAATGGTGATATTGCCCGCTTGTCCTTCCGTTGGGCCAATTCCTGTAGCGATACCCGACAACAATTGATTAGGTGTGTATCCCGATATTTCTAGGCTTTCACTGGCACGAATCGAGATGTCTCCCGCCTTGCCCGTGGGCGCAGAGATTGGATCAAAAGCCACCAGAGCCGAACTAACAATGCCACCATCTACCACTCGGATGCGATCGGCATCAATGGTAATCTTGCCACTCTCGTTATTCTTGCCACTAAAGAGGTTGGTGGTAATGGAAGTGGGTGCAGGAAAAAAAGGATTTGCGCCGATGACCTCCACGTCTTTAGCTCGCACGGTGACATCCCCTGAGCGCGAATTGTTTCCGGCAGAAGAGGACTGGAGCCAAGCACCATCCGCTAGGCGCAGGCGAACCGTTTCAACGGTCACATCACCCGCTTGCCCGCTGCCTGAAGGGCCAAAAAGAATACCCACATTAGTGCTGATACCAGGGCCAATTTGTCCTGGCAGAGAAGCTCCCAATAGATCTACAAATTCTGTGGTTTGAACTGTGATTCCTTGGCCTTGACCAGCCAAGGTAATAGAGCTAATGGTTGATCCTTCCTGCACGGTTAGTCCGCGTGATCTAACATTGATAGCACCTCCATTAAGGCCAGTTGCATCAACGGTGGAAGCTTGCTGGAGGATAATGTTGCCCCAGTTAGCCGTTGCTGCCGAGCTGGCTAGTTGCCAGGGCTGGGAGTTCATAGTGATCTGTCCATTCTGCATAGCCCACAGCTCAACCCGACCATCGGGGGCAGAAAGGGTTGCACTATTGACATCGATGAGGCCAGCGACTAGCGCTAATGTCTTCGTAGGGACGACAGAAAGCGTAGGAGGACGGAAGAAGGGGTTCGCAGTTCCAGGGCCTTGGACTTGAATTGGGCCAGCATTCGCTCCCAGTTGCAAGCCTACTGGCGCACTCATCGTCAAAAGCGGTGCTCCAGAATTCGCTGCACTAAACACAGTCCCATCCGCAAATTGAACACTAGTCGCCGTAGTGCCAACAAACGAACCCCCAATGTTCAACGAGGCATTGGGGCCAAATAAAATACCACTGGGATTGAGCAAAAATAAGCTAGCAGCGCCATTGGCCTTGATGAGTCCATCAATATTGGAGGCTGTTCCCCCTGTCACCCGCGCAAAGATATTCTGCACATCTAGCGCATTGTTGAAAAAAGCAGACCCGCCTGTGGGCACTGAGAACTGGCTGAAGCTATGGAATAAATTCCCGCCCGATCGTGCGCCGCCGTCGATCGTGAAGTCCCGTGCGTTAGAACTAGTCACTGTCGTAGGCAAGCTACCATCAGGAATGACTTGAGCAGTTGCGAAGTCCATTCCTGACAGCAAACCAACGAAACAGCCCAACACACCAACGATCGACTGAACTTTCATCAGAGTACTCCAGAAACTTCTGCCCTAGGGTGCCCGGATACCGTTGCCTTTAGCTCAGTGAACTAACATAATCCCGTTTTGCATCTTTAGAAGGCATGGGCTGTTTTGAGGCTGGAATCACTACAGGTGGCGATCGATGCTGCGGGAACAGGTGTAGAACTGGCAACTAGTTCGATCGTGCCATCCGCATTCCGTTGAAAACCAGAGGCTTGAACTAAAGTGGGCTGATTGACAGGACTTGCAACAACAATACCTCGATGTCCTTGATAGGCCGATATATCGCGGAGGTCACTCCACACAAGCGTTACCATCATTTCCTGGTTCGGATTGGGCGGTAATCCTCCCCGTCCTGTTGCTATAAATTGGCTCCCTTGAGTCTTCGAACACCCCGTTGCAATTTTCTGACTCGAGTCAGTGACATTCACAGGTAATTCCGTTAAACCTACATTCGGCTCAGTGCCGATTGTATTCACGTTAACAGTTCCATTCACTCCAAACTCAGAACTGGCCGTGATATCACTCTCAGGCGTTTGTTGTAGCCGATAGGCAAGGCCAAAGATTCCTTGAGTCGTAATTTGAATGTTCCCGCCCTGTCCTCGAAAAGCATTGGCAACAATATCACTATTCTCAGTGCCCACTAAAAACTTGTTTTGGATTTTGATGTTTCCGCCATTCCCACTGCCCCCAGAAGTCGCTGTAATTTGACTACCGTGACGCAGCAAAATCAAATCGCGGACTTGGAGTTGGATATCGCCCCCTTGCCCTGAAAATGTCGAAGCCCGTATATTTCCACTATCTAAAATGACTTGGTTAGCTTGAATATTTAATTGCCCCGCGTTACCAATACCCCGATGGTATACATTCACCATTCCCTGATTACGAATAATCAGTTGTTCTGTATTTAAAGTGAGTTCTCCAGTATTGCCAGTAGGACGATCGGGCAGGTTGTAAAATTGCTGTCCAGTGGAACCTGAAAGAAAAGCGCTAGTCGCGATCGAAGCGTAATTGTCAATCAAAATATCTTTCGCTTGAATCGTTAAATTTCCTGCATTTCCCGTCGCAGAAGTTGCACTTAGGATACTGCCCCCATCCCGAGCCGCTAGATGGGTGGTTTGCAAAATCACATTACCAGCATGACCACTCCCAAAGGTGAAACTGCCCACTGAACTAGGAAGAATGGGAAACGGGTGATACCCACGTACTTCAATGGAATCGGCAATTTGTAACAGAACATCGCCCGCATTGCCTAAATGATTGGCTTGGGCGCGATCGCCTAAATTTCCCACAACCGGCAAGGTCGAAGTACCTAGCCCAGCCCCCGCTTCCAACAAGAGTCTTGGCGCAATCACCCTCACCGTTCCCCCATTACCCGCCCCAATAGTGCCACTGCCCAAATAGCTGATTTGATTGGGACGATCCGGACTGGTACCACTGAGGATAATGGACTCGCGAGCCATCACGGTGACATCGCCTGCATTGCCCAAACCCGAGCCTGGAATGCCCGCTAACCGTGCGGTTATGGTTCCCACTTGCGCTCCATCAGTGAGGTGCAGTGTGCCTGTAGAAAGTTGCACAGCACCCCCATTTCCACGCCCAAACGTATCACTGGCAATCCCGCTGGACAGCAAACTGAGGGGACTGATTCCACTAGCGGTAATATCATCCGTTGCCGCAACCGTGACATTGCCGATCGATCCTGTTGCACCCGGTAAACCTAATGTCCCGATAAAACCACTATCAGTTAGTCGGATTTGCCGCGCAGCGATATCCAAATTGCCCCCTGATCCAGATGCATAAACATTGCTGCCAATGCGACTGCTACTGCTCCCGATCGGGGAAAGGGGCGATTTGACGGCAACAGTCCCATGGGCGGAGATCGTTTCGGCCCGAACCTGAAGGTCACCCGCCTTCCCAGACCCCAAGCTGAGGGTTTCGATCGCGGCACCCTCCTGCAACACCAAGTTCCCTGTTTGAACGCTGACCGCTCCACTATTTCCGGCAGCTCCCTGGCCCACTAAATTAACAATCCAAGCACTGGGAGCTTGGGCATTGGCAGAGATGCCCCCGAGACTCAGCGATCGCTGGGCTTGAATCTGAATATTGCTACTGGTTGCATTGCCGATCGCCGCTGCTGCAATTTGAGATTGGTTTAAGACTACATCCCGTCCCACGACTTGAATCCCACCAAAGGGATTGGTCGCCGCAGCCGGAGCCCACAACGACGATCGTTGGGTTAAATTCACAGCCCCTAATTCCTGCGCCTGGGCATATCCCAATTGCCAACCCACCGGTGTCCTAACTAAGCCAACGGTCCCGTTCGTCACGGCACCCAGTTCAATGCGCCCAGCCGGAGCCGTGACAACACCTCCAGAAAATGTAACATTCCCGCCAACTAAAGCTAGGGTTTTTCCAGGACTGGCAACCAGACCTAGATTCGCAGTGGGGAACATCGCATCATTGCCTTTGCCTTGCACTGCTATCGTTGTGGGAGGATTGCCCATTTGCAGCCCGATCGGTGCACTCATCGTCAGCAAAGGCGGATTGCTCGGATTGACTGTGCTAAATTCTGTCCCATCGGCAAACTTAACGCTACTTGCCGTCGTCCCAATAAACGAACCTCCCACATTCAGGAAGGCATTGGGGCCAAATAAAATACCGCTGGGATTGAGCAGGAATAAGCTGGCAGTGCCATTGGCCTTCAGAAGTCCATCAATGTTGGATGCCGTGCCCCCCGTCACCCGCGCAAAAATGTTTTGCACATCCAGTGCATTGTTGAAAACCGCAGACCCGCCCGTGGGGACTGAAAACTGGCTGAAGCTGTGAAATAAGTTGCTGCCCGATCGGGCACCCCCGTTGATCGTAAAATCCCGTGCGTTAGAAATAGTGACTGTTGTAGGCAGGCTACCATCGGGAATGACTTGGGCACTGGCACGGTCTATCCCTGATAGTATCCCTGCTAATAATCCCAACACACCCACGATCGACTGAGTCTTCATCCGAACCCGCACTCCAGAGATTTCTGGCCTAGGGTGCCCGGATACCGTTGCGTCTAGCTCAGTGAACTGACGTAATCGAGTTTTGCATTTTTAGAGGGTATGAGCCGTTGTGATATTAGAACCACTACAAGTCGCAAGTGTGGCTGGATTGACGGGTGCAGGGCTAGCAATGAGGACGATCGTACCATCCGCATTCCGTTGAAACCCTGAGGCTTGGATTAGTGTGGATTGAGGCGCAGGACTGGCAGCGACCGTGCTGGCATGGCCACGATAGGCAGACAGATCGCGCAAATCATTCCAGGTTCGATCGTTGGTTGATTCCTGATTGGGATTGGGCGGCAATCCCCCCCGTCCTGTAGCCACAAACTGACTGCCTTGGGTGCTCGAACAACCCGTCGCAATTTTTTGACTCGGGTCAGCCACATTCACGGGCAATTCGGTTAAGCCTGCATTTGGGTCTGTTCCGATCGTATTTACCTGCACTGTTCCATTAATCCCAAATTCTGAACTTGCGGTAATATCATTCTCAGGCGTTAAGCGATCGCGATACTTTAAGCCAAAAATGCCTTGAGTTGTAATATTAATATTCCCACCTCGACCCTTAGTTGCATTTGCAATAATGTCACTATTTTCTAGTCCAACAATAATAGGAGCATTGAGAATAATATTACCTCCATTAGCAGTTCCAGCAGCATTTGCAGTAATCACGCTACCGTGGCGCAGCAACAAAGTTTTGGCTGTAAGATTGATATTACCTTGACTCCCAGCAGTCGCTTCAGCCCGTAATTTAGCAGCTTGATCAAGACGAACGTTATTCGCCTGAATGAAGATATTTCCAGCATCTCCCAGCTTCTGACCACTGACAACAATTTCACCCTGATTGCTAAGCTGCAAATTCTGGGTAGAGAGGTATACGGAACCTGCATGTCCTGGCCCCGTAGAAGAAGCGGACAATCCACTGGGGCCTGTCGCATCTAGGGAATACAACAGACTTTCTGCTGGAGTTCGACTGACCCCTGCGATATTGACGGATTGTGCCTGAATGGACAGTTTGCCAGAACGACCGTAGGTCTCAGTCGAAGTAGAAATCCTTCCTCCATCCAGTAAGTTTAATGTATTGACATTAAAGGTAATATCCCCACCGTTAGCCTGCCCCAAACTAATCAATTGCTCAGTGTTGAAATTATAATTGCCATTCGCAGAAGAGAAAAATCGACTAGAAACGCCTTTTGATGAACTTCCTGCGATCGTGACTTCGTCAGCATTGACCAATATATTTCCTGAAGCCCCTTCTCCGTAGGTTCCAGTTCTGATTCCTGGCCCATTTAACACTGCAATCTTCCGGACGTTTAGAACAATATCTCCACCTTTGCCTGTGGCGTATTCCCGGTTACTCGTTGTAATGCCTGTCAAAAACGCAGGTTCTGCTGTGGCCGTTTCCCCTGTGACATTCAACCGATCGGCGGAGATGTGTATATTGCCCCCGTCGCCTTTGCCTCTGGCACTGGCGCGCAGTTCCGCTCCATCTCGGATATTAACCTCAGTTGCCTCGATCCTGATATCTCCACCTCTACCCGATGAACCAAGAATCGTATTGGAAGCCAGGGTACTAATACCAACTCGTTGCTTAGTAACTGGATTCAGCGCTTCCCCAACAATATCAACTTGACCAGCCTTAATGATAATATTGCCCGCATCTCCCGCTCCAATAGCTCTGAGATCCACTGCTGCACCATTGGTCATCCGAAAATAAGGGGCTTCAATGGTTACATCGCCCCCTTTTGCCGTAGCGCTGAGTTGGGAGTGAGCCGCGATCGCGGTATTGGCAGAACTGGTGGGAACCCCTTGCAAGTCAACCAATTCACTCGCTTTTAAATAAATCCCCCGACCTGGAGAGGTTCCCCCCGTATGAGAAGCCAGAATCGAACCTTGGGAGAGCGTAATTGCCTTACCTTGCAAAGTAATCGCTCCACCCATCAAGCCACTGGTATTAATGGTACTAGCGTTGCTCAAAGTGATGTTATTAAATTGATTGACGCTACTGTAATCTAATTCAAAAGGTTGCACAGACAGTTTGACCCGATTGTTAGGAGCAGCACTGCCAATAGAAACATGCCCATCTACAATCGTCACCCGCCCTTTATTAAACGTGACATTATTCCCCAAGAGTGCTATTGTCTTCTTGGCAGACAGCTTTAATTGGCTACCATTAACCGTAATCGGAGCAGCCGTATTTCCCATTTGCAGACCGATCGGTGCACTCATGGTTAACAAAGGTGTTCCGGAGTTCACAGCACTAAACTCAGTTCCATCCGCAAATTGAACACGACTCGCTGTCGTTCCAAGAAATGAACCCCCAAGATTCAATGAGGCATTGGGGCCAAATAAAATGCCACTGGGATTGAGCAGAAATAAATTTGCTGTCCCATTGGCTTTAATGAGTCCATCAATATTTGAGGCTGTACCACCCGTCACTCGCGCAAAGATATTTTGAACCGTCAATGCGTTGTTAAAAAAGGCAGAGCCGCTGGTGGGCACCGAAAACTGGCGAAAACTGTGAAAGAGATTGCCGCCAACTAAATTGCCGTTGTTGATTGTAAAGTTCTGACCTGTCGCAGTGACTGTTGTTGATAAGCTCCCGTCAGGCACCACTTGAGCCAGTGTAGGAATGGTGCTTACCGCAAGTAGTCCGATCGCGAACAACAATGCATTGACCATTCTCCCACGCATAAACCCTAGCTCCTTACCCAATTGATTGTGCGAAGACTGATAATAAACTCAGCCTAGTTTGCCCTAGTCAACGTTCAGGGGAACCGAGAAGCGAATTTTGTAAGACTTGGCGGAGAATACGAGTCTAAATTGATTGATTTTGCTGATAGTAGTCTTACGGATACACCGTTGCAGTGATTATAGATCCATGACTACAGGTGGCGATCGACGATGCGGAAACAGTTGTGGGACTGGCGATCAGCGAGATCGTGCCATCGGCATTATGTTGAAATCCCGAGGCTTGAACGAGAGTAGAAGGATCCGCAGGACTGGCCGCAACGGTGCTGGACTGGCCACGATAGGCGGATAAATCCCGTAGATCATTCCAAGTTCGATCGCTCATCACTTGCTGATTCGGGTTCTGGGGCACTCCCCCTCGTCCTGTAGCCACAAACTGACTGCCTTGGGTGCTCGAACAACCCGTCGCGATTTTTTGACTCGGGTCAGCCACATTCACGGGAAGTTCTGTTAAGCCTGCATTCGGGTCAACCCCGATCGTATTGACCTGCACATTACCGCTCAAACCGAATTCTGAACTCGCTGTGATGTCATTTTCAGGTGTTAAGCGATCGCGAAACTTTAACCCTAAAATGTTTTGAGTGGTAATGTGAATATTGCCACCACGACCTTGAAAGGCATTGGCAATAATGTCACTGTTTTCTAATCCAACAATAATCGGGGTATTTAATATAATATCACCACCATTCCCAGTTCCACCAGCCGTCGTACTAATAAAACTGCCACGACGCATCAACAGCAAATCTCGAATCTGGAGACTAATATTACCGCCTTCACCAGATTTGGTGGCAGCAGCCAAACTGCCCTGGCGATCGAGATTGAGGATATTGGCAGCGATCGAGATTGTTCCACCATTCCCCGTGCCCGGATTCGTCACACTCACTGTACCGCCATTCGTTAAGGTAAGAGTTGGAGTGTTAATATTCACATTGCCAGAATTGGCTGACAGAATATTTGGCAAACTAAATAATTTCTGAAGCAGTGGCTCAGGAGGTATCACAGCAGAATTAATGCTACTGTTGCTGAGTTTACTACGACCACTGATCAGAATTGACTCCGTTGCATTAATATTTAAATCTCCAGCTTGACCAATCAAAAAGGATGTCGTAGAAACAGCTCCTCCATTCAGCAGTTGTAACCGAGCCGTATCTAACGTAACAGTTTGGGCATTGCCTATCCCATAAGTAATTGCACTAATATTGCTGTATAGACCTGCCGGGTTATCTCCTGTAATTGTGGTCTCGGTACTGCGAACAGTGACTTGCCCGGAAGCACCCGATGCAAAGGCGATTGACGAAATGGCAGCTCCCCCAGAAACCAACAGATTATTACTATTAATCGTGAGATTGCCTGCGGACTTAGCAGTTCGAGAGCTAGTGGTGAGCGAAGTTACGCCTGTGGGGTTAATTTGGGAAGAACCGGATACCTCAACCGTTCCTGCATCAATTTGAATGGAACCACTGGCGGCAAAACCAAAGGCATTGTTGTTAATCCCTGCTCCTTGGGAAAGCGTGAGACGAGGAGCCACAATCCGGATGGATGAGCCGGTGCCAGTATTTAAAGCTTCAGTTCGAATGCCACTGCGGATTTGGGCATTGGCCGTAGTACCGACAATATCAATCCCTTCGGAAGCCTGTAAAACAATCTCACCACCCGCCACAGTTCCAAGATTTTTGGAAAAGATGAGCGACCCGTCACTAAATTGAATCTGCCGTCCCTGCAACTGTACCGAACCTGCATTCAAGGCTCCCACGCTAGGCAATGCGCCGATCGTTAGCACAGATTTTTGATTGAGATTAATATCCCCAAAACTTTGGCCATTCTGGTAGCCTAGCTGATAACCTTGGGCGATCGGTGTCAGACTCACGAGTCCTGCGCCGCTCAAACTCCCTAATTCCACCCGCCCTTGGGGTGCATTAAGAGTTGCCCCGCTCAAGTTCAGATTACCTCCCACCAGTGCCAAAGTTTTTCCAGGATTGACCCGCAGTTCTGAAGCACTAGGATTTTGCGTCAGAGGAGCCAGAGAATTACTAGCAGTTAAAGCGTAGCCAGTACCTTGTACAGCGATCGGCGTGGGATTGCTGCCCATTTGCAAGCCAATAGGCGCACTTATGGTTAACAACGGTGAACCACTTGGACTAACGGCACTAAACACTGTCCCATCGGCAAACTGAATGCTATTCGCAGTGGTACCAATAAAGGAACCACCAATATTCAACTTCGCATTTGGGCCAAACAAAACCCCACTGGGATTCAGCAAAAATAAATTAGCGCTACCATTGGCTTTCAAGGTGCCATCGATATTTGAGGTAGTACCACCCGTCACCCGCGCAAAGATATTCTGCACATCCAACGCATTATTAAAAAATGCAGATCCCCCGGTCGGAACCGAAAACTGGCTGAAGCTGTGAAATAAATTGTCCCCCGATCGCGCACCACCGTTGATCGTAAAGTTCAAATTATTGGAGTTTGTTACGCTAGTGGGCAAACTACCATCCGGTAGGACTTGAGCGATCGTGCCTTTCATCCCTGTGGTGACGCCAACTACCACCCCTAACACTGCAACGATCGCCTGCACTTTCATCAGATCACCCTGAAGACTTCTGGCTTAGGGTGCCCAACCACTGTTGGCTTGAGATCAGTAAACTCAGATAATCTAGCATTTTAGCTGTAGACGGGCGTGAGCCGTTTTTACACTCTGCTACAAGTGGCGATCGACGAATTGGAAACCGATACAGGATTAGCAATCAACACAATCGAGCCATCTGCATTCCGTTGAAATCCAGATGCTTGCACCAACATCGGTTGAATTGCAGGCTGAACAACTACAGTGCTGGAATAGCCACGATAGGCGGACAGATCGCGCAAATCATTCCAAGTGCGATCGCTAGTTAATTCCTGATTGGGATTGGGCGGTAATCCTCCTCGACCTGTCGCGACAAATTGACTGCCTTGGGTACTCGAACAACCTGTCGCAATTTTTTGACTGGCATCTGCCACATTCACAGGCAATTCCGTTAATCCGGCATTGGGGTCAGTTCCAATCGTGTTCACTTGCACAGTCCCACTCAGTCCAAATTCTGAACTGGCTGTGATGTCATTTTCAGGCGTTAAGTGATCGCGGTACTTCAATCCTAAAAGAGCTTGAGTCACAATATTAATATTGCCACCACGACCTTTAAAGGCATTGGCAATAATATCACTATCACCCATTCCTACAATAAATGGAGCCTTTAAATTAATGTCTCCTCCATTACCCGTTCCACCAGCAGTCGCAGTAATCTTGCTTTGATCCCGTAGTAATACAAAATCTCGCACATAAAGAGAAATATTTCCGCCTTCTCCTACCTTAGTGGATGCTGAGATACTTCCCCGATCGCTCAATCTCAACTCATCTGTATGAATGGTAAGTTCTCCGGCATTGCCTAACACTTGGTTAGCGACAAAAACAGTTCCACTATTACGAATATTAAGAGTTGGCGTGTTAATGGTGATGTTACCTGCATTAGCCTTAGAATCAGGAATGGGTCTGACATCATAGATTCTGGCAACAGCACCAATATAACTTGGATTACTGCTATTTTTAACACCGCTGATATCAATAGACTCAGAAGCATTGATAAAAAGATTACCCGCGTTACCTCGATGGAGGGCAGACACTGAAACAACTCCCCCATCCTGAATTGAGAGGGTACGGGTATCAAGATGGAGATTGCCAGCATTCCCAGCACCTAATGAATTAGCCGAGATTAAACTCACGAGACTGGGGTCATCTCCTGTACCAAAACTTGATACCCGAACTGCATCAGCCTTAACAAACGTATTTCCTCCAGCCCCTGTGCTAAACACTCTGGTTCCGACATAGCCTCCACCAACTACGCTCAAATTTTGAGTGTTGAGAAGTAAATTTCCCCCTTTCCCAGAGCCATAGGTTGCGGCCACTAGCACAGCAGATACAGGTACAGGATCAGTTTTGCTCCCAGGGAGAATTCCACCGACTAAAACGTCGTTAGCATTCACTGTAATGCTACCACCTGAAGCCGCAGTAAAATTGCGCGTCACAACATACCCGCCTTGATCAACTGTGAGATTAGGGGTTGTGAGGATAATGTTACCTCCGGCACCTGTTCCTAGGGTTTCATTGATCAATCCACTTGAGCTTCTAAAATCCGATGACATCCCAATGATATTCACTGCTTCGGTTGCCGTTACTTGGATATCTCCTGCCTTTTGACTCCCCAGGTTTTGGACAGCAACGATCGAGCCGTCTCGCAGACTGACTTGCTTGCCTTGGATTTGCACTGAACCCGATCGCACCCCCTGCACAGAGGCCAAAGCCCGCTGAGTCATTTGCACATTACCAAAGCTGGTGGCATTCGGGTAACTTAAGGAAACTCCATTGGTATTAGAGGTTAAGGCAACACTACCACTCATTACACTCCCTAACTCAATCCGCCCCCCTGGTGCAACCACCACGCCACCATTGAGAGTAACATTCCCTCCAACTAATGCTAAGGTCTTACCTGAAGCAACTTGTAAGCCATTTGTTCCTGTTAAACCAGAGACTATTGAAAAACCACTCAAAATTGTTGCGCGTCCCGCACCTTGCACGTTGATGGGGCCGGGATTGGTTCCCATTTGCAGCCCGATCGGTGCACTCATGGTTAATAGGGGCGAAGCCATGGTGTTGCTGGCACTAAATTGCCCCCCATCTTGAAACAAAACACTTTGGGCACTACTTCCAAGAAAGGAACCACCTAAATTCAAACGAGCATTGGGGCCAAAAAGAATGCCACTGGGATTAAGCAAAAATAAATTCGCTGTCCCATTGGCTCTAATCAGTCCATCAATATTGGAGACTGTCTCACCCGTGACTCGCGCAAAGATATTTTGAATCGTCAATGCGTTGTTAAAAAAAGCTGAACCGCCTCTAGGTACCGAAAATTGGCTAAAGCTATGAAATAAATTTCCGCCAACTCGATTGCCATTGTTAATCGTAAAATTTTGACCACTTTGGGAAACCGTTGTTGATAGCGTTCCATCCGGCAACACTTGAGCCTGGAGAGGATTAATCCACAGTAAGCCAAAACCAACAGGTAGTACAATTGTCTTGAAAAAATCTCTATAGAAAAAATTACATTTCTTCAGATTCCATTTCATCTTGTACTCTCCCAAAGCAATCAATCAAGATCAAAAGTCCATTTACTACTTTTCCCGCTAAATATCAGCAATAAACAGTCATTTTCCAGGTTTTTAATATCTTTAACCGCTCCAGCAATTTTGCTGAGCTTGGCTACTGTTTCCTCATCAGAATTATGCAAATCATCGATCACCCGATCGGTTTTGCAAAGCTGCCACATACAAAGAATCAGGTCAAGGATTTCCCCCAACCTGTTTCTTAAATTGAGCTATTCTCTTTTTGTAATCTTGATAAGTTTAGGACAACTTTTTTGTCAAGCTACATCGAATCCGTTAAAACGGGGTGTAATTTACCGAGAAATACACACCATTTTCCTGGAGCGATCGCTTCTCACCCTCCACCGATACCAGCGGAATCCCCCAGTCCAGCCGGACAGACAAGTGATCACCCTGCTTCCAAATCAAGCCCAATCCCGCACCAATCAGCGTTTCCGGATCAGGATTATCTTGCTTTGAGTTCCAACCCGTGCCGATGTCAAGAAATGGCGCTACTTGTATCAGCGTTCCTGACTTCGTCGATCGTACGATCGGGAGGCGCAACTCTGCGGAAACTAAAGCTCCACTATCCGTCAACAGCGCATCCTGCCGATAGCCCCGCACCGTTACTTGTCCCCCTAAGCCCATTTGTTCCAAGGGCAACAGGGAATTGTTCGTCAGTTGCAGATCACCCTTCAGCAAAAATAGCGAGTCGGGAGCCAACTGCCGCACCCACTGGGCCTGTCCGCGCCAAGAGGTAAATCGACTATCGGGCTGACCTTCGTTGGTCGTCGCCCCAAACCAGTCTACACCTACGCTAAACTGAGATCGCAGCGCGAAGACGTGGTGATTGCTGCGTTGGGTGTATTCCTGGAAAAAGCGCAGGGCAGAGACTTTCGTTTTCCCTTCCGAGTCCGCACCAGGCGACAGCGGGAACGGCCCAATGTTATCCAACCCCAGTTCCGTTTGGCTCTCCTGCCGCGAAAAACTGAAGCCCACCGCAAACTCTTTGGTCGGCTTCTGGACTAAGGGCTGGCGGAAACTCAGGTCGTAATAGCGCGATTTCGACTGGATATCCAGCACACTAAAGGGATCTTCAATCACCCGGTTCCAGGACGTTCCGTAGGAAAACGACACCGTCCCATTGCGAGGATTAACCGGCAGTAAGTAGCTTAAATCGATCGCGTTACTGCCATTGGTATTGGTATAGCCAAAGGTGATCGTATCGCCCCAGCCCATTAAGTTGGCTTCCTGAAATTCCACCTTGCGCCGGAAACTACCCACACTGGGCGATCGGCCATTATCAAGGGAAAACGTGGTGAAAAAGGTTTTCGCTTCCTGAACATCCACCTGCAAAATGTTACTTCCAGGTCGTACACCCGTTTGTAAATCCGCCGAAACTCCTTTAATTCGCGGATCCAACCGCAGCATTTGCAGACTTTCCAACAACCGATCGGTTTTGAGGGGAGCAGAAGCCCCTAGTTTAATCCGATCGCGGATATAACGAGTTTTCAGCCGCCGATTGCCCGTAACCTTAATATCTTCTAATTTCCCTTCCAACACCTCAATCGTCACCACACCATTTTTCAGGGTTTGGGGGGTCACGATCGCGCCTGTTGTGACATAGCCACTGTCGGTATACAGCTTAGTGATGGCATCCCGCGCTTGCAGAAGCTCCGCAAAGGTAATCTCCCGGCCAACATAGGGAGCCGTGACAGCAGCAAACTGCTCCGGCTTAAAGACCGTGCTACCGACCACATCAATCCGATCGACGCGCACCTTAGCGGTCAAATCCTCATTACCCGGTGTGTTCGTATCTGGCAACTGCGGCGCAGGCAATTGTTCGCCATTGCTGGGTTGGGTCGGTAGAACCTCGGACGGGAGCGGCGTCACCGGAGGCAGGGTTTCAATTCGGCCAGGGGCGAGGTTGGAAGGCGTGCTTGGAAGGCCAGTACTTTGAGCCACAGTTTGAGCAATTGCCCCGGCTTGTCCGCATAGCTGACTACACAGACCCAAGGTAACAGCCAGTCCAACAGACAACGGTGAAAGTGACGAAAGTTTGTGAGGAACGCTGTCCCATTCCGGACGACGGGTGATAGTAGCCATGCGACGGTGTTGAATCTTTATTGAAACATGCTTCCAGAATGCCCATAAAAATCCGGCAATCTGCACATTGCCAAGATTTAAATCCTTAACAATTAGCAACATTGAGTGACGTTACGGTTCATCCATCCTTCTCAGGTTTCAGTTTCCTATGCCCTGAGCGATCGATAATTTCTCCTTATTCCTGAACAAGCTCCGGCTCTGGGTTTTCCTGGAGCGCATTCCATCTAGGCGCTTGCCGTAGAAGTTGCCAGCCCCACCGACCGATGATCGCACTCGACAGCGATCGCACGATCGCCACCAATGGATAAGCCCACTGGAGAGATTGCAGCCATTGCCGATCGCTAGGCCATGGATCTGCTATGGACACCTCGGCTGGCACTTCAGACTGCGCGTCCAGTGGTAAATCTTTTAATTGCAGATCTTCTGTTTGCAGATTAGAGGATGGCCCAATTCCAACAGGCTCACCAGCTGCAAGATTACCCGATCGATCGTCAACACAATCCTGGGAAAAATCCTCTAATCCCTGACCACATAAGGAATTACCCAATTTTAGGTCTAATAAGCTTGATGAATTTTCAGGGTAATTACCAAAGGGATCTTTTACTGGGATGTGTTCTGGATGCCAGAGATCTTTATGTTTATACAATGAACTTCCACCAATTTGATAGTTGGTTAGCAAGTGAAAGCGATCGGTAATTCCTGCTGGTAACAATCCTTGATCAACTAAACTTTGGACAACTTGATAGATCTTGTTTCGGATTGCGTTTCTCCGATTCTCTGATCTCCGAACTCGATCGTCTTTTAGATCTGAGTTCTTTGAGTCTTCGATCGTGGATTTACCATATTGAAAGTAATGGCTGTTTTCAATACATCGAACCCATTCTTCAATCCGCTGCTTCAGTTCATGCTGGTGTTGACACCAATCTTCATAACCAGGTAGCGATCGGGCAATGCGATCGACTTCGGCAGCTAGATCTTCTCCAACTAAAGGCTGTTGACCTGTTAGAACATGGTGGAAGACATAAGTTCTTAGGGTAATTCGACCCAGTAAGCGATTGGTTTGTCCTCGACCTGTCCAGCCAACTTCAATTTCTGCATTTAGGTCATTGAGAAACTTTTCGGCCTTTCCAGATAAGCGATGAATTCGTTGCTTCGCTTGCTTAAGCACCCGTTTAAAAACAAGGAGATCCAAGACATTATGACGCTGACATTGCTGCCAAATTTCGACAAAACGAGATTGAGCATGGGAAACCGGCTGAAAATCACTGTCTAGTAAATAGGAACCAATTTGTAACGGTAAACGATGGGCATTAAATAAACTAAACTCACCCTCAACAACGTAGGGCTTGGGATTGGGAAAAATTTCGAGTTGTCCTGGATAGACTTTAAAACCATGGTTGTCTAAAAGTGTGGACACCACAAGGGCTATTTTCCAACTGGTTTGGGCCTCCTCAAAAGGGAGATACAGGTGCAGCCCTTGACTGTAACTAGAAGTTACCGCCAGATAGGTAATCAGACCCAAAGGTTCCAACGCTTCCATAATCCGCGCGATCGCCAACGAATCTTGCTGCGGATGGTAGGGGCTACCGATGTCGATGTCCAACATGACATAGTTTGTCTCTGACCCAAACCGTACCCCGTAGAGAAAACCTCCCTGCTGCACCACTCGATCGCTCAGGGGATGACGGCTTTCCGTTTGCCACTGGACTTTCTCTCCGGCCACAGTGGGTTTAGCCCAGATGTAATCATAACGATGGGGAAAGAGCGAGAGAAACGCATCATCCCACTCTTGAATATATTGAAAATTAGCTCGGTTTAACCGAGGCCGAGTCATTTGTACCATAGCCAAGCTCCAGATCTAGACAACTGTCCGATCGGAATAGGCACGCACCAAAATAGAGGAACCTGACTAGCATTGCCAGTACCAACAAGTTCACCCTAAGATGGAGACAGCACAGGTAACTTTGTCGCCCGCCAAAGCATAGAAGTTAACCTGATGTCCTATTCTCGAAACCCTTAAGAGCCTTCTCGTTGCTAGCGGGAGGGCTTTTAAGTTTGGTATTAGGAGTCACTCTGAGCGCCATGGTTGAAACTGCCATAGATAGAGTTATCACAAAATACCTCTGATCATGTATACCAAAGCCCGATCGATCGATCTGCCCGAAGATCAAGACCCTCTGTAATCAAAATGATTACAAACTGAAGCATCAAATAGACTGAAATCCAGTAAAATCAAGCTTTTGAGAAAAAATAGGGGGGTAGGGGTCTAGAAATCTTGGGGGTAGGGACTTAGATTTTTTGGGTCAGGGGTTCTAGAAGTTAATCTGGGTCTGGCGAAAGGATTGGGGGTGGGGTTCTAGAGCTCAAGGGTTGGGGGTTCTAGAATCGTGTGTAATCAACATTGGGGAAAAGAGCTGATAATTCTAGGTTTGGACGATCGTGATTACCTAGAATTCAGCTTTAGTTGCTGTTTTAATGTTTGGGGGATGGGGCTCTAGACGTTTTTTGTAATCACGACGATCGGGGGGGAGGGTCTAGAAAAGCTGTAATCACTTGAAATCCTTGCTCAATCAGACTTCTATCGATTTACACTGCTCCCGCTGCCCCCAAAGAAACGGGAATGATTACAACCCTGTCTCGATCGTCAAGTCAGCAAAAATGCGACAGGCTGAGGCAACAGAGTTCTCAAAGCTGCATTAATTGCGGGATCCAGAAATATCCCCCAGTGATTACAACGGCGGGTGAATGATTACAAGGCGGCATTGCAGGTGATTACACTGGTGATTACAAAAGGCTGTTATCAGTTGGCGGGTAAGTCTAACTCAAAGACCCGTTTTAAGATAGCTTCGGTATCAGCAGTAATCGATCGTTCACCACTTTCAATCAATGAAATTAAGCCTTGGCTGATCCCGCTGAAGGCGGCCAGTTTGCGTTGGCTCCAGTGGCGTTCGGTGCGGAGTGCTTTGACTTGCTGCCCGGTGAGGGTGAGGGGCGCATCTTGGAGAATTTCACAAGGCTGCGTCACAAGGGTGGGGTTTTCTGCCGCCGCTAGCCGGAGATCCTTACCATCCTGCCGCCGAATCCACAGTTGCGCTTTCAACAGTTGATCAAAAAAGCCGCGCGGACGTTGATAATTGCTGCGACCAAAGCCTAGGGGCTGAATGTCTGGGGGATAGGTTTCGCTATCAAATTGCAATTCCCAACCGCGATCGTGGAGAGCTAGCAAATCATCGTCCCAAGTGTTGACTAATTTTTTGCGAGCTTCGCTATTGGTTTTGGCGAGTTCGACTTTTTCCTGCCCGTAGGCGATTTCCATTAGCATTTCCACCGTCAGGGGCGATCGTTGGCTAAACTGTGTCTGGAACATTAGCCAAACCATGAGTCGTGCCGCGCCCTCCCGGTGCTGCCAGACGCTCATCACGCCTTCTAAGACATCCTGGGCAAGATAACCTTGCTGGTAGAATGCAGCTTTTTCCCGTTGACCTTCTTCGTTGAGGAAGTAGCGTGTCCACAACCCTGGACGCACGACAAAGGTCATGCCTGTCAGTTCTTTCTTACCAAATAGATTTTCTTGGTAGTGGTAACGGGTTCCCAGAATGTGCCACAGACGGCCTTCTTCAATGGTGAAGCCTTTGACTTTGCCTTGGCGTGGCCAGGAGATGAAGGTGGTAATTTTGCAGGGTTGTTTGGCAATTTCTTCGATTAATGCCAGCTTTTCTTGACGGTTTTTATCGGTGCGTTTTTTCAGCCCGAGGTAGGCTTCGATCTGCTGGTCGGTGATGACGAGTTCCTGTTCCCAGGGTCGATCGAGTTGGGCAGCGTGGGCGGCGTAGATTAAATGCATACAGGCCGCGCGAATATCAAAGGTATCGATTACCGCGAGGGCAGCGGCTCCGGCCAAGGTGGAGGGATGTTCAGTTTCTAAGTCTTCTGTGACCCAAAAGTGCAAGGCTCCTTGACCGTTCCCAATATCCTTGGCGTAGTAGAGTTTGCCGTTGGGGTCGGGAGCCCAGGGGAGATGTTTCCGTTGGGTGAGGATGTTGCTGGCTTCCCAGATGGGCAGGGCAGAGGCCATGCGGGTGGCGCGACCATGTTCAAAGAGGTCGGGGCTGGCCTTGGGAACGGCATCAGGTTTGCTGTCGGGGGTTTTAGGAGGATTGGGGGATGCAGCCGAATTTGCCTTAGCTGGGGTCGCTAAAGCGTCTGATGGCGAGGGTTTGGGTTTGGGTTTGCGAGCCATCGGGGGTGCATTACTCCAACTTGAGCGCGAGATCAGTGGCAGGGATTGCCCATTGCCAAGGAACTTGTCAGACTGAGTTCTTGAATGAATCAAAAGCGAATCAAAATTCACAGCTATGATAAGCCAATTTCTAAGAACGACGCAGATTGTTCAGAGGGATTTTATCTTGTACTACGCATGATTGTAGTACAAGACTTTTCCAAGTTTAATGTTTCCTCATGGTTGTCTTGTCCTATTTGTAGGACAAGATATTCAGTAAGCCTGAATTTAAATCCGCTATTGGGTAATATAGGCGATCGCCCGATCGCAAGTTTATTGCAGATGGGTCGTTTGAATGGCGGATGCAGTTTGGCCCAGGCTACCGAGTTTATTTATTGACAGGCCACCTGAATAATCGCAGATGTTAGAGGGCTTCCGGCAGACCAGAATCTATCCCTTCCACTGATAAGGTTTTCAACTCAGCTTCCCATTGCTCAACGCTTGGTAAACTGCCTTGCAAAGGTTCCGGTAACGTATTCTGTAACCGATAGGTTGCGACTCCGATCGGGGTCTGCATCGGTTGCAATGCATATTCTACGGTTGTTTTATCCTTGGTTTTACACAAAATAATCCCGATCGTAGGATTATCAACTGCCGTTTTCAGCAAATTATCCACCGCCATCACATAAAACGCCATTTTCCCAGAAAACTCCGGTTCAAACTCTCCCATCTTCAGATCAATCACAACATAACAATGCAGCCGTACATGATAAAACAACAGATCTAAACGATATTCCTTATTGCTAACCTCAATGGGATATTGACATCCTAGAAACGAAAAACCAACCCCTAACTCCAACAAAAAATCCCGGATATGATCAACCAAAGCCCGCTCTAAATCCCGTTCTTGAACATCTCGACTTAAACTGAGAAAGGAAAAATTGTAGGGATCCTTTAATAACTGATGGGCTAAGTCCGACTGCGGTTGGGGCAGAACCTGCTCAAAATTGGTAATTGCGCCCCCCGTCCGCCGATACAATCCACTTTCCATTTGATGAACGAGTACATTGCGGCTCCAGCCCTGTTCGATCGTTTGTTGCACATACCACAATCGCTCTTGTTGATCCTTCACCGCTTCCAAAATCCGCACATTGTGCCCCCAGGGAATGCGCCCGACCCACTGCTGCACCACCTGCTCATCGGGATAGGCTTCCGCAAATGCTCGCATCGAAGTTAAGTTTGATCGGGAAAAGCCTGCCATCTCGGGAAATGCTCGCTTCAGGTCTTTGGCTAAGCGATCGATCACCTTTGCGCCCCAACCCTGTTCCTGCTGACGAGCGAGGATTGCCTTACCAATTTGCCAGTACAGCACAACAAGTTCCCGATTAACCGCTGAAGCGGCCCGCATCTGCGATAACCGAATCTGTTCTTTTAACTCTCGCAAAAAAGTTTCATAGTCGCTAGAAGACGGGTGACTCGCCATACTGATTCAGACTAACAATACATTTGCATTAGCTTCGTACTTACTATATCAGGTGCCCAAATCAGTTGCTAAAGCCTTTCCTGATCAGGGTTCTCAGAATTGTCCAACAGCTGTTGGACAATTGGCCAAGCGTGCCTTCGCCTGAGAGCCCAATGCGCTCGATCCGTTACACAACCTTAAAATTTTTGATCCCATTCCTGCTTCTTTACCTCAAAACCCTTAATCACACACACCTTGTAACAAAATGTTATAATTTCTCTAAGGTTCAGTTGATTTCCACCATTAGGTCTTCCACAAATTTCTTCCACGAATTAAAGTCTTTTACAAATAAAGTGCTAGGTATGAATCTCGATCAAATCAAAGTGAGTTTGCAGAGTGAGGATCCCCAGGATCGTTTACGTGGGTTGACGGCTCTCCGTAACTTTGACGCAGAAGTTGCAGCACCGCTCCTGATGACGCAAGTGGATGACACAGAAATGATCGTGCGATCGTTTGTCGTCATGGGCTTGGGCTACAAACAAACCGAAGCCGGTTTTACTAAGCTTCTCCAAGTGATGGAAGAAGATGCCGAAGCTAATGTGCGGGCAGAGGCTGCTGGTGCCCTAGGGAAATACGGCCCGATCGCGATCCCCCACTTGGTCAAGTACTTTGAGCAAGACCAGCACTGGCTTTCACAAATTAGTACGATCCTCGCCCTTGCCGATCTTCAGTGTCCTGAGGTGTTGTTGGAAATCTGTCGGCGTGCTCTGCAAACTCCAGAAGCTGCGATTCGATCGACGGCGATCGATCAACTTCCAGCATTCGTTGGCACTGTGCACCAAGAAGCTGCTCTCTTACTCCTGCTGAGCCAAGCCCAGGATCCGGATGGGTCGATTCGACGCAACGTTGCCAAATCCCTCAGCGTTTTTCCGGACGATCGGGCTAAAGCTCAACTGATGGCGTTCCAGCGGGATCCCGATCACCGAGTTGTCGCAGCTAGTCTCGAAAATTTGATCTAGCAAAATTTGAATTCAGCAATTGTCAACTCGTAAGCAGTTCCCGTTGAGCCAAGCGAAGCTTAGTAAGTCGAAGCTTAGTAAATTGGGTGTCTGAGTTGCGGGTTGAACTATTGTCTTGTCCTACAAGTGGTATAAGTTAATAAATTCGTAGCAAATGTAGTACAAGAATTTTGCGATATAAATAAAATAATCTTGGGATGATTAACTTTTAGGCTAATTTTGGAGCCAAGGTCTATATAGATTTTGTACAGATAATTTTTTAAATCTTATTTGATTAAAATAAAAAGTTAAGTAAAAATTATTGATTCTGTGAATACTCTGTTTGGGTGAAAAGAGAAGATTGTTGCTATACGTCATATCTAATCCCCATGAATCAAGGCTTAGATGCGATTTGTCATCTCTCCGATCGATGTCTAGTATTTCTGATTTGACCACTTCACTATGAATTAGTCCATCTTCAACTTTGTCCTCTAACTAACTAACTTATCTCTTTGATTTGTGATATACAAAGTTGAGGGTACAAAAGAAATGCAATTCTAAATTCATTTCTACCCCAGGTCTAATTGTGTTTTTGAGTAGTTTGTAGTGTGATGGACAAAATGATGTTAGAAGAATTTAACTTCATCATTTCAACTTGTGTTCTATCTTGAGACTTTAACAGTGATATAAGTCCTGCCCCAAGGACACTGTCCATTGACAACATCTCTAGTGAAGATATCTCTAGCTTAGTTGGAATTAACTGAATATTTTCTGTCTCCTTTCGCTAGGTAGTATTTGCTACTCAGGAAACTTTCTGAGAGACATTTTTAGTAGAAAATTCAGGAATGATTTCACCAAAGTGAGTATTCACAAACTGCATTTTGCCTTTTGAGATTCGATCGCACATTTTTGTAATTCTATTACCGTTAACCCAAAACTTAATTCAGTACAACTTGATTCAGCATAATTGTCTTGCTGAAAGATCTTTCTGATTGTGTATTTCCTGTTGCAATCTTGGAGTTGTTTCGATAGCAGTTCTATACCTAGTCTTGTTGTGGCCTGGGTGATTTTTGTATTGCTTAAAGGCTCTCTGTTCCCTACCAAGCCTCCTCCTCCGGGAGAACAAGTCCTATTTATTTTGATGCAAAGGATGTTTTCATGCTGAAGTACCTGGCAGATCAGCTCTACTATCCCTTTGAAACGCCTGTTACCCCCCATGCAGATGAGATTGAGCTGTCTACTCGGCAGTGGGTTCAAGATTTTAAAATGCTGTCAGATGCAGCTACGTTTCAACGATTCTGTCGCATTAATTATGGCTGGTTGGGGGCTCGTTTTTTCCCCTATGCAACCAGTGAAGCGACTACGATCGGTTCCCACTGGATTGCCTGGTTATTTACGTTAGATGATGAGTTTGATGAGCAATCGGTAGGGAGTAGTCCAAAGGTTTTGGCGCAAGCGTTCCAAAAGTTTATCGACATCTTGAATGGTGCTGAAGGTACGCAAACTCCCCTCTCGCGATCGCTGATCGATTTACGAGAACGGACGCGCGCCCTGTCACCTGACGAGAGTTGGTTTCCTCGCTTTGTCATTAGTGTGCAACAGTACTTTGATGCTTGCACTTGGGAAGCTCGCAATCGCATTAAAGGTCATCCCCCCGATTTAGAGTCCTACATTCGTTTGCGTCAACATGCAGGTGCACAAACGATTGTGGTTGCGTTGATCGAAATGATGGAGAACATGATTCTGCCGGATCATGTGCGTAACCATCCTCGAATCAAAGCGCTCACCGATATGACCCTAAATTTAATGGGTTGGGGCAATGATATTTTGTCCGTTGATAAGGAACTTCATGCCGGCGATGTGCACAATCTTGTTTTAGTATTAGAGCATGAATATGCACTGAGCCGCGAGGATGCTTATACCTGGGCGATCGAAGTGCATAATCAAGAAATGCGTCGGTTCCTGCTGTTTGAACAAAATCTACCCACCTTTGGTACTGATGCAGAAGGCCAAGATTTAGATGCCAATGTGCAACGGTATTTACTGGGCCTACGTGCATTAATTCGCGGGTCTGTAGATTGGACAATTATTGATGCTCCTGTTCGCTATGCAGAACTAAAACCGCTTTTAGACCGGGCGACGACGGCTGATCATAGTCTCGTGGTTACAGAAGCTGCCTAATCCCTGAGTTATCCTGACTGTGTTTCCTTAACCTTGTTCCTCACTCACCCAATGCTGAACCAAGAACTCAATCCCTTTCAGCTACAGGTGAAATTTCTGCAATATCAGTTTGCAGTTGCCCATGAGGCGTTCAATCATCAGGAACTCGATAATCAATGCTTGAGCATCTTGGTTGAACACAGTCAGGATATGATTTCTTTGGCTTCGCTCAACGGAGACATCATTTATCTCAATCCTGCAGGCAAAGCGTTAGTAGGGCTTGATCATGACTTTACCCAGCGGCCTCTTCCTGCGCAAGATTTTTTTAGTCCAGAAGATTTCTTAGAAGTCCAAACGGTTCTAGCGAACTTGGTGCAACAGAAAAGTATTCATCGGGAACTCTGGCTCCAGCATTTCCAAACTGAAGAACGCATTCCCGTGGCTTGCCATGCTTTTTGTATTCCCCATCCTGATACGGGAGAACCGATCGGCTTTGGTTCCATCAATCGAGACAACCGTCCCCAAAGGCAAACAGAAGCGCAGTTAAGGCAACTGTTACAGGAAAAAGAATTGCTGTTACAGGAAAAAGAAAGACTGCTCCAAGAAGTCCACCATCGCGTTAAAAATAATCTTCAACTCATCACAAGTCTAATTAACCTGCAACGACAGACCCTGAGTGACCCGGCTGCCACCCTTGCCCTACAAACGAGCCAAACTCGGATTCAGTCCCTGGCGATGATCCACGAGCATTTAGATGAGTCCGATCGCTTTGCTCAACTTAATCTGGCAAAGTATATTTCGGAACTTACCCATTATCTTTGCCATGTCGCTACGATCGATCATATATTGGAAACTCGCTTTGACTTAGAGCCAGTTTGCTTATCGGCAGATGCGGCCACTGCCTGCGGCTTAGTTTTGCATGAATTAATCCACAATGCCATTCACCATGCTTTCCCAGATCAAACAGTTGGAAGACTGATAATTCGACTGCGGCTAATTTCTCAGGGTAATCCAGCGATCCAGACCTGTCAAATTTTGATCCAAGATGATGGGGTGGGTTTACCGCCGGAGATCAATCCTCTCCAGAGCGAAACTTTGGGCTTCCAGTTAGTCACAGCGCTCCTGAAAAAATTACGGGGAACGCTAGAGTACGATCGGCCACTTAAGGGTTTCCAAATTCAGTTTCCGATCGATCCCTAATGATTCGTCAACGACGGTCATTCTTGATGATTTCTCACCTTAATCACCGCAGCATTGGTTGAGGGAACGCCAAAATTTTTCGATAAACTTTCTAGGCTTTGACTATAATCAATGGCACCCGCAGATATTTTCGGATACTGTTTCCCGGCAATATTTGCCCAAAAACATAGGTCAGACAATGTCTGTCAGGAAAAACTGTGGACTAACGTTACTCCACAATAATTTGTAGTCCGTTCTCTCAACAATTTTGGGGAGATCAGGTATAGTACAAAAAACTTGTTTTTGCTGAATCACGCTGCTGTTCTATGACTTGAATTTCCTCAAGTGATTTTTTCAATCGTGGTAGGCGATCGGAAAGTTAGCGCAACTGAGAACCAGCGAGTTCCTTCGCGACTCTAAATGCTTTCGTGGAGTAACGTTACTCCACAACAACAGACAGCTTTCTCTCACCCTCCTACCCCCTGACTCTCTTACCCTCCTACCCCAACTTCTCCGCAGGTTGCTACAGAGGATATTCATCATTTAGACCCTTTGCGAGATTATCAAAACCCATCATGGCCGCAGCCAAATCTGGAAAAACTCAAATCCGCATTATGATCGGCAGCAATGCTGGCGGTTCTGGTAAAACGACTACGTCAGTCCACCTTGCCTATGGCTTGGGCAAGCGAGGCTACAAAGTGACGATCGTTGAACTAGATTACTCTGGCTCCTTAAGCTCCTTTACGGGGTTGCCCATGAATCCTACGGAAGATCAGTCGATCGCGACCGTTCTCCACAAAGGCTTTAAGGGAAACTATCCCCTGCAACCAATCTGGGCTAACAAGCTGTCTACGGTCACTGCAATTCAGGGGGGCGAGGCCATTCGGGACTGCATTCGGGAAGTGCCGATTAACGCGAGGGGGCATTACACCCTCCAGGATCGATTGCTTGACTATCCCCTGGAAGCGGATGTCGTTATCTTTGATACGCCTGCCTCCTTGGAACCCATGGGCGTGATGGCCTTAGCTGCTAGTACCCATGTGCTTTCTCCCATCAAACCGGAGATCAAGGATGCGCAGGGGCTGTTTGGCTTTTTACGCTGGTATGACACGACGATCGAAGAGCTACGCCTACGTCCCCAACCGGAAATTCTAGGATTTCTACCGATGCGGGTTGACTACGTTAACAGTGGCACCCACCGGGATGTTCTTGGGGTCGATCGGAAAGGCAAGACTCAAAGTAATGTTGATGTTTCCGCCACCCTGCCGGGACTCCTGGATAGCGTTGGCATCCATTGCTTTCCGCCAGTGAAGGAATCTAAAAATTATCTCCGAGCCTGCGTTGATGGGTTACCATTACCGCTCTACCGTCCAGGGCTACCGGCGGCTCAGGATTTTGATCCTGTGATCAACCGCATTGTTCAACTATTGAAGTAAGCGAATCAAGTCAGTGAACTTGAGGTGTAAGCAAATCCAGTGTTGGAAAGGAGTTTGATGATGGGAAAAGTGGGCGCAAACTTGCTGGCAGGCTTCCAAGGCGTTCGGGAAAATCAGGAACTCATTTCTCTCCGGGCGCAGGTTCAGGAACTTCAAGCAGCCCTTGCCCAGGCGAGAGCGGGAGAGTTGGATGAACCGGAAAAAGCGGATCTGGATCAACGGATGGAAGGGCTGACGGCAGTCTTGCAAGAAACGGGGGGCGTGCATGAGATTGCCCTAGATCTGATCGATCGGGATGATGCCCAACCGCGCACCGTTTTTCCCAGAGTCACGATCCAAGAACGGATGGAGAGTCTCCGCTACCATGGCCAAAAGACACCGATTATTGTGATTCCCTTAGAAGATGGTCGGTACCGTCTTTTTGATGGGGAGTTACGCTTTCGATCGGCCCAGAAACTCCAGTGGCCTAAATTAAAAGCGGTTTTTTTACCCGAAGAAGAAGTCACCGATGCCCGTGAGTTATTTGAAGGGCAGGTTATCACCAGTATCCATTCTCAACGGCTCCATGATTTAGATTTAGCCACAGCCCTAGTACGGTTGGCAGTGGAACAGCATCCTACCCTAGCAGGCCAAGAAGAACGCTTTGGCACGTTACTGAATACAGCATTGCGCCGACTGGAACGGGAAGGTAAGTTATCGGAACTCGCGGAAATTCGGTTGGCTAATCCCGATCGACAAACCCAATGGATCGAGGAAGCAGGCTTTCGCGAGTTTGAGGAACAGCAACTGTTTGCTACGATTTTGCGGTTGCAATTGAACCCGGTCTCGATCAATTCCAACGTTTTTCCACTCTTGAAGTTAGCGGAGGATTTGAAGGAAGTCATTCGGACGGAAGGACTGGAAAGCAGCAAAGCCAGAGAACTAAACCGACTGTCTGCGGAAAAGCTAAACCAAACTGAAGAAAAAGCCCGTCAAATTCGTCAGCAGGTGACTCAGGACGTGATCCAAAATCGGTTGTCGCTGAATGAAACTCGGAAGTTAGTGCAACAAATGATTCAGGCCCATAATCCCCAAGTTCGATCGGCTCCAAGCAACGATCGCTGGGTCAAGAGTGTGGCTGCGATCGAAGTAGATAGTATTGCTGATGCTGCTATTTTGAAAGAACTCAAAGCGGCGTTAAAAGCCAAATTGGATGAGGTAAGCCAAGCATTGCGCAAGTAGCGTGAGATCGTTAACCCTTCAGTTGATCCTGCTAGTGGAAAGTCGTGGAGTAACGTTACTCCACAAACTCGGTCTACCATGAGTCTCATTCTGCGCAGACGTTTAGGGTCGAGTTGCTCGATGGTTTGCGCTCTGCCATAGGCCATCGATGGGGCGTTAGGCAAGTTCATCAACCAGTCCAAAAAGTTGTGTAGTTCCAGTATATCCTGCTCACCATAGCCCTGGTCATAGAGCATTGTCGTCAGAGATCGGCATCTCCCATCTCTAGGAGTACTTTGAGTATGCCTTTTTGTTGGGCTTGGTCAAAGGCTGCGAGTCCTTGGCTGAGGGGATACCGAGCTTGAATCAGAGGGGTGACGTCAACTTTGCCCTGGGCGAGGAGAGCTAGCGCAGGGGCAAAGGGGCCACACCGGGAACCGACGATCGTTAATTCATCCACCACGATCGCGGACATATCTAGACTTAACTGTCCCGCATAGGTACTCTTCAGGACGATCGTTCCCCGAGGCCGCAGCGATCGACGGGCTGTTTCAAAGCCGCTGGGATTTCCGGTACATTCCACCGCAACATCATAGATGCCTGGAGTCACTTGATCAGCCAAGACAGTGGCAATTCCCCGATCACTCAAATTGGCTAGTTTTTCGGCGTGGCGTCCCACTGCCAGTAACTCACATCCGGTTAAGGCCAGTGTTTGCGCTACCAGTTGCCCTAACTTGCCGTCACCCACCACAAGCACCCGATCGTTAGGCGTAATCGTGACCTGTTCTAGGATTTCCAGGGCGGCGGCTAGGGGTTCCGTAAAGGTAGCGGCTTCGGTGGAAATGGTGTCGGGCACAAGGTGTAGATTTTGCACGGGGAGACAGAGGTAATCGGCAAATGCGCCATTGTGGTTGACAATTCCCAGCACTGATCGATTGCGGCAATGGGTGGGCATTCCCCGCTGACAGCAATCGCAATGCCCGCAAGCGGCATTAATTTCCCCGACGACCCGCTGATTAATCAAGTGCTCTGGCCCGCGATCGACGATGCCAACGAACTCATGCCCCAGAATACCTTGGTAGGGATAGTAGCCGCGCAGCAGTTCCAAATCGGTATTGCAAATTCCTGCCCGCAGAACTCGAATCCGGGCTTCGTTGGGAGCGGGTTCTGGTAGTGGTAAATCATCCCGTAGGGTGAGTTGTTGATCTTGCAGCCAAAGTCCTTGCATCGTCATGGGTAAAACTGAATGGGTAGAAAGTAGTTCGGGAAAACTGAATCAGTCAAAATCGCTGCTTTCAGTATCTCACAAAGCTTTGAGGGGAGTCTGTCACTCTGTGGTGTAACGTTAGTCCACAGAGTGAAAATAGCCTGGAGATTCCAGATCAGCTTTAAATGAACGTGAGTTCGATGAATTTGTGGTGCGGCGCGATCGTCGGGGCTGCTGCGCAGCGAAGATCGGGGAACTTCTCCCGCCCCCCTGCGATGTCAGGGGACTCTACTCCCCCGACACCCCCCGAAAGTGAACTCTCCGTCAACGGACAGGGGATTTGTCAGGGACACTGTAGTTGTCGAACTTACGTTCAGTTGAATCAGGTTTAGCCCAGCCCTTACCGAACTGCTCTAGTCCTGTGTGGTGTAACGTTAGTCCACAGGTCATTCCTTGACGTTCTTAATCTTCTGGGCAAGTGGCAGAGTCCTCGATCGCCTGTTTTACCCAGACTTCTGGCGAATAAAACTCCCCCCGTTGCTCTAGCCGAAAATTCCCTAATAACGCGCCTAGCCAAATTTCAATCCAGGGCAAATTGAGGACAAGCGGCAAATCTAGTAGGCGCATTTCAGTCCCCTGGGATTGCAGACAACCCGAGATCGCCTGCGTCCAATCGGAGACATTTTCATCGTGGGCGAGTTGTAGTGCTTGCTCTTTATTCGTAATTTCGGGATGAGGATTTTCAGTTGGATGGGGTTCGAGTGAACCGCTGAATTGTCCAAAATCCCCTTCCAATTGAGGGGTTAAATTTTGTGCTTGCCACTCATCCAAGAGTTCGAGGAGGGTAGATTTGTCCACAGGAGTGACGATCGTGCCAGTCGGTTTTGCCTTCGATTTTCGGGAACGGGGCAGAGGCGGCTCCACTAAATCCGTTAAGTCCAGTGCCATGGTTTGGCGTACCAGATCAGCAAAAAAATCATCTTCAACGATCGGATCGCGATAGGCATCTTCCCACTCGCCCATCAATGCCTGCGCCCGCGACTCGTAAAGTTCTGCCAGTTCCAGCAACAGATCCCCCGCTAACTTCAACTGCTGAAGCTGGGAAAATTGGGTTAAGACGGGGTCAATGTCTGCCAAGAGCGATCGTAAATCCGCAATCTCCGGCATTTGTTTGGCCCGCTGAAGATTTTGAGTTGCCCGTGGCCAGTTTGCTGCGGTGGGATGATTCTGCTCAGTCATTCGCGACCTCCGGGGCTGTAGGGATTGAGGTGTGCGCCATGGTAGGGACAAGGCCGAATGGGACATTGAGCGATCGAATGCTGAACTTGGCTAGCAAACCGCTCAAAGCCCGATCTTCGACCGTTGCCGTAGCGATCGTACAGCGCATCCAGCAGTTGCTTAGCATAGGCTTTCACGAGGCGAGGCGGCAGGCCAAAGGTGTGTTGGGGTTCCGTGCGGGCGATCGCCTGGTTGCCCATCCACAGTTCAGCATAGAGGGCATGAATCACCACTTCATCCTGTGCCTGACGCGGCTTATCAACGTAGGTGTGCAGCACCACATAGGGCATTACAGGCAACGGGACTGATAATTCTGCGATCGCGGCTTTTTGTCGTTTCTGATCCTTGCCTTTGCGGTAATAGGAACGCCGACTATGGCAGATCTCATCCTTCCAGCAGCCATCGCCTCCTAAAGTTACATCATGCAGGTGGCGTGCTTCGTTGGCCGAAAGTAAGCTACAAGCCCAGCACTTTTCGTTTGTTCGTCGCCCCATATTTGTCTGCTGCTGTTATCAATCAATCAATACCGCTGAATCTCGTCCAGTATTGCTCAGTATCGCTCAGTATCCCTGGAATCTCTCCGAAAGACTGTGGATGGCTCCTCTGATTGAGAGCTAACTCATCTTACCCCTAGATTTCCAAGTTGGTCTGTTTAATTTTCTGAGTTAGTTCTGATAATAATAATCTAAATTATTTAACTCAGATTATTATTAGATTACTAAAGATGCCTAAACAATGAGCTACCGATTCAAACCAATTTGGATCCTCGTAAACTCCCTCGATCGCCATGCAAGACCCTGATCTCCCAGATTCCTCAAGCGAAACGGCTTTGCGCTGGTCAGCCGAGCCGATTCTTCCGATCGTCATTGTTCCACTGGAAGCAGAGGGGGAACACGAGAGCGATCCTGCTGTCAATGTGCCACTAGAGCCGCACCTGCAACTCATTGAGCAATTTCTCCAAGCAAAATCCGCTGGCAGCACCCAAAAAGCCTACCGCCACCAGCTCCTGAAATTTGCGACCCATCTGGAAGCGATTGAAAATCGCCTAGATCCGACTGAAAAACAGTCACAAGTCTGGGAGACCGTGACCGCTGAAGCGATTCGGAAATATATCATTGCACTCCGCCAAGGGGGCCAAAAGCCGACTTCCATCAAGCAAGCCCTGAGTGCGATGCAGTCGTTTTATAAATGGCTACGGCAACAGGGTCACTATCCCGCAACCCAAGCGTTACCGACGGATTTAATCGATCGTCGTCTGCTCGATCGCCGCTAGGAACACAAAGAACTATGGGGCAGCGGGGTCTGGCGCAGGTTCCGCAGCGGGTTCTGGTTCTGGTGCGGGTTCCGCTACAGGTTCCGGAGCAGGTGCGGGTTCTGGTGCAGGTGCAGATTCTGGCACGGGTTCTGCTGCGGGTTCTGCAACAGGTTCCGCTACAGGTTCCGCTACAGGTTCCGGGGCAGGTGCGGGTTCTGAAGCAGGTGCGGGTGCCACAGGTTCCGTTGCAGGTTCCGTTGTAGGTGCGGGTTCCGCAGCGGGGGCCGGGGCCGCAGGGACGATCGGTGGGGCTGCGATCGGGAGCACAATCCCCCCCGCAGGTGCAGCTGGTTCTGCAGGACGGGCATTATCAGCGGTCGCAGGTGCACTTTGGCGTTTTTCAACCTGCCATTGTTGATCTAAATCCTGGGTGATCGCTCGGTTGCGTTCCGCTTGCTGACGTTCTTCCGCACTCAGATTGTTATCTTCAAATTTAAAGCGAATGGGCCGATCGCGTAGTTCCGGTGGACGGGCTTCTAACTGTCGCCGTAACTTATCCATCAATTGGCCTTTGGCATTATCAAACGCTGCATCCAGTTCTCGATCGCCACTGGAGCGCACCTGCTTAATATCCACCAAGCGCCCCTTGTCGTCGTAAACCGGCATAATGCGAGGCCGATATCCGGCTAGCACCCGTTTATTTTGACTGCGATCGTAGGTAATCCCATCGTAGTTCGGTTTGGGTTTGAGCTTCGCGGGCTTTTGCGTGGCGGGAACGATCGCGAGGGGCTGGGTCGATGGCTTGACCTGGGGTTTAGGGGGCTGGGATGGGGGAGTAGAAGGCTTAGTCGTAATCAAGGCATTCCCTTTGCCTTGGCCGTTACCACTGCCAGATCCCTTTCCGGCACCATCGCCACCATTGCCGTTCGCCTGTCCCCCCGTGCCTGCCCCTAACCCAGAATTCTTAAAAATTCCCCGGTCTTGCGGCGTAGAAGGCTTAGCAGGAGAGGGTGTGGTGGGCGTTGGCGGGGCAGATGCAGATGTGGTAGGTGTCGGTTTGGGCTCTTCTTGCAGATCCCGATCGGTAATGTCTGGAATTTCTGGGGGAGCTTCCGGTTCTGCTACCTGGGGTTCTGGAGACAACGTCGCCAATTGCAGCGCTTCATCGCCTCCACTACTCCCTCCCGCTTCTTGCGGCTCACTGAACTCGTTTTCCGCCAGTTCTTCCGGCATTTCCAACTGGTCAGATTCTTCAATGACAATTTCCTGTTCTGGCTCGTCCACAGGCGGCATTTGCGGAATCGTCGGCTTCAGGTAAACCAACGCGATCGCAATACCATGAACCAGCGCCGATCCGCCAAATGCGATTAACATCAATCGTTTTAGAAAAGACTGATCCTGTAACCGTTGTTCGCGGGCGGCGGTGGAAGCAGAACTGGGAGCAAGGGAAATTAGCATAGGGGATGAGAAGAATTGCAGCAGCAAACGTGCAGGAATTAACAACGATCAAGCAACCGTTGAGCGTGAACCAATGAGCACGACTGGGGGTAGCTCTTCATAGCAATAATGAGAAATGGTCTCATTAAATCAAGACCTTTGTATGGTAAACGATCGCAGGATTAGTTTCAACCCATTTTCTGCGAATCATGCTCCCCTGACTCTCAAAACTGCATCTAGAATTGCACTGAGAACGAACCAATCACAGTAAAGGGTTCACCAAAGTAATTTCTAGAAGCCCGCACATTTTGCACCGACTCAATGTAATTCACATTACCGATATTCTTGAAATTCAAGCCCAGTCGCCAGTTATTGCGCCGATAGAAAATTGCGGCATTGGTCACAAAATAGCCATCTGCTTGGTAGCTGTTATCCAGATCACCCTGCCGATCGCCCACGTAATTAAATCCAATGCCAACGCCCAGCCCTTGCAAACTGCCCTGCTGAACTTCATAGGTTGTCCAAAGGCTGGCACTGTGTTCCGGCACGCCGAACAGACGATTGCCGATTAAGCTGGGATCACTGTCCTGGGTGACTTCTGCATTGATGTACGCATAGGACGCAATAAACTTCCAACCAGGCAGAATTTCGCCAGCAAGATCCAATTCAACCCCTCGGCTACGCTGTTCCCCACTGGAAATAAAGGCCAAGGGAAAATTGGGATCGGGGACCGCCACATTTTGTTTTTTCACATCAAAATAGGCCAAGGTTGCCAGCAACTTTTTATTGAACAATTCTGTTTTGACACCGACTTCCCAGCCTGTGCCCCGTTCCGGTTCCAGGGGATCACCATTTACCGTTGTGCTAGAACTGGGCGTAAACGATCGGGAATAGCTGCCGTAGAACGATAGGGATTCCGTTGGCTGGTACAGGATGCCAAAGCGCGGCGTCCAAGCGGTACTGGTAATTTCAGTTTCATTGGCATCAACGGCTAAACCGGGTAGCGCTTCCGCCTTTTGGGTCACGGCATCGTAGCGCACGCCTAGAAGGAGCTTCAGGTTTTTCTGAATGGCAATTTGGTCTTGTAAATAGATTCCTAAGCGATCGGACTTGAGGCTCCGTCCCCCAAAATCAAATAAATCTGCCTCATTGGGCTTAGCCAATTGCCCATAAATAGGATTGAAAATATCCAAGGTCGTCAGCGTGGTCGGATCAAGGACTGAAAATTCCCGAGTGTCGCTGTGGTTTAAATCCACCCCAAACAGCAAAGTATGTTCTAACGCGCCTGTCGCAAACTGACCCACCACATTCGTTTGCATCGTATAGGAACGGCTTTCCCCTTCCTGGGAGGCATAGAAGCGATCGACCAAACCCGCATCATCCACAAACAGCGGCAAGACAATCACGTTGTAGTCATAGCCGTAGAAGGTATAACGGAAAGCGTTACGAATTTTCCAATTGGGGTTAAACCGATGTTCTAAGTTATACCCAACATTGACGTAATTGGTCGAAATAGCATCATCGGGTTCGTTAACAATTTGTTCACGATCGACATTGCCGACCCTATTGCCGACGGCTGCAATTCCCAAGTCCGCAGGTCGATCTTCACTGAGATATTCCAGTGATAAATTCAAGTCCGTTTGGGGATTAATTTTAACCGCCAAGCTGGGTGCAACGAACGATCGAAGGATGTTCTTCTCGTAGTTGCGGAATCCATCATTATTTTGGAACAGTGCATTGAGACGATAGAGCACCGTTCCTTCAGAATTAACAGGCCCGGATAAATCTAAGCGAGGCTGGACAAAATTACGGCTTCCCAGTTGCAATTCCAGTTCTGCAAAGGGTTTGGACAATGGCTTTTTGGAGACGAGGTTAAGTACACCACCGGGCTGAATTTCCCCATAGAGAATCGAAGCAGGCCCCTTCAGCACTTCCACCTGCTCCAGATTAGCCACTTCTGGAGTGGCTTGCGAGAACCCGTAGTTCCGGAACCCGTCCCGCAGCACAGGGGCATCATCAAACCCCCGAATACTAAACCGTCCGCCTCGTCCAAAGTTCTCGCCCGAAAACGTAACACTACTCACGTTGCGGGTGACTTCTTCGAGCCGCGTGGCTTGCTGATCGCGAATCACATCCTTAGGCACAACCTGAATGGCTACCGGGGCATCCAAAATACGGGTGTCCGTTCCGGTAGCCGTGGATGCACTGGGGACACGGTAGCTAGGGGCTTGGTCAGCTGTAATGACAATTTCCTCTTCTCCTTCCTCCGCAGGCGTTGTCTGGGCGGTGGGTGGGGTATATTGCGTTTGTACGTCTACGATCGGCCGTTCCGTTTTCCCGATCGCACGGACTTCTATTTGATTGTTTTCACCTTGTCTAACAGTAATCGATTGGATGGCTGCTGTTGGATTATCAACTTGGAAACTTGACCCTTCCCGCAGTTTCAATACAGCGTTGGGAATATCTGCAATGAATGTATTGGCTTCACTACGCATTTCTGCTTGCAGTTGCCCTGCCTGTCCTGTGATCAGAAGAATTTGGACTCCCGTTTCCGTTGGGGTAACCTGAACCTCCGTCACAGGAATCACGCTGGCCTGCTCCGTCTGCGCCAGTAGGGATTGGGCCTGGGTTTGTGCTGCTGGTATGTCAGCAATGCGATGGGGGGAGGTGCTGGACGATCGGGGAGAAGGTTCTTCTTTGGCCTCACTCGGAGAAGCTGCCAGCAGCGCGATCGTCCCTGCCAAGCCTAAAGCCGTTACAAGTTGATATCGATTCATACATTCCTCATGCAAAACACCACGGGAGCAGTCGTCAAACTCTTAGTTGTCGGCATCACGATCAGGATCATCCCCACTGGATCATCCGATCGTTGCCCTGTCACAACCCTAGATAGGCTCACCCGTCTTGCGAATTACTTTCATTAACTTGTCACAGTAAAGGAGTTTGTTGATGCTGTCAAGTAATAAGTTAAGACAACTAATTGCAATAAAGTGGGAAGCTTCTAACGGGTTGAAGTCCCAAAGATCAAGAGATTCTCTGCTGAAAATCAGAATTCATAAGCTTTTGAGGCTACTGTTCCGCTACTGAAGTTACCTGAGAATACGATCGAAGGATTTTTGATTAGTCAAACTATTTAGTATAAATTCTCAATATTGTCTAAATCCCAGGTTGGGATCGGCGAGAAAATGATCAATTGACTCAGCTGAGAGGCTCCCCATGCTTAAAGTCATCAGCGGTGTTTGGGGCTGATCGATTAGCTGCCTCAAAATCCGTTGGTAATGGCTCCACAATTCTGCCATGGCCGCTGGTGTAAACAGTTCCACACTATAGTTCACCGTGATACTCAGGGTTTGTGCCGTTTCGATATACACCTCTAGGGGCGTCTCATCGGAACTCAGTTCGGAGTCAACCTCGGCCCATTCGGTTTGCCTCGTTTGCATGTCGATGATCTCCCAGCCCGAGTCGCCAGCCTGTACCGTCTCCTGAACTGCCGTTGTGTGGGTCACGCTGGCCATCAGCACCGGCGGTAGTATCGACGGTGCTAGGGACTGAACCTGCTCCATTACCCAGGAAATTGGTAAATCCTGATGGGCGATCGCGTCATTCACCTCCGCTTGCAATTGTTGTATCCAAACTGATCCCGGTACTGTTGGTAAAAGTTGCGATCGCACAATCACATCGTTGATAAAGCAACCAATCATGGATTCGGTTTCCGGCAAAGTGCGATTGCCCACGGTCAGAAAAATCCAAATGTCCTGCTGTCCCGTCCAAGCGGCCAAGGCGAGTTTCAACACTGCTAACAACAGCCCAAAGCGAGTCACTTTTAATTGTTGACTCAACCGAGTGACGGCCTCAGCGAGGGGTTCCGGAAGTTGGGCAAAATAGTGGCGAGATCGCCGACTGCTGGGGGGCGACGGTGGGAAGGATGGCGGGGTGATCGTGGGATGACGCTCATGCCACTTGTGCTGCCAATGCTGGAGTTCCTGGGCGATCGTGGCTTTGGTGTAAACCTGGCGCTGCCACTGGGCAAACTCTGCGTACTGCCATTCCACGGGCGGTAAGGGTGAAGGGTTTCCCTGGGCAAAGGCTGCAATTAGGGCTTGCAACTCCTGTAACAAAATGCCAAACGACCAGCCATCGGTAATGATGTGGTGCAGGGTCAGGAGTAACCAATGCTCTTGGGCCGCCAATTGAAAACGCGCCACACGCCAGAGGGGAGCGGTTGCTAAATCAAAGGGTTGTTCCGATAGTGCGATCGCTTGATTTAAGGCTGCTGTTTCCCGTTCTGCGAGGGGTAAGGTCTGTAAATCAAAATCGCTCACCGTTAATTCCAGTTCTGGCAAAATGACCTGCATTGGCTGACCGGACACCGATGGAAAAATCGTCCGCAAAATGGCATGGCGACGGATCAATTCATTTACACTTTGGGCCACGATCGCGAGGGGTAAATCTCCCCGAAATCGCAAAGTAATGGAACTATTCCAAGCGGCCCCGTCACTGCCGGAATGGTGCAATTCCCAAATGGATTCCTGGAAGAACGAGAGCACGATCGGTTCCTGGGGGGATCGAACGATCGATTGCAATGGAGGCCGAAGGGAATGCGCGATTGGTATTGCTGAATTGCTCGCTAGGGCATTATCAGTAGAATTCTCTGGGGTAGCACGCTGTGCTTGCTGTAATGTTGTAATGTGTTGTGCTAAACCTGCTACTGTGGGAAACTCAAATAGATCCACGATCGCTAGGCTAACTGATAATGCTGGAATTAATCGCGCGAGTAGTTTGGTGGCTAGTAACGAGTGACCGCCTAATTCAAAGAAATCATCATCAATACTGACTTGCTCTAACTGCAACACTTGGGTAAAGGCTTGGGCGATCGTCGCTTCAAGATCGGTACGGGGTGCGACAAACGGATCGGTACGATCGATTTGTTCAAAAATCGGTTCTGGCAATTGTGGGCGATCAAGTTTGCCACTGGTATTCAACGGTAGATGATCCAGAAGGATGAACGCAGCCGGGATCATGTATTTTGGCAACCGTTGTTCTAGAAATTGTCGCAACTCACGGGGCAAAACTGTGGGCCGATCGCTGGCTCCATCCTTTGCTACAGTGGGATTTTTGGGTACCCAGTAGGCAATTAACTGGATATCCCCTAACGCTTCCTGGCGATCGAGGATCACCGACTCCTGCACCTCAGGATGTTGGTTCAACACCGCTGCAATTTCGTCTAATTCAATCCGAAAACCCCGCACCTTGACCTGATTATCCATGCGCCCCAGAAATTCCAGATTGCCATCTGGCCAATAGCGCACTCGATCGCCTGTTTTGTATAACCGTGTGTCGGGAGTGGAACTGAAGGGATCGGGAATAAATGCCTGGGCTGTCAACTCTGGACGATTGAGGTAGCCCCGCGCGACTCCAGCCCCACCAATGTAGAGTTCTCCTGGTACGCCGATCGGGACGGGTTGTAACGCCGCATCTAAAACATAGGTGCTAGCATGGCGCACAGGTCGCCCGATCGGTAACTCCCGCCCTACCCAGGTTGCTGGATCGAGGGTCGTCAGATCCGCTATTGTCGTCACGATCGTGGCTTCCGTGGGGCCATAGCTATTCACCAGCCGCACCTGGGCGGGAACCTGTTGCTGCCAAAGCATCCAGCGATCGACCAGTGCTTTTTCCCCTCCAATAATCACCAACCGCAGCGAATCTGGTAACGAGAGTGCTGGTGTCGCTATTGCCATTGCTGGATCTAGCTCTGCTGCCATTTCCGTTACAAGTTGATGCCAAAAGGCTGTGGGTAGATTGAGTACGGTAATTTGCCAGTCCTGACAGGTTTGTAAAAATTGCGCCATGGAACTGAGCAGGGTCTCTGTGCGCAAGACCAGCGTTCCCCCCTGCGCTAAGGTGGGATAGATTTCCTCCGCTGCTGCATCAAAACTGATGGATGCAAATTGCAAACAGCGATCGCGGTCTGAAATTTGATAATTCTCAATGGCCGATTTGGTATAACTCACCAGCGATCGGTGTTCCACCATGACCCCCTTGGGCGTCCCAGTCGATCCCGAGGTATAAATCACATAGGCCAACTGATTGGGTTGCACAGGTACCGCTAAATTATCCGATCGCGCCGCTGCAATCTCAGGCCAAGCGGCATCGAGATCGACGATCGGGGTCGTCGCGAAATCCTGGGGTAACCGAGCTGTGAGATGGGCTTGGGTGAGCAAGACTGCCACCTGAGCATCGGCAACAATCCATTCCAGCCGCTGACTCGGTATTTGGGGATCGAGGGGAACATAGGCACCTCCGGCTTTGAGAATGCCCAATAGTGCAACAATCATTAAACCCGATCGATCAACCCATAATCCCACCCGACTTTCCGGCTCAATTCCCAGGGTTTGCAAATAGTGGGCCAGTTGATTCGCTTGCTGATTGAGTTCGCGATAGGTCAACCGTTGGTATTCCCATTGTACTGCAATTGCATCCGGTGTTTGCTCGACTTGTTTTTCTAGATAATGATGAATGCATTGATCGGCAGCTTCCAGAACAGAGGGCAAATGCCATTGTAACAACTGTTGTTGGGCTTGTGGGGTCAGTAAGGGTAAGCGGGCGATCGCTTGGTCAGGATCGGCTAGAATCCCAGCGAGTAAGGTCTGGAATTGGTCAAGTAACCGAACGATCGTCGATTCATCAAACAGGTCGGTATTGTATTCCAGTTTGCCAATCAACCCCTGATCTGATTCTACTAAGTGAAAAGTCAGGTCAAACTGTGCGGTCTGGTTATCAATGCGCTCGTGGTGAACGGTTAATCCCGGTAGTTCGATCGTTTCGATCGCGAACGTATTTTGTAACACCAACATCACCTGAAACAGCGGTGCATAGGCTAGACTGCGCGACAGTTGCAATTCATCGACTAACTTTTCAAAGGGTAAGGTTTGGTGCGCCAACGCTCCCAATACCGTCTCCCGCACCCGCTGCAATAGCGTTCTGAAACTGGGATGCCCCGATAAGTCGGTTCGTAGGACTAAGGTGTTGATAAAACAGCCAATCAGCGGCTCGACCTCCGGCTGCTGGCGATTGGCGATCGGGGAGCCAATGAGAATATCCTCCTGTCCGGTATAGCGAAACAGCAGGGTTTGTAATGCGGCCAACAACGTCATAAACAGCGTGGTTTCCGTCTGCTGCGCTAGGGTTCTCAGGCCATTGGTTAAGGATTTGGGAATGGTAAACGAGAGCGTTTTGCCCACGAAGGATTGGGCGGTGGGACGAGGGCGATCGGTGGGGAGAATCAGGCGATCGGGGGCTTGATGTAAGGTCTTTTTCCAATAGTCCCGATCGGCGTCAAAGCCGTGATTGTGAAAAAATTGTCGCTGCCAAATTGTGAAATCTGTGTACTGCACGGGCAAGGGGGGGAGCGGAGACGGCTGCCCTTGAGACAATGCTGCGTAGAGCGCACTGAGTTCCCGAAAAAACACCCCGATCGACCAAGCATCAACGGCAATGTGATGGAAAGTGAGTAGTAAAATCGATTCCCTAGGACTCAGTTGTAGTAAGGTCGATCGTAATGTTTGATCAGTCGCTAAGTTAAAGGGTAGACAAGCCTGTGCGAGGGAATATTGCTGGATCTGCGATCGCTGTGTCTCTGGATCAAGTGCCATCCAATTCAGGATAGTGAGTCGCCAATCTTCAATGCCCTCTACGGTCTGATACAGTTCCCCATTCAGAGTTTGTACCGTTGTGCGTAAGACTTCATGGCGTTGCAGAATTGTTTTTAAACTCTGTTCGAGGGCGATGATCTGGAGATCTCCCGTAATCTGCAAAGCGATCGAGATATTATTCGACACTGCACTTTGCAAGCCGAGTTGATCCTGGAACCACATACGCTGTTGGGCAAAGGACACCGGCAAGAACCACTGTCCAGAAGCATCTTGCTGTCCAACTTGAGCACGATCGCAGGGCTGAATTTTCCAAATGTTCGTGGTGGAATTGGACTGTGTGTTAGCTGATGGGTTGGTTGCGAAGTTGGTTAAGTGATTCGTTTTCTGATGAGCTTGCTGCTTTAGTCGTTGCTGAAGTAAGGCTTGCTGTTCTGGTGTCAAGGCAGCAATTCGTTGCGCCAAATTATTATTTGGCAAAGTATCTTGTACCACCCTATTTTCAGCACCATCATTCATCATCATACCTGTTCCTATCAGCCTCTCCACACCGGACTCTCGATCGCTGTAACCATTGATTTTGCATCTACACTATGCCAACTCATACAGGCGTGGTACCTCGTCATAGCGCTGTTTGAGTGCCTTTAATTGCTCTAAGCTTTCCATCACCCAATCAAATTCAATGCCAAAGTCAATCAGTGCTGCGACTTCATCTACCCCCGCTTGTTGCAAGTTATCCACCATTTGCTGGCAATAGTCCGGCGTTCCCATCAACACTTTGCCGTTGAAATAGCTGTCAAAACTAAACTCTAAGAGATCATCTAAATCTTGGGGTGTCAACGTTTTGGGATCGATCGAAAATCGCAATTCTCCCGCAGATTTCAGGACTAAATCAAAATGGGTTTTGAGATAGTTTTTAAATGGCTGCTTAACCCGATCGCGAACTGTTTGGAGATCATTGCCGATAAAGGTATGAATCATCATGGCGACTTTTCCACAATTGGGATCATGACCATGGTTCGCTAACGACTGGCGATACAATGTGACTTTGCGGAGAATCTCATCTAGATTCTGATACAGCGGTGATGTGAGAATATTCGCTCCAATTTTACCCGCATCGATAAAGGTATCATCTGCCATTGCAGTAATCCAGATGGGCACTTGTGCCTGCAACGGTCGCGGAAACGTCTGAACTGCAACAGGTTGGCCATGTCCCCCCGTAAATTCGATCGCGGCTCCTTGCCACAGTTGCTGCACGACTTGAATATCCCGCCACATGATAGCTTTTCTGTCAGCATACTTTTCGGGATACAGGACAAAATCATTCGGATGCCAACCCGGTGCAAAGGAAAGACTCACCCGCCCCTGGGAAAGGTTGTCTACCATTGCCCATTCCTCCGCCACCCGCAGGGGCTGTTGCAACGGAATCACCACACTGCCCGATCGAATTTCCAACTGGTTCGTGACCATGGCGATCGCGGCTCCGGCCACGGAAGGATTGGGATATAGCCCACCAAAGGCATCAAAATGGCGTTCAGGAACCCAAATGCCTGAAAATCCGTTGCGATCGGCAAATTTCGCCCCTTCGATCAGCAGTCGATATTTGTCCTGACTCGTGTTAGACCCATCCCCTGAAAAATAAAATAGACTGAATTGCATTGTGCTTTGATTGCTCCATGGATAAATAAGTCATCTCGATCGTCTATTCCCTGGCCAACTGTGCCTGCACCTCTCCCTGGGATAGTTGTTCAATTTCTGCTAAAATCCGGGCCATCGCCTCGGCTTCTGACTCTGTTTCTGGCTCCGGTAGCAACTGCGCTCCAATGACTGCTGCCAAACCTGCTACTGTTGGCGCATCCGAGAGCAACGTACGCAAAGAAAGTTCAACTCCGTAGCGTTCCCGCAGGCGAGACACCACCCGCACTGCTAGCAAGGAATGGCCACCGAGATCAAAAAAGTTGTCATGGATGCCAATTTGCGCGATTCCTAGCTGTTCCTGCCAGAGTTCTGCAATTTGTTGCTCAAGCTCTGTTGTAGGTGAAATGTACTGTGTTGTTTGTAATGTCCTTGCATAACCTTCTGAAGTTGAGGTCATGCTACTAGTATTTGTGATTGCTTTTAAATTGCTGAACTCTGCTGTTTTCGCTAGATTTTCAGCATTAATCCGACGATTACGATTCTGCTCTAAAACCGTTGCCCAATCTTTAGTCGAAACGATCACTTGGGAGATACCCTGCGTTTGCTGAAGCCGTAATAGACGCTGTAACACCTCCCAGCCTTCCTGAGGGGAAATTCCCAATTCCAAAGCGTCTAACCGTTCCTGCCGCAAGCGATCGGGCAAGTTCGCTAAATCAGCTCCCATGCCTACATCCTGCCAAATATCCCAGTTAATCGAGAGCGTGGGTATTGTTCCCGTAGTGTTATGCCCGTGGGCTACTGCGTCTAGGAAGGCATTAGCGGCGCAGTAGTCCACCTGTCCCAATCCGCCCAGCAATGCACTGTGGGAAGAAAATAACACCAAAAAATCGATGGGTAGGGATTGCAAAACGTCCTGGAGAATCTGGGTACCAACTACCTTGGGAGCCATGACCCGATCGGCCTCAGCCTGGGTCTTCAGTTGGATAATCCCATCTCCCGCTACCCCAGCGGTATGGAATACGCCATGAATCATGCCAAAGACTTGCTGAGTCTGCTCGATCGCTGTTTGCATTTGAATTCGATCGGTGACATCCGCTGTAATAACCAATACCTTGGTATCCATTAATTCCAGGGTTTGAATTTTGCGAATTTTGCGACTCGTTCTATCCTGCTCATCATGATTCAGTAACCACGTATCCCACTCCGATCGATCAGGAAAAGGCGATCGACTGATGAGAACTAAGTGTGCTTGCACCGTTTTTGCGAGAAATTCAGCGATCGTCAAACCGATTCCGCCTAACCCACCCGTCAGCACGTAAACGCCTTGGGCTTGTAATACACTGCTGGGATCAGCCGATTCCACATGCAGAGATTCGTAGGTGGGCACCCAGCGATACTGCCCCCGGTAGGCGACGATCGATTCATCGTCCCGTGGCTCAGCCGATTGAGAAGCCTGTAGAATGTCCACAATTATGGAATCTGTGAAGGTGTTCATCTGGCTTGCTGCGATGGGAAATTCGAGGTCGATCGCACGACAGGTGATGTTGCTATATTCCTGGGGAATCACACGGCAAGGCCCCATAATCGTTGCTTTGTCTGGTTCGATCGATTCCGTGCCCGTCACCTCTTGCATATTGCTGGAAACAACCCCGATCGTCACCTCCCCGGCAAAGGAACTCTGCCCGATCGCCTGGGCTAAAGATAGTAAACTCTGGAAACCTAAAGTTTGAGTATTGGTTAGGGATAGGCTCGGTTCTACCGTCCAACAATGGACAAACAACAAGTCTGAAATGGCTGGTGAGATTGGATTAGCTGTAGTTTGTAGAATAGCTTGCAACAATAAGTCATAGTGATTCTGTGCTTGGGGATTGATCGTGTAAGCATCTAGTTGAGATTGGCTAAATGAGTCGCCTGGAAACACCTCGATGACTCTTTGTCCCTGTTGGCGTAGCCTGCTAGAGATTGTAGTGGCAACGCCCTGGGAATCCATGAATAAAACCCAACTGTACGGTCGATCGGATGCTTTATTTAACGTCTGTGTTAGTGATTGCGTTGATTGCTGAGTTGATCGTTTCCAAGACGGTAAATAGAACCAATCAGCAAGCTCTGGTGTTTTCCGTAAAAGTGCTTGAGACGGCTCAAATGAAGATCCTTGGGCTGTCGCAAGAGAAGGGGCGTCAATCCAGTAGCGTTGCCGTTCAAAGGGATAGGTCGGTAAGGGAACTCGGTGGCGGGTTTGCCCTGCATAGAAACTAGTCCAATCGATCGTCACGCCCTGCACCCAAAGCTGACCCACTGTTTGCAAAATAGCCTCGATCTCGGAAGTGGTCTGTTTGGGATGGGGCAGGGAAGAGAAAATCGATCGACCAGGAGCCTGCTGCCTTGCCAAAGTTGCGAGGGTCGTCCCAGGGCCAACTTCCAAAAAGACCGCCGCTGAATTTTTGAGTAACTCAGTGATGCCTGGAGAAAACTGCACTGTCTGCTGTAAATGCTGTGTCCAATACTCCGGATCGATCGCCTGTTCCGCTGTAATCCAAGTGCCGGTGAGATTGGAAATAAAAGGCTTGGTGGGTGACTGGAGTGCGGTGCGACGTAGCTGCTGGAGGAAGGGGTCGATCGCCCCTGCCATCATGGGAGAATGGAAAGCGTGGGATGTGTTGAGCCGACGACAATCAATGGCTTGGGCGGTTAACGTTTTCTCTAGGGCCGTAATCTCGTCGATCGAACCCGATAGGACGCTCAGGGTCGGGCTATTGACGGCTGCGAGGACTAGGGTATCGGTTAACCAAGGTTGCAGGTCTGCCGCCGATCGAGAAACCGCCAGCATGGCTCCCGCAGGCTGCTGTTGCATCAGACGCCCTCGTATCGATACTAATTCAAGGGCATCTGATAGAGAAAACACGCCTGCTAAACAGGCTGCAACGTATTCACTAATGCTATGGCCAATCATAGCCTGTGGCTCTACACCCCATGCCATCCACAACTGAGCCAATGCATACTCAATGACAAATAAAGCAGGTTGGGCAATTTCCGTCTGAGTTAATTGATCGGTAGATTGCTCGATCGTGTCAGGGTCAGGGTAAAGAATCGATCGTAGATCTAAGCCAGATTGTACTTGAAGGATCGCAAAACAGCGATCGCAGGCTGTTTGAAACACGGGTTCCCGTTCATACAGTTCCCGCGCCATATTGACATGCTGTGCCCCTTGCCCTGGAAACATGAAAATAACGGGATTCTCAACCTGTTCTAATGAATGGATGAAGGATTTTGGAGAACCACTGTTATTGCTCTGGGAATGCAACTGGGAATCTAGTACTGCAATCGCTTCTTCAACGGTTTTAACAACAGTGACCCAACGGTGGTTGAATTGCCAACGCCCTAAATTTAAAGTATAGGCAATATCGGCTAAAGGGCGATCGGGGGTTGCTTGAAGGGATGTTTTTAAATTTTGTAGGGCTGTGTTTAAAGCGGTGGGCGTTTTGGTGGAGAGGGTCAGGACTTGGTAAGGGCGCTCTGATTGGGACGGGGCCTCGTCGATCACGGGGGGTGGGGCTATCGGAGCTTCCTCCAGGACTACATGGGCATTCGTGCCACCAAACCCAAAGGAACTCACTCCTGCTCGCCGAGGTGAGCCGTTCGTTGGCCAATCCTGAAGCTGATTGTTCACATAAAACGGGCTGTTGGCAAAGTCGATTTGAGGATTCGGTGCAGCAAAATTGAGACTGGGTGGAATCTGACGATGGTACAGCGCCAAAACCGTCTTAATAAACCCAGTAATTCCCGCTGCGGCATCTAAATGACCGACATTGGTTTTGACAGAACCGAGGGCACAAAATTGCTGACGATCGGTGCCTAATCGAAACGCTTGGGTCATGGCAGCGACTTCGATCGGATCGCCTAAAGCCGTTCCCGTGCCGTGGGCTTCTAAATAGGTAATCGTCTCAGGTTCTACCTCTGCCATCAGATGGGCCGATCGAATCACCTTGGCTTGGCCTTCCTGGCTCGGTGCTGTGTATCCCACTTTCATCGCACCATCGTTGTTGATTGCTGATCCTTTGACGACAGCATAAATGTGATCTCGATCGGTGATCGCATCTTCTAATCGTTTTAAAACAACGACTCCAATTCCATTTCCGCCCACGGTGCCATTGGCATTGCAATCGAAGGCACGACAGTGACCATCGGGAGAGGCAATTTCATCGGGGGATAGCGTCACCTCGCTCTGGGGGACTTTCACCGCCACCCCTGCGGCCAAGGCCAGATCACATTCCCCGCTCAGCAGGCTCTGGCAGGCTAAATGCACTGCGACAAGGGAGCTCGAACAGGCTGTGCCAACACTTAGGCTGGGGCCTTTGAGGTTGAGTTTGTAGGAAACCCGCGTGGGCAAGTAGTCTTTATCCACACCGACTAACGTTTGCAGAAAGCCACGGGACTCCAGTAATCCCGGCGTGGGACTGAGGTTGTACAGTAGATAGGTGCCCATGCCGACGCCCGCAAAGACCCCGATCGAGCGTTCCTCCTGTTCGGAACTATATCCAGCATTTTCCAAGGCCATCCAAGCCTGTTCTAGGAAGAGTCGGTGCTGGGGATCCATGACTTCTGCTTCCCGAGGATTGAAGCCAAAGAAGCCTGCATCAAATTGATCAACTCCGGTTAATATGCCTCCTGCACGCACGATCGAATTCTTTGGGTTGTGGGAGGAGAAGGCTGTAACCTGTTCCTGTCCAGTGGCTAAATTCTGCCAAAACTGCTCGATCGTGTCTGCGCCAGGGAATTGGCCAGACAGACCAATCACGGCAATTTCTAAACCTGTTTGCTGAGAATTCATGGTGATTGTTGGTGTAGGAGAGACAATGATCGAGATGGCAATTGATGCGTTGATGGATGAGTTCGAAGATAGGTCATCCATTGAGAAAACTGATAACTCACTTTTGCATGAGTTTAGATTTCTCAAGCCGTTGCTTCAAACGACTCTTACCCTGTGTAATCTTCTGTGTTGATCCTTGCTCTACTTGTTCTACAGATGATTCTACAGATGATTCTATAGATGAGTTTTTTGATGGTTGCGATAGTTGCTCGGATTGTACCTGTAAAATACGCTGAGAGAGTGCTTTAACCGTAGGGTAGCTAAACAAATCCACCAGGGATAGGCTCTGCATCACATTAGGAATTGCTGAACCTAATTTGCTGTAGACTGTTGTCAGCATTAAGGAATTGACACCGAGATCAAAGAAGTTATCCTGGATACCGACCCGATCGCAGTCCAGAACGTCCTGGAAGACCTGCGCGATCGCTTGTTCAATCTGGTTTTGGGGCGGGGTGTAAGTCGCTTCTCGTTTTTGGAAGAGGGTCGCTTCGGTGGGTAAGGCTTGGCGATCGACCTTGCCATTGGCGGAAAGGGGCAACGCATCCAAAAACATGAATACTGAAGGTACCATGTAATCCGGTAGTTTTTGTTTCAGCCATTGACTCAGTTCATCCATAGTCGGAACACCAGTAGACGGGATAGCAGAAACTTCAGTCGGAACATCCGCGATCGGTACGATATAAGCTGCTAAGTAAATTGCTGAATCGGTGCTTGAAGAGGCTGCTGGAGTTTGTTTAGCGGGTGATATTGCTTTGACGATCGCGGTTTTCACCCTCGGATGCTGCATTAAGGCTGCTTCAATTTCTCCAGCCTCAATGCGATGTCCCCGTAGTTTAATTTGAAAATCCACTCGACCTAAAAATTCGATCGTTCCATCGGGTAGATATCGTCCCCGATCGCCGGTTCGATAGAGTCGTTCCCCCGTGCGCGGGTGGGTGATAAAACTGGCCTCTGTCTTTTCCCCATCGCGCCAATAACCCTTGGCTAACTGGATTCCTGCGCAGTACATTTGCCCTGCAACCCAGGTGGGACAATCTTCTAAGGCATTATTCAAGATGTAGTATTTTGCATTGGCCATCGGTTTCCCGTAGGGAATACTTTTCCATTGGGGATCAATGTCCTGGATTTCATAGCCGATGTTCCAAATCGTAGTTTCCGTTGGCCCACCGATGCTGAGTAATTGAATCGCTGGTAAGTGCGATCGCAGCCGACTGGGTAAGGACACCGGCCACCAATCACCTCCTAAAATCGCTAGGCGCAAACTAGTGGGTAACTGAGAGACTACCTGAGGGGGCTGATCCGCTAGGGTATTGAGCAACATTTCCATCATTGGTGGCACAGAATTCCACAGCGTCACCTGTTCCCGCTGGAGTAATTCCGCCCAATGCTGGGGATCTTTCACGCGATCGGCATCGGGTAACACGATCGCGCCCCCCGCACTGAGTAAACCAAAAATGTCATAGACCGATAGATCATGATTCAGAGCCGTTACAGCTAGAATGCGATCGTGATTGCTAACCTGGAAGCGTTGATTTGTATGCACCACCACATTAGTGACATTGCGATGGGTAATCATCACCCCTTTCGGTAAACCTGTAGATCCGGAAGTATAAATGACATAGGCTAAGTCATCGGGACGTTGTACGCTTTCGATCACTTGAGCCTTATCATCAATTGAATCCTGGCTCCATCCCTGTTCCGTATCCAAACTAATTCGCTGAATATCCAACGGCCAAGCGATGCGGGAATCTATCCAAGATTGGGTTAATACAATCCTGACTTCACTGTGTTGTAGGAGATAATGCAATCGCTCCGGGGGGGAATCCGGCGCGATCGGGACATAGGCAGCCCCGGACATCAGAATCCCCATGACGGCCACAATTTGCTCCCAGCCCTTTTCCATGACAATCCCAACTAATTGATTGGGTTGTACGCCCAACTGGCGCAGATGATTGCCTAGGTAGGTCGATCGTGCGTAAACTTCACCGTAGGTTAATTTTTTCTGCGAAACAATCACTGCGATTCGATCGGGATGTTGGCGAGCCTGTTGAATAAACCATTCGTGAAGCAGTCCATTAAATACAGGGGCCTCCGTTGCATTGCTCGCTGCCCGCTGAGCTAACTGGTTGATGGGGAGTAGCTGGCGGGTGGATGTTGTCCAGAGGGCATCTAACTGCGCTAATTGCTTGAGTAACTGACAATAAGTGCTAAACATGTCTGCAATCATGCCTTCAGGAAATAGCCCTTCCACCACATCCCAGTTAAAGGTCAGAGTTTCTTGTTCTTCCCAGACTTGAACATCCATCCAAGCTTGGGAGGCTTGGCTAATTCCATAGACCAATTCCCCAAAGTGGCTAAAGGTGAGCGTCTCCTGGCCCAATCCCGCAAACCCCAGCGTACTGGTAAAAATCACAGGCATGGCATTGGGCGCTGCACCCTGCCGACGGGTCAGTTCGCGGGTCACGCGCACACCACTAAAGTAGCGGTGTTCTAAATCCTGCCAAAGCTGTTGCTGAATTTGGATTGCCCGATCGCGGAAAGAAAGCACTTGAGATTGATCGATCGCTAATAGGGTGACAGAAGTAAAATCACCTAGCAAATGATTGACCTGAGAATGCAGGGGTAAGCGATTAAACAACGCTAAGTTCAGCGTAAATTGTGGGTTATGACTCCACAGCCCAATCACTTCCGCAAATGCTGCTAGTAACAATCCTGAGGGCGTTAAACCTGCTTGGGTCCCTTTGTGCTTCAGTTGCTGCCAATCCTGCGGTTCCATTCGGCCATGGTAGCGCTGGCAGTGGTGGGTTTGTAGTTCCTTGGGATGCTTGGCTAAGGGTAAATCGGGCGCTGGCGGTAAAGCATCCAACCGCTTGAGCCAATAGTCCTGCGATCGCTGGTAGAGTTGTGTCTGGGGGAGGGACTGCTCTGCTAAAACATAATCCCGAAACGACAGGTCTAAGGGCGTTAACTGTGCTGCTGGATTTTGGTATAGTTGAAACCATTCTTCAAACAGACGGAATAAACTCCAGGCATCAAATACGAGTAAGTCATAGCTGATGTGCAGTCGTACCCGATCGCCTGGTAAACAAGTTGCCCGAAAATCAAACAGAGGCCATTGATCGGCGGGGAGTACCTGGTGGGACATTTCCTGTCGAATGGCTTCCAGTTGTGCAGCGATCGTGGTGGGCTCCTCGTCCTGGAGATCAACCGCTTTCAATGAATATTCTGGAACCTCCCGCAGAATCTGCTGCTGTCCATTGGGGAGAACGATCGCTCGTAACATGTCATGGCGTTCAATTAAGCGTTGTAGGGTGTGATTCAAGCGCTGAATATCTAAGCCTGCCCCTTCGATCTCGTAATAGCCATGGTTGGACACATTCCCCAATTCCAAAATGCCACTGCGCCCGATCCAAAAGGCGTGCTGCATATCCGTTAGCGGAAAGGGTTCATAGCGCGATTCGGGATCTGGGACGATCGTGGGGAGATCATTGCTCTGCTGGTTCGATTGGTGCTGGCGTAGTAATGCCAAAATGTCGGCTTTGGATTGTATCAGCGATCGCCGTAGTTCTTCGGTCAAAGCACCCTTAGGGGCATCAACTTGCAGTGATTCGCCTACCACTGAAAGCTTGATTCCTTGATGGGTGAGTTGGTGCAAAAGTGTATTGAGATGAGTGTCTTGCATGATGTTGTTGAATTTCTAGCTAAAATGCTTCGAATAGTTGTTTTAGACTGTTATTAAAACAGTCTTTCAAGTACAAAAAATTTAGTTATCAATTATGGATAAAAAATACTTCTATAGCACTCTTATAGAAGACTCTTATAGAATCATCACTTCTCGATCGTCAGCTTGACTCAGTTCAGGCTGAATCGCTGGATTTTTAATTAATTCCACAATGGATAGTTGATCCATAAGGTATTGGCTTAAATGATCGATTGTCTGCTCACCAAAGAATTTTTCCATGGGGACCCGAACCTGAAAGTCGGTCTCCAATTGGCTGCGCAGCACGATCGCCATCAAAGAATCTAGCAGTGTGGATAATAGGATTGTTCCGTTTAGCTGGTCTGGAGATAATTGTCGGGCTTGGGTCAGCCATTCAATTAAATATATCGTGATGGCGGAGGCTCGATCGGCTAATGATAATGACAAAAGGATTGCTACGCGATCGGATCGATCAGTAGATGTAGTTGATGTAGATGCAGTTGATGTAGATGTAGCCGATAGAATTGGCGTCGGTGGACATTCCCGAGTCACCTCTTGCCCTGACTCGGCTGCCAAAGCGACCGCACCCCATCGCATTACCGTCGCGGCAGCGGTCGCTCCAGCCCCATTGGCATAGATCAACACCAAATCATTTTCCCGAATTTTTCCAGCTTGTGCCGCATGATCCAAATTAGCCATCGGGAACACCGGGCCAATATTGCCATAGTCAGGGTATAGATTCATAACGCGATCGATCTCCACACCCAACGCCTGGGCAAAGACCTCGGCATACCAAGCCGTTGGCGTATTGATTGCAAATAGCTGAATTTCCTCCAATCCCACGCCTGCCGCTGCTAGCGCCGCCTGACAGCACTGTTGCATAGTCTCTGCTGCGGTTTCCGCTAAGCGACTCACGTTGTTCCCGGTGCGGGTCTGAATGCGGGGCTGACCCTGCTCATCCATCCCCCACTCGTGAACATAGGCTCCGGCAGTGGTTGCAGTTGAAAGGATGTGCGTCCCTAAAATTCCTTGGGAAGGGGCCACTGGGCCGACCACCCAGGCTCCTGCTCCATCCCCCATTGACCAGGCAAGGGTATCCCGATCGTTGACCGATCGAGATCCAATATGGGAAACGATAATGAGAATGTTCCGGTAAATGCCCGTTTGTATGAGCGATTGTGCTGTTTGCAATGCAACTAAGGCGCTAGCGCAGGTGGATTCTAAATTCCAAGCGGGACAGATTAATCCCAAAGACTGGGCTAAACGGGCGGCTGTTCCGGGGCCAACTTCATCGGGAAAGAGAGAAGCCACGATCGCGAGATCAATCTGTTCTGGCTGCAACTCCGCTGCTTGCAATGCTGCCTGTGCGGCTTGGGCTTCCAACGCTTGGGAAGTCTCTTGCTGCGATAGCACCCGCCGCGCCACACTGCCGCGAAAGGGATCGGCCCAATAGGGCACGATCGCCTGTAACCAAATTTCCAAACCACTGGGATTTTCCGACAACTCCAAGGGCTGTGGCAGTCTGGTCGATTGCTGCCCAGGCGAAACGAGGTCAGGAAACTTGTCGAGCCAATATTGATTGGTGCGAATCGTGGAGGGAAAGCTGACGGCCAGCGAGCGAATCCCGACTGACGGCATAGTCATAACAGAAATCTCAATAATTGAACTCTTCTTGAATAAGATTCTCAAGAAGTGACCTACTAACCCTACCATGGTTTTTTTCCTATGAACAAGGCAGGATGAGAAATTTTCTGGCTGGTGGGCCGATCGACTTGGCTGAATCCTTGGAAAAATTAGGTCAGCATAGTGGTAAATTATTTCAATAGCTGTGTTAATTGGAAAGTAATACCAAACTGATTGATCAATACTACAGATCCGATCCTCCTAGCCTCCGCTCTACGTGCCGCTGGTGCTAGAAATAAGGGAAGATTCAGTCAAATTCTTTCAAAGTCTCCCTTGTTAAGGGGGATTTAGGGAGGATCGTTATGTTCAGTTAATTACGAAATTCTTGTCTGTCAAATTCTTCTGTAAAATCCGATCGTGCGTAACTTCACTATTTTTTGGAGCGGACAGATGGCTTCTGCCATTGGTACCGCCATGACTCAATTTGCCCTGACGATCTGGATTTGGCAAACCACGCAGGAAAGTACTGCGATCGCGCTGTTGAGTTTTTTCTTCCAAGTCCCGCAAATTCTCATTACCTTATTTGCGGGATTGATAATCGATCGAGTTAATCGCAAACGACTCATGATTGTGAGTGACGCTATCGTTGCACTCTGTACGATCGTGATTGCTTTACTGTATGCGACCCATTACTTACAAGTTTGGCATCTTTATACCCTTGCTATGGTCTATGGCTGCTTTGAGCAATTGCAAACTTTGGCCTATTCTGCTTCCATTTCGCTCATGGTACCGAAGCAACATTATGCCCGTGCCAGTAGCATTAGTTCCCTAGTGACCTATGGATCGGCCATTCTAGCGCCTGCTTTGGTCGGTTTGCTCTATCCCACGATCGGTATCTTAGGCATCATGGCGATCGATGTCATTACTTTTACGATCGGTATTGCAGCCGTCTGGATCATCCCCATTCCCCAACCGCCAAAAACTGAAATTTCCCACGATCGCGCTAGCCTATGGCAGGAACTTTCCTTCGGTTTGAACTACATTTGGGCACGTCCCAGTCTATCCGCGTTGACGGTTCTTTTCTGTGCCTTCCTCTTGACCTATCACATGGGCGAAACGCTCTATCAGCCGATGATTTTAGCCCGGACAGATGGGAATACCCAAATTCTGGGGGCAGTGGTCACGGCTGCGGGGGTTGGCGGGGTGCTTGGGGCGATCGGTCTTGGCTTTTGGGGTGGATTTCAGCGCAGAATTCATGGCGTTTTAGTTGGATTTATGGGTGCAGGTTTGGGGCGGATTTTCCTCAGTGTAGGGCAACAGTATCCCATTTGGTTAGGCTCGCAAGTGTTTTCAGCGCTGAATATTCCCTTGGCCTTTGGTTCCAGTTATGCCATTTGGTATGCCAAGGTGGAGCCGGAAGTGCAGGGTCGAGTTTTAGCCTCTGCCCATATGTTGGGCTTGATCGTCGGTGCGATCGCGACACTGATTGCAGGGCCACTGGCCGATCGTGTTTTTGAACCGATGATGCATTCGGGCAGTTGGCTGGCCCAAGGGTTCACGCCCCTAGTTGGTTCAGGCTCAGGTTCAGGCATTGCAGTCCTATTCTTGCTGACTGCGATCGGAATGGTTGCTGTGGGTGTTAGTGGATATGCGTTTCCTAGTATTCGCAACGCGGAAGATTTGCTACCCGATTATGATCACCATCATGATCAAGATTCTAATAACACTGTTCCTCCCTCATTGCTCTAATCCTTGTTTGAATAAGCGATCGCCGATTTAAAGGAAGCAACATGGTTCTATTTAGAGACTTTTCCCTAGCCTGAAACTTCCCCGAGATTTGTGACTTCAAAGCCTCCAAATGGTCTACTGCAAACCATTTGGAGGCTTTATCCTACTAGTGATGTGATAGTAAGCTTATGGCGCGTCTGATTCCACAGGAGCCGTATCCTTCTTCGTTGAAATGGCCACCCTCACGCCCGGTACCTGACGGACTTTATCCAGTACTTCCACCGCAGCCCCATAATTAATGGCCCGATCGGCATTGAGAATGACGACTAAGGGTTGATCCGGTTGCTGTCGCTTTTGGATCGAGTCAACCACTTGATTGGCTTGAATCGGTTGTCTATCCAGAAATAGATTCCCCTGTTCATTAATGGTCAAAGTCACTCGATTATTATTGAGTTGTGTCTGGGAATTTTTTGCTTTGGGGAGATTGACGGATAGCGTTTCCAAGCGAGTTAGAAATAGCGTAGACATAATGAAAAACGCCAAGATTGAAAACGTCACATCAATCATCGGCACAATATTAATTTGAGTCGGTTGTTCCGGTTCGGCGATCGCGCGGCGGCGGGGCATAGTAACTCTCCTGGCAGTTGTCAATTAGGAGCGAGATTCAGTGGGGTTAAACGTAAACGCTTTTTGGCGACGGCGATACAGGAGTTCAATTTCTGCAACGTTTTCTTGAATCAAGGCGAGTTGCCGAGTGTAGAAACTGCGGAAAATGCTCGCTACCGCAAAGGCCGCGATCGCCACAATCAATCCAAAGGCCGTCGTAATTAAAGCCACACTAATCCCAGAGGTCACCCCGACAGCTTTGCTACCGTCTACGCCCCCTAAGGTCAAGTTGGAAAAAGATTGCATCAATCCCGTTACCGTGCCTAATAATCCCAATAAAGGAGATAGACCCACAATCAGATCAAAAAAATCATTAAACCGCTTCAGGATCGGAATTTCTGCCTGAATTGCGCCATCGATCGCCAGCGCAAATTCGTCAGAGTCTGCATCTTCGAGGGAGAGCGCTTCATGGAAAATCCGGGGAATGGGCAAGTTTAAATGTCGACTCAGTTTTTCGATCGCTAAACTGGGGTCACTACGATACAAACTAATGACTTGCCGAACAATGGCATTTTGAGTTTTGAGCAACCGCGACCAAAAGAGCGATCGTTCGATCACCATGGCGACCGTTGCAATTGAAAACAATAACAGTGGCCACATGACTGGCCCCCCTGCCAAAAATAAATCCTTTAACGACACAAGCTCACCTCATCTCCATGAATCATAACTGAGAAGTCTGCCTGAACCGGACTCAACTCATAACAGTCCTAGTCAACTCTAAATGCTCACAAACCTATAGATTGCGTAGATCCCGTAGATCTCGTTTATCACTTGTGATAGCCACCAGTGATTATGATGTCCAAGGCTTGATTTGTCCAAGATCCCAATCAATATACCATGAAGTGTTAATGCAAACTAATTGCAATAAAAGTTGTATTTAGGAGAGTTTGATGGCGTCGGGCGCAAACTTCCAGCCTGAGCAATAACCAGTCTGAGCAATAACGACAGGCTGTCTTTTGACAAATTTAATCTTTTGTCACAGGTTGAAATTGAGGAGACTTCATCTGTTATAGGGATTAGTTGGAACGATGGCGAGAAAGACTGAGTTAGGGTGTGAGAAAAATTCCAGTAGCAAAGGGCTCAAGTCAGCCTGTGGGCTTCTCGTCTGGATGCGCATAATGGGGAGCCTATGCACGATCGCGGCTGGGCTGGGGCTGACTCAGAATGCTGGAGCCACAGAATTGCCAGAATTGCCGCAGGTGCGACTGCAATTACAGCAACCAATCGCGCCCTCGATCGCGCAATCTGTGAATCAATCGCGTCCATTGCGTCAGGTTGTGCTGCCCACGACCCAGGCAAAAGACTTGCTAGCTCCCTGGATTGACCCGACCATTAGCCAAGAAATCGCCCAAGCGAATGATCAAGATCCCGCATCGACGGACGAAGAAGAAATTACGATTACAGGGGTGAAAGAAGAACTTCCCCAGGCCACCCCGACCTATCGTGTCGATCAAACGGAGATCAACAAACAAGGGGCTAACAGCGTTGCGGAAAGCCTGCGAGGACTGCCGGGATTTGCCATTAACGACGTGGGATTTGGGGCGGATATTCACACCGGAACCTACTATCGAGGGGCTTCGATCAACCAATCTGTGTTTCTGCTCAATGGTCGATCGATTACGACGAACGTCAACACCTATCACGGCAATATTGACTTGAATAGTTTGCCCGTGGAATCGATCGATCGCATTGAAGTGTCCAGTGGCAGTAGCGCAACGCTCTATGGTTCCGAAGCCTTTGGGGGCGTGGTTAATATTTTGACTAAGCCCGGTAGCCAGACGCCCAAATTCAACGGTCTTGTGCAGTTGGGAGCCTACGGGCAGGAAAATTATCGCGGCAGTTACACCGGCTCCTTTGGTGATGTGGACTACGCCTTGGGCTATGAGCAGTTCCAATCTGCCAGCGACTATCCTGTCCCCAGAGGTGCGGCCAACCGAGGCCCCGATGGCGATTTATTTAACGGCGACAGTGCCACCAGTAGCTACTACGGTCGCTTTGCTTGGGCGATCGATCCCCGCAATACGCTCACCTTGGATGGCACCAAAATCACCAGTCGCAAGGGTTTACTGTACTTTGGGTTTCCGCTCCAGCGCGATCGCTTGAACCATGATGCGTTTAACACCGGGCTGAATTGGCGATCGCAATTAGCAGCGGGATCGGTATTAAATGCCTCCGTAGGCTTTAACAAAGACTACTTTCATACCTTTGGGCCAACGGCCAATGTCTTCTTCCGCCAAGGCCGTTTAAGCTCCAGTAGTTTAAATTTCCGGCTTGATCACGATTGGCAACTGACTCGATCGGCGCAACTACGCTGGGGCTTGGATGCCAAAACGGCTTACCTCACGTCAGAAACGACGAGCAACAATCCGACGGTGAGTCAGTTTAACGAAGTCGTGGAAACCTCGCGGTTTACGCCTGCGCTGTTTGCTTTGGGCACGGTGCAACTTACCCCTACGCTACGCACGGAACTGGGTCTGCGCCAAAACTTTAGTGGGGATTTTGGTAGTTCCCTGAATCCCAGTGTGGGCTTAAATTGGTCGCCTACCCGCACGATTGGGTTGCGGGGCAGTTGGGTGTCAGTGCGCCGCTTACCGGGCTTAGATCAGCAATTTGCCTACGATACTGTGCATAACTGGTTCCCCAATGAAAATTTGCAACCGGAGTCGGGATCATCCTGGACTGCGGGAATTGATTTCAAACCGAGTCCCCAATGGTCTGGCCAGGTGACCTATTTCGGCAGTGCACTGAGTGATCGGATTGCCATTCAAGCTACCCCCCGCAATGGCCGCACCATTTCCCAGTGGCAAAATATCGGCAAAGTGAATACCCATGGATTGGAACTCGCGTTGCAATACCAGCTATCCCCCCAATGGAAAACTTTTCTCAATTACACCTATACGGATGCTCGAATTGGTTCTGGGGTAGAAAAGGGCTTGCAATTGGCTCAGGTGCCGTTTTCTGTGGGGCAATTCGGCATTGGCTATGAGCACCAGGGTTGGCAGATTAATTTATATGCCAATTACTTCAGCGGGGCACGGCGAGCCATTTTTGTGAATCCGGGTGAGAGTCCGCGTGATTTTTCACCTTCATGGCTGAATGTCGATCTCAGCGCTCGCATTCCCATTACCCGTCGGTTGGGCCTGCTGGTCTATTTAGAAAACCTGGGCGGTCGCACCTACGAGAAAGTCAATCGTCTCTATCAACCGGGTACCACAATTCGCATTGGCCTTAACTCTGAGTTTTAGCAGCTCTGGGGCTAGCTCTGGGACTAGCTCTGGACTTGTCTCTGGAGCTAGCTTTGGGGTCTATGCTTACCGCTATAATTGCTGTTGCAACCACTGCTCTGCTGCCGATCGCGTTGCACAAGCTTGGCCCGGACAGCCATAGATCGCCGTAATGGTTTTAGGGACTGCCCGTTGCTTTTGGGCGAATTCTGCTGCATCTTCGATGAGCAATACCATGCCCACACAATGCTGGGCAATCCGGTCTCTATTCTGTTTGCCCCACTGCACGATCGCGCGATGGACTGCTTGATGCACGGTTTCATCTTCGATCGTTGCCTGAGTGGGATCGCTGACCTGGGCCAAGAGCACACCAAACGCAGTTTCGCGCCCCAGCCATTGATCAAACTGGGCTAAATATTGCTCCACATCTGCAAGGCTGATCGCATTGACAAACTGGACAGCCACGATCGGAAACTTAGAATCTTGAATGACAATCATGGGTCAACTTCCTGATCGATTCAATTGCGATTGATTTAAACCCGTAGCGATGCACTCACCACAGATGCATCAACAGAGTTAGAGCGCTGAAAACTACGGGGAATGAGTAAAAGACATAGCCCTACGATCGCTGAACTGAGCATGAATACTCCGATATACCCAATACCACTGACTACCATGCCGCTGACAACTCTAGCGGGAATACTACCTAACGTAATGAACGAAGCCTGAATGGCATAGTCCGTTGCAGCACTTTCGGGATGACTTTTATCCATCATCACCGTAAAGGCATTGGTCACCACCATGCCAAGTGCTAGGGAAGTCAATACCGTAATGCTAACCAAAATGGGCAACTGAGTCCAACCTAATGCAGGGGCAATATAGGATAGAATGCTGAGCGCCGCTAAACTACAGGCTAAAATCAGCGATCGCTTTCGGCCTACTTGGGCAATGATGCCACTGGTAATTAGTGAACCTAATATGTTGGTTCCTGTAGACAGTACTTCTAACCACCCAACATTTTCTAAGGAAATATTCAAATCCACTAAAAGCAGATCGAATAGGTAAGCGGAAAGAACATAGCCAAAGTTAAAGAGCAGCAAAGTGGTCAGCCACACTTTCATCCTAGGCCGTTGACAAAAATCCAGAAAGATTTTGAAGTAATCAAGCATTCCCTGGAAAGGTGGCGATCGACGATCGTGCTTAGACACAAGAGGGGCTGTGATTGGGACAATGGTTGGGGGCTTGGGTCTTTCCCGGTGAAATAAAACAGGTAGGAGTGCAATCAACATCAGGCTAGATAAAATCAGTAAGCTATTCTGCCAGCCTAAATGGTTGAGCAAAATCAGCATACCGCCGCCGCCAATCATACTCCCCAGGGACACCCCAATGCATTGAATTGCATTTCCCAAACCGCGTTCTTGGGGTTCCAGGAGTCCCAGGGCGAGGGCATCGGTGGCAATATCCTGGCTGGCGCAGCCGATCGCAATCACTAACATTCCGGCCAGCAAGAGGGGCAAGCTGGTTTCAAGATTGATCCAGCTACATCCAGCTGTCACGATCGCCACTAAACTCTGGAGCGTAATGATCCAAAATCGATAATGGCCAAATGCTGGAATGCTATAGCGATCAATTAAAGGAGACCAAAGAAACTTAAAGGTAATCGGTAAAATCAGCAGAGAAATAAATCCGATCGCCGTTAGGGAGAGCCCCTCCTGTCGCAATACAACTGGTAATGCCTTTCCTAGAAAAATAAATGGCAATGATTGTGACAGATACAAGCTGCCCAACAATCCATACTTCTTGAAACTTGAATATTTTTGGAGAACCACAGAATTGACTCGGGTAACAACGCCATTGAGCTATCTGATTTTGAGAAATGTGATCTTGGAGAATGTGGAAGTTTCTGCTTAAAGCCTCGTCATTAATGGAGTATTAAATGAGAATTTAATCATAAAAATTCTCATTTAGAGTAGCGCGATCGCGTGTTGTTTTGAAAGGGGCAGCCGTAAATTTTGGGTATCCGGGTGGCCAAGTGGCGACGGCATTTAGAGGAAAAGATCGCTAGACCTGTCTATCTATAAGGCTTTCAGGGTTGGGCTGAGGATCTGGCGAATCAAGGTGAGTAACTGGGATTGGGCAGAATGGAGAAAAAAGTGATCCCCTGGCAAGAGTTCTAAACGAAAGGATTGCTGGGTCTGAACTCGCCAAGCTTGCAATCCTACTAGGCTTGTTTCGGGATCGTCCCAACCGCCGAAAACCGTGATGGGACAATCCAAGGGAGGCTCTGGAGTGTAAACACTGGTTTCGACTACTGAAAAATCAGCTCGCAGGGTTGGCAGCAGTAATTTCATTAATTCTGGGTGTTCTAAAATCGCTTGGGGTGTGCCATTGAGCCGATGCAATGCTGCGAGGAACTCGGGTTCCGGTAGATTGTAGCGTAGGGGCATCGTGGCGGCAATCTGGGGAGCCCGCCGCCCAGAAATCAACAGGTGGATGGGCGATCGCGCCCCCTGCCGCCGCAACCACCGCGCGAATTCAAAACAGATGAGTCCTCCCATGCTATGCCCAAAGAGGATAAAAGGCCGATCGAGGGTGGGTAACAAAGCTTCCCCAATTGCTTGTACCAAGGGTTGTAGTTGATCGAAAGCAGGTTCCTGTAGGCGTAATCCCCGTCCGGGTAACTCGATCGGGCAGACTTCGATCGTCGTCGGGAGTTGGTTAACCCACGATCGAAAATTTAGGGCACTTCCCCCTGCATAGGGCAAGCAAAAAAGCCGTAAAGGGGCCTGGGGATTGGGTAAGGGACAAGTGAACCAAGGATTAGTCGTTGAGATTGTTGTCATTAGTGGATGATTTGTTGATTCTGAAATAAACCCGGCAAGATGAAGATTCGAGAATTCTTGCCAAAAGTGAAGTTCATGTAATAAGCTCTTTATAAGTTATCAGAAATTATTCTCAATTAACTAGAAAAAGTTGCCTCAGAAAATTGGGTGAGCTTAAGACTGACTTCAGTTGTGCCTTGTTTGACACATATTTTGAAGGCGTAGTCTACCGACATCCCCTAATGCATCAAATCTAAATCACTCCAAATCTAAATCTAGATTGTATTGAGTTTGCATGATCAAAAAGATCTGGCAAAGCAGCGTTGATTTTTTGGAAGCTTTTGGGAGAGAGCAGAACAGTGCTAGAACCAGGATTAGAACCAGTGCTAGAACAAGTTAAAGATATTTTTGCTGAGTTAGGCATTGCGGACGATGTACAGGAAGATACCTTACTTCAATCCCACCTTGGCTTAGATTCTGTGGAAACGGTGCGGCTGGCGTTGGAATTGAAACGTAGGCTGGGAATTGAAGTGAAATTGGGTAGTCGGCAGGATGTTACGGTGGGAACCCTGTGCCGGATGGCGACGATCTCGACTTCAGGTGTTCAATCAGGTGTTCAATCAGGATCTCAAGCAGAATCTTAATCAGACACAGGATTTTAATCAGACAAAAGTGGCTATAGAAGTGCCGTCAACAACCATCCAACCATCGTACAGGATTAGAAAACTTTACTAGGAAAGGGAATGGAGAGTCTTTCAGCCAGCTTACCCAAGACATTCAATGTAGCAGCGCATTTTCTTGAACTGAATTTAGCGGAAAATCGAGCTGACAAGGTGGCGTTTTATGCGCGGGATGCTGCCTATAGCTATGGACAGGTACACCAAGCAGTGCGCCGATCGGCGAGGCTGCTGAGTAACCTAGGATTGGAACGAGAGCAACGTCTGGCAATTTTATTACCGGATACGCCAGAATTTGTCTTTGCATTTTGGGGAGCAATTTGGGCGGGGATTATTCCCGTTCCCATTAATACTGCCTGTAGCGTTGCTGAGATTCAATATATCCTGCAAAATTCCCGTGCTAAAGTCTTGCTGACCACGCAAGCTTGGCAAACGACACTGTCTCCCCTGCAATCCCCTAGCCTCCAGCATGTGCTGACCGTTGATGGGGCACAATCCTTTATTACGCAACTGGAGCAACAGGATGACTCCCTGGCGTGGGTAGAAACCGATCGGGAAGAACCTGCCTTTTGGTTATACACCTCTGGCAGCACGGGACATCCCAAAGGCGTGGTGCATCTGCATCAGAGTATGGTGATTTGTGCCGACGCCTACGGTAAAGCGGTATTAAACTTACGGGAAGACGACATTGTCTATTCCGTTGCAAAAATGCCCTTTGCCTATGGTTTGGGCAATACCCTTTACATGCCGATGGCCGTTGGAGCATCTTCTGTTCTGTCCGATGCGGTTAATGCTTTTGATGTGATTGCGGATATTCACACCTATCGCCCAACGGTATTTTTTGGGATTCCGGGGGTGTATGCGGGAATGTTGGCCCTGCACGACTTGGAACCCCTTGACCCCGCTTCGCTACGGCTATGTGTATCCGCTGCCGAACAACTTCCCAAAACCCTCTGGTCGCAATGGCGCGATCGCTATGGGCTGGAAATTTGTGAAGGTATTGGTACCACAGAATTGCTGCATATTTTTCTATCCAATCGGCCTGGGGAATGTCGTCCCGGCAGTTCAGGGCGTCCAATTCCAGGCTATGACGTGCAGGTCGTGGATGCCCAGGGATTGCCGACTGCTCCTGGGGAGATCGGAGCTTTGCAAGTAACGGGCGAAAGTCTGATGTTGGGCTACTGGAATCGGCTGCAAGCGACCCGTGAGGCATTGTACGGCTTCACCATGCGGACGGGGGATCAATATCTCAGGGATGCAGATGGCTATTTCTGGTTTATGGGACGCAATAATGACTTTTTCAAGGTCAATGGGATGTGGGTATCGCCCTTTGAAATTGAAGATGTGTTGCTCCAGCATGAAAGTGTCTTAGATGCGGCGATCGTGCCAGAATTTGCCACCGATGAAACGCTAACTCAGATTGTGGCCTATGTCAGTCTCAAAGTAGGGTTTCAAGCGTCGCCTAGCTTGGAAAAAAATCTTTGCCAATGGGTCAAGACCCACCTGTCCCATTTCAAAGCACCCCGCAGGATTCATTTTCTCGATCAGCTTCCCCGCACCTCCACTGGTAAAGTGCATCGAAAGGCATTAAGTCAGAAAGCTTTAAGTCAGCACAAAGCCTGCATCCCAGATGCAATTCTTTTCCCTGAAAACCGTATTTAGTTTGATTTATTGAGGGGTTTCGTTATGTTTCAAGTCGCTAGTCCTACGATTGTCTACCATGAGTTGTTTGTCCCAATTCAAAAAGATGCTCAGTCACTCCTCCAGAATCTCTTAGATATTGGCCTCTTTTCTGATTACGTTCTCTATCACAGCGATCGCGAAGTTCGTATTGCAGGAAATGCTCTCTGTAGTATTGCAGTAGGTACCGAGTCTGTGACGGTTAATCTGATGGGAGAGCGACAAACTCAGCCGATTTCTGCTGATCCATTCAAACAGGTTGAAGCCATTCTAGCAACGTTGCCTGTGGAAGATTGGACTGCCTATGGCTATGTGGGTTTTGACATGGCTCGGTTCTACTCTTCTTACCAGAAAGCGATTCAGCAGCCGTTGCTCCATCTGCTGATCCCAGAAACGGAATTGCATTTAACGCCTAAGGGCGTGCATATCCGCAGTGTGAAGTCTCTGACTAAAATTCTGGAAGCGCTGTCGATCGAGGTTCCCCTACGGCAATATACAGCTACGCCCCCAACGGTGGATTTTAGCGATCGGGCACAATACCAAACCCAAGTGAGCCAACTGATTGAAGCTATCCAAGCGGGGCATTTACACAAGGCTATTTTGTCGCGATCGGTGACGGTTGCCGGGGAGATGGATGTTTTGGGTACCTATTGCTTAGGGTGTGAGAGCAATAATTCTGCCCGTTCCTACTGTTTCCGTTTAGAGGATGTGAGTGCTGTCGGGTTTAGTCCAGAAATTCTGATGACGGTCGATCACAATCACGTTGTCATTACCAATCCTTTAGCAGGAACCCGTCCCCGTGCGACGGATTTGGCGGAAGATGAGCAGCTCTACCAAGAACTGTTCACCGATGCGAAGGAAGTGAAAGAACATGCATTGTCCATTTGGTTAGCCCAGGACGAAATTTCGCAGTTTTGTGATCTGGATACGGTGCGAGTGTTTGATTTCATGCAAGTCAAGCAATATCGCTGTGTGCAGCATTTGTCTTCGCGGGTGGGCGGACAATTACGCGATGACAAAACTCTCTGGGATGCGCTGAAAGTCCTGTTCCCTGGAATTACGGTGTCTGGCATTGATAAACAAAGTGCCCTGGAATGGATCGATCGCCTGGAAACGGAGCCACGCGGGATTTATGCAGGGGGCATTGGTTGGGTGAATAGCCAAGGTCTGGCTGATTTTGCGATCGCGATTCGATCGGTATACCAGTACGGCGATCGGATTCACTTTAATGCGGGGGCGGGCATTGTTGCGGAGTCTGTTCCGCACAATGAGTACGTTGAATCGGTGAACAAGATGAATACTATGCTCACTAATTTGGTTTTGAAAGCTTAGGGCGCGAATTCGGTGTTGATTGCGGCTGATTAGGCTGGATTTAGTTAGCAGGAGGCTGGGTTTGGAGCCAGGTTTCTAGGTCGTTGGCTTGGGCGAAGTCGAGAAGGGCTTCGCTGAGGTCTTCAATGGCGGCTAAGGGAAGGTCTGCAATGCGCGATCGGGTGGATTCGTCGAGTTCACCAAAGCGTCGGGTCAGTTGCCGCAGGACGAGGGCAATGCCTTCGGCTCGACGACCTTGTTGGCGGCCTTCCTGTAGCCCTTCTTGCAGGATTTCTTGATAGATAACGGATTCACGCATAAGGCTCTCCCGAAAGATTTGTTGAATGAGGGGTTGACGGAATTTTAGTCCTGCGAGGATTTGGGTGTAGCTGGAGACTTCTTGTCGTTGTTGAGTTGATTCTATCCTATTGATTTGCTGGGCGATGCTGGTAAGGAGTTGTTCCGGATTCGTGGTGGCGGCGAGGGTCGCGAGGGGGAGGAGGGCGATGTCGTTGAGGAGTGGGGCGGGGTCTTGTTCCCATAGGCAGACGACTTGGTATTGGTGGCGGGTGTTTTCAAGTTCGAAGGTGTCGGCGATCGGGGTGCCGGGTGGGGGTGGGAGGAGGCAGACGAGGATTTGGGTGATGGGAAGGCGATAGAGGCGATGGAGTCTGACCCAGTAGTCCAACATGCGGAGGGGCAGGGGGGGTTCTGAGTCGAGTTTGACTTGGAATTCGAGGTGGAGAATGCGGTCTTGGGTTTGCAGGAAGGTGATGGAGTCTGCGCGGATGGGTTCGATGCTGAGTTCAGTTTTGAGGACTTTGAGGGGAGTGACGGGCTGGCCGAGGAGCCAGGTGGCGAAGCGATCGGGGTATTTTTCGGAGAGGAGTTTGCAGAGGTTGTCGAAGGCCATGACAGGCAGGAGGAACTGAATAGAGCTATTGTACTATGTCAGTTCAAGCAGGGTATTTTTCCTAGAATGCAGACAGCTGTTGTACAAGATTGTAGTACAAGATTTTTGCATAACTTCAGTCTGAGTGTCTATAACAGTGTCTATACTCCTCACCATAGGCCCGCCGATGAAACCCCACTATACCGATATCAATATCGTTCTCGATCGCTCCGGTTCCATGCAAAGTATCAAAGCGGACACGATCGGGGGCTTTAATGCTTTTCTGGAGCAGCAAAAACAAGTTCCGGGTCAAGCCACCATTACCCTGGCGCAGTTTGATGATGTGTATGAAGTGGTCTATCGGGCGATTCCGCTGCACCAAGCCCCTGAACTGAACGATCAAACCTTTGTTCCCCGGAGCTCGACTGCGCTGCTAGACGCGATCGGGCGCACGATCAACGAAACGGGTAGCCGCTTGGCAGCCATGGCAGAGTCCGATCGACCTAGCCATGTGATTTTCGTGATCCTGACCGATGGCGAAGAAAACGCTAGCCAGCAATTTTCTGCGCTGCAAATCAACCAAATGATTCGCCACCAGAGTGATGTTTATAATTGGGAATTTGTTTTCCTCGGGGCCAACCAAGACGCCATCACCACGGCTAGTAATTTGGGGATGAAAGCAGATCAAGCCATCACCTATGCTGCGAGTCCCGCCGGAACCCAAGCTGCATTTAAGGCGATGTCCCGCAATATGGCGCGGTTTCGGGAGGGGGATTTCGAAGCGTTGGCCTTCAGTGATGCCGATCGCGAAGAACAACAGGATGCGGGCTTGTGAGCAAGCTTGGCTAATCCACGATCGAACCTTGTAAGCTGAGGAAAGTATCAATTCCATGAATGCTATGAAGATTCGCGCAGAGCAGGCTGACGATTATGCAGCCATTCGCCAACTGAATGAATTGGCCTTTGGTCGATCGCAGGAAGCTGATTTGGTGGAGGCGTTGCGGGATAGTGATCTGGATGTTATTTCCTTGGTGGCAATTGCTCCGGTTGCAGATTCCGTACCACAGGATGCTGGGGCCATCGTTGGGCATCTTTTGTTCAGTCCAGTGACCATTACTCCAACGATCGCCCCACCGCTGGTTAATCCCATCAAAATTGCAGGTTTGGGGCCGATTGCCGTTCTGCCAGCGTTGCAACGCCGAGGCATCGGATCTCAATTAATCCAGGCTGGATTGGAGCAATGTCGCCAGCAGGGGTATGACGCGATCGTAGTATTGGGAAATCCGCAGTTTTATCAGCGCTTTGGCTTTGCTACGGCAAGCTTGAAGCAGTTGCAATGTGAGTATGATGTTCCGGAAGAGCTGTTCATGGTTGTGGAACTTCAGCCCAACAGCCTTGCAGCCTGTTCCGGAATGATTAGATATGCACCCGCGTTTGCTAATGTATAAAGGAATAGTTTGAGCGGTCGTCGCTACAGAAATATATCAACTCGATCGTACCGTCCAATGTTTTTCAGTTGTATAACTATCAAGTAATTAAGAATCATTTTATCTGATTATTATGCTGTCAAATATTAATGACTAAATTAAGAATTAAGATTGAAAAAAGCAGTTTAATTCTTAACACACAGATGTGTTTAAAAGAATTTTGAAGAAGCATTAAGCTTTATCTTAATTCCCCGAAAATTCAAGCAGTCAGTACTAGTATCTTGTATGTGAAAGTATAGGCCTTGACAAATTATTAATCGTGATGCAGTGTTCTATTAGCTAATGCTGATGGATGCTCAAAAGTGAATGTCTAACAGTGAACGCTCAAAAGTCCACAGATAAGGAGATGTGGTCGAGAATTGAGGTTGAAATTAGGCTGTAATCAAGATTTAGAATCAAATTTGAATAAAGAGGATTGATAAACCGCAAGACAAACGATTTTAGGATAATTTTCCTGTTTTTTGCCTTTTTTGGCTGTTGGTTTTGAGGCCATTTTACAAGTGCCTTAAAGGTGTCTATTCTATTCCCTCAAATCCCTGAAGCTGAAAAATGTTTGATCGTTTTCTCTTGAATGCGATTGCTAGGAAGAGGATCGAAGTAGCATTTGATACGCTAAAACTTTTCTTTGATACTGAGCCTATGGAGAACTAGTAAAGAACTCTGTTTGCTGCAGATGATTAGCTCCACGGTTTGCTACAGTTTACTTTTGCTACAGTTTGTTTTTGCTACGGTTCGCTATGGTTTGCCTAAGTGAACCACTAATTTCATTATCAGCTAAATCGTTAGTTGAATCACTAGTTGAATCACTATTATTGCCCATCTTGCCCATGGTCTATATCAGGGCTGGTTTTATGTCAGGGCTGGATTGATTTTGTTTGGTGTTGATTCCCTGCACGTCTACTCCATCACCACCCAATATGAGGATGCTATGGCTGCTAATTCAAACTTGCCCAGCTATGAAGACATCTTTGGAAGTCTAGATTTTACTCAAGGAGAAGATGGTCGATCGGTGCTCTCCCCTGCTGCCTATCTCGTCGATTTACTCCAGCTTCTGGATGATAAATTATCGGCGGGTTTTTCTCAGGTGAAAGGACTGCATCAACGTCGGGGCGATATTCAACATATATTACTCAATACGGAAAATGCCTTCACTGCAATTCCCTACCTCGATATTGTCAATGATATTTTGGAGCAACAAATTGGTGGTGATGTTTATGCGCAGTTGCAGAAACAGCAATACCCATTGCAGTTTCCCTTTAACTTTGAGAATGAACGAATTAAGAAATTTCTCCATTATTTAAATGTTTCCTCCGAATCTCTCTATAAAGCGTTTAGTTTAGACTGGAATCCCGCTGTCATTGGTCGAGAATATCTGAACCTTTCAACGGAAGAATTTGATGCCATTACGAAAAGTTGGGCGATCGCAGACTTAACGCAATATTTAAAAATCACACCTTCCTCTCAAGATCAGAACTCGTCAACGTCACGGGTGGCGGATTTTCTGGCGGCAACCCAGTTGTCTCGGGTGGAGTTACGGGAACTGCTCTATCAAAATCTGAGTGAAACAGCAACATCCTTGGAGACTTCATCTACGAACGCGGCTGCGAATTCTCCTGCTGCGAATTCTCCTGCTGCGAATTCTACCGTGAATGCGATCGTGAATGTCACCGTGAATTCTACGGTGAAAACGGAGCGTACCAGAGCCGCTGACTTTTTTATTAATCACGGCTTGAAAGGCTATGCTGTCCTCGATGATCAAGAAGAATCCATTGTTTGGAAAACAGAAAATCCAACGACTCAGAATCCAACGACTACATTGATTCCCAATGCATGGTTCGATCGAGTCCAACGCCTCATCCGCCTGCATCACAAAACTGGGCTTTCCTTGACAGACTTGGACTTAATCTTGCGCACCTGTTGTCAGTCTCAGTCCGGTCAAGGCGATTTAGATGGCGTGGCGATCCAGAAAATGGCGGTGATCAAATCCTTCTGCGATCGCTACGAAATTGCGGTAGATGTTGCCTGTAGTTTGTTCAGCCCCATGAATAACCTGGGAATAGGTGATGCTGACGAACCCGCCGATTTGTTTAATCGTGTGTTTAACGGCAAATGGGCGCAGATCGATCGCAGCTATCTGCGCGGGTCTGCCTTTGTTCCCGCCAGCTATAAAAAAGACTACACACTTTTAGCTGATCCAGATGACATCCTGGCTGTTAATAACAAAGCCTATCGGCAGCGGGTGGCTCAAGCGCTGGGCATGAGCGAAGCCCAGTTGATTTTAGTGGTTACCAAATTCAGGGATCATGCGAAACAGGCCAGTGCAGGACAAGCCAGTGCGGAAACCTCTCTGCTAGATGCCCAAGCCCCGATCGATCGGTCTGCCCTCTCGTTGTTATTCCGGCTGAGTCAACTGGCGGAAATGTTCGATCTCACCTACGAAGATTTCTTCAACCTGTTTGATATCCTAGAGAAAGATCCCGCCATTCGCGTTGCCAGTGCCTTTAATCTCCTGATCCCTACTGCACCCCAGGAACTGGATTGCTACCGGATTATTGCTGGAAACGATGTGGCAGCGTCCATGTGGCTCGTGCAACTGCTCGGAGCGATCGCTCAATGGCTGCAAGCCCACGATATCAGCACGGGAGAACTCAAGCAATGGTTAACCCATGCTTACCAAACCGAGGCAGAGGCCACGGTCAGTCGGCAACAAAAAATTGCGTTTCTGAATACGCTGTATCAGCAGTTTCAGTCTGTGATGTTTAGCGCAGAGATCTTTGTTTCAGATACGGAGGAGGCCAGTGAGGCGGAGGCGATCGATCGACGCACCGCTCGGATCATTTATCAGACCTTTGTTGAGCCGGAGAGCGGGTTGGTGGCGAGCCAGGATCGGCGATTGGTGAAATATGAGTCGCAGCGGGTGGAAAAAGCCGCTTACCGGGCCTTAACGCGGCTAGAACGGATTCAACCAGCGGACTTTACCGAGCTAGGGCTAGAGGCCAAATGGCTTGAGACCATTTTCAGTCATCTAATTTTCAAGGACTACATCAGCACCGAAGGACTTCTGCGGGAAGATCGGTTTCCGACAATGGTTGAGCAATTTCAACTGGAGACGGATTTCAGCGCCCATCGGGATGATGTGTTCCTGATTATCCATGACTTGCTCACGGAAGCCATCCAAGTTGAGGCGGCGGAAGCTTCGATCGAACCGGGAGATGACGCTTTTGAAGAGGGTGAGACGGAGGCTGAGATCGATGAATCTGACAATGAGCTAGACGACGATGATGGAAGAACAGCGGTAATGGATGAATTGCTGCAACCAGCGGAGGCTCGATCGTCTAATACAGCAGTAGAACTAGCGATTTACCCATCGGATTTTGAAGTCTTAACGGATCTGTCGGAACTGGAACGGAATGAACTCTACGATACCTTGATCTTCAACGGCTACATTGATGAGGAAGGGAACGTTCTCCAAACGGATTTCTTTGTTGATGAAGATAACCTAGAAGGGTTTCAGGTGAACATTGGTCTAGCTAAGGATGCCCCCCGCATCTTTAACCTGATTCTGGCGCAAATACAGCGGTTTCACCGAGCGGAACTCACACTGGATAAACAGGTTTTTGCTGACCTGCCGCTGAAGCCGTTTGAGATTGATGACCTGATGGAGAACCTCGTCTTCAATGGCTATCTCAGTGCCAATTACTTAATCCTGAATAAGGAAGCACTGCTCACCACCACAGTGCAAACCTTCAACCTGGCCCTTGCCTTCTATCCCCATCGTCGCCGTATCCTCCAAGCCATTCAGGGATTGGTTCGGGAGTTCAAAGCCACGTTCTACACCCTGAACCGAGATCTGTTTGTCACGATCGCTGATGAAATTGCTGCGAACCAGGTCTACCGGCATCTGGAACCCGACTACCTCCGCAATGGACGGCTCCAGGGCAAACGCTTGGAAGAGGACGGCGAGAATTTTTTCCTAGATTCTGATAACTTAGGCCAGTTTGTCCTGTCGGCTCCGTTTAGCAGCAATGACACCGAGATTATTTTTAGTGCCATTCAGCGCATTGTCGCCACCGCGAAAAAGTATCAGTTGAGCCTGCAAGTCTTGGAGGAATTGGATTTTGATTGGGAGGAGCAGGAAGAACTGATCGATGTTCTGCAATCTTCGGGGTATCTCTACGATCGCACCTATTTGGTTCAGGACAAAATTAGCTATTTCCTCCGCATCGACAACGCCCTAGAGTTCACGCTGGAAGGCTTTGAAGATTACAACAAAGATATCTTTTTTGCCCTGCACACGATCGCCAAAGTGATCGATGGCGATGTGCAGACGATCGCGGCGAAATTTCAAAGTCTCGCCGAAGCCCAATCCATCACCTTATTGGAGGCTCTCCAGGATCAGTTTGGGGTGGATGCGGACATTTTACAAATCCTCTGTCAACAAGTTTTACACAGCTCCAGTAGTACCCTGGCAACTACTACTGGGGATACTGGCGGGAATGCTGATGGGCATATTGCCGGAAGCTCTGACGGCAATATTGTGGAAAGCTTCCTTGTCCCGATTCTCGCGATCGTGGACATCCAGGATCGGATTACGGTGGAACCGGCGGACAACCGCTTTAATTTTGCCTATCGCCGCATTGGACAATTTGCCGCGATCGCAGCCAAACTGGGACTCAACGCAACGGAAACAGCGATCGTCTGGCAGGATCAAAGCTTAGTCGAAAAATTCCCCGAAAAATTGGCCCTTCCCCCCGGCGTCGATCGGATAGACGCGCTGCTGGAAACGCAACTGGCCGATGGGACTGGCGTGATCTATCTCTTCACGGGGAATCAGTATTGGCGCTATTCCGCGAAGAACTATCAACTGCTGCCCCCAGAAGGTAGCCCCCTAGAACGCCCCAAAGCCCAACCCCTGAGCGCTCTGTCGCCGCTGTTGGCCGAAATCCCTAACGTCGATGCAGCCTTTACCGCACCCAATGGCGATCGGGTGTTGATTGCCCAGGGTATCACCTATCGCAACGCCAAGGGCCACGATCGTTGGGTCCAAGAGCGTTGGGTGCAGCCGGGGGCCGCCCAGCCTGACGGGTCTGGACAACCCGGACAGTCCGCTAACCCTCCCGCAAAAATCTGGGGCAAGGTGGCCAATAACTTTGACAATCCCCAGCGGGTGGATGCCACGTTCCAGGATCGGGATGGACGCACCTACCTGTTTTCTGGCGATCAATACATCCGCTACTCCGGGGAGAACTACAACTTCGTCGATGAAGGCTATCCGCTCAAAATCGATCGCCACTGGTTACGGGAAGCTTACCAGGGGGAGGCAGGCGGTGATGCTTCCGCGATCGTGCCCAAAGCGTTACCCAAGGCGTTGCCCAAAGCCTTTCAGACCTCGATCGATGCCTCATTCCAAACGGCCAACGGCAAAACCTACTGGTTCAAAGACCAGTCCTATCTCTGTCTGGAGTCAGACGCTGTTGAGAAGCCCATTCACCAAACCTGGGGCAAAGTCAGAAATAACTTTGCAAGCCTTAGCAAGATTGATGCGGCCTACATAGATGGCCCTCAGATCTTCCTCTTCGCTGGGGATCAAGTCATCGCCTACCAGGACAGCCTAGAAAACCCTCAGGCCATGGTTCAGGAGGGCTTCCCAAAACGTCTGCGCAACCATTTTCCCAATCTGCCAGCGGAATTTGTGGACGGGGTGGAGGCGGCGTTTAAGGCCAAGGATGGAACCGTTTATTTATTTAAAGGGGGAACGGTTCGGCAATATCCTGCCAATTCGCAAGAACCCACGGAGCAGCTTGTTCGACAAACCTGGGGCCGAGTGCGCAATGTCCTAGGAACCGAGGGGACGGTGGATGCGGCCTTTGTGGGGCTGGATGGCAAAACCTATCTGTTTAGTGGCGACCAGTATGTGCGCTATTCCGGCGCGGACTATACCCAGGTGGATGATGGCTTCCCCCGCACGATCGACCAGGATTGGGGCGGGCTAAACCGAGTTCACCATGCGTTTATTCTGGATGGCAAAACCTATTTATTTGGCACAGCGGCTGATCCGAATAATATCGTCTACGTGCGCTATTCCACCCACACCTACAGCCAGGTAGATCCCGGCTATCCCAAGCCCCCCAACGATAACTGGTGGAACCTGCCCTTCAGCTTGGTGGAGGAAGGCGGCGACTTTTCAACGGTGGATGCTGTCTTCAATACATCGGATGACAAAATCTACCTGTTTTCCGGCGATCGCTTCATTTACTTTGATCAACAACAACGCTGGTGGTCAGAACCCCAAAACCTATCCACGGCCTGGAGTCTACCGTTTCCAAACCAGCGGGTGGACGCAGCCTTTGTGGGCAAGGATGGCAAAACCTATCTGTTCTCTGGAACGGAATTTATCCAATATTCCGGGCATGACTATAGCCGTCCCGACGATCGCTCCCCTAACAAAACCCATCGCTATTGGGGCTACACCACCAATAACATTGCCAAAACGGGTCGGGTTGATGCGGTGTTGCTGGTGGATTCCCATGAACTCGATGGGGCAGGCCAGATGCAAACGACGGCCCATACCTATCTGTTTTCCGGTCAGCAATATTTTCGCTACTCCATCAGCGAGAAAGATCAGCACAACTATCAGTACAGCGAGCATAACGTCGATGAAGGCTATCCCAAAACCATTGCCACATCGCTGCGTCAGGAACCGCGTTTCAAAAATCTGGATGCGGGCACCTTGGCCAAACTGGCCGATGGCATTGATGCCGCCTTTGCCGATCGCCGTCAGATTTACCTGTTCAAGGGGGGGCAGTGCTATGTCATCTCCGAAAGTCTGTACCAAGCCTATGGCGATCTAGGTTTGGCGGGGGTGAGTTGTGCCTTGGTTGACGAGGGTGCGATCTATCTGGCGAATGGGGAGGGCTGGCAGCGCCACAGCAGCTTAGAAGGGATGACGACGGGTAAAACGCCAGCCCTACCACCCTGCTTGCGACAGGTACCGGATACGTTTACAACCGGGCTTCAGGCAGTACTGCACGGGCGCGATCGCAACACCTATCTGTTCCAGGGATCGAATTGCTTTAACCTGTCCCTGAATCGGGCCTATCCCCTGGCAGAAGAATGGGGTCGCATCAATAACAATATCGATACCCACAACACCGTGGATGCGGCCTTTGTGGGGCTAGATGGCAAAACCTATCTGTTCAGTGGAGATCAGTTTGTGGTCTATGGGGCGAATTCCCCAGCCAATTCCCAGGATTTCTACGCCCAGATTGAACAATTACCCCGATCGATCAAAGACCATTGGGGCGGCCTAACTCGCGTTTCCCTTGCCTTTGTCAAAGATGGCAAAACCTATCTGTTTGAACCCGCCGATGCCCTGGGCAATGCTCGCTACGTTTGCTACTCCAGTGCCGACTATCGTCAACCGGATGCAGGCTTTCCTAAATTGGGCGATCGCAGCTTCTGGGAAATTCCTAGCGAGTACGTGGACGAAGACTTTAAGACGATCGATGCGGTGTTGTCGGAAGGGGAAAATCTGTTTCTCATCTGTGGGCAACGCTATATCCAATACGATGTCGATCCGGGGCAATGGACATACCCCAAACCGCTCTCTCGCATTTGGCGGGACATTCCCTTTAACAATGACAGCTTCCGGCGGGTGAAAACGGCCTTCACTGGACGGGATGGGAAGACCTACTTCTTTGCAGAGAACCACTATGTCTCCTGTGGGAGCGCGGTGGTTTCGGGAACCCAACCCTTTACGTCCCCCGCACCGATTAATCAACGCTGGGGCAAGGTGCACAATAACTTTACGGATCATCCCCAGGGCAATCGGGTGGATGCGGCCTTTGTCTACCAGAACCAGATCACCTATCTCTTTTCTGGTGATCAGTACATTCGCTATTCCGGCAAGGATTACCGTTACGTGGATGAGGGCTATCCCAAAACCATTGCGATCAATCTGCGCAAAGAAGCCGGTTTTCAGAATTTGCCGGAAAGCGTTGAAGATCTCCTGGCCACGCAAAGGCGAGCGGATGGACGGGTGGTCTTCGCGGTGTTGGCCCACGATCGCACCCTAGCGTTGTTATTGGGCGATCGCTGGTACGTCGTTTCCCAGAGCCTCACGGCCAGCTATCCCCTCAGCCGTCTGGGTCGGCTCAAAAACAACATTGCCCAACGTCATAAAGTAGATGCAGCTCTGTTCTTGGAATCCAGTGGCCAAACGTTCCTCTTCTCCGGCGATCAAGGCGTGCGCTACAGCGATGATACCTACACCCAGGATGAGGCCCATGCCTATGTGGATGATGGCTATCCCAAATCCCTGGCCACCATCCTGACCCAGGAACTCGGGATGAGGCATCTGCCGGATAGCTTCCAGTACGGCATTGATGCGGTGCTGAAGGGCAATGATGGCAAGCTCTACGTCTTCAAGGACAAAGACTATTTACAATCTGACCAGACAGGCTCGCAGCCGATCGCGACCTTTTGGGGCAAGGTGAATAACAAGTTTGTCTCGATCGATCCTGCCGATCCCAGTCGCGTGCCCCTGGATGCCGCTTTCATTTCACCTAACGGTAGCCTGTATGCCTTTAAGGGGGATCAATACATTCGCTACAACGATCCCAACCAGGAAACGGTGGATGAAGGATTTCCCAAATCCATCCAGGACAATTGGGGCAATTTACCTGTGGCGTTTGAGACTGCGATGCCCGGTCAGGCAGCCATTACCGGGGGATTTGTCTTTGAGGGCAAGACCTATCTGTTGAAGAATAGTGAAACCAGTGAAACCGGGCAGGATTATGTGCGCTATTCCGATGCAACCTATCAAGCGATCGATGTCATCTATCCCCAAAAAGTGAAATACCGCTGGGGCCATTGGTCGGACTATCTGCTCAATGATCTGTACATCATCACCCGGTTTAAACAACTCCAGGACAGTCACAGTAGCGGAGAGCAAACCTTACTGGATTTCCTGCATCCCGAGACGGGGCCGGTGGCCGATCCCTACACTGCATTGGCGAGTCTGTTTGAGTGGGATCTCGAAGAGGTGAAATGGTTGAAACGCAAGAATGCCTTCTTAACCGATGACACGCTGTTTGAAATTCAGTTCAAATTGGAACTCATTCTCCGGCTCTACGACATTTTCACCCTAGCGAACAAGATGGGGATCGCACCCCGCCAACTCTACACCACCGTTTGGCTGAAGCGGTATTCATCGAATGCGGCGGAAGTCAATTTAAAAGACGCAGCCGATGCGTTGTATCGCTGTTTGGCCTTGATTCATAGCGCATAGCTTTTAGTGCTGAATAACTCATTGCGGAATTACTGATTTTTAGTTATCCGTTCATACTCATCTACACGTTGTCAGGTTGAATTATGTCAAATAATGAGTGGCTCCAGATCGCCCAGCAATTGCACGATGAACTCAATGTCATTAAACGCGATGCGCTTGTGCCCTATGTGATCTCCAAGGATGCTGAGGTTGAAAACGAGCGGGAGTTGTATGAGCAATTGCTAATTGATGTGGAAATGGGCAGTTGTGGCAAGGCATCCAGAATCGGCGAAGCGATCGCGGCGGCCCAGCTTTATTTCCACCGCTATTTCGTGAATCTGGAAGACATCACGCCCAATGATCCTGAAGGGACTAAGCGCACCCTCAAAACCTATTGGCAATGGATGAAAAATTATCGGGTCTGGGAAGCCAACCGCAAGGTGTTTCTCTATCCTGAAAACTATATTCGTCCAGAACTGCGCGATACCAAAACTCCCGCCTTTAAAACCTTAGAAGACGATCTGTTGCAGGGCGAAATCACCGAAGACTCCGTACAACGAGCCTATCAAAAATACCTGGATGAGTATACCGAAGTTTCTCGCCTTACCATTGCCGGAGGCTATGTCCACGACTCGGTGGATATGAATAATAAGCCAGCGAAAAGTCTGGTGCTGTTTGGGCGGACTAAAACCGATCCGCGTCGCTACTATTACCGCATGGCGCAATTTCTAGGCAGTGGCCAATCCACCACCTGGAACGCTTGGCTAAAGGTGAATGTGCAAATTGATGCCGATAAAGTCTATCCGGTGTTTGCTTTTAATCGCGTGTTTGTGTTTTGGGTGAAGCTAGAGACGATCGCCAACAATCCCAGTTCCACCGCCCTCACCACCACCAAAACCAACGACAATACCCAAACCGTTAGCGCCAACTCCCAGTCCGCTAGCTACGTCCTACGAATTTATTACTCGTTCTATAACCTTAATAAAGAATGGGTACCGCCCCAGACCCTAAGGCCCAAGGATCAAAACGCAGCTCCGATCGAAGTCCGGATTCCCGCTGGTGTTGACATTAGCACCGTTACCAAGATCGGACTCTTGGTGGAAACCTCGAAAAAATTCAAAGTGCCTGGGAACGAGCCTGGGGCTGAGGCGATCGGCGAACACGAGAACATCATCATTCAGTGCGCCTACGACACCCCCGCTAGATCCCGATGGGTTCGCATTGGTACTGGTATTGGTTTTGGCTTCACCTTAGTCCCGCCCCGCAAGCCCACGACGACCTCCTATAAAACCTTTAGCCTCACCCCAGAACTCTACGCCCTTGAGTTACCCAATCAAAAGGAATTTGAAAACACAAGCCAGCGCACCTTCCAGAGCATCTTTAAGGAACCGCCCCTCCCTGAAGACCAGATGGTGCTGTTCAATACGGTGCAGCAATCGTCCGAGGGGTCTTGGTTCAGTTTCGACCATAAAGGCGGTAGCTTTCTGTGTAAGCCGGATGTGGCGCTGTTACCCGCCAATCCCTGGAATCGGCTGAAGGGAAATCCAGATCACTTGCCTGACTGGGCCATGATTGACGCGGCGGTGCAGTTGCCCAATGGCAGAGCCTTTTTCTTTAAGAAAGGCACTAACCAGCAACCCCAGACCTTTGTGGCTTCTGCGGCAGCGTTTCCAGGGGCACTGGAGACGGAAGAGAAGCCGATCGCTGCGCACTGGGGCAAAATCAACAACAACATTGCCAAAAATAAAATTGTGCATTCGGCCTATGTGGACAGAACGGCCAGCGATCGCACCCAGTGGAAAACCTATTTGTTTAGCAGTGATCAGTACTTTGTTTACACCAATGGTGCAGCAACGGGCTATGAATGGGTAGACGAAGGCTATCCCCAACCTATTTCCAGCAATTCTGCCCTGCCCCAATGGAGCCAAATTAATGCCGCCTTTCAGGGCAAAGATGGCAAAACCTATTTCTTTAACAATGCGACCCAGAGCTATCGTGTCTCCGGTGACGCTACCGATCGACGCATCAAAGATGATTGGGGCAACTTCAGCAGAAACTCTGACTTCATCGCAGGCTTTGTGCCTCCTGCCAACGATTCCGCAGCCCCCTCCGTAGATGTGGGCTTTACCTATAACAATGCCACCTATCTGATCAATAACAGTACCTTCGTCAAATACAGTGAGTTGGCGAACACCCAGACTCCCTATCGCGTTATCGATCGGGGCTATCCCAAAGCCCACACTCTCCGCGCCCTCCTAGAGGAACTGGGGTATTCCCCATCGGCTCAAGAACGAGACAGCTTGGCGCAGGAAAAAGTGGTGGCGGCCTACGATCAGGGGGCAACCCTCTATCTGGTGACCAAAACCGGTAACAACTATGAATATAAAGACAACAAGTTAACCACCCTACCCTCTAAAGAGGTCTGGTCGGCTGGCTTTGTGGTGGGAGATTTTGTCTATCGCTTTGTGGGCAATCAACTCACGGTCACCAACTCTAAAGTCACCCCTCCCAAACCAGAATCCTTCACCCTTAAGCACAACATTAATGCCGCTTTTGTGGGGATCGATCGTCAAATCTATCTGTTTCGCCAAACGGACTTTATTACCTTCTCTCCAGAGGGGCTGACGGGCCAAAAGGTGGTGAAGCAGGTGGAGGATTGGTCCAATCCCCAAACCAACGTGGCGAAATGGGGTAAAGTGGGCGACAACATTGCCTATACGGGCATCATTGATGCAGCCTTTTGTGATGGGGATAAGACCTATCTATTCAGTGGCGATGAATATTCTGCCTACTCGGGTTCCGCCTATCCTCCCAGTGCTACCCTCTCTCCCGATGAAGGCTATCCCAAAAAACTGGCGACCAACACTGAGCGCTTCCCAAAATGGGACAAAATTGATGCTACTCTTCAAACCTTCACTTCAGACGGCCAGAAAGGGGAACTCTTTTTCTTCCACCATGCGGAGCCATTCTATACCTCATCCACGGATCTCAGGCTCCGCAATGAAACCGCTGATAAATGGGGCCGAGTCAGAAACAATATCGCAGCCCAAGGTGTGGTGGATGCGGCCTTTGTCAAAGGGAATTGTCTGTTTTTGGCCAGTGGCGACCAAATTTTTCGCTATACCCTGCGAAACCCAGGAACCAACAGTTCTGCCCCCGACCCTAGCTTGAACGAATTTGTGGATCTTGGCTATCCCAAGCAATTCCAATGGGGCGAAGTGGAGACGAAAAAGACCTCGACGGAGGATAGTGCCCTAGTGATCGTCCCGACCCTAGAGGACGACCAGCTGGCGGATATTGCGGAGCCGCCCATTATGCAAATTGATGCGGCCTTTACCCTCAGCCATACCACCCCGCTGGCTGCGAGCGATAAAACCTATCTGTTTGCGGGGACGCGCTATGTCCAATTGGCTTCGCTGCAAGATCAAGAACTGCAAGAACTCAAAAAAGACCCTGTGTTCAAGCCGATGCAGGGCAACTGGGGGAATCTGCCCGATGAACTGCTGACGGGGATTGATGGGGCGTTGGATGCGGTGAGTGCAGACGGGGGACGCAATTTATTTCTGTTTAAGGGCGATCGCTATGTCAAATATCACCTCCAGAATAGCGCCAGCGTTCAACCCTTTGAAATTAATACCGTTCCCTACGAAATTGTTCGCCTGACCACCAGCACCGCCTATCGCCTCAACCAAGCGCTGTTTGCGGGGGGATTGTCGGCCCTGCTTAGCCTTGCCACCCAGGAAATTGATGATACGCCCGCCTTTAGTGCGCAGCCTGTTCCACCCCAAGCGATCGCCACAACCATCCAGGTCAACGAAGGCAAGGTTACCCCCGACAAACTACCCAGTGGTTCCCATCTCGATTTTTCCAGCGCCAATGGTATTTATTACTGGGAGATCTTTTTCCATGCGCCGTTCCTGATTGCCCAGGCGCTGAATTTAGGGCAACAGTTTGAATCCGCAAAGCGGTGGTATGAGTATATTTATGACCCGACGGGAGTCTTTCCGTTCTGGAAGTTTCTGCCCTTTAACCAGCCCGATCGCCCCTTGAGTGAGGCGGTTGATCAGGCGTTAATTGATGCCTATTTAACCGATCCCTTTGACCCCCACGCGATCGCGGCCCTGCGACCGATGGCCTACCGCAAAGCGATCGTCATGGCCTATCTGGATAACCTGCTGGACTGGGGCGATATGCTCTTTCAGCAATACACCCAGGAAAGTATCAACGAAGCGCGGATGCTCTATATCCTGGCCTACGATTTGTTGGGCGAGAAGCCAGAAAACCTCGGCAGCAAGCTACTGTCGGAGGATCAAAAATATGACCAATTGCGCGCAGATGCAGGGCCGCAACAGGATGATCAATTGATTCAACAACAGTTAAGCCAATCCCATGGGCATCAAGCAGCAGCTCAACCAAGCCAAAATCAACCAAGCCAAAATCAACCAAGCCAAAATCAACAACCGATTCGGTTAACGTTGAAGAATTTAACCGAAGGCGATCGGGAATATGACTTTCTGGTCTATCCCCTGGAAACAGAGGTAGGGACAATGCCCCATGCCAGTGTGCTCCATCCCTATTTCTTTGTGCCCGAAAATACGGTACTGCTGGAGTATTGGGATCGGGTGGAAGATCGCCTCTACAAGATTCGCCATTGTTTGAACATTCTGGGCATTAGCCAACCGTTACCTTTATTTGAACCGCCGATCGATCCGATGGCCTTGGTGCGATCGGTGGCTACGGGTGCCAGCCTCAGTAGCGCGATCGCGAGCCTGAATGTGCCGGTGCCCCACTACCGTTTCGAGTTCATGCTGCGGAAGGCCCAGGAATTGGCGCAAAAACTGAGTCAGTTTGGGAATGATCTGCTGTCAGCCCTGGAAAAGAAAGATGCCGAAGAACTGAGCCTGCTGCAAAATCGCCAGGAAGGCATCATCCTCAATCTCACCCGTGCGACCAAAGTGGAGCAGATCGAGGAAGCCAAATACAGTCGGCAGGCGCTGGAAGAAAGCCTCACGTCCACCACCCACCAAGCCAACAAGTACCAAGAATGGATCGATGGGGGATTAACGGAGCTGGAATCAGCGCAAGCTGCCATGATGATTTTGGGATCTGGGTTGATGACCGCATCAGGGGTTCTCAAAATTGCGGGCGCGATCGTCTATGGCACGCCCGAGTTTCACATTGGGCCTTTTTGCTTTGGTACCACCACCGGCGGCAAAAGCTGGGGTGAGTCGATTAGCAAGATTTCGGAAGCTCTGGAAACCTCTGGGGATGGCATTAGCATGATTGGTGACGCGATCGGGATTTTTGCCCAGCACGAGCGATCGAAGGAGGACTGGAAACTGCAAAAGGCGATGGCCGACAGCGAAATCATTCAACTGGGGCTGCAAATCCAAGGGGCAAAGCTCCAGGAAAAAATGGCGGAGCGGGAATTGGTCATTCTGGATCAGCAAATCGCCCAGAACGAATCCATTAGCACTTTCATGCGCGATAAGTTTGCCAATGCCCAGCTTTATCAGTGGATGGCTAGCCGTCTATCAGGGTTGTATTACCAGACCTATCAAATGGCCTTTGACATGGCCAAAGCGGCTGAAAAAGCCTTCCAGTTTGAGCGGGGTATGAAGGAAAGCGAGGCTAATTTTATCAGTGGTTCCTATTGGGATAGTCAACGCAAAGGCTTGATGTCTGGCGATAGTTTGGCCTTTGATTTAGACCGCATGGAAAAAGCCTACATTGACAGCAATCGCCGGGGGTTTGAAATTACCCAGAATATTTCTCTGCTTGACCTTGACCCGGTGGCACTGCTGCGACTGAAGACGAAAGGCGTTTGCGAATTTGCCTTAACGGAAAGTCTGTTTGATTACGATTTTCCGGGGCACTATTGCCGTCAGATTCGCACCATTTCGCTGTCCTTTGACTTTGGCGATAACGCGCAACCCATTTTAGCGACCCTGACCCAGCTAACCCATAAGACGGTGCTGGAACCTGACCCCAAAGCGGTGAAGTATCTGCTCGACCCGAAGGGACAGCCACCGGAGTCTCTGCGGAATGGCTGGAAGGCAAGCCAGCAAATTGCCCTGTCCCATGTGGATGAGAATGAAAAGAACAATGGTTTGTTTGAGTTGCGCTTTGATGACGATCGCTATTTGCCCTTTGAAAATACGGGGGCGGTTTCGACTTGGCGATTGGAATTAAATGGTAAGAAGAACAGTTACAACATCGCTGCACTGCGAGATGTGGTAATTAATCTGAAATACATGGCGGAACAGGGGGGACAGGTCTTTGCCAGTGCAGTGAAGGGATTGCTAAAACCCTATCCCACAGCGCGGTTCTTGGATGTGGCCCAGGAGTTTCCGGATGAATGGGCAGCGTTTTTAGAGGGTGAAGGGGATGCGTTAATCCTACCCATGAGTCGGGATTTGTTCCCGAATATGAGCAGCAGCAAGATTACGGGCATTTTTGCTAGCTATGATCTCGTGGAACCAGGGGCAATAAGCATGATGTTGAATGGCGATAAAAACCTGATGCTCAAGGATGGGAAGTTATTGCTAACCAATGGTCTGAGCATCAGCAGTCGAGGTTCGGATTGGCGGTTTGTGATCAATGGAGATCGATCGATTCTCAACAACATCGGTCTTGTCTTCAGCTACAAAGCCAGTGTGTGAACCAGCCATTACGGAAGATAATTGTCAACCTACAACAAACACTTTGTGACTTATGTCAAACTCCAAGAAAAAACGATCTAAAAGTGTTTCCGGACGCATTACCAAGCGTAAAAGTGACTCCCGAAGACGTTTAAGCGATGTGACGATCGATAGCACATCCCAGGTAGATTCCCTAAGGAAAAGTAAAGATGATACCGAAGTAGTATCCTTGAGTGATCGTGCTATTTCGCCTCCATCGAGATTACTCAGTCGCACCTATTTCGTTGATTTATCCACGGACAGTCGCCGGGATAAATTCAAACTGCCCAGCGAGCGTCAGACTGAGGAGGATGATCAGTTAGATAAATCGTCGGAGGTCGAGACCAATGCCCAAAGGCCAGAGATTGAGAAGTGGATGCAATCGTTTAAGGAAGGACAATTTCCTCTCACACTCAAACCAGTTCCGCCCAAGTCCACAAGTACTGACGAAGTAGACAAATCAATTCGAGCTTTTGAACAAGACAGCACTAAAACTGCCAATGAATATAAATTTGGGAATGTAGACAGTTTTCTAGAGAAATTTCCACCTAAGCAAAAGCCCCAAATTTATATTATGGAAGGGGCTTATCCTGATCCTGATCCTAAAAAAACACCAGAAATTCACGGTGATGCCTTGGCTAAAAAACTACCCATTACGGTCGATCGCTCTTTGTATCGCAGTGGTATCGACAATCCGAATCATGGCATTACTGTGGGTAGCCTAGTACATCACACCTATCCTGGAGCCTCGGTGTCAATGTTCGTATCCCTAGGTGATCCACAAATAGATCATCCCGGCTTTTCAACCCAATCTGAAAAGAACCAAATAAAACTTAGCGCTGATAGCGTGAATCTGAGCTTTCAAAAATTCTTCGATAAGCTTATTGAGGAAAAAGTTCAGAACAGTGTGATTAACCTATCTCAAATGGTTCGTCCCCACGAAGAACTCTCACCAGAAACGATTGATAAGCTGATCAAGCTTGCCTCTGAGAATAATGTGATTGTTTTTGCGATGGGCAATCAAGGTGCCAGGAGTGATGATACTCCTGCGTATAGGCAGTTACATAAGGTAATCCAAGAAATCAGCAAGGAAGATTCTAAAGTTACTGGATCGATTGTGCTTGTGGAAAATTTGGAGTCAACCACCACAGTAGGTACAGCCAAACTAAAGTCAACTAGCAATTACATTGCTGATCCCAAGAAAAAAATGACCACTTTGGCAGTCAAAGGTGCGAGCCCAGAAGTTCTAGAAAAATTCTCAGGTCAGGGGCATGGTACCTCCTATTCTGCCCCCAAATTATCGGCCTTGATCAGTAAGTTAATCACCGCTGCGTCAACGGCTACTGGCAAACCTGTGCGTGGAAAAGATGTAGTTAAAGCATTGGTGGATACCGCAGATGAATATACAGTTGAGAAGACTAGTGAATCCAGGGAGGGGGTTGGGATTGTTAATGGCCCAGATCAATTTACAGTTAAGGTTCCCAATGGTAACAAAGCCTTAGCACAGCTAATCAAGTGAAAGACTTCATCAGTATTTAAGTATGTGTGTCGTTTTGGGAGTCTGCGTTCGTTGTCAAATATGAGCCAGAATTCCTAATTTGACCGTTTGTCATTCCGCTTATCATTCCCCTACCTGCCCACTCATTTCCCATGACATCCAAAAGTAGACGTAGCTATAGCGGCAAACGCAAAAGTGACTCCCGCGCCAGCCTGACTGACTCCGATCGGAGCAGTTCACGACGCTCCTCGCTAGACACTCGCCGGGAAAAAACGAAGGACAAAGAGACGGACGACTTGGGAACAGATCGCCCCACTGTGCCCATCCGTCGTGCTTCAGCCCCAGAACTGCGCCGAGGAACAACCGATACCCGATCGCGATCGACTTCCGAAGATCAATCGCGCGATCGTGCCGATTCCACTGCCAGCCGACGGACAAGTCAACAGTTTATAGATTCAGTGGACGATCTCGACGATCGGCCAATCAGATTCAATCCGCCGCCGGATCGGCTGCCTCGGGGCGACGATCGCTACACGCCAGATGTGGAAGTTGAAAATGCCACTCGCCAGTACAACATCACTGCCATCAATGAAGCCCTGCGAGACCTGACTGACCAAGGCGCAACACCGAAGGATTTACTAGATTACCTCCATGATTCAGCAGAAATGTCGCGGCAGTATGCCTCAGACTACCTGAAGACTTATTGGAACACCGACCCATTGTCCCAGCGATCGGTCAGCCGTCAAACGACCACATCCGACAATTCCTCGACTCAACCGACTCGCAGCCGCTTACAACGACAAAAGGGCGAGAAGCGACTCGTGTCCCCGCCCAAAAACGTGGAAATCGAAGCTCCGCCTAAACCCCAGATTGACCTAAATAAGCTGACTAACCCCAGTGTCCGGCGAGAAGCAGCCAAACTTGCGGCGCGGGTGGATAAATTCCAAACGGGGCTGGAGATTGCCCAAATCGGCGGCTACAAAGTTCTCTCGGGCATGAGTGTGGAGGACACCTTACAAAAAATCTTTGAACTGGCCGATGCCAACGGTGATGCCAAACTGCTGCGGCAACTTTCCGATGCTACCTCCTTTAAAGGGAAGCTCTCTCTCTTCCAACCCACGAGCGAAGGGGGGCGAGCGGTCACGCGCCTCGTTCAACTCTACAACGCGATCGCGGGTGATGGCAGCTACCTAACCGTCAAAAGCAACATTACCAACCTTGCCACCGATGCCACGGCCCTGCGGCAAATGGCACGGGATGTCAATGTGCTGCGAGGGTTGGATAATGCGCAGTATGTCGATGCCAACCGCCTACTCCGAACCGTGGCAGGGGTTCCGGCCCAGCCCATCAGTGAAACTAACCGTGAGTGGTATCTCGAACAAGCTACGCTGATGAAGGTGTACCGAGAGTTGAGTAACACCAATCCTGCCCTGCAAAAGAAGCTGGCGTTGACAATGCTGCAAAGCTACGCCAAGGCTGCGCCCTTGGGAGCCACCAAAGCCGAGGAAATCGGGGCACAGGCATCTCCTTTGTGGAACAATCCAGCGTTTTATCATCGTAGCGCTACCGAAAACCCACTCCTGCTGACCGTGCTAGAGGCCTATTGCAATAACATGCAGGTGGCGATGGGGAGTGCGCACCTCATCGATAACTCAACGTTTCGGGAGGTCGTCGCCCGCGAGTACACCCTAGAGGGTGTGGACACCCAAATCGGTAGCATTCTAGAGTATGAGAAGGCGCTACAAACGCTGTTCCAGAAGGCAGCCAGCGGTACGCTTCCTCCCCACAGTATCGTGCTTGACATCACCGATTTATTTAAAATTGCCAAGCTTGATCCGAAGGGGATTGTAGGAATGCGAGATTCCTTGGAAACCACTTTTCTCGATGAGGCAGAAAAGTTTCTTAAGGCCCATCCTGGAGTTGATCAAACGCAGTTCGCTGACCTGATGCGGAAACTTCAAATCGGAGCGGTTACCCAACACCAAGGTATGGATGTGTTGCTGACGCCTCCCTTTTTGTTCCGATCGCTGGAGTCGTCCGGAGGAAAAGTCTTAGGGGCGTCTGCGTTGCAGGATCAGCTGCTCAGGGAAGCTTCGACTCTCCCTAAGGATGTGAAAGTCGATCAAGAGCGAACGCCCAATACCCATATGTGGTTCTTCAATGCGATCGAACACAGTATGATCCATTCCGGCTATCGGCTTGACCCGATTCAAGCGCGTAAGGCATGGCTGGAAGTGGCTGATCCTACGGCGATTCTTGGAAAGTACGGCATTCAAATGACGGAACTGGCAACTTCGGACAAGCCCACGCCGAAGGTATTTACCAGCTTTGCGGATTTGATTCAGCATCCTACGTTCGATCAGTTTGAAAAACTCGCCAACGATCCGACTGCCCCACCCTATCTCAAAGCCCTACCCCAGGCAACAACCAAACTCTTGCGAGGGCTGTTGGACTATAACAAAGGCACGGGTGGCGTGGACAAAGCCATGGCCGATCAGGGTTTGGATGAAGTGCTGCAAACTAGCTATTTCCGGATACTGAATGCGATGGCCAGCGCGGTTCAAAATCGTAACAATCTAGTGGGTTTTATGAACCAGATCGAAGTACTTCAGCAGCAGGTTGCAACCCTGGTTTCTCTCTTAGACCCCCACGGAAACGACGACTTTGGAGATAGTTTACGCAGCCGATTAACCGATCCCAACGGCCCCAACGATCGCTCAGTTATTCCCCCTGGTTTAGATGAGCCGAGTGTGCAACTGAAGCCTTCGGCTATGCATTGTTTAGCCAGTATTTTGTCCAGTGTGGAAGCGTTGAAAGGGGGAAATGATCTCAATGTGTGTGTGGTCAAGGATCACTACTACGAGTCTGCTGGCGCTATTTCCACTGCCAAGACCTATAGCGTTTCCCAATTTGATGGCGATGCTATTCGTGATACTGACGGTACTGGACTTAAGCCCCTTGACCCAAATAGCATTAAGGGTAAAAAGCCCTTGGATTTGTACGTCTGTGATTTTCACCACAATATTTCGACCACGCGGAATCACTATCAGATCGAAAATCTCCAGCACCATGTGGATGAGTTGTATCGCAATAATTTGGTTGCAGACAAGTTTACGGTGGCGATCGATTGCACGATCGACTTTGTCAATTCCGAAGATGTGCAGGCATTTTTAGAGCACAATCAAGATCGCATCGAATCTGGCCAACTCAATGTTGTGCTGTTCCGCAGTGCCCAGAAGTTTGATATGTTCGGCATGGATAACTACTATGGTGGCTTTACCGTTAGCATTAACGATCGCGCTACCTTTGCGGATTTCAACGATCGCATGGAAACGCCTGAAGACCAACTGAAAGGAACAAGTCTCCAAGGGCTGACCCACATTGGTATGTACGCGTCCGAGGACACTGACACCTATCGCAAGGCATTGATGGCTAATACCAAACGCTTCTATGATGCATTACCGGCTGATTTGATCTGGAGTGAAGATTCCACTTCTGCCATGCAGATTGCCAAGACCGACGATCCCAATGCTGTCTTTCTCGATATTAAATTTCCCGGCAATCCTCAAGCCTCTGACGCCTTTATGGCTCGGCTTAAGCAGTTTGCAAAAGAGGAAAAGCTTCCCTTGACCGGACGGGCTAGCTTTGGCTTTGCGACGACAAATCTGAACCTCATCCATGGGGAAAAGACGCGACTAACACCGGGACTGGAAGGGCCAGACATCCAAGATCGTTATATCACCTTTATGAAAGCGGTTCACAAAGTGGCTAATGCGGCGGCGGCAGAGGGCAAGCAAAAGAACCTGGACGGAGCTTCACTCAATCAATTCATTGCCGAGAAAATCCAAAAGATGACGATTGAAAAGTGATCCGCCAACAAAGTAATCTGCTAGCGACAATTAACTAGCTTGATCCAGATAAATTTGTGGTGTAACGTTACTCCACGATCGAATCAGGCTTTGCTTCCACAGGCTTCGATTCTACGGGGTTTGATTCCACGGGGTTTGCTGCCTCGGTCGAGGTCTGTTGAGCACGCAGGTAGCGACCCCAATATTCCTTGGTGACTTTGCCGTCCTTGCGTACCGATCGATACCAGTAGGGGCCATGGGATTTTTCCCCTTGGGCGCACCAGCAATTAGGCTTGCCACATTTGCGATACTCCTCCCGCCAGCCGTGAAGAGGATTGGGCTGTTGATCGAATTTAGAAGTTGCACTCCCATCAATAGCGGTGTCAATAGCAGCCTCAATAGCCGTCTCAATAGCATTGTCGATCGCTGCCTCGATCGTGTTAGCAATCTCGTGATCGATCTCGTGATCGATCGTGGTATCTGGATTGTGGGGTGAAGCAGCAGCAGTTTGGATTTGCGATCGCCGTTGTTCTAGAAGTTGATGGATGGACTGACTTAATGCTTCCAGTTCCGAGATTGAGAGGACTTCCGCTTTTTTAAGAATGGCACGGAGGGGAGATTGGGGCGGCATAACAAATTCGGAAAGAAGATTAGTCGTCATCGTCGATCGCAGGCATGGCTTTGAGCAGCTCCACTACTGCTGCAAATTCTTCGGGGGTTAGATGGGCGGTCGTTTTATGAAACTGCTCCATGACAAACCACTTGTACTGCGGTAATGACCAGCCAATGCGATAGAACTCACGATTGAGCGATCGGGTCAATTTGGAATAATGGTCGATCGGAAGGTCGTAGGCGAAATCTGGCACGAGATGGGGGGGCTGCTGTTTGGCGGTGAGTTGAAAGCAGTCGATCGGATAGGCGGCTACGACTTCTTTGAGCAAGCGAGGTGGCTGATCCCAAAAGTGGTCGGGGCAGAGATACCAATCCCAAGCGGTTTTTACGGTTTCTGAACCGGGGGGAGCCGCGTAGACGATCGCCTCTAGTCCTTTATCGTCGGGACAGATGTATTCCGTTCGGGCTGCCTGTTCTAACCAATCGAGTTCCCGATCTGTTAACCGTCGGGGAACCATTCCTTCCGGCATGGGGGGAAACCCAAAGCCAGCTTCCCAAGGATCGTGCAGCGGAAGATCTAGGAGATCTAAAGAAACTTCAGACTCTAGCGGATTGACCATACAAAAAGGCAAAAGAGGTCACGCGGACAAAGCCGCTTTCCTATTATAAGAGAGACGGATGACTGGCCCCTCCCTCCTCCCAATTCCCGAATCGATCGCGAGTCGGGAGAGGCGCGCCGCAGTTGGTTGGCTGGTTAGTTAGGCAGGTAGCGGGTGCAGAGGCTCATGACGCTGCCGGTCGGTAGGGTAAGCAGTTGTTCCCGAATGGCATTTTCCGTGGCCAGCCAGGGCAGCGGACGGCTCCAGTCCCCCATGGGTGCAAAGCCCCGTTGATGCAGGTTTTTGATGGTTTCTAAGACATCTAGCCGATCGCCGATGACTAAAACCCTGACAGGGCGTCGATCGCGGCTGGTTTCCCTGCGGGTGAGAATTGCAGCAGACTCTGTCGATCGGGTGTCATTGCTCCGATCGTCTCTGTACTCAGTCATATGAGCATCTCCTATGTTTTTGGTTTTCCGGTAAGAAAACCAAAAATCTAGCCATCCTGCCTCTTTGCAGCGACGAACAGGAAGGCTTTTGGAGTGCTAAAATCTCCAAAGCCTCTGCGTTGCCGTTATCAACGGAGGGGTCAGTCATTCAGGGTTGTGTCCGCAATCCTGAGTGACGATGACGACCAGATTTCTGGGTTCCCGCTATTCCCCGCCGTCATGGAAGGAATAACTTAATGGACAACCTTACGAGATTTTTTGGAGTCCGTCAACTCCCAATGTGTTAACTCTTTTTGCTAAATCTTTGTCAGCAAAGTTTGCGGGGCGGCTCCGGAACAGGTGGCAACGCTGACAGAAGGCACAGCAGCAGGACTGGCAATCAGTTCCACAGACCCATCGGCATTACGTTGAAACCCAACAGCTTGGACAAGCGTCGATGGCGTTGTAGGGCTGGCAGCAACCGGGCTTTGACTGCCACGATAGGCGGAGAGATCTCGCACATCATTCCAAGTACGATCGCGCATCACTTGCTGATTCGGATTCTGCGGTAGGCCACCCCGGCCCGTCGCCACAAACTGACTGCCTTGAGTAGTCGAACACCCGGTTGCAATTTGTTGGCTGGCATCAGCTACATTCACAGGCAATTCTGTTAATCCTGCGTTGGGATCGGTTCCGATCGTATTCACCTGAACATTGCCACTCACGCCAAACTCTGAACTGGCCGTAATGTCGTTCTCGGGGGTCAAGCGATCGCGATACTTCAATCCTAAAATCCCTTGCGTTGTAATATTAATATTACCACCACGACCTTTCACAGCATTGGCGATAATGTCACTATTTTCTAAGCCTATAATGATAGGTGAAAAGATTGTAATATTACCTCCATTACCCTTTCCACCAGCTTTAGCACTAATCAAACTATTGTGACGAAGAAGCAAGATATCTCGTGCCGTGATTGCCATATTGCCACCTTGCCCAACGATGGTCGAGGTTTTGATTTGACCTTGTTGATCTAATACAATTTCGTTTGCATTTAGCGTTAAACGTCCCGCATTACCACTACCCACATTTTCCGCCGCAATATACCCCTGATTTCGCACTTGAATGCTGGGTGCTGTAATAGATAAATTACCTGCATTTCCACTAGGTAATGGGGGTAACCCAAAAATTTGCTGGAGTCGTCCTGGCGGGTTCTGTCCAGAGGCGATGATGCGACTCCGTTCTGAGATAACTGACCCGGCTCCATCAATCTCAATCGATTCACTAGCTTTAATAGTGAGGCTCCCTGCATTACTACTTCCGGAGGTGCTAGCAGAGATCACGCCACCAGCCTTGAGTAAGAGTCGCCCTGTCTGAATATTGATTGTTTTCGATGCGCCGCCCCAAAAAGAGGTGGTAGCAATGACAGAACCCACACCAGTTCCTTTGTTTTCACCCATGAGGGAAATTTGCTCGGCGTTAATATTTACCGTACCTCCGCCTTGCCCCCCCAACACACTGGAGCTGATCACAGCACCCTCCCGCAGCATTAGATCTGGAGCATTGACTATCAGATCGCCACCCTTCCCACCACCAGCATTAGAGGGTGTGGCAATCCCACTGCTGGCTGCCACATCCAGGGGTGAATAGCCATTCAGATCGATCGATTCAGTTGCATTGACAGTGAGATTGCCCCCAGCCCCTCCATTTCTGAAGGTGGTGGTAATCAGTCGGCCCCCATCGCGAGCCGCAATCTGGCGGGCTGTAACCTCGATATTGCCGCCCTGTCCACTCCCCAGATTTTCCGACAGAATTAAACTCGGATCTCGGTTGGGCAAAACACTGCTGAGTTCGAGTAAATCCGCATTCACCTGAATCCCACCCAGTGCATTTTGGCTACCGCGCTGTTGCACCATGACGATGGAACTATCCCGCAACTGAACCGCTTGGCCTTGCAGCTGAATAGACCCACCTGGATTGCCACTGGCATCGACCAGCGCGGCCTGTGAGAGCCGAATATCGGCTAAGGTGGGCAGTGAGGTATAGTCAAAATTCCAACGAGATGTCGTGGTATCCAGCGCCACGGTGCCCGCGTGTCCACTGCCCAGTTCAACGTGGCCGCTTTCAGCTAGCAAAACGCCCCCTGGCAATTGAATCCCATTGCCAATGAGTGCCAAGGTGTTTCCAGGCTGCACCCGTAAGCCTTTAATGGAGGGATCGCGGGTTGCTGGCCCGAGGAAAGAGGGTGCATGTTTGAGAGTATGGCCTGCCCCGTTGACTTGGATGTTGCCAGGATTCGTTCCCATTTGCAACCCGATCGGGGCACTCATCGTTAACAATGGTGTTCCAGAGTTCACGGCACTAAAGGTCGTCCCATCCGCAAATTGAACACTAGCTGCTGTCGTACCCAGAAATGAACCGCCAAGATTTAGTGAGGCATTCGGCCCAAACAAAATCCCGCTCGGATTCAGCAGAAATAAGTTAGCTGTGCCGTTCGCTTTAATTAGCCCATCAATGTTAGAGGCAGTTCCCCCCGTCACTCGCGCAAAGATATTCTGCACATCCAAGGCATTGTTGAAAAATGCAGATCCCCCAGTCGGAACCGAGAATTGGCTGAAGCTATGGAATAAATTGCCGCCCGATCTGGTCCCCCCGTCGATCGTAAAATCCCGTGCGTTAGAACTAGTCACTGTCGTAGGCAAGCTACCATCGGGAATGACCTGAGCACTGGCACCGTCTATCCTTGATAGTATCCCTGCTAATAACCCCAATACACTCACGATCGATTGAGTTTTCATCGGAACCCACACTCCCATCCGAGCCTACACTCCAGAAATTTCTGCCCTAGGGTGCCCGGATGCCGTTGCGTCTAGCTCAGTGAACTAACGTAATCCAGCTTTGCACCTTTAGAAGGCATGGGCTGTTTTGAGGCTGGAACTACTACAGGTGGCGATCGCGGGTGTATTCACAGGTGCAGGGCTGGCAATGAGGGCGATCGTTCCATCGGCATTGCGTTGAAACCCCGCAGCTTGCACGAGCGTTGATGAAGTTGCAGGGCTACCAGCGATCGATCCTTGACTGCCGCGATAGGCGGAGAGATCCCGCAGATCATTCCAAGTTCGATCGCCTGCTACTTGCTGATTGGGGTTCTGGGGAATGCCGCCTCTTCCGGTTGCCACAAACTGACTGCCTTGATTGGCATCACAGCCGGTTGCGATTTTTTGGCTAGCATCAGTTACATTCACGGGGAGTTCTGTTAATCCGGCATTCGGATCAGTGCCGATCGTGTTGACTTGTACATTGCCACTCACGCCAAATTCCGAACTCGCAGTGATATCATTATCTGGTGTCAGAAAATTACGATACTTAAGTCCTAGAATTCCCTGGGTCGTAATATTAATGTTTCCTCCACGACCTTTTATAGCATTGGCAATAATGTCACTATTTTCTAACCCTAGCAGAATGGGTGAATAGATTGTAATGTTTCCGCCGTCGCCTGTTCCCTTCGTTGAGGCACTCATCAAACTACCATGGCGCATCAATAAAAAACTACTGCTGTTAATGTAAATATTGCCACCATTACCGGAAGTCGTAGAGGCTGTAATGCTGGCGCGATCGTCCAGCACAATGGATTGAGCATCCAAGCGTAAATCTCCCGCCTTCCCAGGCCCATCATTGCGAACACTGACCGTTGCGCGATCGGTAATTTTCAAGGAGGGAGTATTGATTGCCACAGTGCCTGCATTCCCAGTTGGAATGGCGGGAACCCTCAAGTAAGCTTGGGTTCTGGGATCAACAATTTCAACGGCTGCCAGCAATCGACTCGGTAGCGTCAATCCTTCCGCAACTCCCTGAATTTCAACAGACTTCGAGGCGTTAACTGTAATGTTACCTGTTGAACCAGAAGCTAGTGCCGTCGAGCCAATCACACCACTATCTCGAATTAATAATCGTGATGTATTAACTATCACATCACTTGCATTGCCAGAACTAATACTACTGGATACGATTGAACTTGATGAAACTGTTGCTGGAACTGCATCTGCAATCTCAATTAAGTCTGCCACATTCACTGTGACTTTCCCCGCTTGACCAGTACTCGCAGTCGCAGAGAAAAGACTTCCTCCCTTCAGAAGTTGTACGTTATTGGAGGTAACTTGAACCTCACCAGCGTTACCTCTTCCAAAGGTTACACTCCCAATCCCGGAAACATTGAGCGGGTTTGGCTTATTAAATCCATAGACAGTCAGTTGATCTCGGACATTCACATTCACATGTCCACTCCCAGCCGGTGAATAAGTCCATGAGTCAATTCGACCGCCATCCTGGACTAAAAGTTGGCCAGCCGTAATCCTGATCCCTTCTACGGTTCCCAGTCCTAAGTTGGTTGAATTAATTGCACTTCCTAATAAGCCATTGGCTGTATTTCCAGCCAGATGAACTGAATCTGTGGCATTAATCACAATTCCCCCAGCAGGCTGGAAACCATAGTTATTCTTTAAAACAAACGATCCATCCGTTAAATGGATATTCCGTCCCTGTAAAGCGATCGAACCGTTATAGCCATTGGCATTCAGCAGGGATTGGTTAGCAAGATTGATATCCCCAAACTGTGAAACCGCTGAATAGTCACCGCTCCACCCTTGCTGAGTGGGATTGAGGCTGACTTGCCCTTGACTCACACTCCCGACTTCTAGACGACCGGCTCCTTGGATTGCAAGAACTCCACCGGTGAAATTGACGGTTCCACCCACTAATGCTAACGTTTGACCAAAACCTGCTTGTAACCCAATTGGACTCTGGCTCGCATTAAACGGCAGAAATCCTCCACCCTTAAGCTGATGTCCCGTATTTTGGACAGTAATGGCCCCTGAATTTTGCCCCATCTGTAAGCCGATCGGAGTGCTCATTGTTAACAGTGGCGGGTTGCTTGGATTAACCGCACTAAACACAGTTCCATCGGCAAACTGAATACTGTTAGCCGTGGTGCCAATAAACGAACCGCCCAGATTCAACGAAGCGTTGGGGCCAAACAAAATGCCACTGGGATTGAGCAGGAATAAACTGGCAGTGCCATTGGCCTTAATTAGTCCATCAATATTAGATACCGTGCCGCCGGTCACCCGTGCAAAGATATTCTGCACATCTAATGCATTGTTGAAAAAGGCAGATCCCCCGGTCGGAACCGAAAACTGGTTGAAGCTGTGAAATAAATTCCCACTCGATCGTGCGCCACCGTCGATCGTAAAATCCCGTGCGTTAGAACTAGTCACTGTCGTAGGTAAGCTACCGTCCGGAATCACTTGGGCATTGGCACCATCTATCCCGGATAGTACCCCTGCTAATAATCCCAATACACCGACGATCGACTGAGTTTTCATCCGAACCCACACTCCAGAGATTTCTGCCCTAGGGTGCCCGGATACCGTTGTGTTTAGCTCAGTGAACTGACGTAATCCAGTTTTGCATCTTTAGAGGGCGTGCGCCGTTGTGATGCTGGAACCACTACAGGTCGCAAGTGTGGGTGTAATCACGGGTGTAGGGCTGGCAATCAGTGCGATCGTGCCATCCGCATTCCGTTGAAATCCTGAGGCTTGTACTAAAATCGGCTGTATTGCAGGCATTTGAGCTACGGTTGATGAAGTGCCACGATAGGCAGATAGGTCGCGCAAATCATTCCAAGTCCGATCGCCTGCTACTTCCTGATTCGGGTTCTGAGGCAAGCCCCCTCGACCTGTGGCCACAAATTGACTGCCTTGGTTGGCAGCACAGCCGGTTGCAATTTTTTGACTCGGATCACTCACATTGATCGGAAGTGTTGTTAATCCTGAGTTGGGATCGGTGCCGATCGTATTGACTTGGACGTTGCCATTAACCCCAAATTCCGAACTTGCTGTGATGTCATTTTCGGGTGTTAAAAAATCACGGTACTTTAATCCCAGAATTCCCTGGGTTGTAATATTGATATTTCCCCCACGGCCTTTAAAAGCATTGGCAACAATATCACTATTTTCTAATCCTACAATGATGGGTGAATCGATCGTAATATTGCCACCATTCCCTTGGCCCCCCGCCGTCGCAACAAGGCTGCTGCCCTGCCGCATCAGTAACAGATCCCGAACTTGTAAATTAATATCACCCCCCTCACCGGAAAAAGCCGCAGCGGTAATACTACTCTGGTTATTAAGGGCGATCGTATTCGCATTAATCCAGACATTTCCGCCAATGCCTGGGCCATCATTTCTGACGCTTACCATAGCCCCATCGGCGATGCGTAACGAAGGTGTATTAATGGTCAGAGACCCTGAATTACCGGAGGGAATGGCAGGTAGTCCAAATGCCGCTTGAGACTCTGGACTCAAGATTTCAGCCGTGGAAATAATACGAGAAATACTCCCTACCCCATTGCCCTGGGTTGCTTGACCTTGAACCTCGATCGACTCTGAAGCATTCACCAAAACGCTACCAGCGGCCCCCCCCGCCACCGTAGAAGAGCCCAGAGAAGCTCCTCCTTGAATGAGTAATCTCGCAGTGTTGATAGTGGCATCCTTTGCATTTCCTGCCCCCTGGGTAAAGGTAGACAGTGTGCTTTCTCCAAATGCTAGGGGGTTGTAGCCTGCAATGGTCACTTGTCCGGTGGCATTCACTTGGATGGTACCCGTATCGCCCGATCGAATGGCTACTGAAATAATATTGCCTGAGTCTAGTATGTTGAGATCTTGGGTTGAGATAGTGATGTTTCCACCGCTACCACTTCCAGCTGAAAATGTGGCAACCCCTGTATATAGAGCGGGATTATTGGCGTCAAACCCACTGAGTTCACTCAGACCCTGCACGGCAACATTAATGTTGGCACCCGCCGCTTGACTCCGTGTTCTAGAGAAAATTCTGGCTCCATCATATAGGGAGAGATTAGCCGCAGTAACATGGATATCTCCAACAGCTCCTGATCCGAAGTTATTACTTTGGATCAGACTGCCCAATTCTCCATTGCTTGTATTGCCAGTCAAGCTTAGGGAGCCCCTGGCATTGACCGTAATGCCTCCAGAAGATTGGGAGGTTACTAAATTTTGCAGCAGTAGAGCTGATCCTTCCGACAAGCTAATATTTTGGCCTTGCAGTTGGATGGAGCCATTACTACCACTGGCATTCAGCATCGAATCCTGCGCTAGATGAATGTCGTTAAATAGCGATACAGCGCTGTAATCTCCGACCCAACCTGTTGGCGTAGCCATGAGTTTAACGGTTCCAGCGCTAGCACTGCCCAACTCCAGATGTCCACTCCCCTGAATAGAAGCAACTCCGCCTGAAAAGTTAACGGCTCCCCCAATTAACGCTAAAGTCTGATTCGCGCCAGCTTGTAATCCATCAGGGCTGTTGAGGGGACTCGCTTGACCAAAACCAGTGATGTCTATTAACTGATTTCCGGTTCCCTGCACTGTAATGGCCCCTGGGTTCTGCCCCATTTGCAAGCCGATCGGAGCACTCATCGTCAATAGTGGCGGGCTACTCGGATTTGTTGCACTAAATACTGTCCCATCGGCAAACTGGATACTGTTAGCAGTAGTGCCAATAAACGAACCGCCCAGATTCAACGAAGCGTTGGGGCCAAATAAAATACCACGGGGATTGAGCAGAAACAGGCTAGCAGTGCCATTTGCCTTAATCAGTCCATCAATATTAGATGCCGTGCCGCCGGTCACCCGTGCAAAAATATTCTGTACATCTACAGCATTGTTGAAAAAAGCAGAGCCGCCCGTGGGGACTGAAAATTGGCTGAAGCTATGGAATAAGTTACCGCCCGATCGTGCTCCACCGTCGATCGTGAAATCGAGTGCGTTAGAACTAGTCACGGTCGTAGGTAAGCTACCATCAGGAATGACTTGAGCAGTTGCGAAATCAACTCCTGACAGCAAACCAACGAAACAGCCCAACATACCGACGATCGACTGAACTTTCATCAGAGCACTCCAGAAACTTCTGCCCTAGGGTGCCCGGATATTGTTGCATCTAGCTCAGTGAACTAACGTAATTCAGTTTCGCATCTTTAGAGAGCATGGGCTGTTTTGAGGCTGGAACCACTACAGGTGGCGATCGATGCTGCGGGAACAGATGCAGGACTGGCAATCAGCGCGATCGTTCCATCCGCATTCTGTTCAAACCCAGAGGCTTGGATTAGTGTGGATTGAGGTGCAGGACTGGCCACAACGGTGCTGGAGTGTCTACGATAGTCGGACAGATCGCGCAAATCATTCCAAGTACGATCGCCTGCTACTTCCTGATTCGGGTTCTGAGGCAAGCCCCCTCGACCTGTGGCCACAAATTGACTACCTTGATTCGAAGTGCAGCCTGTTGCGATTTTTTGGCTAGCATCGGCTACATTCACGGGTAGTTCTGTTAACCCTGAATTGGGATCAGTGCCGATCGTATTGACTTGCACATTGCCACTCACACCAAATTCTGAACTGGCAGTAATATCATTGTTGGGTGTTAACCGATCGCGATATTTTAATCCTAGAATTCCCTGGGTTGTAATATTAATGTTACCCCCACGACCTTTAAAGGCATTCGCGATAATGTCACTATTTTCTAATCCAACAATAATGGGAGCATTGAGCGTAATATTTCCGCCATTCCCTTGACCCCCCGCCGTTGCATTGATAAAACTGCCATAACGCATCAAAAGTAGATCACGGACTTGTAAATTAATATTCCCTCCTCCGCTCACTCTTGTAGAGGCTGAAATACTCGCTTGATTTTCGAGCTGAACCGTATTGGCATTGATCGTCAAATTTCCTGCCCGTCCTACTCCCAGATTCTGCACAAAAACAGTGGCACCGTCGCTGATTCTTAAGAGTGAAGTATTAATCGTCGTATCGCCTGAAATCGCTTTAGAGTTTGGGTTACTAACAGGTCGGACAGCAGTGCCAATGTAACTAGGATTAGCTGAGTCCCTCACCCCGGTAACATCTATAGATTCCGAAGCATTGATTGTGAGATTCCCTGCATTGCCTAAAATAATACTCGATGCAGAAACTCGTCCTCCCCCTGCTACTGATAGCGTTCGTGTATCGATCGTTAAATTTCCGGCATTTCCACTGCCAAAGGTTGCAGCAGACAGTAAGCTAAAGTAATTCCCTTGCGGAGCCCCTTCCGTAGAAACTTGAATGGTGTCGGCCTTAACCGTTAAATCACCACCATTGCCCGTACCATAGGGTCTTGCTGCCACATTGGCTCCGGCCAAAACCGATAAATTCTGAGTCGTAATGGTAATGCTGCCACCTTGTCCAGAAGAATAGCTAGACGATAGGATTTGGCTGACCGATCGAAATGCATTGGGATCTCCTGCTGCAAACCCACTGACCTGCATATTTTTTGCATTAATAATAATATTGCCACTGGGTGCGGAACTGAAGGTTCGATCGAGGACAAATCCGCCCTTATCAACCGAAAAATTAGGCGTGTTAATGTAAATATGACCTGCTGCCCCTGCTGCTATAGTTTCATTGACTAAACTACTTGAACTTCTAAAATCTGGAGACTTACCAACAATTTGCAAAGATTCTGTGGCATTGACTGTAATATCTCCTCCTGCTTGTTTCGCACGATTCTGGACTAATACTAAAGACCCATCACGCAGACTGACTTGTTTCCCGTGAATTTGAATGGGGCCACCTTGGCCACCCGTCGTATCGCGCGTCGAAGCCAACGCCCGTTGATTCATTTGCACATTGCCAAAAGTGGTTGCTTGTGGATAACTCAAGGCAAATCCTTGGGGATTCCCCGTCAGCGTAATCGTTCCCTGTACTACACTGCCTAATTCAATCCGACCACGCGGCGCTGAAAGCAAGCCACCATTTAAGAGCACATCTCCCCCGACCAAGGCCAATGTTTTACCCGGTTGAACTTGCAAGCCTTTTGTCCCTAAAGTTAATCCAGAGACTTGTTGAGATTCGCTCAGTTGGCCGTTATGCCCCGATCCTTGGACGGTAACTGAGCCTGGATTACTTCCCATTTGCAGGCCGATCGGTGCACTCATGGTTAACAAGGGCGTTCCAGCAGTCGCGGCACTAAACTCAGTTCCATTCGCAAATTTAATACTACTGGCAGTAGTTCCTATAAACGAGCCACCAATATTCAGTGAGGCATTGGGCCCAAAAAGAATACCACTGGGATTAAGCAGAAATAGATTTGCTGTCCCGTTGGCTTTAATGAGTCCATCAATATTCGAGGTTGTTCCACCTGTGACTCGTGCAAAGATATTTTGAACCGTCAGTGCGTTGTTAAAAAAGGCAGAACCGCCGGTGGGAACCGAAAATTGGCTAAAACTATGAAATAGATTATTACCAACTAAATTGCCGTTGTTAATTGTAAAGTTCTTGCCCGTCGCAGTGACTGTTGTTGATAAGCTCCCATCAGGCAGCACTTGGGCTAGCGCAGGAATGGTGTTCGCCGCAAGTAGTCCGATCGTGAACAACGACGCATTGATCATTCTCTCACGCATAAAATCTAGCCCCTTTCCCAAGTGATTGCACGAAGACTTTGACAAACTTACACTAATGTGACCCAATCACCATTTTTGGGAACTAAAGTAGCTAGTTTTGCAAGATTTAGCGGAAATTACAGTTCTAAACTGATCCATTTCGCTGATAGTAGTCTTACGGATAGGCTGTTGTAGCTATTGTAGATCCGTGACTACAGGTGGCGATCTCAGAAGCTGCGACCGATGCAGGGCTGGCAATGAGGACGATCGTTCCGTCAGCATTCCGTTCAAACCCAGAGGCTTGGATTAGTGTGGATTGAGGTGCAGGACTGGCAGCGACGGCGCTGGAATGGCTGCGGTAGGCGGAGAGATCGCGCAAATCATTCCAAGTCCGATCGCCTGCTACTTGCTGATTGGGATTTTGTGGAATTCCACCCCGTCCCGTGGCCACAAATTGACTACCTTGATTGGCAGCACAGCCAGTTGCAATTTTTTGACTCGGATCAGTGACGTTGACGGGAAGTTCTGTTAATCCGGCATTAGGATCAGTGCCGATCGTATTCACCTGCACATTACCATTTAATCCAAATTCAGAACTTGCAGTGATATCACTCTTAGGCGTCAGATTCGTTCGAAATTGCAATCCTAACAGCGCTTGAGTGGTAATGTTAATGTTCCCGCCACTGCCCAAAACTGCATTGGCGACAATGTCACTATTTTCGTTTTCCAGCCCTACTATGGCTAATGCCTTGATGTTAATGTTTCCGCCAGTGGATGCACCTTTTGCATTTGTTGTGATGTTACTTCCGTGGCGAAGTAATAAGACCTCTTTTGTGTTTAGATTGATATTTCCTTGACTGCCACCATTGACCTCTGCTCGTAAGCTTGCACCGTTGTCAAGAAAGATATTTATAGCATTGACATTTAAGTTTCCTGCGTCGCCAGTTCCTGTATTGCTAACGGTAACTTGCGCAGAATCGCGAACTGAAACAGAATCCGCTGTAATGTTAACTGATCCTGCTGCTGCTGTTGATGAGGATGAGGCTGTAATTGCACTGGGTACTGTAATTGCATTGGGTAGATATTGCCCTTTGACTAGTGAAAAACCCTGAACCTCGATCGAGTTGACATGCAAATTCACATTACCAGCAGATCCCTGTCCTTGACTAGATGCAGTGATTTGCCCCCCATTAAAAACGTGCAGACTGTCAGCAGTTAAGTTAATCGTACCGCCTGTTCCCACTGCTCCATTGCCCAGGGAAGTCGTAATGCCTGTGAGTGTTTGGCTGTATCCATCCACGATCGGATCGCTGACTTGCACCTCTCTAGCTCGAATATCAATGCTTCCAGCTGTCCCTTGAGCACCTGGCAAGAAACCATAAAAAGGACTGATTTGAAAGCCTGCCGCTTCACTGGCAATGGCTCCACCCTGAGATAAGGTCAAAAGTCCTGTATCAATCGAAATGCGTCCCCCTTGTCCGGATGATCCCGCTTCCAAGGTCGTGAGCACTGCACTGGATATGCCACCCATAGAGGTCGCACCCTGGATCTCCAAACTCTCTTTAGCCCGAACGACAATATCTCCGGCTTGGCCATTGCCACTGATCACACTACCAGCGATACGACTACCGCCCAAAACACGAATCCGATCGGCCTCAACCGTGACCTGTCCACTCTGATTGTTGTTTCCCGCAGCAATCACACTCATAATCGTCGCTGGTGTATAAGTTGGCAGGGTTTCAAATCCCAGCATCTCCACATCGGTCGCCCGAACTGTCACATTCCCTGAGCTCGAGTTATCACCAGCAGTGGCCGATCGTAGGGTAGCCGAATTAGCGACTTGTAACCGCCCGGTTTCAACGGTTACATTGCCCGCTCGTCCAGTGGCAGGTGGTCCAGGAAGCGCAACGATCCCAAACGAGTTGCCAACCGAAGTGGAAATTCCATCGAATCCAAAGGGATGCTGAGACTCAGTTGCCCCTAAAAGATCAACAAACTCCGTCGTGTTAACTGTAATATCCTGTCCTTCTCCAGAGAAGGTAAATGATTGAATATTGGAACTCTCTTTTAAGGTCAAGCCCCGTCCCCGTACGTTAATGCCGCCCCCAGCGGTCATTCCACTAGCATTAACTAAGGATGCTTGTTGCAGCATGATTGTCCCCCAGTTAGCTGCTGTGGTTGGGCTAGATAATTGCCACGGCTGGGTATTGGTTGCAATCTGCCCATTCTGCACTGCCCACAGTTCAATTCGCCCCCCAGGAGCCGATACCGTTGCGCTACTCAGATCGATCTGCCCCCCCACCAGTGCGAGGGTCTGCATCGGAGCAACCGCAAGGGTAGGAGGCCGGAACAAAGGATTGGCACTTGCAGGCCCTTGCACTTGAATGGGGCCTGCATTGGCACCCATCTGCAAGCCTACAGGTGCACTCATCGTCAGCAAAGGTGTTCCAGAATTCACTGCACTAAATTCGGTTCCATCCGCAAATTTAACGCTGCTCGCTGTTGTACCAATAAACGATCCCCCCAGATTCAGCGCAGCATTCGGCCCAAACAAAATCCCACTCGGATTCAGCAGAAATAAGCTGGCAGCACCGTTCGCTCTAAGCAGTCCATCAATATTGGATGCAGTTCCCCCCGTTACCCGTGCAAAGATATTCTGTACATCCAACGCATTATTAAAAAACGCTGAACCGCCGGTCGGCACTGAGAATTGCCTGAAGCTATGAAATAAGTTACCGCCCGATCGCGCGCCGCCGTCGATCGTGAAGTCCAAGTTGTTAGAACTGCTCACGGTGCTGGACAAGCTGCTATCCGGACTCACTTGAGCAATAGATTTCTCCATTCCTACAACTAAACTTGCAACCAAACCGATGACTGGAATGAGCGATCGACCTTGCATAGGACAATTTTGCTAAATACTTGCTTTAGCTTGCCCATTCGCCAATTTTCACCCTTTCAGTAAACTTACTGAATTTGTCCTTGAAAAAGCTTAAGAATTGTTGATTATGCATTCATTTAATGGGTCGCATAGAGGATTTCTCTATGAATGTAGGGATATGCTGGGTTGGCTAGCTCGAGTTGCCTGACCGCTACAGGTTGCGATCGTGGCTGGATTGACGGGGACAGAGCTGGCAATCAGAGAGATCGTTCCATCGGCATTGCGTTCAAACCCAGAGGCTTGGATTAGGGGGGATTGAGGTACAGAACTGGCAGCGACCGTGCTGGCATGGCTGCGGTAGGCTGACAGATCGCGCAAATCGTTCCAAGTCCGATCGCCCGCCACTTGCTGATTAGGGTTCTGGGGAATGCCGCCCCGCCCGGTTGCTATAAACTGACTGCCTTGATTTGGAGTGCAGCCGGTTGCAATTTTTTGACTCGGATCAGTGACACTGACGGGAAGTTCCGTTAATCTGGCATTCGGATCAGTCCCGATCGTATTGACTTGAACATTGCCACTCACCCCAAATTCTGAACTGGCTGTGATGTCATTCTCGGGCGTTAAGCGATCGCGAAACTTGAGTCCTAGAATTCCTTGGGTTGTAATACTAATATTTCCGCCGCGACCTTTTGTGGCATTGGCAATAATGTCACTATTTTCTAAACCTAAGATGATTGGAGCATTGATTGTTACATTGCCACCATTCCCTGTTCCCCCTGCTGTTGCACTAATCACGCTTCCATGCCGCAGAAGCAAGGTATCCCCTGTGATAAAAATGTTGCCGCCCTCCCCAGAAGCAGCAGCGGCAGTAATGCGACCTTGGTGATTCAGAATCGTGGAACCCGCATTAATCCGAACGTTCCCGGCACTACCTGGGCCGTCAGCTTTAACCGTCACAAATCCACCATTGGTAATCCGCAAGTTAGGCGTATTAATCGTTAAGGATCCTGCATTGGCATCCGGAATCGCTGGTAACTGCAAAACGGCTTGAGTAATCGGATCAAGAATCTCAGCGGTAGATGCAATGCGGGCTGGAAGAATTGATCTGGCTGCTTGACCACTCACTTCAACGGATTCTGAAGCATTCACCGTTACATTACCTGCTGCGCCTTTTGCAACCGCACTCGAGCCTAAAATACCACTATCACGAACCACTAACCGAGTTGTACTAATTACGGTATTCCCCGCATTGCCTGTACCGCTTGCAGAACCAATAATATTACTGGATAAAGTCGTTAAGGGATTCGTGCCTGCAATTTCAACTAAATCTTGAGCATTAACCTTCAGGGTTCCGCCTGCTCCCGATCCTGCAGTTAAAACACTGACGCTCCCACTATTCAAAATCCTTAAACTGTTCGTTGAGACGGTTACATTTCCAGCCTGTCCTGCCCCCAACGTAATGGCAGTAATTGAACTCACCGCAGAAGGTACAAAGGGAACAAAGCCATCAACCTCGATCGCGCCAGCCACATTGACATTAATATTACCTCCCGTAGCAGGCGTAAACGTCCAATTATGAACATTGGCACCATCTTTTAGCAATAACTGGGCTGCCGAAACATTCATATCTCCAGGTGACGTTAACCCTAGATTATCAATCTGAATGAAACTATTTAATAAACCATTGGCCGTTGTCCCTCCCAGACTGAGATTGCCTGTTGCCTGAAGGGTCATGCCTTGGGCCGGTTGCTGGAATCCCAAGTTCTGTAGCAAGGCTCCCGAACCATTTGCGAAACTGATGTTCTGACCCTGCACCTGAATGGAACCCCCGCTGCCACTGGCATCTAGCAGAGATTGGTGATTGAACAGAATATTATTGAATTGCTGAACGGCTGAATAATCGCCCACTAATCCCTGAGGGCTGGCATTCAGCTTGACCGCACCGTCGCTAACACTACCCACTTCCAAATGCCCTCCCCCCGCTGTAGTTATTAGTCCCCCGTCAAAGTTAACCGCATTGCCAATTAACGTTAAGGTCTGTCCAGCTCCTACTTGCAATCCAGGGGGATTTTGGCTGCGATCGGCAGGGGCAAAAAAGCCGACAGTCACCTGATGGCCCGTATTTTGTACCGTAATCGGCCCCGAGCTTTGGCCCATTTGTAACCCGATCGGGGCACTCATGGTTAACAAAGGTGGCCCAGAATTCACGGCACTAAATTTGGTGCCATCCGCAAATTTCACACTATTCGCCGTCGTTCCAATAAAAGAACCGCCAAGATTTAGCGACGCATTGGGGCCAAACAAAATGCCACTGGGATTGAGCAGAAATAAATTCGCTGTCCCGTTTGCTTTGAGTAATCCATCAATGTTCGATGCAGTCCCACCCGTGACCCGTGCAAAAATATTCTGCACATCTAACGCATTGTTGAAAAAGGCAGAACCACCCGTAGGCACTGAAAATTGGCTGAAGCTGTGAAATAAATTTCCGCCCGATCGTGCGCCACCATCGATCGTGAAATCCAGCATATTAGGCGTTGTCACAGTGGTTGGCAGCGTGCCATCAGTCACAACTTGGGCCAGGGTAAATCTTGCCCCGCAGAGAGACAATCCGAAGGCTAACCCTAAAATCTTGATAACGCTTCTACCCATAATTGCTCTCTAGGACTCAAGATTGTTTGCGAAAGAACATTTCATTCCTGATTGGCATAGTGTGCCCTTGCTGGAATTACCTCTAACGGCTTCACTGATCTTTCAAAAAGTCTTAAAGCTTTGCAATATGCAATATCAAGGAAATCAGTTAGGCAGCCAGCGAACGATGGAATTAGATGATTGATGGAAAGCCTGTCTAAGCTACGATCGTGACTTCTAAAATCGTACATTGCGACCCATAAAAAAACTCCCCCAATATTGGGAGAGTCAGTGTTGGAAGGTCATTTAGTCAAGTTGACCTCTTCAAAATCACACCTTTTATCAGATGGGTGGGAACAAGCTAGCTTTGTAATTACGCCATTTCAGCCAACGCAGGTTTTGCATTTACCTGATTCAACAATTGGTGCAATGTTTCACCTTCAATCACTTCTGTTTCCAAAAGTTTCTGGGCGATCGATTCCAGTAATTCTCGATTAGCCCGTAGGATATTCAGTGCTTGTTCATGGGCCGTTTCCACAATTTCCTGCACTTCTCGATCGATGGATTGCGCTGTTTCTTCGCTCATAGGGCGGCGAGGATTGGCAGCGCCGTTGTTGAGAAACATCGACTGCCCGCCTTGCTGATAGGCCAGCGGCCCTAAAACTTTGCTCATCCCGTAGCTCGTCACCATCCGTTCCGCTAAATCCGTGGCCCGTTGTAGGTCGTTGGATGCGCCAGTGGTAATGTTACCGAAGACAATTTCCTCTGCTGATCGTCCGCCTAATAGTGTGGCAATTTCACCGCGCAACTCGTCTTCATTCAGCAGGAAGCGATCTTCCGTCGGCAATTGCAACGTGTAACCTAGAGCTGCCATACCTCGAGGCACGATCGAGATTTTCTCAACCTTGTTACTTCCCGGCATCGCTGCACCGACAAGGGCGTGACCCACTTCGTGATACGCTACGATTTTCTTTTCCGTCTCGTTTAGCACGCGGCTCTTTTTCTCTAGACCTGCCACAACCCGTTCGATCGCTTCAGCAAAATCTTTAGTTTCTACCGTTGCACGTTTATTGCGAGCGGCTAACAGCGCTGCTTCGTTGACGAGGTTGGCTAAATCCGCTCCAGCAAAGCCCGGTGTACGGGTGGCAATCGTTTTCAGATCGACATCGTTAGCGAGTTTCACCTTTTGGGCGTGAATGTTCAGAATCGCTTCCCGACCCGCTAGGTCAGGCCGATCGACCAGCACTTGGCGATCGAAGCGACCAGGGCGGAGTAACGCTTGATCCAACGTTTCCGGACGGTTGGTGGCGGCTAGCACAATCACCGTGGCATCACCCGCTGCAAACCCATCCATTTCCGTCAGCAATTGGTTCAGCGTTTGTTCCCGCTCGTCGTTACCACCGTAGAAACCGCCTGCACTACGGGATTTCCCGATCGCATCCAACTCGTCAATGAACACAATGCAAGGTGCCTGCTTCTTCGCCTGTTCAAACAAGTCCCGTACCCGTGAGGAACCGACGCCCACAAACATTTCCACAAACTCAGAACCGGAAATGCTAAAGAAAGGAACCCCGGCTTCCCCAGCCACAGCCTTGGCTAGCAAGGTTTTCCCGGTTCCGGGAGGGCCGACCAGCAGCACACCCTTGGGAATTCTGGCTCCAATTTCCGTAAAGCGAGCAGGCGTTTTCAAGAAGTCAACAATTTCTACCAATTCGGTTTTGGCTTCTTCAACGCCCGCCACATCCGCAAAGGTGATTTTTGCAGATTCCCCTTCGACGTAAACTTTGGCTTTGCTTTTACCGATCGACAGAGCTCCCTGAGGCGCACCACCATTGTTCCGGTTGGCGAAGAACTGAAGAATTCCCACAAATACTAGGGGTGGAACAATCCAACTGAGAATGGTGAAGAACCAATTATTTTTGGGAGCAGGTGCTGCGGCAAATTCCACACCCTTAGATTCTAAAAGTTTGGGTAATTCTAAATCAAAAATCGGCGTTGTTGTATATACGGCCCCCGGCTGTTCAGAATCGCCCTTCAGTTGGTAGCGAATTTGATTTTGACCAATGGAAACCTGGGAAACTTGGCTTTCTTCGACCTGATGGATAAACAGACTGTAGGGAACACCAGGAACCCGAGGCCCAGACAAACTGGGAATCAAGACATTAATGAACAAAAAGACTGCAGAAACCGCAACCACAATGTTGGCAATAATGCTGGCTCGTGAGGGCGTGGGACGTTCTTTAATCGGCATAAACAATCCTCAAAGTAAAATTACGCTGGAAGTTAGAACATGACCTCACATCAGACAGCCAACAGAATGATCAACGGTTAAGCAAACATAGGAGGTAAGTCTGTTGAGGTAAGTCTGTCTTTGGACAATTTCTGTCCATTAGAGATGGCTAAGAAAACCGAGCACACCGTGCCCCGTCAGAATTTCTAGCCCAATCAGGCTGACAAATCCGATCATGGCTAAACGTCCATTCAGTTTTTCAGCGTAGGGGGTGAAGCCTGCTTGTGCAGTTTGATCAACGTAGATCGGAGGCTCGATCGCGAAAATGTCGGTTCTACCTTGATCATCAACAACGACACTATTCGATACCATGCTATTAGAACTCATGTACTTTTCTCCTGGGTTCTCAGAACCCTTACTCATCTATGTAACTAAACTTAACAATTGCGTTACGAAATGTAAACATCCCCAAATGACGGCTTTCCGTACCTCAGCAAAAACCCCCTTGAGAGACGGGTGAGCGCCTAAAGGGGGCTGTGAGTTGTTACTTTTGGTGATGATGGATCTGAGAGATAAACGCTTGACCCATCTGCTTTATGCCATAGGCTTAAGCCCGTTACGCGGTAGGCTTAGACCAGACACCATCTTCGTTTTCGACAAACTTTTGGCGGATCGTTTCCCAAGACATTTGTTCAGCCATGGGAGACTCCTTACCTTCATCGATCGCCGCGTTGTACTGCTCAATAAATGTGGTCTGAGCTTCCGGAGATAGGTGGGAACGCACGTCTGGCGTTAAATCTTCAGGACTGTTACAGCGGCCAGGACAGGGGCGAGGCAACACTTGATCGATCGTATGTACTTCCTTTCCGCCTGCGCTTTCCATCAGTAGTTGATATTCCCCGGTTCGCGCTTCCGGTACCTCCGCCATCACGAGAAACTCACCCGCCGAAACGAGGGTTTGGTAAACAGCAGCCTTATCCTCAGGCATGCCCAACGTCATCAACAGAGAGGCTAACCCTGCTCCGGCACTGCCTGCCAGTGCACCGGATGCTGCTCCAATCAGTGCTGCACCGATCGGCCCAGCGGCCACCACCGGCCCCACAAAGGGAATAAATAAAACGCCCACTCCAGTCAGCAAACTGAGGACAGAGCCAAACAGTGAACCAAAAATTGCGCCTTGCTTCAAACCACCTAAAATCACATCGCGCTTCGTGATAAACCCAGCCACTCGGGTTGTGGATTCAAAGTTCCGCCCCATGACGGAAATGTCCTCTGCGGGAATTCCCCGATCGATCAAGCGCTGAACCACTTCTTGAACCTTCGTTTGGTTCTCAAACACCGCTGAAATCATACGATCGCGGGTTGAGGGGGTCATGGTGGCAGAGGTGGTATTCGTTGCAGTCATTGTCATGGTTAAGGCTCCTTCTTAATCTATACACCGGTTGGAATGGCAACCGCGTTTTGGCTCGGGATCTGGCCATTAGGCTTGACAGGTTCCCCTTCAATGAACGATCGCAGCATCCAAGCCATCGCTTCGTGCTCTTCCATTTTCCCAGTCAGAAAATCTGTGGTTCCTTCATCATGGAAGTCATCAGAGCACTGATCTACAGCCTCTCGCAGATTGCGGATGATTTGTTCATGATCCGCGACTAAGCGAGCAACCATTTCAGTTGCGCTCAGAATATCGCCTGCATCTTCCGTCAACGTTGTATATTGCAGGAACCCTGCCGCAGTTCCCACTGGATATCCTCCCAGCATCCGTACCCGTTCAGCATATTCATCAATGCTTTCTGAAAGCATTTGATATTGCTCTTCCCAAAGTTTATGCAACGTCAGGAACTGGGGGCCAACCACATCCCAGTGATATTTTTTTGTCTTGATGAGAAGCAAATATCCATCAGAAAGGGCAACGTTGAGTAGTTTAATTACGCCTTCGCGTTCGCTATCGGTTAAACCAATATTGATCGCACGAAGTGCTGATTTAGTAGCCATCAGAATTACCTCTATTTCTACCAAGCTTTAGAGTTAACGGGTAAATCAATCCAAAAATTGAGTTTGAGACAAGTTCAAAATCGGTCATTTCCCGTCATGGTGATTTTGTGAAAGGCAGACTCGTGAAAGCAATCTTGATTCATAAAGGATCAAACAATTACGAGTGCCGATTTGACATGGAGATTCGATGGGTGAGTTTGACGAGAGATTTAAGACGAAAGGCTTAAAGTGAGATCACTCTGTATCAAATTCGCACCCATCGAAATTAAGTTAAGTCTAAGTCGTACGACTATTTCGTAACTTTATCGATCGCTTTTTCTAGCTTGCGAGCAATTGCAGGACCGGGCTTGGAGGTATCGCTACGGTACATCTTGTCTGCATCAGCAGAACCTTGAACCTCATTCAGTCCACCCTTATTGCGAGCCTCAATTTCTTCCAAGTTCATCGGTGCAGACTTCGATGCTACATCTTCAGCCGCAGCCATGGATTCTGGCATTTGGGCGGTGCCTTCTGTCGGGTTGCTAGCAGGAGCTGCCAAAGAAGGACTCATTGTCAGGCCCAAGAACAGCATTGCAGAACAAACAAACGTAGTGAACATTGCAAACAAAGAACGAAAAGACATGGGATTTCCTCCTAAGAAATTCTAAGTTAAGATGGATTAGTGAATCCAGTTAAAGATTAACAATCGCAATGCCAACTTATTAAAGTTGAATTGCTATGAATTGTGATTCTAAATGAACTAATCAATGATTCAGTGCATTTTTAGACCACGAGTTAAAGGGACTTATTTGCTAAACAAGCCTTTGACTGCGTCGATCGCGTTATTGGTTGCGTCGGTAACAGCGTCCTGGGCCTTGCCAACATCTTGTTCAGCTTTACCCTTGGCTTGCTTAGTCAGTGCGTCGGTTTTATTACCCGTGCGCTGAGCCGCATCTTCTACCCGACCGATGTCATATTTAGCACGACCTTCCACTTGCTTGGCCACACCTTTGGCCTTAGCAGCTACGCTATCCTTAACACTTTCTGCCTTACCAGCAGCTTGCTCAATTGTGCCTTCTGCTTGGCGACCAATCCCGATCGCTGCAATGTGGGTAGGTTGGGTGACGGCGACTGGTGCAGCAAATGCAGGAGCAGCAACACTAAAGCTCAGACTACCAATACAAGCCAGAGCTGCCACAGAAAGTTGAATAGAACGAAAAGCTTTTTTTAGAATCGAAAATAGTTTCATTGGGAATCTCCCTTGTATGGTTTCCGACGAGCCATTCAACCGAGTTGTTCAACCGGTGTCTGCGTCGATGTCTGTAATGTACTGCTTCGATCCCTGGTTCTGAATCAACCTATAGTCCGAAGGTCTTTTAGGCTTGGATTTGAGCTTGTCACTCTATTGACGGAAAGTTCCTACCTGCTTACTCTCTCTAAAGTGTTACATCCCTTATCAAACAAGGGATTGGGCCGTCTGCCGTAAAATACTAGTTCTTGCAAGATTGATAGATTCAGCCTATGATTGCAGAAAATTCTTGGAGAACATTTTAAAACGGATAATTCTGCATTAACTATCTTTGAATGAAATAGCTTTGAGTAATGGGTTAGCCCTAGCAGCGGAAACTGATACTTTAACTTTTTAGTTTTTTATGAGTTCTTAAGATTGCTAACTTTCATCATGATTGTTATCTCTGTTTTTCCTTGGATGCATTCTATTATCCTATGACCCATTCCCTTAGCTTAGATATTCTTAACTAATTTCCATAGATCCGTCTATCGATTCACTGAATAATCCACCTCCAATAGTGTTGACTTACCTATGATTTCCAGCCATCCTTCATCAACCCCTGCTTCAACTCTTTCCATCGATCGGGCAGAACAACTCAAGCAGGAAATAATCGACTTTATCTACGACACTGAAGGCGAAGGCGCAGTTGCCTTGGAACAATACAGTGCTCGGTTACTTAAGCAACCTAATCCAGGCAATTGGCCCAATCGAGAACTGTTGCTGACTCGATTTATGGTGGAAGATCAGACCTTGGGTGAAACCCCGCTCGAGACTTTCATTCAACATCATCCGCAACTCTCTCCAATGGAACAGCAGCTGATTCGCGGTTGGACGGATGCAATTGTCAGTTTATTTGAAATTACCGAAGTTTTGGAGAACGGTGACTATCAACTTTGTAATTGGCTCACTCAACGCTCTTACCAAGTTCACCTAGGTCATGTATCGCCAGAGATTCAAGCCCGCTTACAACCTCAGGAAATTTGCTTAGTTCAGATCGCCCCTTTTACGTCCGATCGCTGGATGGTATTAACTAAGCCTGTTTTACTAGGGCGGCTAGGTAAACCTAAGTTGGCAGTCGCGATCGGAAATTTTCGGCAATGCTATCGACGGTATCTTTATAGCGATGCGCCAGACTTATTGGAAGAATCCTGGCGATCGGTCGAGCAGCAATACCAGGCCAGTCAGGAATTCTTTGGATCTACCATTGTGACGTTACCTGGACGACAACTTAATCAGCGTCTGAAAGCATTTCAAGATCATCTATCCGATCAACAACTTCAGAAAGCACAAGTCAGTGCAGACGAAATTGTAGAGGATGCTCTTTCAGAAGCAGAAGATACATTAACGGAAACAGAAAATCAACAATTAAAAACAGCAAAAGCTAGCAAAATGGTAATTCCACCCATGGAACTTCCGCCAAACCTCCAACAGGCGGAAGAGGTCACCATGCTCACCCATCCTCGCTGGGGACAGTGCTTTCTAGCCTCCTATGCTCCCTTGGAACGGTATTTGCAGTCTGGGAAAGGCTATTCGATCGAACAAGCCACTCAGTCTCTTAAAAAGCTGCTCAATGATCCTGCTGTGCCTGTTTTTGTCTTTCACCATCTTGCTGAAAAGTACCCTTCAGCTTTGCAAGCCTTATTCCAACAAACCTTGGAACAGCCTAGTTTCACCCTTGCTCAGTTAGATGAATATCTCTACACCCTAGGCAAATCTTTAGAACCGGAATTGCCAGATACCGCCAGTGTTCCCTTACATTTACATGAATTGTTCCAAGAGGCATTTGTAGCCGTCAGCAAAGCCCAAGCTAAAAAGACCAAACCGTCTGAGGCAAAAGGATTCAAGCGTCGTTGATTATTGCGTCCTGTTGCAGATCCTTCTCTGTCCTTGTAACACCCATCCATCGGGTTCTGTAAAGTTAGTTATCCGTGAAGTTATCTATGGCGTACTTAATTAAATTTTGAAAAATTTATCTGGAAAAGAGAGCGCGATCGGCACAATAGAGTTATCCATCCGATCGCTCTATACTGTCCTAAACTATGCAAATTGATTTCCATCACGGTGTAACCTACGTCCTGGCACGCTTGGCTGGCTTTGACGATTGCTCCGCAGATACCATTGCCCATAGTGCTCAATATGTAGATGATGCCACTAACTCCGGCGTAATTCGGTTTGATAGTGGGGCACTATTCAGTCGGATTAGCTCGGCCCACAAAATGTTGGACTATCGTAATTTTCAAGAGCTAGCCAACCATTTTGTCTGGATTCCCTTCCATTTTTTGCCCGGTAATGGTGGCCTACCTGCGGGACAAGATCCGTCAGATCACTTTATTGATAAATTGGTTTGTCGTCCCAATAGTCTTGTAGCTCAAGATATGGTGCGAGAGTGCATTCGGGAGCGGAACCACGCCTATGGGCTATACCGCCTCGGAATTACGATGCATGTTTATGCAGACACATGGGCACACCAAGGATTTGCAGGGGTCAATCATCGGATTAATGAAGCGAAGGAGATTACAGGAGCCGATGGTCAGCCCGATCGTCGGCTGCTCGATCGCCTAGCTAACTATTTCATCAGTGAAGCGCTACCCTTAGGTCACGGAGCGGTATTGAGCAATCCTGATAAACCCTTTCTGCAATGGGAGTATACAAATGGACGCGGTGAACGAATTACTCGTAACAATCCCCAAGATTATCTAGAAGCTGCCGACGCAATGTGTCGAGTGATGCAACGCTATCGTTTGGGTGACCCAGATGCCGACGTTCCTGGCTTGCCTGATGCAGATCGTCAACTTATCCAAGAGATGATTCACAACATCCGGGATGATAATGGGATTACCCGTCATCAAAAATGGTTGGCTGCCATTCAAGCTGGTAAATTCAGCTTTGGATCAGCAACTTTGCAATATATAGCGAAGGGGCGCGGCTCCTGGAAGTTTCAAGCAGTGGGTACCGTTCGTGAAAACGATCGTGAAAACGATGTTTTTTCCTATTCACCAACGTTTCTTACCAGTCATTGGAAACTTTTTCACGATGCTTTACAAGCCCATCGCCTCTTCGTCATCCATGATTTATTACCCTGCTATGGCATTTGTGCCGCTTAGGAACTGGCAATTTTGATGATTCGTTACGATGTTTCTTGTTGTTTGTCATGATTTACGACGACTTCTTATTGAGGCACCATGCTCCCAGCGGCTTTTAATTAGCGTGTACTGCCGACAACCGTCACGTTCGCTTTGCCTTTGAGCCAGTAGGTACGCATCTCCCCCTTGCCTTTGATCGGAATGACTCCCCGTTCTTCAAATGCATAGAGGTGTTTAAGTTGCTGGTAGGTTGCCTCACTCACATGGATACTCCCTGGCTTGCCATGGGATTCCATGCGGCTGGCCACGTTGACTGTATCCCCCCACAGGTCATAGATAAACTTCTTCAAACCAATGACACCCGCCACCACAGGGCCACTGTTAATTCCGACGCGGATATTGAGGGATTCGCCTCGGTTCTGATTGATGGTTGCTAACGTAGCCTGCATGGCGATCGCCATTTCCGCAATGGCCGCTGCATGATCATTCCTCGGCTCCGGTAACCCTCCCACGACCATATAGGCATCCCCGATCGTTTTAATTTTTTCCAGTCCGTACTGTTCTGCTAGTCGATCAAACTGCGAAAAAATTTCATTCAACTGTGCCACTAGTTCTTGAGGCGACAATCGACTGGATAACTCAGTAAAGCCCACAATGTCGGCAAATAATACCGTAGCTTCTGCAAATCCGTCGGCAATGGCTTGCGGTTCACGTTTTAAGCGATCGGCGATCGGTTCCGGCAAAATATTTAGCAATAACTTTTCAGATTTTTCCTGTTCTTGGGTCACTTGCCGCAGAGCTTGCCGCAAAGCCGTCATTGCCTCTTCCAGATTGCGCACCGCAGGCCGGAAAATCAGCACCCCTTCCAAAACCAATACCACTAGTGTCACGCTCAACAAGCCAAATTCTAAAATTTTGAGGTGGGTGACGCCGTCTTTTGCCTTATGACTATACCACTGAATAATCTCGCTATTGATGCGGGTAAATTCCTGTTCCGCTTGCAGTAAACGCGGACCTGCAACCAGTTCCTCCGGATTAGCCATCATCGCAGAAGGCAATAAGCGATTAGGGGTTAGTAAACGATCTCGAGGGCGGGCGGGTGCCGCGTTGGGGTGAGCTTGAAAAGTAGATAAGATCGTCTGCGCGGCGTCTACCATGGCCTGGGAACTGGGATCCAGCTTTTTCAGCATGGTATCTACTTCCGCAAAGTCCGTTGGTGACACCATGGACTGTAAATCCTGACGGAGCGCATCTTTACTGGTTTGCCACTGGGTTAAAACTTGCTGGAGTTCTTTCAGCCGTTCTTGGCGTCGATCAGAATCTCGTAGTAAAGGAATGGCGATCGCATTCTTGAGCAATTGTTGACACAAGGTCTGCCGATTTTGCGCGGTTTGGATAATTTTCAGATCCGTCGATTGTCGATCCAATTGCTTCTGAACTAGGACTTGCCCAACGATCGCAAGGGTAGCAATCGCTGTGAGTGACAACACATATAAGCGCGTGAGTCCACGTCTTGCGGCGGGAACCGTGGTTGAGACAGATGAAGGTCGAGAGGGTGAAGGGGGGGAGGGGGGACGCATAGGTAGGACGGTGGGGAGCAACAACCGTAGGGCCATAGACCCAGAAGCGCAGAGCAGTGCGGTTTGGGTGGGAAGCCATGCTTAATATTCCCCAGTTGCTTCCTCAAATTCAGGACATCCCCTGAATTAATGTTGGATGAATTAATGTTGGATTCGATAGATTCCGTCTTGCTCTTCCTACTGTTTACAAGGGTAGTGTGATGATAAATTCTGTTCCTTCATTAGGCATAGCCTGACATTTCAGTTGCCCACCATGCTTTTCGACAATAATCTGATGACTAATCGCGAGTCCTAAACCGGTGCCTTTACCAACAGCTTTTGTTGTAAACGAGGGATCAAAAATCTGCTCTTGTAACTCAGGAGGAATTCCCATCCCGTTATCTTTAATCCGTACAATAACGTTTTCCTTAGAATCGTCTAAGGTAATCGTGATGGTAATGACGTTGGGGCAAGCTTCAATTTCTTTGTAGGAGCGATTTTGATTCAGTTCATCAAAGGCATCGATCGCATTGGCAATAATATTCATGAACACCTGGTTGAGCTGACCAGGATAGCAATTGATGGGAGGAACTGTATTAAATTCCTTAACAATAACTATTTCAGGTCGTTTTTCATTGGCCTTCAAACGATGTCTAAGCAGCATGATTGTACTGTCAACGCCCTCAGCCATAACAAACTCTACCTTTGAGGCAATATCCGCTCGAGCAAAGGTTCGCAAAGACAAACTGATTTCCTGCAATCGATCGACCCCCTGCTCCATCGATCGCATAATCTTCGGTAAATCTTCCGCTAGGTAATCGATGTCGATCATCTCCACCATGTCCAAGATTTCTGCCCCTGGATTGGGAAACTTCTCCTGATAGAGATGAATTAAATCAAACAAATCTTGGATGTAGTCCTGCATGGGCGTAATGTTGCCCCGAATGAACCCGATCGGGTTGTTAATTTCATGGCCAATCCCAGCAACCAGTTGGCCTAGCATGGACATCTTTTCACTTTGTACCAACTGAATTTGTGCTTGTTGGAGCTGAGATAGGGATTGGGAAAGCTCCGCAGTCCGTTCTTGCACCCGTTGCTCCAACGTATGGGTCAGTTGGGAAATTTGTAGATGAAGTTTAAGACGGGCAATGACTTCCTCTTGTTGGAACGGTTTAGTAATGTAGTCCACCGCGCCCAATTCGAGGCCCCGCACTTTATCCATCGTTTCAGACAGCGCCGTCATGAAGATGATTGGAATGTCTTGGGTGAGGGGATTTGCTTTCAGCCTGCGGCAGGTTTCAAAGCCATCAATCCCAGGCATCATCACATCTAAAAGAATGAGATCCGGATGGGCATATTCCGCTTGCTCGATCGCTGATTCACCATCGGTGGCCATCAACGCCTTCCAAGTATTCCCTTGAATCGCCTCTGACAGCACTTTTAAATTGGTTGGATTATCATCCACCAACAGAATACAAATTGTTTGAGTCACGGTTGCTGTAATCACTGAGGAACTCCTGTTTCTAAATGCGATTTGAGCAACTGCCGAATTTTGCCCGTTTGGAAGTTGGCAGCGAACTTGCCCAGTTCAGAGGTAAAGGGAATAAATCGTCGATCTTGTTCAGAGATTTCTTTTAGCATGCCCTCAATTCCAGCAATATCTCCCATCATGGCAAGATGGTAAAGTTGTTTTAAGGCTTCTTTCTCAGGAACCAAGGATTCGCCAGAGTTAGCGCTGGGTTCTCCTTCTCCTGCCTGCTCTGTGAGTAGTTCCGCTTCATTGACTTCGTAAACCCATTCCAATTCCATCAAGGTTTTTAGTGTATTGAGCAGATCTTCCATCTGCACAGGTTTAGGCAAAAATGTCTTAGCTCCAACTTCCAAACTCCGTTGTCGATCGGTGTCAAACACACTTGCGCTAGAAACGACGATTGGAATTGAACTGGTTTGAGGGGTCTTTTGCAAGTGCACAATGAGTTCAAATCCATCCATCATAGGCATGGTTAGATCGGCCACAATTACATCCGGCGTATGTTCGGTTGCGAGTTGGAGCCCTTGCTTCCCGTCCAAAGCTGTCAGCGTCCGGAATCCGATACTTTGGAGGAAGGTGGTTAGCATGGAACAATGGGTCTCATCATCATCAATGACCAGCACACAAGGTGCATCCCCATGAATCCCAGTGACATTGTGGTAACCCATCGGTTGATGGGCCACATCCCAGTCGCGCGAGATCGGGAGTTCGAGATCTAACCAAAACTGACTTCCTTCTCCTAACTGGCTCCGTACCTGAATTTGGCTTTCCATGAGCGCCGCGATCCGTTGGCTAATGGCTAAGCCTAAGCCAGTTCCATCGGGTCGCTTGCCCCCCTCACCAACTTGTTCAAAGGGCAAAAAGATTTTTTCCAATTGCTCTGGGGTCATGCCAATCCCGGTATCTTCCACCTGAAAGCGAATGGTGACCATAGAGGTGGCATCCGATACCTCCGTTAGGGGATAGGCTTTAAATGTTACCCCGCCTTGATCAGTGAATTTAATCGCATTTCCTAGCAGGTTGATCAGCAATTGCCGTAGTCGTTTTTCATCAACTTGAATACCGATCGGGAGGCGATCGCTAATTTCAACATAAAAGCCAATTCCTTTTTGATCGGCGCGAATGCTACAAATTTCTGTAACCGTGTGCAGGAAGCTGGTGAGATGCACACTGGAAGAAAATAGCTCCAACTTACGCGCTTCAATTTTAGAAAGATCCAGAATGTCATTAATCAACATCAACAGGTGGGAGCCACATTGATGAATAATTTGTACCCCATCTAAATCCTTAGTACTCATATGGGATGACCGTTCCAGTACCTGCGCATAACCCAAGATTCCATTTAACGGTGTCCGTAACTCATGGCTCATATTCGCCAAAAATTCGCTCTTGGCTTGGTTGGCGGCGTCTGCTGCAAGTTTTGCGGCATGGAGTTCACGGGTGCGCTCTTCAACTTTGACTTCTAGATTTTTGGAGTAATCGACTAGCTGGCCGTTGGCAAGTTCTAGTTGTTGATTGGTATCTTCTAGTTTCTGCTGTTTATAGGCATTGGTGGTAGCAATGACACTCGTAATCAGCGCGGCTAAGGTGGGAGAGATTGGAATGAACCACCCTCCCAGAAAAGCGCCATAGGCTCCTATAATCACCATTCCTGTCAGGCCAAAGGTTGCCCAAAAAATTCGGCCACCCAAAATTCTGCGGCGACTTTGAGTACTGGCTAACTTCCAACAGCCTGCTGATCCAATTAACGACCATAGGAAAATCCAGCCGGCAAGTTGTTCCCCGGAAAATCCTGCTAAGGTGGTTCCACCATATTTGGCCCCTCGAACCAGTTGGTAGGCAACGTTGGCGTGAATCACGACTCCTGGTGTGGGTTTTTGGGCATACAACCAGGAATTACTAAAGGGCGTGCCAAAAAAGTCATTGGTACTAGTGGCGGTCGAGCCAATAAATACCATGCGATTGCGCATTAGATCTGCTGGCACCCGACCTGCCATGACGTCTCGCATTGTGACGGTGCGAAAGGCTGTCTCTGAACCATGCCAATTTAGCAAAATTTGATAGCCACCCAAATCCCCTTCTGTATAGCCCGCTTCCTGATTTTTTAGCGGGAGATAGGTTGCTTTGCCCAGCTTAAATTTTTGCTGTTTGGGGTCAACACTTTCTAAGGTAATATTTTCGGCTTCTAAGTATTTCAGGGCTACATAGGTACCCAACCCTGCTTTAATGGCCCCTTTATCCTTGGCATCCTCTACGGTTAGCAAAGCTCGACGCACTTGCCGATCGCCATCTAGTACCAGGTCGGCTAGTCCAACTTGATCGAGCTTTTTTAACTCTGGAGAAGGTGGCACTCGATCGCCAGTCACCTTTTCAACGCCAATTAAGCTAGGGGTTGTCTGAAAGACTTTAACTAACTTTTCATGGCCACTTCCTTCCGGCAGATCTCGGTAGAGATCCAATCCGATGGCCCGAGGTTTTTGATCCCGAATTTTTGTAATCAGATCGGCCAAAGCCCAGTCAGGAATTGGCCACTTTCTGACTGTACGAATATCTTCCTCGTCAATTGTGACGACTACGACGGAATCTGCAAAGGTATCCTGCGATCGTAATCGAAAGAATTCATCTCGCGTTTTCCATTCAGATAAGTTGAACAGCCCAACCCACTGACCAGAGATTACAGCTAAGGTCACTGTCGGTGTAATAATAAAAACACTACGAGTGCTTTTAACTAATTGCTTCAACTTACGCCACATAGATACAGCGAGCTTCATAGAAATCAGAATGGCAATTAATATAGAGCTACGGTCGATTGAGCGAAACGTGTTGTGATGAATTCTCGATTAGTTTAGCGAATAGCCATCAGAACAATCCTGAAAGCTTGAATTCATAACCAAAGGAAATGTCATCACAACACATTTCTTAAGGCATATTACCTGAATGAGCCAGCAGACTTTTACTCTGGATTGAGGAAGGAATGCGCCCACTTCACTGAAATGAGCAACATCCATTCGCAAAACAATCTACTGTCTTCATCGCATTAGTTGGCTAATGCCAGCATTGGAGCTTTCTCAATGTCTTTTAAACCCACAGAGGACAGTAGCTCAGTCCATTGTTTGTTGAAGGTTTCACCATTGGACTGAGTCGATCGGGCAGACGACAGGGTTGTTACACAGTCGTACCATACCCCAGCTTTACCCAACGCCTCTGCCCGCTTCAAAGCATCGGTCTGCTGGAGAGCAGCTTCTAGCTCAGCGGTCGGCTGAATCCGTTGCACCCAACCATCCACATAGGGAGTACTAGGGCTGAGTTGACCATCCACATCCAGTGCTAGGAACCACTGGTAGTTTTTGGACACCTCTAAAGCGGGAGCATCCGAGGGGAGCGTAACTGCCATGATCCCTGCTTGACCTGATACAGGCAGGGTCAATTGGTATTGAGTATTCCCAGCTTCATCCTTGAGGCTAAAAATTGCTTCTTGAGCTGAGGATGCGGGGACGTAGACCAAGATGGTGGGTCGTTCAGAAATCGTCGTTCCGAAGTAGCTTTGGGGCAATAGCGCTTTGATGGCAGCTGGCCCATCGGCACCTACGATGGAAGGATTGAGGTAGTAAGTCCCTACACGAGAGGCTCCTCCTGAGGCTGAGGTGGGCGCACCATTGCCGCTGAAAAATTCTCCCCGAGAAGCTCCGCCAGTGGCAACTTTAGGGGCACCGTTGCCGCTGAAGAATTGCCCCCGAGAGGCTCCTCCCGTTGCCATTCTAGGTGCGCCTTTGCCGCTGAAGAATTGCCCCCGAGAGGCTCCGCCGGTGGCAACTTTAGGGGCACCATTGCTGCTAAAGAATTGCCCACGGGAAGCTCCCCCAGTAGACTGACGAGGTGCGCTGCTATTGCTCGGTGGCACAAATTTAAAGGCTCCCCGAGAAGCTCCCCCAGTAGACTGACGAGGTGCATTGCTATTGGCAGGCGGTGTGAAGGTCACAGCCTGAGCATTGGGAGTAAGAAGACAGCTAGTTATCACCGCAAAAATGCTGAGTGTACTGGCGAAAGAAGTATGTTTCATGGTCTTTACACCTAATTGGTGAAAATTTGAGGTAGATTCTAGAATCATTCAATTGGGAGCTATCTGCATCCTAGGCAAGCTAGCCCGGTTTCGTCTGCCGAGACTTCACGGAATTTTGCAGCAGAAATACAAATTTCCTAAGTTTTCTGCCCCATCGTGCTCTTTGGGCTTGTTATTGCCAATTTCCGACTAAAACAAAGGCAGACCAGAAAAAGGGATCCCGAAAGTCTGTCTTTTGGATCAGTTCCAGTTGGGCTTGTCGCAGCGCTTCTGCTTTAGAGATGCCAGGTTTGCGAAGTTGCTGATAGAAATTAGTCATGAGTTGAGAAGCGGCGTTGTCTTTGACCGGCCAGAGAGAGGCGATCGTCGATCGTGCTCCAGATTTCACGGCTAAGCCCGCCAGACCCAGTACGGCTCGATCGTCCCCCGTTGCTGTATCGCAGGCACTCAGCACTAAGAGTTCGATCGGTTTAGTCGTGTCACCCTGACGCTTTTTCAGCAGCTCTGACAATTCTTTCACATTCACTTGCCCATCCCAAGTCAGCAGGAAGGTATCTTCCATGCGGGAGCTGAACTGACCGTGGGTGGCTAAGTGCACCACGTTTGCTTGAGAATTGTTGACCTCTTGGGAGAGAGCCTGTCCAGTAAATTGTTGGTTAAAGAGTGTGGAAGAGGGGACTGTTTTAGAAATTTTCTTGACTTCCGCTTCTACTCCCGGCAAGGCTGCAAAGCCAGATCGGGACTCACTAATTCCCCCCACGATCGCATCAATTTGATTGGGGTTCAGGGATTGGGAGGCCATTAACTGCAAACCGGGCGACAGGGTAACGGCGTATTTCTCAATCAGATATTGTTTGCCATCATAGAGTGCCGCCATGGGAATATTCCGCAGTCTCCCATCCAAAACAAACACTAAAGTCTTGGTATTTTTCAGGGCTTGGGCTTCTTCCGCAGGACGAATCAACCAGTCATAGAGTTGTTTAGAAAGGCGATTCCGATCCTTTACGTTAGACACAGGACTCAAGGCTGCTAGCATTTCTGTTAGCGTTTGTTCAACTTCTGCCTGGGGTTTCGGGGTGGAGTAGTAACGTAGGGGCTGACCTGCTGTGGAATGGATAATCGCTAAGCGATCGGGCAAGATGATCGGATACACCACGGTCGCAGTGGGATCGATTTGGTCAATTTGCTGGGTTTTATCTAAGCAAGCTTCCCGGAAAAAGTTATCCAGTTCTGCCACCTGAAGGGATTCAATCAGATCCCGAGCGTGAACTAAATTCTCTTGGCTCGGTTGTCCCTCTAATAATAAAGCGACCAATTCTCGGTAGACTGGTTCGACGCTTTCCCGGAAGGAGAACTGCATATCCGGATTAACCGCCACTAAATCGCCGCGCATGGCTTGTAAAGCTTTGACTGCTTCGGTATAGTCGGAGATCGCCTCCGATCGATTGCCTTGAATGCGGTTTAATTTACCCAGTTGCCAGGTGGATTGGGCAATAATGTCATTCGCTTGGATTTGCCGCGCCAGTTGAAGAGATTGCTGACTCAGGGTTTTAGCTTCGTTCCACTGTTGTGTGCGCTGATACCATTGACTCCATTGATTCAGGGCATGGGCTTCGGCTTGCTGATCCTGAAGTTGCTGGGCCGATCGCACTGTTTTTTCTAGGAGTTTGCTGATAGCAGGAATGGAAACTGCTTGGGCTGGATTTTCGAACCGATTCAACGTTGCTGCAAAATTAATTGCGGTATAGAGTGAGGTGCGACTGGCAGGAAGTTGCTGAATTTGCTCCAGAATTTGGGGGGCAAGGGGGGCTGCTTCATTGGTCAAACCATAGTCTGCAAAGAGTTTAAATCGCTGCAAGCGGGACTGTAGGCGATCGAGGGGGGAGGTGGCCGCTTGATCCGCTTCCTCAAAATAATGGAGGGCCTCATCTGGGTTGCCTAAATCTGCGGTTGCTCGCCCCAGGTTTTGCAACAAATCGCTCACTTCGGTGGTCAGGTTAAGTTTCCGTGCGATTTCTAATCCCTCTTCCAAGACCTTTTGACTATCTGCATTAGCCCCAATCATATAGAGCGCAGATCCGAGCGATCGCAGACCACTGACCTTCACTTCTGAGTCGGGCATGGCCTTAAGGCTTTGATTCAGGGCTTCCAACTGTTGTCTGGAACGCCGATAAAATCCTAGGGTTTGCAGTGCCTGTGCTTGGTTGATCTGGCTGCCGATACTCCCGATCCGATCGCCTGCTTGTTCGTAATATTTCTGTGCCTGTTGCCAAGTCTCTAAGGCGGCTTGGGCTTTCCCCGTAGACAAGAGAAGTTTGGCTTGGGTATTGAGGCTCTGGGCCCAAAGGATGGCATCTGCTGCCGGAGTGGCGGCTTTAAGTAGCTTTAAACTTTCTTGGATGGCTGCTTCTGCCTCTTGCCATTGGCTCAGTTCTTGATAGCCGAGGGAAACATAGCTCAATGCCAGCGCTTGGTTGAGTCGATCGCCCGAGGTTTGATATTGTTGGGCAGCGGCTTTCCAGGCCAGGATGGCTTCGGCAAACTGCCCAGCTCGGTAGCGATCGCGGCCTTGAGCTAATCCGGAAGCCTCCGTCGATCGGCTCACCGTGACTGTGTTGCCCGACGAAGAGGATGAAGCGAAAGCAGGTGTCTGAAGAAGGGTGGCGTTAAGGCCCAGCAGACCGAAGCAGGCAGACAGCCACAGTGATTGGGATCGGAAGCGGAAGGTCATAGGATATGCTCAGTAACTGGCTGAAAAACTCCATGGGATGTACTGCCATGTTTCCCCGTTTACAGACGTAATCAACAGAAACTCAAATTTCTTTAGTGGTGATGACTAGTGGTGACGACGGTCATCGGCAAAAAATCAGATGGAATTCTCCGACCTACAATTTGTGCAACCTACTCACGGCTACAAAAATGGTACAATTAAACTAGTTGGTACAATCAAATATCAGATGCAATCTTGGGGGTGGTTTCGATGATTTTTATTGATCCTAAAACTGATTTTGCCTTCAAGAAAATCTTTGGCTCGGAACAAAGTCACGCCATTTTGATCAGCTTTCTGAATGGCGTTCTTTACGAGGGGCAAGATACGATTCAGGATTTAGAAATTCTTAATCCTTACCTCGCGCCCAAAATCCGAGGCGTTAAAAATACCTATTTGGATATCAAAGCTCAATTGAATACGGGCGAAATGGTCATTATCGAAATGCAGGTATTGAATGTAGAAGGCTTCGAAAAACGAATTCTCTACAATGCTGCCAAAGCCTACTCTACCCAACTCAACATCGGGCAAGATTATCCCCTTTTAAATCCGGTGATTGCCTTAACGATTACCGATTTCGTCATGTTTCCGGATCTGGATACAATTACCTCCCGCTTTATTTTGAAAGAAAAGGATTATCTCGTGGATTATCCGGTCTATGATCTGGAACTGGTATTTGTGGAGTTACCCAAATTTCAGCAGCCTTTAGAAAATTTACAAACTCTAACGGATAAGTGGATTTTCTTTTTGCAACATGCTCGGGATTTGCGGACTGTGCCCACCACAATGGGCAATATTCCTGAAATTCAACAGGCGTTTGAGATTGCGAATCAAGCCAATCTTTCGGCAGAAGAGTTGGAAGAGTTGGAACATCAGATGATTTTTATTCAAGATCAACGGGGAGCTATTACCAAAGCCACTCGGCAGGGCATTCAGCAGGGCATTCAGCAGGGTATTCAACAGGGTATTCAGCAAGGTATTCAGCAAGGTATTCAGGCCACGCAAATTGAGATTGCCCGACGGTTGTTCGGAACGCTAGCGGATGACGCGATCGCCCAGATCACCGGACTCTCCCTGCCAGAGATTCAGACCCTTCGCCAGCAGGAAGATCCCAACCCAGGGGAATCTGTCAGTTAGGCCAGGTAACGGGTGCAGAGGCTCATGACGCTGCCGGTCGGTAGGGTAAGCAGTTGTTCCCGAATGGCATTTTCCGTGGCCAGCCAGGGCAGCGGACGGCTCCAGTCCCCCATGGGTGCAAAGCCCCGTTGATGTAGGTTTTTGATGGTTTCTAAGACATCTAGCCGATCGCCGATGACTAAAACCCTGACAGGGCGTCGATCGCGGCTGGTTTCCCTGCGGGTGAGAATTGCAGCGGACTCTGTCGATCGGGCGTCATTGCCCCGATCGTCTCTGTACTCAGTCATATGAGCATCTCCTATGTTTTTGGTTTTCCGGCAAGAAAACCAAAAATCTAGCCATCCTGCCTCATTGCAGCGACGAACAGGAAGGCTTTTGGAGTGCTAAAATCTCCAAAGCCTCTGCGTTGCCTCAGACAACGGAGGGGTCAGTCATCCAGGGCTGTCGCTAGCAACCCTGGGTGACGATGACGACCAGATTTCTGGGTTCCGGCTATTCCCCGCCGTCATGGAAGGAATAACTTAATGGACAACCTTACGGGATTTTTCGGAGTCCGTCAACTCACAATTTGTTAACTCTTTTTGCTAATTCAAGTTGTTAACTTTTTGTCAGCAAAGTTTGTGGGGCGGCCCCGGAACAGGTGGCAATGCTGACAGAAGGCACAGCAGTCGGACTCGAAATCAGATCGATCGTTCCATCAGCGTTCCGTTTCCAATTAGAGGCTTGCACCAGTGTAGGTTGAGTAGTCGGTTTTTCAACAACCGTACTTTGATGCCCCCGGTAGGCAGAGAGATCGCGGATATCATTCCAAGGGAGATTGCGCATCATTTCTTGATTCGGATTGGGCGGCAATCCTCCCCGGCCTGTTGCAATGAATTGACTGCCTTGGTTTGCAGAACATCCTGTAGCAATTTGTTGGCTCGGATCAGCTACATTGACGGGTAAATCGGTTAATCCTGAATTGGGATCAGTCCCGATCGTATTCACTTGTACACTACCATTTACCCCAAATTGAGAACTTGCAGTAATGTCATTCTCGGGGGTTAACTGATTGCGAAACTTGAGCCCTAAAATTCCTTGAGTTGTAATTTGAATATTCCCACCATTGCCATTGACTGCGTTGGCAATAATGTTACTGTTTTCTAATCCTAGAATGATAGGAGAATTGATCAGGATATTGCCACCATTCCCCATGCCACCAGCAGTCGCTGTAATATCGCTACCATGACGAAGCGTTAATAATTGATTGACATTTAAATTAATATTACCTCCCTGCCCGGAGTTGGTTGTTGCAATAATCTGCCCCGCCTGATCGAGTGAAATAACGCCCGCCTGGATGTGGAGATCTCCAGCATTCCCAATGCCTTGATGATCAACTCCGACGATCGCGCCATCGGTGATGTGCAAAGCAGGTGTATTGAGGGTCAGCATCCCAATGTTTCCCGTAATCACATCTGGTAATCCAAAGAGTTGTCGAATTGGTGGAGCCAGTAACTCTGCCCGTGCACCAATCCGACTTGGCAAACCGGAAATTGCCCCTACTCCACTCACTTCAATACTTTCGGAAACGTTGATCAGCAAATTGCCACCATTCCCACTATTCACTGTCGAATCAACAATTCCCCCACCATCTCTCACGATGAGTTTAGGGGTATTAATGGTGAGTTGACCTGCATTGGCTTGGCTAAACGTTCCCACCACAATGACACTATCCGCTAAGCTCTGGGGATCTTCTCCGGCAATTTCAATAAACTCCGATGCTTGAACAGTAGTATTTCCTCCTGCTCCTTGCCCTGAGGTCGAATTCCCCAAAACCGCACCACCCAGTACTCGGAGGCCCTTTGTCACAACCGTCAAGTCTCCACTTTTTCCAGCACCAGCGGTTTGCGTATTCAATGAACTGGCAAAGCCACTCAGTGGAGAGAGCCCTTCAACTTGTATTAAATCTTGAATCGCCACCGAGATGTTACCCCCTGGCCCTGCTCCAAAATTAAAGCCATGGAGTGACCCACCTGCTTGGAGTAATAGGTTTGCTGCAGATACGATAATATTGCCCCCGGAGCCAGAGCCAAAGTTATCCGATCGTAGTAGGCTTTGCGGAAATCCAGCGGTGCCAATGCCTCGTAGTTCTAGTAATCCACTGGCATTCACGCGAATATCACCAGAATTCCCACTTCCTTGATTCACCAAGAGAGCTGCTGAACCATCAACTAAGTGAATATTTTGCCCCTGAAAGTGAATGGAACCTGCAGGTGAACCACTCGCATCCGCTAGGGATTGCTGTAAAAGTTGAATGTTGCCAAATTGCTGAAGCGCCCCGTAGTCAAAATTCCAGCGAGAAGTAGCCGTGTTGAGATTGACAATTCCACTGCTGGCACTACCTAGTTCAAGATGGCCAGATGGTGCATTTAATACCCCTCCCTCTAAGATAATATCTCCTCCTACTAAAGCCAGGGTTGAACCCGCATTTACGCTTAAACCTGGGGGATTGTTGCTGCGATCGGGCGAAGAAACAAAGGGATTGATTGGAAAATTCAACTGATGACCCGTATTTTGAACAGTAATTGTGCCAGGATTGTTTCCCATCTGCAAGCCGATCGGTGCGCTCATCGTTAACAAAGGCGTTCCAGAATTCACTGCGCTCAATTCTGTGCCATCTGCAAATCGGATACTACTAGCCGTCGTTCCTAAAAAGGAACCCCCAATATTCAACGCGGCGTTGGGGCCAAACAAAATTCCACTCGGATTCAGCAGAAATAGGTTCGCGCTCCCATTCGCTTTGAGCAGCCCATCAATGTTGGATGCCGTTCCCCCCGTCACCCGCGCAAAAATATTCTGTACATCCAGTGCATTGTTAAAAAAGGCAGATCCTCCCGTTGGGACGGAAAATTGGTTGAAACTGTGGAATAAATTGCCCCCGGATCGTCCACCGCCGTCGATCGTAAAATTTAGGTTGTTGGAATTGGTGACACTGGTCGATAAAGTTCCATCCGGAACCACCTGGGCTACGGCTCCTTCTATTCCTACCACCAGACTAGCCAACACACCTGCGATCGACTGAATCTTCATTGGAGCACTCCACCAGTTTATCGTCCCTAGTTTGCCCAATGGATAATCCTCCCAGGTTCAGTAAAATGACGGAACTGGGTCTCTCAAAACTTTTAGAATTGTTAAGATAGCATGAATGTCTGTGGGTTTACTAGGTTGTGGAAAGTGCTATTTCCCGCATATCTAATCAAGTAGTGAATGTCGTTCTGAAGGTAGTAAACAATGATCCCAAGATCGCTGCGATACATACCGTTAATCCTAGAAAAATGATCTACCGGTAAGTTTTGGGGTTGAACTTGATGTGTTGTGAGAGTGAGTGGATTTAGAACTGTAGCCGTGATAAATCAATTTAGTATTAGGCAAGCTCAGACTGATTGGCTAGATCAATAGTTTTTTACAGCTGACAAGTTGCCAGTCTCCCGACCAGTAGAGGCCGATCCCTTCAGAAATTATGCACTTGAGTTATATTGCCATGATTCGGCTACTCCCTCGCTGAGCGTTCTAGTCAATTTCTCAGCTATCTTTCTAGGAGACTGTTCCTGAGAATAGCGTTCAACCGTTTTTTCTGCAGAGATCTCGGTTAGTTCAATCAAATTTTGATCTTTGATTTGAGGGGGTAAATGTGTAAGCAATTCAATGATAAATTCTGTTCCTTGATTAGGAGTAGATTTACAAGTTAAACTTCCTCCATGGGTATCAACAATAATCTTATAACAAATGGATAGGCCTAATCCTGTACCCTTACCGATCGGTTTAGTTGTGAAAAAGGGATCAAAAATTTTGTCACGAACTGATTCAGGAATCCCTGAGCCATTATCAGCGATCCTAATGATGACCTTACTCTCAACGCTTAAAACTGTTGAAATGTAAATTCTCAGTGGTAAACTTAAACCTGTTGTATTAAATGTCTGAAAATAGTGTTCTTCTAGAGCGTCAATCGCGTTTGCGATGATGTTCATAAAAACCTGATTTAACTGTCCTGAAAAGCACTCTACTAGTGGTAGATTTCCGTAATCTTTAATGATTTCGATAAGAGGACGTTGTCCGTGGGGTTTCAATCGATGTTTTAAAATGAGTAATGTGCTCTCTAAGCCATCGTGTAAGTTAACAGGTTTATGTTCAGCTTCATCGAGCCGTGAAAAGGTTCGTAGAGAGGTAACAATTTCTCGAATTCGCTCAGTCCCCATCTGCATCGATCGAATCGTCTGTGGAAAATCTTCAATTAAAAAATCTAAGTCGATCGCTTCTACTAGCTCAGAAATGAGTGGATGCTCTTGTGGATAAATTTTTTGGTAGAGAGAAATGAGTTCTAATAGTTGGTTAGAATAAGTCAAAACATAGGATAAATTGCCATGAATAAAGTTAACAGGGTTATTGACCTCATGGGCAATTCCAGCCACCATTTGACCTAATCCTGACATTTTCTCAGTCTGGATTAATTGGGCTTGCGTATCTTGGAGATCTCGTAAAGTTTCTTCTAACCGTTTTGCTTGAGACTCAGCAATTTTGGCCAGATTTTCTTTAATGCGTAGAGCATTTTTAAGCTGAAGTTGCTGTTGCTGCAACTCCTCTGTAAGCCGTTTAGCATCATTGAGAGATGTATTTTTTGCTTGTAGTAGAAATATAAAGTCTACGATCGGATCGTGAATGGCAAAATCTTTTAGCTTAAGTCCTAAAGGTTCTAAGCTAGATGTATCCGTAATCCAAGGTGATCCTAAAAAGCAAATTAAATTTTCTTCCTCAAGGTAGATCATTTGTCCCTTGAGCTGCATCTCGTTATGAATAGAATTGAGGACAAAGAGAGATTTGCGCTGTTTCTTAACTGCCTCAAACGTTGGTGTAATTTTGGGACGAGTAATTTCAAAGAACTGTTCTAATAAGCTTCCGACGAGGGTGTTTGGACAAATCCTTTGAAGAACTGACCCAGCCTGAACGATATTTAAATCAGAATCAAGAATGAAGTGAAACGGAAAAGCTTCTGTAAAGATGTGAGGCGGAAGTGTAATTGCAGGACTCATTTTAATCAACAGAATTAGGCTTGAAGTGAATTAAAAACTCATCGTGATCGGCTCCTGAATCTTTACTCTCCACCTGAGAAATATTTACTTCTGTGTCGAACCGAGTTCCCAGCCCCTTCACCAGGCCCACAACCATCGGTGCCAAACCCTCTCGCTCCGAGCGGTACTCAAGGCTTAGGACTTGGTCATCAACTTCATTACAATCAAAGGAAGGAGGCCGCAATTTTGGAAAACTGACGCCTACCCTAGCATGCAAATTATCTAAATTCTGGAGAAACTCAGGCAGATCATCTCCGCTCATATCCATAAGTTCCCCATAGCCTTCACTTGCAGTAAACTGCACCCAAAACTCCCCAAAGGCTTCCATGATTTGGGCTGGTGAAAGTTCTAAAACTTCGCTTGCTGCCTTGACTAATCGATGGGTGACATCATCTGGATAGCCCTCCATCCGGATAAAGGTGTCCGTTTCGACCTCTGCCTTTTCTCGAATCTGCTGCCAGATCTGTTCTCCAAAATGACTTTTCACCATATCCGAGATCGCTTTATTCACGAGTCCGTACATTCGGTTCCTCCTAGGATATGGTGAGTCAGTTCTACCCGCTGGAGTTGACTGCATGAGCCTTTCAAAAAGTCAGTACAACACCATTATGATGGTATCTGCTATTGTTCCCTGGCTCCCTTACGATCTCACGGTTGCTTAAAGTAAAAATTTGTTACTTCTTGCTTAAAACCCCTTGAGGCTGATAAGAAACCCATCAAAGGCTGACTAGAAGCCAATCACGAAATTGCCTAAGTTTGGCTTCTAGTTAGCCTAATTAATTTATGGAATCAGCATAAACAAAGGATTTCAAAGCAAAAACCCTCGATTCAATAGATGGTCGTGCTGAAGAAGATAATGCATTCATTTCATCAATCCGTCGCTGTACACCATCAAAGAACTGTACCCGCGCATCCAAAGCCTCTAAGATTGCTTGGTGAATGTCGATCGCTTGGGTTTTATTTTGAATGCGGGGGGTTAGCAATGTGGCTAGCTTAGCTGCATGACTATCGTCTACATCAATATGAAGCTCAAAAAAGATGAGATCATCTTGAGTTAAAGGCGTAGCTCCTTGAATTCCTTGATAAAGCTGGGAATAAAGGGAATGAACAATGCCCTCTGAAGCAAAGCAAACTGCCCCCAAAGCTGCTAGATAACTATATTGATGGGAAAGATTCAGATAGGTCTGAATCATAGCCTGAGTTTCCGGCGTGGCTGGTAACTCCCTCAAGTCTGCGTCAGGAATCCCGATCGCGCGTGTAAATCGTCGGAATAATTCGGGATGGGCGAAACTAAGATCGCCTTGTCCCATCTCATCAAACAAATTATCTAGAATTACCCACTGCGCTTCTTCATCAGGGCAGCAAGAGAGGATACTGGCCAGAATACGATTGAATTCCTTGGAGAACTTGTACATTTGAACTGCCAGGATCTGCACTTCTGGTAAAGTGAGTTTTCCCTCGCGGCAACGTTGTAAAAAGGGATGTTGCCATAGATGATGGTTGTGAGCCAGATCACGAAAAGTTGTGATGAATGGTGAAGTCTGAAGTGTCATCGTACGACCTGTATAGCCAAGTGAAGTGGAAAATCAACGAGGGGCTGAAAGAATGCTTCATCGAGTTGAACATGTTCAGGAGTAACCCTGAGTTCTTTGACGATCGGGAGAGTTTGAAAGCCAACTCTACGCAGTACATCGAAGTAGTCCTCTAGCGTTTTATGGACTAGTTGGACATCCAGCCAGCTTCCATCTCGCTTCCAAATACGCCCCGGAAAAATGTGATTGCGCTGACTAAAGTACTTAGTTTCTTCGACTTGAAAATAGAAGGGATAGCCAGCCTTACGCATGTAAGGAAAAGCGGGATGGGGAACACTGAAAATAAATTGACCTTGGGGGCGGAGCACTCTGATGACTTCTGTCATGCACTGCTGCATTTGCTCGATCGTTAAATAATTGAACAAAAATACAGCCAAGACCTGATCAAAGCTTTCATCTGCAAGGTGGGACAAATCAGTAGCGCATCCTGCTTCATAATGAATTCCTAAGGGATCAGTTTTTTCCTGCCCTAAAGCAGCTTCAATCATCCTCTCCGAGAGGTCAATCCCATAGACTTCCTTGGCTCCCCGCCGCATCAACTCTCGACTACAGTATCCTTCTCCACATCCCAAATCAAGAATTCGTTGTCCTAGGACAGGCTCACACATTCCCAGAATAATGGGTCTTGCAGTGAAATCTGAAAGTGCGATCGGTTCTCCCCGAATCCAACGAGAAGCTGACTGATCGTATAGGTTCTGAGTTGAAGATGATAGCGCTGCCATAGGGGTAAAAGCTAACTTGAACGTATAGAACTAACTAGTAGAAAGTGAACCGAATTTAAGATTATTCGCTGATCTTAAACATCATTGGATGCCGAAAGAGGGAGATCTCTAAGACGGTTGGGATCCCATTGTGCTCCAAGCCATCGAACGCTGCCTTGTGAATTGAAAGACACCTAATGTATTGAGGCACTGGGTTGAAATAAGGCACTGGGTTGAGACACTTTGTCATCTTCGTACTGCAACTGAATGAAATTGAAGATACTGGAAATAACACTGATTTTCTGAGTATGGCATTTCGCTTATTAACTTAAATGAGTGAAAACCCAGATTTCCCAGTCTAGTATTTTAAATTTTGCTGCTCTAGATAGTGCGATTTTTATTACTTAATGCACGAATTTCTGGAATTATCTTGCCTCTCAAAATTGAATCCATAAATGTTCAGTAATTACCCGGATATTGCATCCAACTTGTGCTCAATTGCAACAATCTGTTGATCACTTGAATAAATGACAAAGCGGTAATCTATCTAAATAGGTACTAGTCAAACTTGCTGCGGCTTCTGAGCTGTATAAATTCTCGTAATTGTTAAATATTTTTTAAGTCTTTTATGAGTTTTTGACCTAACTCCGCTGTAGAATTTATTCTTTTATGTATGAAAATCTGATTTCTGTAATTTCACGTATAAAACTTTCATTAGAAATACGGTTTATATTTTCACGGAGATTGTGTAGACCCGATAATAGCTTTTGTTAGTCTACCAAAGCTTGATTGGTTAGTGTCTAAACTAAACAGTTGATGGTAAGACATTTGAGTTTGGGTGAAATAGGCGGAAACTCATTTTAGGGAACTATTACCTATTTTCATTCCTCCAACTCGTTATCAATGTCTGTACTCAACTGAGTTGGCAGGGATCAAATCGAATAAACTGGTTGCAACATTCTTGGTAAAGATTGTTTGAGTCAAAAGCTGAGCGTTGTTTTTGTTGTTTTTGTCATTTTTTAACGATCGTTGGAGTGCTATGTCTCAGAGTGTAATGACCCAGGAATGGACGCAGAAAATCAGCCCAGAACAGGCAATGGTATTTTCTGAACTAGGCGATCGCTTGTTCAATGAATTGGCAGGCCGGATGGCGACTCGTCATCAGTATCGGCTTTTGTTTGAACATACGCTCCAGCCAGAACTCTTTCAACAAATTCGGATAGCTGCTGCTGGATATATTTCCGCCTGTTTAAACAGCCCCATCATTCTGTCTGAGCAGGAGATGCTTGAGCAATTGCTAGAAGCCCGTGAGCAGAATAGGCTGCCTAACTATTTAGGGACGGGATTGCTGGTACCTAAAAAAGAGCATATCTTGGCGTTTAACCTGCTTCAGAAAAGTGTAGCCGATGCTTTCTGCCAGCTCGGTGCAAACGATTTGATTGATGCGGTGGATCTTCCAGTTAACCTGCGTATGGTCTATGGCCAAACCAGTGCGGAGGTCTTGAAGCTGCCATTTACCAGTATGAAGCGTCATAGCGATGTCTGGAATGGTGTTCATCCCGATGCAACGGTTGTTGTTTTACCGTTGTTTGGTGACATTGACAATATCACGATCGAAGCGGGTGAAATGCCTCGAGAAATGGAACTTCCAGCCATGCGTCTCATGTCGGACTTTAATGATGGGTGTGACATTCCCATGGTCGTTTCCTATGACGGAGCTAAAATGCAGCATGGCACTATGTATTTCAATGATGCGCGGGGCTTACACCAGACTGTTCGCCGAGTCTCCCATGGCTTGCGGATTTCGATCGACTTTCGTTTCCGTCGTAAATTCAACGAGCAATATCGGGCCATGATTTCCCCTGAAGCCATGAAACGCCCCAGCACAGGCAGTTTTGAGCAAGATATGTGCGTGCCCTACGAGGATTGGCTCAACGTGGGACGGGAGACGATGTTGGTCTTTGATGAAACGATGGAAGAAGCGAAATTGCGTCGCCAGGTGGGGGATGTGCCTCTCTATATTCGGGATTACCGTCTTCTGTCTGTGAACCAGTAGCTGGTCTTGAATGAGTTGTTAGCGCTCGATCGACAGATCAGACGACTTAATCCTAGTTTGGATATAACCTCAAGTTGCGGATGGCACCTAGCAGTAATGAACCTATCAGAAGGACATTCTCTAGCGTTGCCGCCGCAATTTTTCTGTGAGCTTTATCCTGATTCTGCGTCTGACGCACCCACCTTTTCTGCGTTCCTTTAACAATGCTCGACTTGCACTAGAAATTTTCCTTTAGATTGCGCTTGGAAGTGAGATTGAAGCTGGCTGAAATTCTATGATGGAAAGGTTGATTAGCAGATAAATCCATGAAAAGTGTGCAAATCGGACAACGGGTGGCGATCGGTTTGGCAGTGTGGAGTATGGCTTTGCCCGCTTGGGCTGAGGTCGTCAAGCTGAATTTATTGCATTTTAATGATGTCTATGAAATTACGCCCGTGCAAGGGAATCAGCGGGGAGGTTTAGCCCGCTTGGCGACCCTACGGCAACAGTTACTGCGAGAGAATCCCCGCACTTATACCATTTTGGCTGGAGATTTCCTCAGTCCCTCGGCGTTGGGAACAGCAAAGGTTGAGGGCGATCGCTTAGCAGGTCGTCAAATGGTTGCTGTCTTGAATACCTTGGGGCTCGACTACGCAACATTTGGAAACCATGAATTTGATATTTCAGAACAACAGTTTAATCAACGCTTAAAAGAATCTAAATTTCAATGGTTTTCTAGTAATGTTCTGGATAGAACGGGGCTGTCTTTTCCCAATGTCCCTAAATCTGTAGTGTTTAATGTTAAAGGAAGTAAGGGAGCAATCGTACGAGTGGGTTTGATGGGTTTAACCATTGCATCCAATCCGGCGGACTACGTGCGGTATCAGGATGTGTTGGAATCTGCACGTCAGCAAGTTAAAGAATTGCGCGATCGGGCTGATATTCTGGTGGCTGTGACCCATTTAAGTATTGATCAGGATCGCCAGTTGGCCGAAGCAGTTCCCGAACTCGATTTAATTTTAGGTGGCCATGAACATGAAAATATTCAGCAGTGGCGGTTTACCCAGCGTCCTGCGCGATCGCCCCAATGCCGCCTGTCCAAGACACCTATTTTTAAAGCAGATGCTAATGCAGTAACCGCCTATATCCATCGCCTGAGCTACGACACCATAAGTCGCTGTTTAACGATCGCGTCAGAATTGCGGGATATTACGGCTGATCTCCCGGACGATCGGCGGACTGCGCAGGTGGTGCAGCAATGGGTTACCAAGGGCTTTGCGGGCTTCCGGGCCGATGGATTTGAACCACAACAAGTCATTACCACCACCCGAACCGCCTTAGATGGACGCGAAAGCGTGGTTCGCAACCAATCTACTTCGTTAACGAATCTGATTGCCCAATCTCTGCTGCGATCGACCCCAGGAACGGAGTTGGCGATTTTCAACAGTGGGAGTATTCGCATTGATGATGTGGTTCCAGCGGGGGCCATCACGCAGTACGATGTGATTCGCATTCTACCCTTTGGAGGCAAAGTGTTAACGGTTAATCTGCGTGGCGACATTTTGCAGAAAGTTTTGGAGGTTGGCCAAAGCAATCGCGGTAATGGCGGGTACTTGCAAACGGCCAATGTGCAGTTTGATGTCGCTAAGCAAGCTTGGTTGATTCAGGGTAAACCGCTGGAGCCTCAACGGGTTTACCGCATTGCCACCACCGATTTTTTAGTGAGTGGCCGAGAACAAAACTTAGGCTTTCTGAAGCTTGGAGACCCTGGCATTGAATTGGTGACTACGGGAGAAGATGTTCGCTTTGCTTTGATCCAAGCATTGAAATTATTATCTCCTTAAAAATATTCTGTTCTATATGTGATCCGAGATGGCTTCTATCACTCATTTTATTGCTGTTGGAAGTTTTTCAATCTGTAACGATTGGGGGTTCTAGCCGACTAAGGTTTGGTCAATTTGCTACTATATAAGTGGGCTAGGTAGTCAGCCCTCCCCTCCAAACAGCAGCAAGTCTCTGAACTATAGCGCGGATAGATAAGAGAAACTGAACGGAAGTCCCGAAGGACACAACGACGGAGGACAGTTGCTACTCAACCCATAGTCCGGTTGGTTAAGGAGGCAACCTTGCAGCAGACTGAAAATGAGACCTAAAGCGGGAGTACAGTGATCTAAACTGGCTCCCGCTTTGTTCTGTTGCGGTTGCTTGTCTGTTATGGCCTCGTCCGGTAGTAGGGCAGAATAGGGAGCGATCCTTGCTGTGGGTATTATGCCCTGTAACCCTAAAAAGGTGGAAAAACTGAGTCTTAAACATCAATCATTAGAAATAGTTAGTTTATCTAACTATCGGTTAACATAGTGGAGTGCGAGGTGATTTACCTTTCACCACGATGCCCTATCAAACTGATGTTTTATGGAAATTTCTCGCCATCCTCCCATGTCTTCTACCCCTAATGAGGTAGTCGTTCTGGCTCAGCAAACTGCGGCAGCACTGATTAAAGTTGTCCCGTTGATTATGCAGTTTATTCGAGCTGAAATCAGACAGACTCCTTGCTCTGTACTCTCGGTTCCCCAATTTCGCCTCTTAGCCTACTTGGAACAGCAGCCGGGAACTAACCTTTCTAAGGTTGCTGAATATTTGGATGTTACAAGGGCGACGGCTTCTGCAACGATCGAGCGTTTGGTTCAGAGTGGCTATGTAGATCGATCGGTTGATCCCCAAGAGCGTCGGTATGTAAGGCTGCACTTAACAGATCACGGCCTACAGGAATTAGAGGCTATGCGCCAAATGATTCGCAATCAATTAGCGGCATTATTAACCTCGCTTCCACCGGAACAACTTGCATCGATCGAAACCAGCCTTGAAATTCTTTACCAGGTTTTTCAGCCGATCGTTTAAGTATTGAGATGAATTTATAGGTAGTACATCTTAGAAAAGACCTCAAAGAAACTTTTGACTGACTTGTCCTTCAACGTCGTCTTTTATCAACCATTCTGGGATTGATTGTTATTTGCTTTTTAATTCTACTTTCATTTTTCCTAGTTATTTCTTTTTGCCTACTTGAGTATTACCTATGAATTTTCAGCAAAAATTACGAGTCAAATTCTTTGACTGTGCGGTTCTGATTCAATTTTCCTACAGTAGTCTATTGTCTTAGATTCACCATGAACTCTCAAACGCAGATTTCCCAATACTCATCGGACTCTTCTCTTCCTTCTACCGAAGCCACACCTTGGGCCAAAAATGAGATGCAAGGCGTGCAGTCGTCGATCGTGGCTGAACCGCTGGCCCCAGATTCACAAGTCACTGAGCCCGAACCCAATCTTTCTCCTAAAGGGAATTCTAAAAAGACGCTGTGGTGGTCGATCGGTGCAATCGTGCTAGCGGTGGGTGGGGTCTTTGGTTGGCAGTTTTGGCAATTTCAGCGCACCCATGTGACCACTGAAAATGCACAAATTCAAGGGCATTTATCGCCCATTTCTTCCCAAGTTCCTGCGACTGTGAAGCAGGTGCTCGTGAAAAATGGAGATCGGGTAGAAGTGGGACAGCCCATGATTATTTTGGAAGATCCCGATCTCAACCTAAAGGTGCAACAGGCAGAAGCGAATTTAGCGATCGCGGAAGCTCAATTGCAAGCCGCTCAAGATAATGTCAGCCTAACGAGCCAAACGAAGCCGACTCAGGTACAACAATCCCAGGCTAAGCTGGCCGCCAATCAATCGGCGATCGATGCAGCGCAAGCGGCGGTAATGCAAGCGCAGGCAGCTGTGGAAACCAATCAGGCCAACGTCGATCGGGCCAGAACAGAGGTCAACCGGACTCGTTTGGATTGGCAACGCTATCAACAATTGGCTAATGAAGGCGCAATTCCCACCCAGCAGCTAGACACTGCTAAAGCTGCCTATGACAGTGCTCAGGCTAATCAGGAGGCTTTGCAGAAAACGGTAGCCAGTGCCCAAGCTCAAGTGGCCAGTGCTCAAGCGCAATTGCAAAAGGCCGAAGCTGAAGCCGCAGCTGCCCAAGGGCAAGTGGCTGAAACTCAAGTGTCTACCCAAACGGTCAAAGTCCAACAGGATCAGCAACAGTTAGCTGCAGCCCAAGTAAAGCAAGCTAAAGCTGCTTTGGATTTAGCCCGTCAACAGATCAAATATATGGTGATTAAAGCCCCTGTTAGCGGGACGGTGGGACAGTTGACGGCTCAAGTGGGTCAAAAAGCGCAGGTGGGTCAACCGCTCCTCTCAGTTGTGCCACTCCAAGCTAGCGAAGTTTATGTGGATGCGAACTTCAAGGAAACGGCCCTAGGCAAGCTGCGCATTGGCGAAAAGGCTGAAGTGGAAGTGGATGCCTATCCAGGACAAAAGTTCTCAGCCACGATCGAGGGGATTAATCCAGCGACGGGATCAAGTTTTGCTTTAATTCCACCGGATAATGCCACAGGCAATTTCAATAAAGTTGTGCAATGGGTTCCTGTACGCTTGACCTTCGATGAAAGTGGGGATGCTCAAGGAAAGCTTAAACCGGGGCTGAGTGTCAAAGTGACGGTTGATACCAGTTCCGACAATCGTTAATGTCCGAATGCGGCCCCTTTGAGCCCTAACCGCTGCATCAGTCAGTGTTTAGGAACTGTTCCGTGTGGCCATTGAACAATGACTCATCCAAGAATGCCATGATCCTAAAAATGCCATGACTACTCCTCGTTCCACAACTCGATCGACTCATTCTCCGGCTTCCTTACCGGCTGCTTTGCCAGAAGAAGGTTCCTATGTTCAAGGAACTTTAAAATGGTTAATCACCATCACGGCTGCACTGGGTGCAATGCTGGAAGTAATCGACACCAGTATCGTTAATGTTGCCTTAAATGATATCCAAGCCACACTGGGGGCAACGGTGAGTGAAGTTGGCTGGGTTGTCACCTCCTATGGGATTGCCAACGTAGTCTTAATTCCACTCTCGGCATGGTTGGGTAGTACGTTTGGTAAGAAATCCTACTTTGTCTTTTCGATGATCGGATTTACGATCGCGTCGGTGCTCTGCGGCTTATCTACGAATCTACCCCTGTTGGTCATTGCCCGAATTCTCCAAGGGCTTTGTGGGGGTGGCCTTCTGGCAAAAGCACAGGCTATTTTATTTGAAACCTTTCCCCCAGCGGAACAGGGCGTTGCCCAAGCGGTATTTGGGGTGGGGGTGATTGCAGGGCCTGCGATCGGGCCAACCCTAGGAGGCATTCTGACCGATACCTTGGGGTGGCGCTGGATTTTCTTTATCAACCTCCCGATCGGAATTTTGGCCGTAGCTATGGCTCTACTATTCCTGCCACCCGACGGGCCGAAACAGGCTAATAATAAGGTATCTGTAGATTGGTGGGGCATTGCTCTGTTGATTGGGGCCGTCGGTGGCTTGCAAACGGTTTTGGAGGAAGGGCAGAAAGAAGGGTGGTTAGCCTCTAGCTTTATTGTCACTTTAATTATTACCAGCACAGTCAGCATGGTGTTATTCATTTGGTGGGAACTGCGAGTCCGTGACCCTGCCGTGGATTTGCGTGTGTTGCGCCATCGATCGCTGGCTGCGGGCAGTTTGTACTCGGGAGTCGTCGGGATTGGCTTGTACGGTACGCTCTTTGCAGTTCCGTTGTTTACCCAGGGCGTATTGCGATTTTCTGCAACTCAGACGGGATTTCTGTTAGCACCAGGGGCACTTTCCTCGGCGATTATGATGGTTTTGCTGGGTAAGCTGTCTAGCCGCATTGATGCCCGGATTTTGATTGGTCTTGGCGCGATCGGTTCCAGTTTGGTTATGTTTCAGTTAGCGACCATTACCCCTCAAACGGGAAGTGATGAACTGTTTATGCCATTACTTTTGCGGGGGGGCGTGACGGTGCTGATGTTTTTACCGTTAAGCCTAGCGTCCTTAGGAGGATTGCCCAAACAGGAAGTTTCTGCGGGGTCAGGGTTCTATAATTTGACCCGACAACTGGGCGGAAGTATTGGCATTGCGATTTTGACGACCCTGCTAGCCCAGCGGGAAGCCTTTCATACAGCGGTTCTCTCGGCAAAACTCACAGCCTTTGATCCGGAAACCCAAGAGCGCCTCGCATTGATGACCGAACTGTTTCGCAGTCGAGGTTCGGATGCTGTAACGGCCCAGTCTCAAGCGTTGGCAGCAATGCAGCAATTAGTCCAAACACAGGCGGCGGTTCTATCCTACGCAGATACATTCCGTTTTGTGGGAATTATGTTTTTGTGTTCACTGCCATTATTGCTATTTCTAGGTAAGGGCCAATCTAGAGGGAATGCCGCTAACTTACATTAAGGATCGGCTAGGTCTAACCGCTACAAAATCGGTGTTAACAGCCGAGAGATACGAGTAGCAAGCTTAAATCCCCACGATCGATGATTGTAGGTGGTTAATTTGACCGATTCGGCCCGTTGAAAATCCTGGACTAACATTCTTTCAATTTGCTGGACTCCGTGAGCGGTAGCTATCATCACCGTCATTTCGAAATTGAGAAAAAACGAGCGATTATCCAAATTAACACTGCCAATCCCACCCAAGCGATCGTCGATCAAAATCACTTTCTGGTGCATGAAACCTGCTTGATAGCGATAAAGCTTGACACCCGCCGATTGCATTTCGTTGTAGTAGGAAAAGGCGCAAAGATAGACGAGCAAATGATCGGGCCGATCGGGCAGTAAAATTCGCACATCCACGCCCCGCAGAGCCGCTAATTTCAGCGCGGTCAGAGTTGCCTCATCGGGCACAAAATAAGGGCTAGCAATCCAAAGTCGGCTTTGGGCTTGATTAATAACATGGACGAAAAATAACAGACAGGCAGGCAAGCGATCGGCAGGCCCGGTGGGAAAAATCAGCACGGATTCTGGATTGGTTGTGGTCGGTATGGGGGGACTCTGCCAGGAAACGTCGGGCACCTTGCGAGTGGCCCAGTACCAATCCCCCAAAAACACACATTGCACGCATTGCACCGCAGGGCCTTGCAATTGGAGTGCTGTATCGCGCCAAGGGGAAAGGGGCGGATGTTTGCCGAGGTATTCATCCCCAATATTTAACCCACCGACGATCGCCACCTTGCCATCCGCGATGAGAATTTTGCGATGGTTGCGGAAATTAATCTGAAAGCGATTGCCTTGACCCCGAGTACTTTTAAACACGCCGATCGCAATTCCCGAACGCTGCAATGATTGCACGTACTGCTTCGAGAGGCCATGGGAGCCAATGCCATCGTACAGAATATAAATTCGTACCCCTGCCTGGGCTTTGGCGATTAATGTTTGGCGAAACTGATTGCCAATGTCATCATCTTGCAGAATATACATTTGTAATAAAATATAATCCTGCGCTGCTGCGATCGCCTGCAACATCGCGTTGTAGGTTTGTGCTCCGTCAATTAAGAGTTCTGTTGTATTATCCGTTGTCCAGGGCAGGGGGTTGAGAGTCTCGGCAAGATGCTGAACCGGTTCTAGGACTGAATCCAGGGTAACCCGATAGTGAGCAATGGTACGAAATGCCGCTTCAACATGCTGACGATGTTGTAAGTAAGCACTGTACAACAGTTCTGCATAACCATGGAAGCGACGACGACCAAAAATCCAATACAGTGGGATGGCCACCCAGGGCAGCAAAATGAGTGAAAGGCTCCAAGCGATCGCGCCTCGGGACGATCGCACGGACATCACCGCATGGGCCGCATAAAGGACTCCTAGGACTTGCACCAAGCCGAGGAGCAAACTCAAAGCAAGAACAGTCTGCCCAGCCGTCCACATGGGTAGCAGCATTGCCAGCAGCAGGGCTCCTAGCACGCTAACTCCAATAACAAAGGTTTGTGATCTGAGGAGTGGATATTGCCGATTACCTTGGCCATTGAGGCTGTTTGTCGGAAACCGCGATAAAAGACGTAATCCAAGGGCGGAGACAGGAAAAATCGCTTAATCTGCAAAGCATCCAGCAGGGGGAACACTGCTTGCGTTAAACCTAATCGTTGGGTCATCTGCTGAAGACAATGCCACCGCGATCGCGACCAGGTGTTGAAATCACCGGAAAAGACGATCGGGCCATCATGGTCAGCCATCCGCTGTTCTAGGGTGTCCAACTGCGCCTGAAATTTTTTCAGTTCGACGAAATTAATGAGATGGGCATTGACGGTAAGTAAGCGATCGGGGTGAGAATGGGTCGGTTGATCCCCGCTAGGTGCGATCGCGTATTCCGTACACAAGGCAACTTTCGGCGTTTTCGCGATCGGTTCGTGGTGGGTAGTTAGGATCGCTTGTCGCTGGGCCGACGGCACTGGAGCCGCCGTCAACACACCAGAATAGGCATTGTGATAGGCGTCCAGGAAATTGGGGGCAAAGCTCCAGGCCAACTCTGTTAAGGCGGGGAAATGGCGACGTTGGGCACAGAGACGGACTTCCTGCAAAAACACCAAATGGGGTTGGTAGGTGCGTAGTAAGGTCGTAAAATCGCGATACCAAGCTAAATCATGATTGTTCTTGGCAATGTTCCAGTTGAGGATGCGCAACGAAGATCCTGTTAACGCTAATGATTCCTCCCAAACTGTTGAGCCGATTGAATCCTGGTTGAGACCTGTAGTGAGGGAACGCTCTGATTCTCCTTCATCTTTGCTTAGGGATGGGCGCAAAGTGGGTCGATCGATAATAGTCGTAGATTGACGACAAAAGCGTTGGGATGGCAACCAAGCAGGCACATTGAATAGTTGGGTTAAACTCATTCGCAAAAAGATAGATTCATAGGTAATCATGCCCCAGTATCGCTAGCTTAACACTTAGTAAAATTCTTGATTTTGAAGAAAAACCTGAATTTATCCTGGGCGATCGACGATTAAAACGTCATTAGAAGACAGCCCTATTGAGGGAACTGTGTAAGATGGTGACTGGGTGCTGGCTTCACCTGCCCACGAGGGGTTGCTATCTGCGCCCAAACGGGTCTTTCGCTGAACGAGGTCTTTCGTCCAATGTGATCTGGTATGGTCTTTCCTTCACCTGCTGCTAACTCACCCAATCTGCATCCCACTGATTTGCTAGCGATTGATTTGCTCTCGATCGATTTGGACTACATCATGGATCCCGATCCCTTGCGGATTAATCCCCAGTTATCGGTGCAGGCGGCGATCGCTCTCATCGTGCAAGGCCCTGCCAGTGGTGAAAATCAGGCAGCGATCGCCCCTCAGGCCAGCGATCGGCAACCCGCTCCCGTGGCGCGATCCCAGGGTTGTGCTTTGGTGGTAGATGATGACGATCGCTTGGTGGGGGTATTTACGGAACAGGATCTTGTCAAACTGCTGGCCTCTGAACGGGCGATCTCCAACCTGATGCTGGCGGAGGTGTTACCTCCAGATTGCATTACCTTGCCCCAATCGGCGTTGGCCGAGACGTTTGGGGTGCTGAATTACATGCGTGAGCACCAGGTGCGCTATTTGCCAATCGTAGACGAGACGGGCGCTCCGGTGGGACTGGTGACTTTGGACAATGTGCGCCACGCCCTGCGTCCGGAGACGATGCTGCGGGTGCGTCAGGTGTCGGAGATCATGGCGCGGTCTGTAATTTATGCCCTGCCGGATGCCTCCCTATTGCAAGTTGCCAAGCTCATGGCAACCCATAGCATTAGTTGTATTGTGATTGCAACGGAAGAAAAGATTGTCCGTAATTTAGCTTGTGATTCAGCCCAGAGACACGACGGAGCGGGTTATCTCCGCCCTTTGGGGATTGTGACCGAACGGGATATGGTGCAGTTCCATTGCTTAGAACTGGATTTTGCAACAACCTCCGCTCAGGCTGTGATGAGTACTCCATTGCTTTGCCTGCGTCCAGAGGATTCCCTTTGGCGAGTCCAGCAGGAAATGCAACGGTGTCGGGTTCGTCGGTTGGTGGTGACGGGCGATCGGGGTGAGTTATTAGGACTGATCACCCAAAGCAGCTTACTCAAAATTTTCGATGCAGCGGAAATGGGCGTCACGATCCATTTATTGCAGCAGGAAATTCAGCACAAAACCCAACAATTGCAACAGACCAACCAGCAACTAGAGGGGGAGGTTGCCCAGCGACGAGCGACGGAAGCCGTTTTACTACAAATGCAAGCGGATTTGGAACAACGAGTTGCAGAACGGACTGTCGCCTTAACGGAAATGAATCTGCGATTGCAACAGGAAATTAAAGATCGACAGCAAGCTGAGCAAAAAATTCGAGAACAGGCTGCCCTTCTAGACATTGCCAACGACGCGATTTTTGTGCGGAATTTGGATGCTAAAATTCTCTACTGGAATAAAGGTGCAGAGCGGGTGTATGGCTGGTCGCAGGCGGAAGCGATCGGGCAAAATGCTAATCATCTGTTATATCGCGATCCGACGCCGCTTCAAAATGCCCTGGAAATCACACTGCAACAGGGGACGTGGCAAGGAGAACTCCACAAATGTAATAAATTGGGCGAAGATTTAGTGGTGGAAAGTCGGTGGACGTTAGTGCGCACTGAAGCGGGAGCCCCTCGGTTTATCTTAACGGTGGATACGGATATTACCGAACGCAAGCTGTTGGAAGCGCAGTTTTTACGGGCGCAACGGCTCGAAAGTTTGGGCACTTTAGCTAGCGGGATTGCCCACGATTTGAATAATATTCTGACTCCGGTGTTGGCGGTGAGTCAGTTATTGCCCTTGCGGTTGCGGGATCTGGATGAACCCAGTCAGCGATTACTCACGATTTTGCGGGAGAGCGCCCAGCGGGGCAGTGACCTAGTGACGCAAATTCTCTCCTTTGCCCGTGGGGGGGAAAGCCAACGATCGCGTCTGCAAGTTGAGCCGCTGCTAAATGAAGTCACCCGGATTGCCAAGCAAACGTTTCCAAAGTCGATCGCAATCTGCTTGAAAATGGACAGTGCTGGACTGTGGGCGATCATGGCGGACAGTACGCAATTGCATCAGGTGTTAATGAATTTAATGGTCAACGCTCGGGATGCCATGCCCGAAGGTGGAACATTAACCCTTAGCGCAGAGAATGTCATGGTAGATGAAAGTTATGCGCGGATGCATATAGATGCAGCGGTAGGCTCCTATGTGGCGATTACGGTAACCGATACAGGGGTGGGCATTGCGCCGGAGCTACTCGATCGAATTTTTGAACCGTTTTTCACGACCAAAGAAATGAGTAAAGGCACGGGATTAGGACTCTCCACCGCGATCGGAATCATTAAAAGTCATGGAGGCTTTGTCAATGTCTATAGCGATGTGGGGCACGGTAGTTGCTTTACTATTTATTTGCCTGCTGCAATGGAAGGTGCTGAACCTTTTGAAACACCCGATCTGAAGCCGTTGATCGGCAATGGAGAATGGATTTTGGTGGCTGATGATGAAGCGGCTATTCGAGAAATCACAAAAGCTTCGTTAGAAGCCTATAATTATCGCGTCATCGTTGCTAATGATGGAGTGGATACGATCGCGATCTATGCAGAAAAGAAATCTGAAATTTTTGCAGTCTTGTTAGATATTATGATGCCGTTGCTAGATGCACCAACAGTCATTCGAACGCTCGTTAAAATTAATCCCAATATAAAAATTATTACCATGAGTGGCTTAGCTGCCAATGAAGCGATCGCCCATGCCCGGACTACTAATGTGCGATCGTTCCTGGCAAAACCCTTTACAGCCCATGATTTGCTGAGTGCGCTGCATCAATTGCGCTAATCTGTTCTGCGGGCATTGCTTCACGGTGCTGCGGTTGCGATTCTCTTTACCGCAGAGAAATGATCGACCTTTTATAATGGCGAAGGAGCCCCTAGGATGTAAGGTGGATTCCCATGGTGATTTGGAGCAAACGGTTAGCGAATGGGCTAGCCAATGGGCTAATCAGTGCCAGTTTTGGACTCTTGATGACGAGTTGTAGGGGGCTGCCTGGGGAGCAGGCTCGATCGCTCCCCGACCCCAGCCTCAATCCTAAATCCAATGTGCCGACCAGCGTAACCCAAAACATTCGGCAAACGACGATCGTAGAAGGGTTAGAACGGCCTTGGAGTCTGGCTTGGCTCCCGGATGGCGGGATGCTGATTACGGAAAAAGCGGGACGACTGCGTTTGGTAAGAAACGGCCAACTGGCCCCGACCCCGATCGCCGGGGTGCCAGAAGTCTTAACGGTAGGCCAAGCTGGTCTGTTGGATATTTCGCTCCATCCGCAGTTTGAGCAAAATCGCTGGATCTACCTGACCTATTCCCATGGGACGCCGGAGGCCAATCGCACTCGCTTAGCCAGAGCGACTTTTGATGGCAAAACTTTAAAAGATTTGCGCGTCATTTTTGAAGTCTCGCGGACTAAATCCGACGGCCAGCATTTTGGTTCGCGGATGGTTTGGCTGCCGGATAATACCTTTCTGTTATCGCTTGGGGATGGTGGTAATCCTCCTGTGTCCCTGGATGGTGCGTTGATCCGGCAGCAAGCTCAGAATTTACAAAGTCGGTTAGGCAAAATTGTGCGTCTGAAGGATGATGGTTCTCCGCCCCAAGATAATCCCTTTGTTGGACAAAAGACAGTTGATCCTGCAATCTGGAGCTACGGGCACCGCAATATTCAAGGGTTAGCGATCGATGCCAAGACCGGCCAAGTGTGGGCGACGGAGCATGGGGCGCGCGGTGGCGATGAACTGAACCGGATTGAGTCAGGACAGAATTATGGTTGGCCCTTGGTTACCTACAGTCGTGAATATGCTGGGGGAGAAATTTCGCAGGAGCGATCGCGACCGGGTATGGTTGATCCAAAATTAGTGTGGACTCCAGCGATCGCGCCGTCCGGACTGACGGTCTATCGCGGCGATCGTGTTCCCGCTTGGCAGGGGCATTTGTTTGCTGGAGGTTTAGTGTCCCAGGATATTCGACAGATTCAATTGGATGATCAGGGGACGGTGGTGAACCAACAACATATTCCCATTGGTCAGCGGGTGCGGGATGTGCGCCAAGGGCCGGATGGATGGTTGTATGTGTTAACCGATGCATCGAATGGGCGATTAATTCGGCTAGAACCGATCGCGAATTAGACGCTGGATCGGGTTGCAGTCAGATCTCCAATTGCAAGCCAATCTCAAAAATAGCGGTGTATCCTTGTCCAGATGGGTTGAGGGTCAATAACAGTTGCTCGCCCCCCTCTTGGTAAATGCCGTCGTTTGCATTGTGGGTCGATCGTTGGCCTTTGCTGCGGTAGGGAGATTGGCTGTGGACACGATCGGTCACTGCATCATCAAAATAGAGTTGGGAGGTAAATTCATAATTTTGACCGGAACGCTCAGTCAAACGAATTTTGAAATGGATATGTACCGTTCTGCCGGGATACCAGCCGGGATAGATCGTGATAAATTGTGCTAAACCCTCATCGTTAGTGAGTTGATAGCCGCGCAGAAAGTTTTGACCGATCGTACTAAAACTACGATCCTGAACATCAGAGTAAATACCAGCGGCATCACAATGCCAAATATCGACCATCGCTCCCGCAATCGGTTGACAGCGATCGGGGGTGATTTGAGAAACTCTAAACTGCAACGCTAAAGGAATTCCCGAACGAATTGTTTGATCACTCGTATTGCTGCGAATATCCGATCGCTTGAGTTTTTCATCAACAAAGTAGGGGCCTTCGGTCTGGGTGGGGCGTGCGATACAGCCCGGTAGCCCCCGAGTGAAATTGCTAGCAGCTAGAGGAGCGACTTGTGACGGTGAGGGGCGGGACTCGGCACGGTTGGTTACACAGCCCACGAGGAACATTGTACTGATCGATCGCCCGATCGCGAGGGCTTGGCGACGGCTGAACCGTTTTTTAAACATCCAGGGCTTGGGTTTCATGATTCATTGTCTAATTTAGGAGAAACACGACTAGCGACGGGTGATGGGTGATTTGAGGGAGTTGGGTGAAGAAAGATTCCGATTCTGGACGGCGATCGTGACATCCAGGGGATTGCGGTTTTACCAATCCCCAAGGCTTGTCAGTCAAATAACTAGCACCCTGATGATTCGCCCCTACTTAAGAGGATTGACCAGGCGCAGGTGGCATTCCCTGATTCGGGCCTTGGCCTTCGGGGGGACGGGGCGGAATCCCTAATGCATCAATCAATTGCTGCTCCGTGACGCCTAATTTGGCTGCTGCTGCCTTCAGGTCAGGGCGAGGAGGGCGTTGTCCGGGTTGGCCGTTGGGCGGTTCGCTGGGGGGATTGGCTGGAATGCCTAGGGCTGCTTTCAGTTGCGCTTCCGTGACGCCTAATTTGGCGGCGGCAGCCTTCAGATCAGGCCGGGGCGGGTGGGGCGGCAATCCCAGGGCGTTGACTAACTTCTGTTCCGAAATCCCCAATTTGGCAGCGGCACCCTTGATATCCAGTTTCGGGGGGCGTTTTTGGCCTTGCCCATTCTGTGCCATAGGCCCATTCTGGCCGTTGGGTTGACCGTTTGCTTGACCATTGGGTTGACCGTTTGCGCCAGGAGGATTAGCCGGAACTCCCAGAGCTGCCTTCAATTGCGCTTCGGTAATGCCTAGCTTGGCGGCGGCAGCGGCAAAGTTAATGCGTGGGGGTTGTCGCCGTTGGCCGTTGGCGGGATTGCCGGGTTGGCCGGAATTTTGATTTTGGGCGATCGCGTTGCCGTTGGCGGAATGACCGTTAGCAGGCCGAGCCAAACTGCTGGAGGCCAAACTAACACAGCCCACAGCACCTAACAGTACAGGAATCACCACCAAAGCCAAACGTTGAGGTTGACGCATATCCAATGTCCTACAAGATTGAGAAAGTTCAGTAAAATGGCGCGGGAACTGCAAGGATTGACCTCGCTTCCGTTGCTCTACTCTGTATTAAGCCCAATCAAAATAACAATTCCTACGGGCTGTAAATTACAGTTTTGTAATTTTTCAACCTGGGGAACTGCGTAGAATGGAAACTAATACTAGATTGGTTTGTGATTGCAACAGATAACGATCCCCCTAAATCCCCCTTGATAAGGGGGACTTTGACATAATTTGACCAAATTCTCCCTTATTTCTAGCGTCAGCGGCGTGTAGCGTGGGCGCTAGGGGGGATCGAATCTGTAGTATTGATCGATCAATTGGGTGTAACTATTTTTGCTTAAATTTCTCGATCTCCTAACCACCGTGAATATTCTTTTTATCGAAGACGAAGCGCGAATTGCTGATTTTGTGCAGGCGGGCCTGAAGGAACAGGGCTTTGTGGTGGACTATTGCGACAACGGTGATGATGGGAATTTCCGAGCATTAGAAAATGAATACGATGTGATTTTGCTGGACATCATGGTGCCGGGAAAGGATGGGTTGGCGATTTTGAAAAGTCTGCGGCGGGCGGGGCGCAACGTTCCAGTAATTCTGTTAACGGCACGGAATGAGTTGGACGATCGCTTGGAAGGGTTGAATTTGGGCGCAGATGATTATATTGCGAAACCGTTTTTTGTTGAGGAGCTAGTGGCCCGCATCCATGCCGTTGTGCGCCGTAGCCATGGCGATCGCCAGAATCTCCTAGCCGTGGGGCCGCTCAAGCTCGATCGCATCACCCGCGAAGTCACTTGCAACCAACACATTGTGGAACTGACCAGCCGCGAATTTAATTTATTGGAATATCTCATGCGATCGCCGGGACGGGTACTGACGCGAACCCAAATTTTAGAACATGTGTGGGGATACGACTTCAATCCCAATACCAATGTTGTGGATGTTTGCATTCAACGCATTCGTAAAAAACTTGATCCGATCGGGGGCGCAGGCTGGCTAGAAAGCGTGCGAGGTGTGGGCTATCGGTTTCGTCAGCCCGACGGGCCATCCTCAGGCCAATCCCACGGATCGCTATGAAAATGCATTCCTTTCAACTGCGTCTGACGTTGTTTTCAACATTGTTGGCGGGGCTAACGTTGGTGGGGTTTGCGGGATTATCCTGGAAGCTCATTTACGACGCAAAAGTGAGTCGTTTAGATAGCAGTTTAGCCAATGCCCTGAAACGAGCCGGAATACCGCGATCGGAAAACCGTTGGCAAAGCGTAGAAGCCTTTCTCCATCGGGAATTGGGGGTGAGTGCCAATACCCAAGTTGGCTTGTTGGTGCGGGATGGGGCGGGAACGGTGATGCATCAATCCCCGGATTGGGCCCCGCAGCTAGGGCAATTTATCGCCTTTCCGCCTCGGCCTACGCCTAACCGTAATAGCGCTAATCTGCCTCGGCTGCCGTTGTCTCCACCCAATGGGAATGAGTTACCTCCGAATAATGCTCGGCCTAATTTTCGCCCAGATGCGCGTCCAGATACGCGCCTAGATACGCGCCCAGATTTTCGGCCCGATCGTCCGCCCCCAGAACCGCCTCCGATCGCCATTCTCTACAGAACCCAAGGGGCTTGGCGCATCGGTGCCGCTAGCTTTCCCCAAACGCAAATTGCGATCGCGGTGAGTCTGCAAAGCATTGATCAGGAAATGGCGGTAATTCGTAATATTTTTGTGATTGCTATTCCCGCTGTTTTGCTATTAGTTGCTGGGGGAGCCTGGTTGCTCTCTGCCCAAGCCCTACAACCCATTCAGCAACTCACCCATGTGATTCAAAAAGTATCCAGCAAAGGATTGGATCAACGAGTCTCCGATCGGGGCATCGATCGGGAATTTGTCGAACTGATTCAGGTGTTTAACCAAATGCTGGAACGGTTGGAGCAGAGCTTTAAGCAAGCGTCCCGGTTCAGTGCGGATGCGGCCCATGAATTAAAAACGCCGCTGACGATTTTACAAGGTGAATTAGAACAAGCGCTTCAACAGGCAGAAACGGGATCTCCCCTGCAACAACAGTTAGGAAATTTGCTAGATGAAGTGCGTCGCCTCAGTAGCATTGTGCGGAAACTGCTGTTGTTATCACTGGCGGATGCGGGACAGATGCGCCTGTTTAATACTGAAGTGAATCTATCGGCAATGCTGCTGGAAATGCTGGAGGACTTTGATCTGTTAGCACCAGAATTGACAATTAAAACCGATATTGCAGCAGCTTTAGCCGTCTGGGGCGATCGGGACTTACTGACCCAGGTGTTACAAAATCTCTTTAGTAACGCGATGAAGTACAATCTGCCGAATGGTTGGATCGAAATTCAGGCACAGTTAAAGGTAAACCAGATTAGCGTCACGGTTCGCAACGCCTCCAGGGATTTGCCAGCCTACGATCGTCAACATATTTTCGATCGCTTCCATCGGGGTGACCCAGCCCGTACCCGCAAAATTGAAGGAACGGGGTTGGGGCTGAGCCTCGCGCGGGAAATTGCCCGTGCCCATGGCGGGGATTTACAACTAGAGACGGTGGTACCGGGTCAAACCGCCTTTGTGCTGACCCTGCCAAGCCGTAAACTGCATTGAATCCAGCCGTATTAATCCAGCTAACTCTACGCTAAAAGTACAGAGAATAGACCACAGAGTAGAATGCCATCGAATACACCCGCTCCACCGATACTTAAAATGCCTGAACTCATGCTTTCAATGTCTTTAAGGTGTAATAAATCTGCTCCAATGAGGACGCCTAAAATACCGCCTGCAAAGGCGATCGCGGGGGTATGGGGTTGCCCTAGGGCGATGGCAGAGAGTGCCGCTGTAATCGGAGCGAGTAAGGGATTCATCTGAATGCCAATCCCCGGCACAATGTGAGCGGCATAGTAGCTGACGATCGTGACGATCGCGGTCACTAGTAAAATTGGCCCAGCAGGAGCTTGATGGAATTGATACAGGGCTAACAAACTGGGTAATACACAGCCCCCCACATTCAACGCCACGATCGTTATTTGAGGCACCCGGTGAAAGGGAATCCCCCAATACTGTCTCTGGTGGAAAAAAATCCAATCCTCAAGTAAATCCACCTTGGATTCTGTTTTGTAGAGAGGGATGTTAATCGTACTGCCCAGAATCACCAGTACTAACATCAACCCACCGACCATCGGCGAAAATCCCAGCTTCACCGCTGCAATCTGTACGACCTCTAGAGTCACAGTAAACCACAGAATGGGTAGTAGCAACAGCAACAGAATAAACAAAAGTCCAATAATAGGGAGGTAAATCATGATAACTTCTTCAACAATAGAGAAGATGAATGAGAATGCCGTCGCTTGATTACTTTACGAAGCTCATCTGCTAATAAAATTATCACTGGACACAGTAGCAGTAAGAACCAGTAATGGGATTGAAAAGGGTTGGTTGAGAAAATGATTTGTAATGGTGTGAAGTAGATAACGGATAGAATAATCATCCATTCAACTGCAAGGCCAATCCAAATTAATGGATTGCTAAAAAAGCCTAACCGGAAAATAGAAATCCGTTCCGATCGACAGGCAAAAACGTTACCATCCTGTCCTGCGACGATCGCCGCTAACATCAGGGTAGTGGCTTGGTGATAGATTGCGAGAACCGATGCATCCGCCGATCGGGCTAAAATGCTAGGCGTTGCGGCCTGCAACGCGTTTAATCCGTAGCCATGGGCCAACCAGACAAGAAAAAAGCCAGTCATGCCCAGCAAACCTTCAATCAGCCCCAAAAAACAATAGGCGCGGAGCATCAGGGATTTATCTAACAGGGGTTTCAGTTTATTGCGGGGTGGCTGTTGCATGGTGCCTACTTCTGGTTTTTCTGCGCCTAAGGCTAGGGCAGGTACCATATCTGTTCCTAAATCAATTGCCAGGATTTGCAAAATGACTAAAGCTGGGGGAATCTTGAACAATACCATGGCGAGGAAGGGTAAAAACTCTGCCACGTTGGAGGACAGGATATAGGTCATGAATTTTCGAATGTTTTGGTAGACCGATCGACCTTGTTCGATCGCGCTGACGATCGTGGCAAAATTATCATCGATCAGTACAATATCTGCGGCTTCCCTTGCGACATCGGTTCCATTCAATCCCATGGCAATCCCAATATGAGCCGATCGTAGAGCTGGAGCATCATTTACCCCATCTCCGGTAACCGCTACAATGTGTCCCAATTCTTTATAGGTTTGTACTAACCGCAGCTTTTGTTCTGGTGCCATCCGAGCGAAGACTAAACCCTCTGTCCAGCGATGGAGAATCTGTTTCAGTTGAGCATTAGATAGATGATTTAACTGTTCTCCCGTAATGACTCGTCGCTTGCCATCCATTAACCCGATTCGACGGGCGATCGCTTCTGCGGTCAGGCCGTAATCCCCCGTCACCATTGTCACCTGAATCCCCGCTTGACGGCATTGGGCGATCGCATCGGCCACTTCTGGACGAGGCGGATCAAACATAGCGACTAAGCCGATAAAAGTCAATTGCTGTTCCAAGGCTTCAGGAGCACAGGTTTCCAAGCGCTGATCCCCTTCCCGGATAGCTACCCCCAAGACCCGATATCCCCGACTAGCTAAGCGATCGTTTTCCGCCATAATTTGCGCCTGAATGTCTGGCGTCAGCGTTGCGTAGTGATTGTCCCGTAGCACGTGATGGCAATGCTGCAAAACGTCTAAAGGGGCACCTTTTGTCACGGCTAGATGAGTTTTTGACGATCTCCAGAGACTATCATCTTGGGTCACATCCAATAACACCGTCATCATGCGCCGAATGGAATCAAAGGGAACTTCCCGCCGTCGTGGTAGGGTTTGTTGTAACTGCTCTAAATCCAAAGCAGCCTTGCGTCCTAAGGTTACTAGTGCTGCCTCTGTGGGATCGCCTACCGCTTGCCATTGGCTAGAACCGGGCTGACAACGCACTTGGGCATTACAACAGAGAGCAGCTCCAGCAATGAGCTGCATCACCTGCGATCGCACCCGCCCATCTTCAATTTCTATGCGCCCTGTTGTTGGGTCGTATCCCGATCCCGTGACTTCAATGTCTCCTGGCCCATGGGTTTGAAACATCCAAAGATGGCGCACAGTCATTTCATTTTTGGTTAAGGTTCCGGTTTTATCTGTGCAAATCATCGTTGTTGCGCTCAGAGTTTCCACCGCTGATAGCCGTCGCACGAGTGCATTCTTTTTGGCCATGCGCTGCACTCCGATCGCCAGTGCCAAACTCACCGTAGGTAGTAATCCCTCTGGTACAAAAGCAACAATGATCCCGATCGCAAAAACGAAACTTTCCTTTAAGTCCATGCCGACCAGTAATTTGGTGAGTAAAAAAACGATCACACCCATGCTGAGTGCGATCGTGGTAATCACATGGACGACTTGGGTAATTTGCACTTCCAGGGTACTGGGTTCCCGTTTGATATTGGCTGTTAAGTGGGCCACTTGGCCAAACTCGGTATGGGTTCCTGTGGCATAGACGACACTTAGGCCCCGCCCTGAGGCCACGGTTGCTCCTGCAAACACTAAGTTTGGTGCGTCCGAAGCCCGCATTTTTTCGGCGGCCACGGGTTGCCGATTGCGGGGGACGGGCATGGATTCCCCCGTCAGTACCGACATATCCATATAGAGCGATTGGGCCTCTACTAATCGGGCATCGGCGGAAATGCGATCGCCCTCCTCCAACTGCATGACATCTCCCGGTACTAATTCTCGGGCAGGGATGATTCTTAATAGGCCATCCCGATAGACTTTCACTTGGGCAGGCAGCACTTGTTTGAGGGCTGCAAGGGCTTTCTCTGCTTGAAACTCCTGCCAAAAACTAAACAGCGCATTAATCCAAATTACAGCCCAAATGGCCCAGCCTAGTTCTGGGGTGCCAGATACAAAGGCCAAAATGCCTGCTACCCACAATAGCAATGCCATAAAGTGAGTGAGTTGGTCAGTAAATCGTAGGATTAGAGGACGTTGGGCCGGTTCTGGAAGTTCATTAAACCCATACTGTCGTAAGCGGGCGATCGCTTCGGCTTCCGTCAAGCCTCGCGGCGAACTTTGGGAAACCTGATACACCTCATCTGGGGTGATAGTCCAAACTGGAGGATGAAACGGCATGGGTGATATATTCCTTAATGCAAACCCAACAGATAATCTGTCATAGAGATGCTCTCTAGAGAAATACTATACGCTCTAAATTCCTTGACTTAGCTATTAATACAGGTAGCATTAATAATTCACCAGATAACGTAACGACCATCACAGTTCTGGATCAATTCCGGCAAGTCTTTGGAGGCTGTGGAATAGTGGATTTGCCGTTAGATACAAAAATAAGCTAGCTAAGATTCTTAGCTAGCTTACCTTGGGAAGGTTGGATGCTGGTGATGTCCATGAGATCGGCTCACCTATTAACGTTCCAGCCATCTCTTCTAACCTTTTCATCCCTAGCCAAACCAGTGGGATGGTGCTAAGTCTGCATCACATTCCTCCGGAATTTGGGCGGGATCACTAAATTCTTTGAGCAATTCTAGAATCCCTTCGTGGATCAGCATCGGAATGGATGCTTCGGCTTGAACTGAACAACTTCGCCCGCTGGTAACGCCTGATTGCTCGTCTGGTTGATCTGCATCACAGGTTGAATAAATGCTCTGTACCCGCGTCAGTACATAGGCTACCAATTCTTGGCGCATATCAGGATTAGCAAACACCTTGTGATAGGGATAATCTGGATAGTTGGAGAGAACTTCCTCAATTTCAGCCAGTACCACAGGGGTTGTTAAGTTAACTAACATTTTTGTCATAGAGCCACCTCCTTTCCATTCTCAAAATCATTCTCACATTGATCACGATCGTCTACTCGATCTATTATCTGAATGTCACGTAAAATTCACACGTTCCTTGCAATCTAAACGTTCCTTGTAATCCAAAATCGGCATTAATCCTAACCCTGATCTATTGTTTATTGATCGGCTTAGGAGCCCAGGTGTCACTCATCATCCCTACTGTCGAACTTACTATCAAACTTACAGCCACAAGGCATCAAATCTACTTGCAGTGAGAAATTTCCCCCACCTGTAACAGGTTTAGGGGAAATTAACAAAAGTTATCCATCGTCCAAACTGTTAGGTGTCAGCACTAGTCCTAATCCTATTTCACCAGTTTCATCGATCATGAATGACCTTTGGCTGACTCTCCAGAAAAAGGCTGGACGCCGGTTGCTGGGTAATCATCATCACTTGGCCCAAAAATCCGAGTGACTGCTTTGCCAATGAAACGCATTACTTTCTGGCTATTACGTTTGCTCACTACCATTACTTTCCGGAATGTCCTAGTCATACGAAGACCTCCTCAAACAAACTGAAAATGATTCTGATCCGCTAATCCTGAACGTTGGAATCTTTCATTGCGATCGCTGCTCAGATTTACGATTGCAATGAGGTCATGGATTGCTGCCAACAACTTTCTAAATGTTGGGTGATTTGATACTGCCAACACCGTTCTAAAAACTGCAACCGTCGTGTTGCCATAAACCGCTTGGGATGCCATACCACGCCTTCCGTTGAGCTAAATAACGGTTGGCAGAGATATTCCCACCATAGGGAACGCCGCAGATCCAAGAATTGATTGAAAATAAACATGGGCAACACCCCCATCCATACCAAACCTATTGCAAGGAAAATTCGTGAACAAATTGCTGTCGAGTTAACGGGGCGTCTAGCACTAATCCTTCACCGCCCAATGGATGGGCCTCATCCAGTACTTGACCTTCCACGGCCAGATAAACCTTCGCACGGGGGTCAACGCTGGTGACGGTGTAGAGTATCTGCGCGACCCGATGAATCAAACTACTGCTGCCGCCCCCTTGGGCAAATTCACGGGATAAATTAACGTGAATGCCATTGGGTTCGATCGTCAGGGCCAAGAGGCGGGTTCCTGGGGGAATGGTGGTACTGACTCCGGGATTAGGCGGCGATCGAAGCACTTGTTGCAGACTTTCTGTCAACTGTTGCGTCGTAGACGCCTTGGACGAAACCGGAACCGTTTGCGCCACTAACTGGAGACGATCGCCCTCTCCTTTTAGCCAATAGGCTTTGGGAGAACCCAGGAGCGCTGGATGGGGTAGTGCCAGTTCTTGAGGGAGGGGATCGGGTTGCAGCATGGAGGGTGACGTCAACAGAGTACCGAGCCACCATGTTGCTCCCAAGGCCAAGAGGAGTAAAAGGGCAGAATTGAAAAAGCTATCCCGCACCAAAAACGGTTTTTGACTGGGTGATGGTTGCTGGAGTCTCATCTTGCCCTCCTTCTCCCCAAATTGACCTGACTTTGTAATATGCTCCTCAACGATCGACGGTTTCCTCACACCTTCAATTCATCCCATCCTCAATTTGACGCTTAGATCTCCGCAGGGATGCCCTAGGAATCAGACTGGGGCTCCAATGCTATCGGCAGCGCGACGGTGAGTGGTTTCTTCTAGGTGGGTTTCCTTTTGCCGATCGCCCACCACAGCTTCCCGAGCTTCTTCGGTCATTTGGCCCCCATTGGGTTGAGCCATAGCTTCTGCCGCCCGACGATGTACCGTTTCCTCCCGCTGTTCAGCTTTGAGGCGATCCTCCGTGACGGCTTCTCGCATTTTTTCCTGCAGCCCCAAATCGACTTTGACGACATTGCGACGGCTGGCTTCAACCTTCGGCATCGTCAACATCAACATGCCATCTTTGAATTCCGCTTTCACTGCTTCATTCTTGACTGCAGCGGGCAATGGTACCATGCGATAGAACTTGCCGTAGCGCAGTTCAGACCGCACCATTCCTTTTTCTTCTGCTTTCGACTCCTCACGATGTTCGCCAGAGATCGTTACCGTATTTTCTCCGACTTCTACGTTCAATTCTTCAACGGGGATTCCTGGGACTTCTGCTTTCAAAAGAATGGCCGTCTCCGTTTCTTGCAATTCGATCGCTGGAGTCCAGGTCATATCTCCCACTTTAGGCAGTAGATCCGTCAGCGGTTCACCATGAACCAACGTATCAAAGAGATGATCCACTTGTTGCCGGAGGGCTTGGATTTCTCTCAGAGGTTGCCAACGAATAAGAGACGACATAAAGTTTCCTCCCTATAGACGATGGATTGAGAGTGAAGTTAGAACCAGGTTAGTGAATGGCCTGATTGAAGCTTCACTTATAAGATAGGAAAACAATTTGAGGAACTTGTGAGGATACAAAAAGAAACATGAAGATTTCTCTTGAAAATGAGAGATTTTTTGTTGATCATAGTAATGGTGACGATCGTGTAACGGTGACGATCGCGGCATGCAAATTCCTGGAATCAGGTGACGAAATATCCAATGTGAGCCAGGATTAAGGAACTTGCTAGGAACTGGAGTTTAGACTAAAAAGAGAAGAAAAGTGTCCCGATCGCTTGGTTGGGCTGTTTAGTAGTCAAGTTCGAAAATGCCTGAAACTCTTTTAGGGATTGGCACTTGGTAATGCTACGCTATCCATTAAACCCACCAGGGCCGTTTTTGGGTTCTGGGATCCGTTTCCGTCCAAGGGAGTAGCCAAATCGCATTGTCTTGGACAATCACATGAACCAGCTTGAGCGGACGATCGGCTGGTCCCCGCAATACCTGCCCCGTTTCATCATACCGAGAGCCATGGCAAGGACATTGAAACTGTTGCTCCATTCCATTCCAGGGAAATGTACAGCCTAAATGGGTGCAATTGTTCACAATTCCCTGAGGATCGATCGTGCCATCCTCCCGTACCGTAAGATAGGTCGGTTCCCCAGCGAGTCCTGCAATTAAAGCACGGGTACCGGGAGCCTCCGCCAAAATCTGACTCGCTGGAATAGGATTGCCAAGAATATCTCTTGCTAACGTTCCTCCATTGGCACTGGTTTCCTTCGGGGGCACAAAAAATTGTGCCGCAGGGGATAATGCTGCACCGATTGTGCTGGCAACAACAGCTCCCGTGAGGAAGTTGAGAAACTGACGACGCGACAAAGACGGTTCGTTGAGGTAAAGATCGGGATTCATGGGGCGTAAACTCCTAGAAAAACATAAGGATGGCAATTAACCATCCCAGTGTTGTCATAGTCTGTTGTGGATTCGGTTGAATCCAATTAGAGTCTCTGGTTCTCGGGTACCAGATAGACACTAATTGGAATTAGGTCGTTGGCAGGTATTCATTCCCAGTAAGGCATACAGGCCACAGAACCCGAAAAGTCCAGTTAAACCCAGAATTGCGGCGGCGATGTCAAAAGCAATCCCAAGGAGAGAGCTTGAATAAACAATCAAACCTAAATAGAGCAAAATGCTCGCAAACAGTAGACGAACTAAACGATCTACCGTACCTACATTACTCGACATATCAACTCCTAAATTCTAAAAAATAGAAAACACAAGATCGGTAGGATTTGAGAAGTTTTCGTAGCGGAGGGATCCTCTTGGTTGCTTCCGTCCTTAGGGAATAGCGTCCAAATCAAATCCTAAGTGGTTCGGTGGGTGGACAAGGCGGTGGGTGACCGAATCAGGAATGTTATTCCTTAACGAGTTCCTAATTAGGGTGGATATACCTTAACTCTGAAATCCTACTGATTGATAGTATAACTAAATAGTTGTAAAAGCAAATTTTTTATGTTATTACATAGAGTAGATCAATCCTAAAGGGGCAAAAAGGCTTACTCCTGCGACCTGAGATGGATTGAGCTGAGTTGATCACGACAGAGGACTCTGGGTTGATCAATTGCTTGGAAAGCTAGACAGTGGCTTGGAATCTTGAATGATGATCATGATGGCAGAATTTAACTGGATAACGGCGTTGTTAGGTGGTTTATTGATTGGGGCCAGCAGTACGATTTTGCTGGCCTTCAATGGGCGCATTGCTGGGATTAGTGGCATTGTGAATGGCGCGATCGAATTTACCCAGAAGGAGGCTTGGCGATCGCTATTTCTGTTGGGAATGCTGCTTGGTGGTGCAATTTATGAGTATGGATTGGCGACTCATCCGACACCAACTTCTCCCTTTGCGCCTTGGGCGATGGGAATTGGGGGCTTGTTAGTTGGCTTTGGAACTCGCATGGGAAGTGGTTGTACCAGTGGTCACGGAGTCTGTGGTTTAGGACGACTGTCAGGACGATCGCTTGTAGCCGTCTTAACTTTTTTAACCACTGCTTTTATTACAGTGTTTATTCTTCGACATCTCGTGCACTAATCAATCTAGTGAATCTAGCGTACTGAAACATTTTATTGTTTAGCTAGTTTTATGACTCTTCTAGCAGTGTGAATTAAGCCATGAACATCCTTCAACGACGCCAACGGAGACGCATTGTGAAACAAAATGGGATTGCATTGATCGCGGGAATTCTCTTCGGGTTAGGATTGGGACTGTCGCAGATGATCGATCGTAATCGAGTGTTGGGATTTCTTGATATTGCAGGTCAGTGGGATCCTACATTGCTCTTTGTATTGGGAGGAGCGGTAGGTGTTACGATCGTTGCCTTTCGCTTTGTTTTGCGACTTCCCCATCCTTGGTTCTCTGAAAAGTTCTATTTGCCTACAACACGAGAGATTGATCTGCCGCTAGTTCTAGGGGCTGCCATTTTCGGTGTGGGTTGGGGAATTGCTGGGTATTGTCCAGGGCCAGGAATGACCGCTTGGGTTTTGGGAAGTTGGAATCCCATCTTGTTTATGCTGAGTTTTATAGTAGGTTCTTTTGCTTATCGGTGGTTGGGGACGATCGCGGACTACTTACCCGATCGTGATAAATCACAAGCGACTCCCAATGGAAAAAGTTGACTAGCTAGCTTGGCAGAAAAACCGGGTAGAAAAATAGATAAAGGAGGTGACTAAAGCAATACTATTTGGTAATATAGTGAAGTCGGCAACTAGTTCAATTAGTACCTAGCCCCAAAAAACAGTCTAAAAAACAGTCCAAGGAACCGTTGAAATAGGGTTCAAAAACACGGTTTAACCAATCGAGTTAAACCAATGGGGTAATGGTCATCAGTTACGACTAACTTGACTTTCCGGCTCATCTTAACTCCTTCGTATTTCTTTGTATCCCTGAACTGCTATGCCTCGTAAAGCGATCGTACAACCGTTAATTCAATCTGTGCCCTCTATTCCTGTGACTACAGATGTTGTCACTACAGGTGTTATCGCTTCTGATGACTGTGGCATTTCAAAGCTGTCGCCGGTGGCCTTGGGGTTAATGGCAGAGTTCTTTAAGGTTCTCTCTGAAGTGAGTCGCTTACAGATTGTCTGTAGTTTGAAACAGGGATCTAAAAACGTTACTGAAATTATTGAAGAAACGGGGTTGGGACAAGCTAATGTCTCAAAGCACCTCAAAATGCTGACTCAGGCTGGAATTGTTGCCCGAGAACAACAAGGCGTTTGTGTTTACTACAGCATTGCAAACCCGTTTCTATTTGAGCTTTGTGATCTTGTGTGTGATGCGCTCTCTATTCAAATGGAGCAACAGAGTCAGCAATTGCAACATCTAACGACTCTCCGACAACTACGTTAAAAAAACGGCTAGTTTAACCCCAATAACTGCGTTATGAGCGAGTGGTCAGGTTTCTCCAAGAATGATGAGCGCTTCAAAGGTTTGTCTGTCATCGATCTCATCACCAAATTATCAAGGAGAAAAAATGCTATTCCGTCAACTCTTCGATCAAGAAACTTGGACCTATACTTATCTAATTGCTGATCCCAACACGAAGGAAGCCGTTCTAGTGGATTCTGTGTTAGAACAAGTGGAACGGGATCTCAAACTGCTGAATGAATTGGGTTTGACGTTGAAATATTGCCTAGAAACCCATGTCCATGCCGATCACATTACGGGAACCGGCAAACTACGGGAACTCACAGGCTGCGAAGGGATTGTTCCTGAGCATGCGGAAGTGGCTTGTGCTAACCGGGAAATTCAGGATGGTGAAAGGCTGGCCGTGGGAGATGTGCAGATTCAAGCGATCGCCACTCTGGGCCATACCGATAGTCATATGGCTTATCTAGTTAATGGTACTCACGTATTAACGGGTGATGCCCTTTTTATTCGGGGCTGTGGGCGTACGGATTTTCAAAGCGGGAATGCAGGTGCCCTTTATGACTCCGTAACCCAGCGGTTGTTTACGTTGCCAGAGAGTACGTTGGTGTATCCTGGCCATGACTATCGCGGTCATTCGGTATCCACGATCGGTGAAGAAAAGCAGTGGAATCCTCGCTTTGTAGGGCGTACCCGAGAAACGTTCATTGAATTCATGAAGAACCTTAATCTTCCCGATCCGAAAAAGATCATGGAAGCTGTCCCTGCCAATCAAGCCTGTGGGCAAGTGGCAACGGTTGGGTAACGATTCGACACTATGAAAGTGAAACAGGGCTTATTGCGACCGGGTCTCTTACAACACCCCGTATTCCGACAGTACTTGCCAGTCCTCAACTGGTTGCCGCGCTATCGTCGGCAGGATTTGGTGGGAGATTTGACAGCAGGTATCGTTGTCACGAGTTTGTTAGTGCCCCAAAGCATGGCCTATGCGTTATTGGCTGGTTTACCGCCCCACATCGGTCTGTATGCCAGCCTTTTGCCTCCAATGCTCTATCCATTGTTTGGAACGAGTCCTATGTTGGCAGTGGGGCCTGTGGCAGTCGATTCCCTGATGGTTGCGACTGCTATTAGTAAACTGGCTCCCCAAGGTAGTGCTGATTATCTGTTGTTAGCGACGCTGTTAGCGTTTCTGGTAGGTGCGATCGAACTGTTACTGGGGGTATTTCGCTTAGGCTTTTTAGTCAATTTCCTGAGTCGATCGGTGATTTCTGGATTTATTAGTGGTGCAGCGCTGATTATTGGGTTGAGCCAAGTCAAACATTTATTGGGACTCAAAATTCCCCATACAGAAACCTTTGTAGAGTTATTGCATCTATTGATTGGAAAACTCCATCAAGTGAACTGGAGTACGTTGGGATTGGGACTGGCGAGTTTGGCTATCCTGTTGTATTGCGGTAATCCGTTAGTCAAGCAACTGAAACGACGGGGCTGGCATGACCAAACTATTTTACCGTTATCGAAGGGAGCCCCCTTACTGGTTGTCGTTTTAGGCACGATCGTTGTTTGGGCGTTTCGCTTAGATCAAACCCTGGGAATTAAAGTGGTGGGTGAAATTCCAGCGGGTTTACCCAGTCTCCAATGGCCGATCGTATCCGGATCGAGTTTGCAAACCCTCCTGCCTGTGGCACTCATGATTAGTCTAGTGGCCTATATGGAAGGGTTTGGCAGTGCCCAAGCGTTGGCTAGCAAACGCCGAGAAAAAGTGGATGCGAACCAGGAATTGATTGCCTTGGGAATGGCCAATTGGGGGGCGGCCTTGGCGGGAGGCTATCCAGTGACGGGGGGACTCAGTCGATCGGTTGTAAATTTCTCAGCGGGTGCGAATACGGGATTAGCCTCGATCCTGACAGCGATTTTTGTCACGATCACGGTCATGTTTCTCACTTCATTGTTTTATTTTCTACCGCAAACCTGTTTAGCTGCCATTATCATTATGGCGGTCTACAAGCTGGTGGATTTTGCGACCCTGCGTCGTATGTGGAGCTATGACAAAGCTGACGCGATCGCTTGGTTGATCACCTTTACTGCCGTTCTAGGCGTTGGGGTGGAAAAAGGCGTGGTTTTTGGGGCGTTGGTGGCATTGGCCTTGCATCTCTGGCGCACCAGCCGCCCCCACATCGCGATCGTCGGTCGCTTGGGACAAACGGAGCACTTTCGTAACGTGCTGCGCCATCCGGTCACCACCTGTTCAACGGTTTTAGCGGTGCGCATGGATGCCAGTTTGTATTTTGCCAATGCCCGGTTTTTAGAAGATTTTCTGCTCAAGACGATCGCCGATCGACCCACTGTCAACACCGTGTTACTCGTTTGTAGTGCGATTAATCTAATTGATGCAAGTGCATTGGAGGTTTTGGAAAATCTGGTTGCGGAATGGAAGCAAGCGGGGATTCAATTCTATATGTCTGATGTGAAAGGCCCTGTGATGGATAAGCTAGAGAAAGTGGGCTTTGTGGACTATGTGGGACGGGATCACTTCTTTTTAACGACGGATCAGGCGATGCGGCAATTAGGGGGAATTTAAGCCAAGGGTGAGACGATCGGGGGGGTGATCGTCAGTGACTTTGGGGCTACCGAATTGGTCTACCGAGGGTTGCAGTCGGTAAGCTGGGTCAAGGTCACCACAACTTCATCGATCGCTTGACGAACCGTAGAAGGTGCAGTGGATGAATTGATGAGGATGCTGAAAACCAGGGGCGAATAGTTTTTGGGCGTGATATAGCCTGAAAGAGAAACTGCGCCAGAGATCGTTCCGGTTTTCGCGAAAACGATTCCCTGGGCGGATGTTCCCCGGAACCGATTTTTCAGGGTGCCACTCATCCCTGCAATGGGCAGAGATCGTTTGTAAAGATCTGCTGTGGGTAACTGAGCGATCGCCTGTAAGGTTTGTACCAAAGCTTCGGGACTGACTCGATTTCCCCTAGATAATCCTGAGCCATCTACTAGGTTATAGCGATTAGCATTGACGCCTAACGTCGTTAGCGTTGTCTTTAGAACAGAAACTCCATCCTGGATTGTATTTCCAGAACTGGAATTGTTCTGTTTTCCTAGCGTTTTTAGAAGTGCTTCAGCGTAGGTATTATTGCTTTCTTGATTGGTTTCGTAGAGTAGCTCTGATAGGGGTGGAGAAGATACGCTGGCCAAGGGGATTTCACCGGGAGGTGCCACCTTGCGTTGAACCAAGGTGGCACTTTTCACTTGAATGCCAGATTGGGTTAATAAATTACGAAACTTGCGGACTAAATAGTTACCCGGATTCGGAATGGCAATACCAACTAATTCTGGGTCTGATCCGATGCGCAGGGCGGCGTCAATGACAATGCGAGAACCATTGCGATCGGCGTTAGCAGATTCGCTGGCGGTTCGTCCAACGGTTCTCGATCGGTTCACTAATGTCCAATCGGGGCGATCGGTGTCGTCTTCCCACTGGACGCGCAAGGGCTGACCCACCTGTTGGGGAAAGAGCGTCAGGTTAATGGCATTCTGATTTAACATCAGGGCATTAACGGCGACTGCGTAAGCTTCCCCGATATCCTCAGCATCCCAATTGGGATTGATCGTGGGGCCTTGAAAATAGGTTTCATCGCCGATCAGTTGTTCCACCTGCCGAATACCTTTCTGCTGAAGCTGGCTAACTAGGGCCGATAACTGCTGGGTCGTCAGGCTTGGATCGCCCTGTCCGATAATTCGTAAGGTGGCTAGGTTCGGGCCGATCGAATTGCCCGTGGCAAGGGTTTGAATGCGATAGTCTGCCCCTAAACGCTGTAGGGCAGCGGCTGTGGTTAAGATTTTGGCATTGGAGGCAGGAATGAGTTGGGTGCTGGCATTAAGATTCACCAGATTCCGCCGTTGCCCCGTGGGAGCTTGGGTTTGGACAAGGACGCCCCAGCGGCCACTGTTGATGCGTCGTAGGGTGGATTGAACTTGGTTATCCAATTGGGCGGGACAAACTTGGGCGATCGCGGGCGCGGTTCCCAGCAGCGCAGTCGTCATCAGGCAACTCTGAATTAGACAACGCTGAATCAGAGAATCCTGAACAATCCAGTAGCGATTCCCTTCTCGGCTGGGCTTCTGTCGGTTTGGCTGCATGGGGCTGTTCCTCATTGACGGGCACAATTCTCGATCGGGATGTTTGTCTTGTCAAGGACGTTCGATGGCAGAGGATTGGATGAGTTGTTTAAAAATATTTATTGTTTTAACAAAAACTATTTCAGGAAATGGTTTCAGGTTAACTTGTGGTACAAGACTGTAGTACAAGATTTTACTCTGCGGAAATGGGGTGGGAAGGTTCACGTTTGAATTGGGGGATGCGGCACAGGAGATGGGATCAAGTTGCTCACGATCGTGCCATTGATGGTGAAGTTGCCAACGATCGCGGGACAAACGATCGCAGTACAAACGATCGAGCCACAAATTTAAATGCAAAATATATTTTAAAGATATAAGTGGATCGCGTTTATTCAAAATACAGTATTCTAAGAACGTATCGAAAGCATTCAATTGGTTAGCTACTGAACCCGGAAATTATCAGCAATCGTCAGCAATCGTAAGTAACCTAGAGCACCTTTTTAAATCATTTTAAATAGGTCAATTCTATCTAGAATGAAGTTCTGGAATGAATCATGTTGACAACACTTTGCTGAATAATTTTCTAAAACATTCCTCAATCTTGAGATAGATTTTTTGATTAATTCAGTGTTCGGGGTCTCTCCAGGTTGTGAGCGAATTAAACGGGATTCATTCTGAAAGAGATTGAATTATGGTGAGTAGCGATCGTATTTTTTCTGCAAGTGAAAATTTCTTGAATTCTAGTCCTTTGGATGGATTTTCTGGTAGTGACGTGGAAAGCTCGTTGTTGGTATCCCCACTGGTCGCCAATGTTTTAGCGAGTGTTTCAGCGAGTGCGGCAATTTTGGCGGCAGAACCTCAACCCCTAAATGGATTACTTGGACAGTATTATGCGGGGTCTAACTTTGAGCAATTGAAGTTAACACGATCGGATGCGTCCGTTAATTTTGATTGGGGCGCAGGTTCACCAGATTCATCAGTGTTAGAGAATAGTCTTTTTTCGGCTCGTTGGTCAGGTTCTGTGGTTGCTAACTACTCGGAAACCTATACCTTTTTTACAAGATCCGATGATGGAATTCGGTTGTGGGTTGATGGGAAGCTATTAATTAATAATTGGGTTGATCATGCATTAACGGAAGATCAAGGCAAAATCACATTGGTCGCAGGCCAAAAGTATGATATCCGTCTAGAGTATTACGAGAATTTTGGCGGGGCGATTGTTCAACTACTCTGGGCCAGTGACAGCCAAGTTAAGGAGATTATTCCACAATCTAACTTATTACTTCCAGATGTGACCGCTCCCACGGCGACTACTGATTTAAAAAGCATCACTCAAAGTGGTGGTAGCGACTATCGCTTTACGGTGACCTATCGGGATGAAGCTGCGGTGAAGCGCAGCACGATCGGCGATGGCAACATTGTTGTCACGGGGCCGAATAATTACTCCCAAGCGGCCAAGGTTGTTAATCTGAGTCAAGATGCCACGGGCGGAATTCTGACAGCTACCTACAGTTTAGAGGCACCGGGTGGTGTGTGGGATGCAGCCGATACAGGAACATATTTTGTCAACCTGCAATCCAATCAAGTTAGCGATATTGACAGCAACTTTATTGCGGCTGGCTCCTTGGGAACCTTTCGTGTGGATTTTGTCCCACCCACTGCGCAGATTGAGCCATTAAGCGAGATCGTGGGTGGAGGGAGCGACTATCGCTTTGCCGTGACCTATCGGGACAATTTGGCGGTTCAACGCATTTCTCTTTACGATGCGTTGCAGGTTAACGGCCCCAATAATTCAACGATCCCGGTACAGTTGCTGACATTTAGTAGCGATCGGGATGCGGCAACCATTACCGCCACCTATCGCATTGCAGCACCGGGAGGAAGCTGGGATAGTGCAGACTCTGGTAATTATGCGATCGTCCTGCAACCAAAAGCCTTGAGCGATCTGGATCAAAACTTTGCTGCTTCCCAAACTTTGGCCACCTTTGCAGTAGACTTCTTGCCGCCGACTGTCCAGTTGAATGCTCTAGCGTCTGTGGTGGCAGGCAGCAATTCCTATCAGTTTACGGTGAACTATCAAGATGCAACCGGCGTGAGCCGGCAAACCTTGGGCGATCGCAATATTATTGTGACGGGGCCACAGGGGGAATTGCGAACCGCTACCTTGGTCAGTACCAGTCCAGAAGGGAATGGAACTTCTTTGTCAGCGACCTATCGTTTGGATGCACCAGGGGGAAGTTGGGATGAAGCCGATCGGGGCCTCTATGAATTTAATTTACAAGCAAATCAGGTAAGTGATGTTCTCGGCAATTCACTGGGAGCGGTGGCCCTGGGAGCCTTGCAGGTCGATCTAACCGCCCCGATCGCAACCTTGTCCTGGAATTCTGGGATCAAATTAGGAGCTAAGGATTACAGCTTTGCCGTGACCTATCAGGATGCGAGCACGGTTTCACTCAGTTCGCTCGATGATCAAGATGTTACGGTCACGGGGCCGAATAACTTTACCCAGTTGGCCCAACTGGTGAGTATTGTGCCCAGTCCTGACAATCAACGGGTGACTGCGATCTATCGTATTACTGCTCCGGGCGGCTTATGGAATGCAGCGGCAGCGGGATCCTATAATGTTCGCATCAATCCTCAACAGGTGAGCGATCGTCAGAATAACTTTGTCCCTGCTGGGACGATCGGCTCCTTGGTTTTAGAAGCGCCTCCAGCCCCAACGATTCCACCGATCGAGCCCAGCAGTCCCAACTTTAATCAATGGTTAACCGATTGGAGCCAGCAATGGTTGAACCAACGAAGCTCGGAACTCCCGACGGCGGGGCAATCCCTCAACAGTTGGTTGACTAATATTGTGATGGCGCGATCGTTGACGGTCGCCGATCGTGTAGCTTGGACCTTCTTGCTCACAACCATTCCACTGGATGCCTCAGCCCTAGCCAGTGACTTTGTAACGGCTTGGCTCAAAGCAACCGGGATTCCTGATCCGGGATTGAGGGGTGGGCCTGTTGATGGATTGCCCTAGCTAATTGATTCAAATGAGCGATGCGAATGTCCGCTATAAATCTTCGGCGTATTACTGCTGTTTTAGGTCTTTTCTTAGGGTTGGGATTGCTCTGGTTAGGACTTTCTCGGTCTATGGGGGCTCCCATGGGCTGGGTCGATGGTCTTCGACCGACCGTAGGTCATCAGGACGTCGATCGGGTGCTTGTGGTGGCGAATCACAATAGTCCCGCGTCCTTAAGGGTGGCTCAATATTATCTGCAGCGGCGACGGATTCCTCCGGATCATCTTTTCACCTTAGATTTGCCTGACAGCACCCTCCTGCCGATCTTTGAATCGATTAGCTATAAAACCTACCAGCAAAAAGTTGAGGCTCCGCTACGGCAATTTTTGAACCAGAGGCATTGGCAGGATCAGATTCGCTATGTTGTGCTGACGAAGGGTGTTCCGTTGCGCATCAAGGGGGTGCCTTACCGAGAAATTGAAGGACGTTTTCTGCGCCAAAACCAGTCTCTGGATTCCACGATCGCAGCGCTAGATTACAAAATTCCTCCCATCGAATTTCGAGATACGGAATACCAACAATTAACGGGTAAAACGATTTTTGGATTGTTGATCCCGAACCTATACTGGCGGCAAAACTATCCCTTTGAACATCGGCTAACCGGTGGATACTTAGTCACTCGGCTAGATGGTTATCAGGAGAAAGATGCGCTGGCTTTGGTCGATCGCGCTTTGCAATCCCGTCCTAGCCTGACTGGTACGGTGCTCCTAGATCCCCATGGACAAAACCAAAGTACGGGTGATCCGCAGGTAATCGACATTTTTGATCCCCAGTCCTGTGGAGTCGATCGGCCAACCCAGTGTCAGTTGCAGCCGAAGGGCACTTGGGAATCGTTTGAGCGGGACTATAACAATGATTTGCGACTAGCCCAGGGTCAAATTCAACAACAGTTTCCTCAACTACAAGTTGCGCTGGCTCCTGGACAGTCCTTTGCTACAGGGACGAATTTACTGGGCTATGCCTCCTGGGGCAGCAATGATGAATCCTTCGATCGTCGCAATTACCAAAGCCTCCAGTTTCGATCGGGGGCAGTGGTGGATACGTTGGTGTCCACCAGTGGGCGTACATTTTTCCCCACCCGCACAGGACAGTCCCTGATTGGGGATTTGCTGCGGGATTCCCAAGGCGTAACAGGGGCACGGGGCTACATCGATGAACCGGAACGTCAAGGGGTCGGCTCTCCCACAATTTTGTTTAACGAATATTTCTCTGGCGTAAATTTAGCCACGGCGTTCTATCGATCGATTCGCTTTGTTGGCTGGCGAGACATTGTCTTGGGCGATCCCTTAGCTACGGTTGTGTTTGATCCTCAGATGCCACCCAAAATGCCGAAGCAAGCTGCATTATCGGCAGAATTCCCTGCCCTTTCCTCAATCTCTCTTCCTCTGGAGCCTCACAAGTCATGAATCGTCAGACCTCTTCCCGATCGGCCCGATCGTTTGCCTGGGTCTTAGCCTGTACGGTGGCCTTGGCGGTGGGTTTACCGTTCGGGCAAGCGCTTTATCGCACGATCGGTTATTTCGGGGGGACAAGTTGGCTGTGGTTGTTGGGTTGGCTAGGGGGTGCAACCGTTCCCGGACTCTGCTTAGGGGGGCTGCAAGGTTGGGTTTTGTATCGGGAGAGTCGGGGCGATCGGCACCTGCTCACTCATCACCTGTCTGTGGGCCTAGGAGCGCGGCGTTTCAGCCTACCCAATTGGCTGCCACTTTGGATCTGCGGGACAGGGTTGGGCTGGCTGGTCGCAAGCGGCATGGCATTGTTTCTGCGCCACTGGCTATTCGGTCAGGTGAACCTTGCAGTATTTCCCTATCTTCCGTTAGGTGTGGTTTGGGCGATAAGCCGCTATACTTCGGAAGCGATCGCAGGAGCATTCACGGGGGTTGTCCTAGCCTGGATTCAGCTTGTCTGCTTGCAGCGTTCCTGGAAATTCTCGTCACCATTGCGACGATGGATCTTAGCTAATGCCTTGGCCTGGATGCTCGGCTCGCTGGTGGCGGCAGGTGTGACAACTAGTCTGATGCCTGATTTCCCGGTGCTGTTTTTGACCGGTGCCACGTTAGGGGGAATCTATGGTTGGATGACAGCAAATTGGCTGGGTTTGATTCGATCGATCGCAGGTTGGGGGCTGCCAGCTAGGGATGGTGAAGTCCTCAAAATATCGAGTTGACTCAGCTCGTGTGATCAATGAATTTTCCAAAAAGTTTTGATTAAGGTTCATGAATCTGTATCAGATGGAAGATGATTAATCGTAATTAACTGAAATTAGAGGACTAGCGATGCAAACTGAGTTGGCAACGTTAGCATTAGTAACGGTACGGTTGAACCTAGGGTTAGAGGTCAGGTTGAATATAGAGTTATATCGTGGTTTAAAAATATAGCGGTTTAAACATAAAGATGGCTAAAGCAGATCTTAAAAAGTGAGACGGTTTAATCTGATTCTGGTGCAAGTGTGATGTCAATCAGTTACCTGATGCTGGGATAGGTCAACGGGTGTAATGCTAGTTGAGTCTTGGTCGCGGTAACGATTGGTACGGTAAAGATTGATTCATGTTGTGATGATTAGTATTGTGACGACTGTATGCAGGTAATTCCAACAGAAATTCCTGAGGTTCTGATTCTGGAACCGAAAGTATTCGGAGACGATCGCGGCTTTTTTTTAGAAAGTTATAACGAACGAGTATTTTATGAATCTACGGGGATTCAAGCTCGCTTTGTGCAGGATAATCATTCCCGATCGGGCCAACACGTTCTTCGAGGATTGCATTATCAAATCCAACAGCCCCAAGGTAAGCTGGTACGGGCTGTGGTTGGCGAGATTTATGATGTGGCGGTGGATTTGCGGAAATTTTCGGCCACCTTTGGCCAGTGGGTTGGCTGTCGATTAAGTGCAGAAAACTACCGACAACTCTGGGTTCCACCCGGTTTTGCCCATGGCTTTGTGGTGCTTTCTGAAGTGGCAGAAGTGCTTTACAAAGCAACAGATTACTATGCACCGAAGTACGAGCGCAGCATTCTATGGAATGATCCAGATATTAACATTGAGTGGCCTTTTGTAGGGGAACCTATTTTGTCTGCTAAAGACCAAGCAGGGCAATCCTTCCAGTTGGCAGAAGTCTATGCAGAAGAGGTGGAGCTATGACCCAAATTCTGCTAATTGGCGCGGCGGGGCAGGTGGGGCAGGAACTTCAAACCGTATTGCCCAGCCTCGGAAAAGTAACGGCCCTCGATCGCCATGCCCTTGATCTGACACAGCCCGATCAGATTCGCCAATGTATTCGACAATTCAAACCCAATTATATTGTTAATGCTGCTGCCTATACCGCTGTCGATCGAGCAGAAAGTGAAGCGGAATTAGCTAATCAAATCAATGCGATCGCGCCGACGGTGATGGCGCAGGAAGCCCAAGCACTCAATGCATTGCTTCTGCATCTCTCCACCGACTATGTATTTGATGGATATAGTTATCGCCCCTATCGCGTGGAGGATTCGACACAGCCGTTGAGCGTATATGGTCAATCGAAACTAGCTGGCGAAATGGGAATTCGGCAAGTGGGCGATCGTCATGTGATCCTGCGCACCGCTTGGGTCTATGGGGTACATGGTAAAACTAATTTTGTCAAAACCATGTTGCGTCTAGGGGCTAGCCAAGAAGAATTGCGAATTGTGGCCGATCAGATTGGCAGCCCCACTTGGGCCGCAGATATTGCCCAGACCTTAGGTCAATTGATTGCCTGGGATCGGGACGGAGCTAGCCCTAGCGCAGAGAACGGAACTGGCGCACCTGAATACGATCGGCCTGTAGTTCAAGGGACTTTCCATTTCACCAATAGCGGGGTCGCCAGTTGGTATGACTTTACCGTAGCGATTTTGGAAGAGGCGGAGGCTCTAGGTTTGCCGATTCTGACCAAGCGTATTCTACCTATTACTACTGCGGATTTTCCCACGCCTGCCCGTCGTCCTGCCTATTCGGTGCTCGATCACCGCCCATTGTGGCCCATTCTAGGATGTCCCCCTCGTCACTGGCGGCAGGCTCTGCGATCGATGCTCCAGCAGTATTCCTTGATGATTGCAGCCCCGACCGCATCTTCTGATTCCTAATCTGACGCCTAAACCGATTTGTTATCCCATTTTGGAGATCCTATGAAAGCCCTAATTTTATCCGGTGGTAAGGGAACTCGTTTGCGTCCGCTCACCTATACGGGGGCCAAACAACTGGTTCCCGTCGCTAATAAGCCGGTGCTTTGGTACGGCATTGAAGCGATCGTCGCCGCAGGGATTACCGATATTGGCATTATTATCAGTCCTGAAACGGGTGAGGAAGTGCGTACGAAAACGGGCAATGGCGATCGCTTTGGGGCCAATATTACCTACATTCTCCAGGAGCAGGCGGCGGGACTGGCCCACGCGGTCAAAACGGCTCAACCGTTCCTCGGCGATTCGGCTTTTGTGATGTATTTGGGAGATAACCTGATTCCTGATCCGCTCCGTGACTTTGCCAATGTCTTTAAAGAACGCAATCTCGATGCGTTGATTTTGCTGCGGGCCGTCAGTGATCCCACAGCCTTTGGGGTGGCGCAGGTGGATGCCGCAGGGCGAGTGTTGAAGCTGGTGGAAAAGCCGAAAGAGCCCCCTTCCAATTTGGCGCTAGTGGGGATCTATTTCTTCAGTGCAGCGGTGCATGAGGCGATCGCGCGGATTCAACCCTCGGCGCGGGGTGAATTAGAAATTACCGATGCCATTCAAGATTTAATCGATCATCAGCGATCGATCGAAGCACGGCAACTCCAAGGCTGGTGGTTGGATACTGGAAAAAAAGATGATTTGCTAGAAGCCAATCGTATCCTCTTAGATACGCGCTTAAACAAAGAAGTCAAGGGGATCGTGGACGATCGAAGCCAAGTCCTGGGACGGGTTCAAATTGGCGAAGGCACTCGCATTATCAACTCCACCATTCGCGGCCCCGTTGCCATTGGGGCAAACTGCCATATCGAAAATAGTTTTATTGGCCCCTACAGTAGCATTGCTGATCACGTCATCCTTCGGGAGGTGGATTTGGAACATAGTATGTTGCTCCAGGGAGCCAAGGTGGAGGGCATTCATCAACGGATTGTTGATAGTGTGATTGGGCAACGAGCCAAGCTGACGGAAGCTCCCGCTCGCCCCAAAGCGCTACGCTTTATGATTGGCGATGATTCCCATGTGGAGTTGGTTTAGTTCTATATGGGACAGTGTGTTATTTGGAATGTGTTACCTGGAACTTAGAGTCTGTTATGTCAAAGGAATCTCTGGCTTCTCAACCCCACTCCCGCCCCGATCGCCGAATTTTAATCACGGGTGGAGCGGGCTTTATTGGATCTAATTTTGTGCATCATTGGTGTCAGCAATATCCCAACGATCGCGTGGTGGTACTGGATGCATTAACCTATGCGGGGAATCTCAATAATCTAGCTGCTTTACAAAATAACCCGCAGTTTCGCTTTGTTCAGGGTAATATCTGCGATGCAGTATTGGTACAAAACCTGTTGCAGGAAGAAGCGATCGACACTGTGGCTCACTTGGCAGCGGAATCCCACGTCGATCGATCGATCCTCAATCCCGGCAGCTTTATCCAAACCAATGTCGTCGGCACGTTTACCTTACTAGAAGCATTTCGCCACCATTGGCAGGCTGATGCAGCCCAGGTTGGGTGCGATCGCTATCGTTTTTTGCATGTCTCCACCGATGAAGTGTACGGCAGCCTTACCCCGGAGGATCCCGCATTCTGTGAAACCACCCCCTACGCGCCCAATAGCCCCTATTCAGCCTCTAAAGCAGGGAGTGACCATTTAGCCCGTGCCTACTTCCACACCTATGGCATGCCGACCCTGATTACCAATTGCTCCAATAACTATGGGCCATACCACTTTCCTGAAAAGTTGATTCCGCTCATGTGCATCAATATTTTGCTGGGTAAACCGCTGCCTGTCTATGGCGATGGGCAAAATGTGCGAGATTGGCTGTACGTTGGGGATCACTGCTCGGCCCTCGATCGGGTCATTCATGCGGGACAACCAGGCGAAACTTACAACATTGGTGGCAATAATGAGGTGAAAAACATCGATCTAGTGCGGGTGATTTGTCAGGTGATGGATCAACGGGTGCCCGATTTACCCGTTCGTCCTGCGGAAACCTTAATTACCTTTGTCAAAGATCGGCCAGGGCACGATCGGCGTTACGCCATTAATGCGAGTAAAATTCAGCAGGAACTCGGTTGGCAGCCTCAAGTAACGGTTGAAGAAGGACTAAGCCAAACGATCGATTGGTATTTGCAGCATCAAGACTGGTGGCAACCCCTGCTTTCCCAGGACTACCAGCGGTATTACCAACAGGTTTATGCTGGCTCGATGGCTGCTTCCGTGCAGGAGATACAATCTAAATAGAATAAAAATCCTTCTCTAGTTAGATTTAAAATCTACTCTAGGAATGGTGTCAGAATGAGTAGATAATGGGCTTCAATCCACTAATCCCATCGATCGAGAGTAGCTAGTTCTGACTATGGAAGTTATTAGTTTCGGACAAAAGTAGAATACTATAATTTCACATAGCGCATCTCTCTAGAGAAGTATAAAAATCAGGAAAGAAAAGAATTTGAGTCAACCATAAAATTTCGATCAAAAATAAATTTACATCCTTTAATCGATTAACGAGTTTGAATTTACTGAGCGCTCACTTTTGCGATGGAAGCGATGGTGAAAAAGTAATAAAGAACACTATCTTAATTACGATAATTCTTCAAAATACAGCAAATTTTTGAAAAATCGGCATTTCTGAAGCTCAATAGGCTCAGAGAAACTGCGTGAAGATTACATGAATCTATCTAAAATAAGGCTATTAAGATAGAGTAAGGAATGTTATTTTCTTACTACTAGAATTCTTGCTGCACTCGTACTTCTGAGTTTCTACTTCTCAACTACCACTTTTGATAAGTTTGTTCTGATGATTTTTTGTTGTCTGAATTAATCCGTTTTACCGATCAGCTATGTACCTTCGAAGAATGAAATTTTGGATATGTAACTTTGGATATGTAACTTTGGATGTCGGTTTTGCTTGATTTGTTCCTGAGTTCTTTGAAAAAATTCCTAATCTCTATTCTGGACGGCTACCAACTGTTCAGTAATCAACTATGATCTACGACTGTCCTATGGATAGTGCTTTCCCTCATTCGGAAGGTTCGCTGGAGGTTATTTGTTGAATTTGTGTCTCCATCTTAACAATTTTTGCCTTTGGCTCATTCTTTTCCGTAGTCTAAAGTTAATTTCAGGCTGTTGCTAGCTAAGGCCAGCGTCTAGATGGATTCAATTGGATAGATTTAGAGGCAATAAATAGGCTGCAACGAATTGAGAGTATGGAGGCGTGAGTGGGGAATGATAGAACCTGGGAGTTGTAACAACATTCTTGCAGGAGATAGTTACAGCATGCTTTTCCATTACGATGACTTCTACAATGGTTCAGTTATTGATGGCATCTACCCAACTACTATGAGTTACCTTTATGAGTTACCTTATCTTAAGATAGAAATTGTGCTAATTGGTAAGTGAATGTCACTTGAAGCTCTGAAAATCGGTTCCTTCTATTTCAGCTTGATCTTCATTCGGTGACGTTTAATGATTAGTAATTGATTGCCAGAAACGCTAATAATTTCGTTAAATGACAGGTCATAGGTGATGAAATCGAGATCTGATTGTTGTTAGTATCAAGCTTCAAGTCATCGATTTTCTAATTGCAAAATGAATTGGTTTAATTGCTGATTTATTTCATTGATCGTGTTTGCTGTTTGTGAATACTGCTTGTAATTGTAGTTTATGACGGCTATTTATGATTGCTGTTTATTGATTACTATCATGCTTACTGGACTACTCACTTGTTACCTGTTAGAAATCCATTAAGCAGTAGGGATTTTTGTTTTCCCAACGTTTGGCTTTGCTGACTATTTTACGTGTGACTGTTTTCGTACAACCGTTTTGCTTAGTGTTTTATTAGGATAGCGACCATGGGACAGATTGTGGACTCCAGTTATCAGAAAATCTCCTATCCCTGGAACCAAACGAATGTTAACTATCCTCGAAATAGTTGCATTCATCATCTTTTTCAATCCCAAGTCGAACGCAATCCCGATGCTATTGCAGTAATTCTACCATCTTTCCCGGAATTGCATGGGGAACGTTTGAGCTATCGTCAGTTGAACGATCGTGCCAATGCCTTAGCGCAGCAACTACAACAGCTAGGTGTCACAACGGAAACTTTTGTGGCGATCGCAATGGATCGCTCGATCGAATTAATGGTAGCGATTTTGGGGGTCTTAAAAGCAGGGGGCGTGTATGTGCCGCTCGATCCCGCCTATCCCGCCGATCGCTTAGCCTTCATGTTAGAAGACAGTAAAGCCCCAGTACTGCTAACCCAATCCCATTTGCGCGATCGGTTGCCCCAGACTCAGGCTCGGATTCTCTGTTTGGATGCCGGATGGGGCGCGGATGCACCACAAAACTCCCAAGCCCCGGAAGTCGCCATCGCCGCTGAAAATTTGGCCTACGTTAATTACACGTCTGGTTCCACAGGTCGGCCCAAGGGCGTTGCCATTCCCCATCGCGCCGTGTTGCGGTTAGTATTCGGTGCGACCTACACGCCTCTAGATGGTCAGCAAACGTTCTTGCAATTGGCTCCCGTTTCCTTTGATGCGGCGACATTGGAAATTTGGGGAGCGCTTCTCCACGGCGGTTGCTGTGTACTTTATCCCGAAAATGGACTGCCCGATCCCCAGACTTTAGGGCAGATCATTCGCACCTACCGCATCACAACAATGTGGTTGACAGCGGCCTTGTTTAACACGATCGTGACGGAAGCGCCAGAAACCTTGCAAGGGGTGAAGGAACTGCTGACCGGAGGTGAAGCGCTGTCTGTTTCCCACATTCGCCAAGCCCAAGCTTTGTTGCCGGACACCCAGCTTGTCAACGGTTACGGCCCCACAGAAAGTACGACGTTTACCTGCTGCTATCGCATTCCTCGCTCCCTTGATCCCGCTTGGACTTCTATTCCCATCGGTACCCCGATCGGCAATACTCAGGTCTACGTTTTAGATGCCCAGATGCAGCCCGTGGCAATGGGGGTGGAAGGTGAATTGTACATCGGTGGTGATGGCTTGGCGCGGGGCTATCTCAACCGGCCTGAGCTAACCTCAGAGCGCTTTGTTCCCAATCCTTTCAGTCCTGATTCCCAAGCCAAACTCTATAAAACTGGCGATTTGGTGCGCCATTTACCCGACGGCAATTTGGAGTTTATCGGTCGGACTGATCATCAAGTCAAAATTCGTGGCTACCGCATTGAACTAGGGGAAATTGAAACGGTACTCAGTCAGCAACCAGCGGTTCGGGATGCGATCGTGCTAGTACGGGAGGATCGACCCGGTGATAAACAACTAGTCGCCTACATGACGGCACAACCTCAGCAGACGTTGGATATTCCAACCATCCGAGCAGCCCTGCAACACCAGTTAGCAGACTATATGGTACCGGGGGCGATCGTGATTTTGGATAAAATCCCCCTGACGCCCAATGGGAAAGCCGATCGCCAAGCGCTGCCCAAACCGGAGCGATCGACCCCTGCTTTTTCCCCCGTCAGTGCAAGAAATGCCACGGAACAACGGCTGGCGGAGTTGTGGAGCGAAGTCCTCGGGCTAGATCAGGTGAGTGTCGAGGAAAACTTCTTCGATCTAGGCGGCACGTCGCTATTGGGATTACAACTGGTAACCCGTATTCAAAAGCAATTCAACGTCACCCTGCGGGCAGTCAAACTTTACCAGTACCCCACAATCCGTGCTCTGGCTCAATACCTAGTGCAACTGGAGTCTGCCACACTGCCGGAAAATCTGCTGCAACGATCGCCCCAAAGCCAGCGCCCGTCATCTCTCTCAACCGCAGTCGAAGGCATTGCGATCGTGGGGATGGTGGGACGGTTTCCGGGTGCCAATTCGATCGCGGAGTTTTGGCAAAACCTGGTTAATAATGTTGAATCGACCACTTTCTTCAGTCCAGACGAAATCGATCCCAGTGTTGACCCCGAACTACGCCATGATCCGAATTACGTCCGGGCTAGGGGAACGATCGCTGGAGCGGAAGACTTTGATGCGGCTTTCTTTGGCATTAGCCCACGGGAAGCGGAAGTGATGGATCCCCAGGCGCGGGTCTTTCTAGAATTGGCCTACGAAGCCTTGGAAACCGTTGGCTACAATCCCGACACCTATTCCGGCTCGATCGGTCTCTATGCTGGGTCTGGCCAGAATACCTACTTTGAGCGGCACCTCTGCGGGCGGCCAGAAATCATCGATCGCATTGGCACATTCCAGACCATGCTGGCCAATGAAAAGGACTTTGTTACCACCCGCATCGCCTACAAACTCAATCTACAAGGTCCCAGCGTTAGCATCAATACGGCTTGTTCCACCTCCCTGGTGGCCGTGGGACAGGCGGTACAGGGATTGCTGAGTCACCAGTGTGACTTGGCTTTGGCAGGCGGCGTTTCCATCACCACGCCCCAGAATACGGGCTATCTCTACCAGGAAGGCAGTATGCTGTCCCCCGATGGCCGCTGCCGTCCCTTTGATGCCCAAGCCCAAGGCACGATGTTCAATAGCGGGGCGGGCATTGTCGTGCTGAAACGGTTGGCCGATGCCTTGGAGGCGGGCGATCGTATCTATGCGGTGATCAAAGGTGTGGGGCTGAATAACGACGGCAGCGATAAGGTCAGCTTTACGGCTCCCAGTGTCCAAGGGCAGGCTAAGGCGATCGTCCAGGCCCAAACCATGGCGGGGGTGAATCCAGAAAGCATTAGCTATGTGGAAACCCACGGAACTGCAACGCCCTTGGGTGACCCGATCGAAGTAGAAGCCCTGACCCAAGCCTTCCAACGGCAAACCCAACGGCAGCAATTCTGCGCGATCGGGTCAATTAAAAGTAACATCGGCCATGCGGTGGCAGCGGCAGGGGTGGCCGGGTTGATGAAAACAGCGCTGTCTCTGTACCATGAGCAACTACCCGCCAGCCTGAATTTTACAGCCCCCAACCCGCAAATTGATTTCGCCCACAGCCCGTTCTACGTCAATGCTCATAACCAACCTTGGCCGCGCGGTGATGCCCCTCGACGGGCAGGCGTTAGTTCCTTTGGGGTGGGCGGCACCAATGCCCACGTGATTGTGGAGGAAGCCCCGATCGTGTCGCCCTCTGGCCCCTCCCGTCCGGTGCAACTGTTGCTCCTGTCCGCCAAAACGCCCACCGCCCTCGATCGGGCAACGGACAACCTGCGGGACTTTCTCTCGCAAGCGACCGAAGTGAACTTGGCGGTCAACTTGGCGGATGTGGCCTATACGCTGCAACAGGGACGCAAAGGCTGGAAGCATCGGCGCTTCGTCATCGGTCGTGATTTAGCATCGGCGATCGCGGCCTTAACTCCTAGCGAAACCCAGCGTCCGGCCACCCGTAGCCCACAGCCATCTCCACCGGAAGTCGTGTTCATGTTCCCCGGCCAAGGCTCCCAATATTTGCACATGGGCGCAAATCTCTACCAGCGGGAACCTGTGTTTCAGGCAACGGTCGATCGCTGTGCTGCCATTCTCCAACCCTTGCTGGGCCGCGACCTAAGGGAGATCCTCTACCCCGCCGAAGCTGACGCGGAAATGGCAGCGGCGCGGCTCAAACAAACCCTGTACACCCAACCGGCCCTATTCACGATCGAATACGCCCTGGCCCAACTGTGGATTAGTTGGGGGGTACAGCCAGCTGCCTTGATCGGTCATAGCATTGGTGAATTTGTGGCAGCTTGTCTAGCGGGGGTGTTTTCCCTAGAGGATGGACTGAAGCTGGTAGCCACCCGAGGCCAGATGATGTGGGAGTTGCCGCCGGGAACCATGCTCTCGGTCAGGCTGCCAGCGGAAACAGTTGCACCTCGGTTGACGGCAGAGATGGCGATCGCGGCGATTAATGGCCCTGCGCTGTGTGTGGTTTCGGGGCCGACGGAAGCGGTGGCGAAATTGCAAGCGGAATTGGAAGCGGAGGACGTCATCTGTAAACCCTTGCACACCTCCCACGCCTTCCATTCCCCCATGATGGAGCCGGTGATTGCGCCCTTTACGGAACTGGTCAAACAAATCCAGCTTTCCCCGCCCCAGATTCCCTTTGTGTCCACGGTGACGACGGATTGGATTCGGGATGAGCAAGCCACCGATCCGCTCTACTGGGCCAGACACCTACGGGAAACGGTGCGGTTTACGGAAGGGGTGCAAACCCTGTGGCAACAACCGGAACGGGTGTTACTGGAAGTGGGTCCCCGGACGACGGCAACCACCTTGGCTCGCCAGCAGGCCAAGGATCTCAAGCGGCAGATCGCCATTCCCTCCCTGGGCAGCAGTGCCGACGATGAGGGGGAATGGGTCAGCTTAATGCAAGCGATCGGGCACCTGTGGTTATCGGGTGTGGCGATCGATTGGCCTGCCTTCTACGCTGATGAGTACCGTCACCGAGTTCCCCTGCCCACCTATCCCTTTGAGCGACAACGCTATTGGATTGATCCGAAGCCCTTTGCCAGTCCTGAGGCGGAGATGGTGCAGGAACCAGAAGCGATTTCCGCCAATCCTTTGTCCGTGTCTTCCCTGTTGAATGTCCCTGTTATCCAACCTGAGGTGATTGCTGCCATGGCTGAACCCCGTGTGAAACGTTTGATTCCTCTGTTACAAGAAGTGTTTGAAGAAACCTCTGGTTTTGAATTGGATAGCGAAGATTTGACGAGTACCTTCCTAGATTTGGGTATGGATTCGTTGACCTTGACCCAGGTGGCGTTGGCGGTGCAGAAGAAGTTCAAAATCAAGCTGACCTTCCGCAACCTATTAGAGGATTACCCCAACTTAGCCAGCCTGTCAGAACACCTCGATCGCTTCTTACCTGTAGATGCTTTCCCGGCTCCAGCGGCGGTTGAGGAACCGACACCGACCCTGGCTCCTGCGGTTCCATCCGCTCCAGTAGTTGTTCCTGGATTACCGATGACTTCTGCTGCCCCTGCGGCCAACTATAGCAATGGCAATGGTAATACTAACGGCAATAGTAACGGCAATAGCAACGGCAATACTTCCTACAGCCCGATCGCTGCGACCTCTCCAGAACAGACCCGCGCGATCGAAGCCGTGATTGCCCAACAATTGCAAATCATGGCCCAGCAGTTGCAAATTTTGAATGGAGCAGGCGGTGCAGGTGCGATCGCGCAGCCTCCTGCCAGCAACGGGCAAGCGACCAATGGCTATATTTCCAACGGGACTAACGGGAGTGCTAATGGCAACAGTGCTAATGGCAACAGTGCTAGTACCAATGGCAGCACTCAAGGGACTGCTAACGGTGTTGCAAAAGCAAGCGTGGCCCCAGCGCCTACGACGGGCCAAGCAGCAGCCGAAACCGCTCCACCGAAGAAAAACTTTGGGCCGGGGGCAAAAATTGAAAAAACAAGCAATCATACCCTCACTGCTGAGCAGCAGGCTGCCCTCGATCGCATCATCCAGCGCTACGTTCGTCGCACTGCGGAATCTAAGCGGCAAACCCAAGAACATCGTCGTTATTTAGCCGATCCGCGTACGGTTTCCGGTTTTACGCCACTGTTGAAAGAAATCGTGTATCCCATTGTGACCGAGCGTTCCAAGGGTTCCAAGCTCTGGGATGTGGACGGCAATGAATACATTGATTTGACCAATGGCTTTGGGTTGAACTTCTTTGGCTGGTCGCCGGACTTTGTGGCGGAAGCAGTCAAAGCGCAGATGGATGCCGGGATTGAAATTGGCCCGCAAACGCCACTGGCGGGTCGGGTGGCCAAGATGGTCACGGAAATCACGGGTATGGAGCGGGTGGCCTTCTGTAATACCGGGTCGGAAGCGGTGATGGCGGCGATGCGGTTGTCCCGTACCGTCACTGGACGCAGCACGATCGCGATGTTTGCGGGGGGCTACCATGGCACCTTTGATGAAGTGATTGTCCGCAGTGGGCCAAAACTGCGATCGCTGCCTGCGGCTCCTGGGATTCTGCCCTCGATGTTTGAAAATGTTCTGGTGCTCGATTACGGCACCCCGGAATCCTTACAAATCCTCCGCGATCGGGCCGATGATTTGGCGGCGATTCTGGTGGAACCCGTGCAGAGCCGTCGCCCTGAACTGCAACCCCGAGAATTCCTCAAGGATTTGCGCGTGCTGACGGAGGCATCAGAGACGGCCTTGATTTTTGACGAAGTGGTGACGGGGTTCCGAGTGCATCCCGGTGGTGCCCAAGCCTACTTTGACATTCGGGCGGACTTGGCCACCTATGGCAAAGTGATTGGGGGTGGGCTACCCATTGGCGTCGTGGCGGGTAAATCGCAATTTATGGATGCCTTGGATGGGGGACAATGGCAGTTTGGCGATGCTTCCTTCCCGGAAGTGGGTGTGACGTTCTTTGCGGGAACCTTTGTGCGGCACCCCATGGCGTTGGCGGCGGCGGAAGTCGTGCTGCAACGGCTGCAAGCGGCAGGCCCCAGTTTGCAAGAGGAATTGGCAGCGAAGGTCGATCGCTTTGCAACCCATTTGCAACAACACTGCGATCGCGTCCAAGCTCCGATTAAAATTGCCCACTTTAGCTCGTTCTTCTACGTCACCTACGCCCCCGAAGCCACCTACGGCAGTTTGTTGTTCTACCTACTGCGGGAACGGGGTGTGCACATTTGGGAACATCGGCCCTGCTTCTTCACCCTGGCCCACACCGATGAAGAGATCGAATTTGTGACCCGTGCCTTCAAGGACAGTATTGCGGAACTGCAAGCAGCAGGGCTTTTACCGGGAACAACGGGCGCGGTGCAAGGCGATCGTAACCAGCCACCTCAGCCCGGTGCGCGCCTAGGCCGCGATCCTCAGGGCAATCCTGCCTGGTTTGTTCCCGATCCAGAGCGGCCTGGTAAATATCTGCAATTACAAGGGGTGTAATTATGACCGTTGGCTCAGTGCCGGGGCAGCCCCGTGCCCACTATTCCCATCGTCGAACCTTTTCTGTAAAGACTACGCTGCAAACCTTGGTGAGTAAGCTACCGATCGTAGCGGACTATTACGCCTACCATCGGGTATTTCCCAGAACCGCCAATGCCTATCGTGGAGTCTTTGCGTCCTTTGCCGAGGCAACGCAGGCGATTCCTAAAACCATGCAAGCAGGCTACAACCATGCTTCGTTACATGGGGTTGATCAGGCTCAAACGTTGAAGCTAGAGGATTTAAACACTTTTCAACCGATCGATTATCCGGTCTTAGTCTGGTTACGGGATGCGTTTACCGATAGCAAGACGGTGTTTGATTTGGGCGGGAATTTAGGGCAAAGCTACTATGCTTACCGCCGCTTAATTCCCTACCCCGCAGCGTTACAGTGGCAGGTCTGCGATGTACCAGAAAAGGTCAAGGTGGGCCAGGGGTTAATCCAGCGGATTCCTAGCCCTGGACTGAGTTACACCAGTGGCTTTGAAGCAGCCGACGGACAGGAAATTCTGTTGACCTGCGGTACGTTGCAGTATTTGGAACCATCCCTGGCGGACATTTTGCGTCCCTTAGCTGTCAAACCCCGCCATTTGATTATTAATCACGTTCCGTTCTATCGCGGTGCTCAATACATCACGCTGCAAAATCTTTGGGGTTCCTACGTGCCTTATAAGATTCAGAACGATGGGGAGTTTGTGGCGGACTTGGCAGCCTTAGGCTATCAACTTGTCGATCGCTGGCGCATCGATCGAACCTGTACGATTCCCTTTCATCCCGATCGCTTTGTCGAGGCTTACCACGGATTTTATTTCCGTCAGTCGATCGCAGCGTAAATAAGTTTGACTCACTTTTGACTCACTCTGAGAGAATCGCGATGTCATTTCTTCAAGCAAACTCTCCTTCTCCCCTACCACCAGCGATGCACCCCGATCGCATTTTTGAACCGTCACCGGATTTTCGGGATAAGTTTAATCGGTTGCCCTTTATGTATTCCCACTATTTGGCGGATCATCCCTTGATGCAATTGCCCCGTTTAGTGGAGTTGGCGAATACATTGATTCAGTATGGCCCAGGAAGCATCCGTTGTCAGGCCAGCAAAATGCCAAAACATCTGAAATGGACGGATGCCACTCTGAAGGAGGATTTGCAGGAAAAGTTGCCGGAATTTATTGCTAACATTGAGCATTCCGAATCTTGGTTACTACTCTACAGCGTACAGCGCGATCCGGAATATCGTGCTCTGGTCGATCAAATCATTGATGAACTGGAACAGTTGACGGGGCAACCTCTGCGGCAGGAAATGTCCTGGATTGATGCCTACATTTTTATTGCATCTCCCCGCGCCGTAACGTCCTACCACATTGATCATGAATCCACATTTCTCATGCAAATGCATGGCGATCGGACTTCCAATCTTTTCGATGGCAACGATCGCAGCATTTTGACAGACGAAGAATTGGAAAATTTTTACATCGGTGATTTAACGGCGGCAACTTATAGCGATGCAAAACAAGCCAAAGCTTACGTTTATCCCATGACGGCAGGCAAAGGGGTTCACCATCCCGTTTGTGCACCCCACTGGTATCAGAATGGAGAACAATATTCCATCGCCCTAGGGATACATTTTGATTTTAAATCCGACGATCGACGGGCAAGAGTTCATCAAGCGAATTACTATTTGCGTAAATTAGGCTTAAAGCCCACGCCTCCCGGTCAATCAGCCTTCAAGGATTCGCTTAAAATCAAATTTATTGGTTTATTCAGCGATCGCCATCCCCAGACAAAGGGTGATGTTCTCTATTCAGGAATTCGTCGTTTGCGTGGAATAGCTGCAAAAATTGCCCAGACTCGCAAGATCTTTGCAAAAAAAGCTTGATTAACTTGAAATCTGCAACATTTACTTTGCAGAGATGAGAATAACAGTCGTTATATAACTTAAGCTTGTCACCATTGTTCAAAAACTTCGTTGTTAATCTTTGGCTTTACCTTTTCAATTAATGTTCTTAAACTTAGCACCATAAACTAAACACCCTGTCAACAAAGCATTGGCTGTGATTCTGTGTTCATTCTGAGTTTTTAAACCTGTTTCTATCACCTTCTCAAATTCATTCATCATTCCTGTCATTGCATCATTCAATTATGGTTTCAGCACACCCCAACCTCAACTCTACAGCGACTGCAGTTGACTTTGACCCCTTTGCCAGTGGAGAAGTTCTGCTAACGGCACCTGCCACGGAAGCTCAGAAGGAAATCTGGGCCTCGGTGCGGATGGGCCAGGAAGCGAACTGTGCCTACAATGAGTCGCAGTCCTTGCGGTTGATGGGAGCCTTCGATCGCAAAGCCTTTGAACGAGCAATTCAATCCTTGGTGTTGCGCCATGAATCGTTACGATCGACCCTGAGTCCCGATGGTCAACATCTCTGCATCAACGATGATTTGGTGCTGGAGATCACAGGGGCAGATTGGTCAGAATTGCCAGCGGCCGATCGCGCAGCCCAGATTGCCCAACGCCGTCAACAGGCCGTCAAAGAGCCGTTTGATCTGGAACATGGCCCCTTGGTGCGGGTGGAACTGTACCGTTTGCAATCGGAAGAGCATTTTGTGCTCATCACAGCCCATCACATTATTTGCGATGGCTGGTCTTGGGCGGTTTTGATGAATGATTTGGGGCAACTCTACTCGGCTTACAAAGCAGGGACAACGCCGGAACTTGAACCCGTTGATCGCTTCAGTGACTATGCCCAGCAGGTAGCCGATCAAGCTGCGAGTCCAGATGCTCAAGCGGCTGAGCAATATTGGCTCAAGTTATTTGCGGATTCCGTTCCGGTGGTCGATTTTCCCACCGATCGATCGCGCTCCTCCTTCCGCACCTTCAACGCCGATCGGGAAGACTACGACCTCTCGCCCCAATTAGTTGCCGAGCTGAAGCAATTAGGTAAAACCGCAGGCTGTAGTTTTATGTCCGTCTTGCTTGCAGGGTTTGAAGCGTGGTTAGCTCGACTGACGCAACAGGCCGATGTGGTAGTGGGGGTGTTGGCCGCAGGTCAAGCAGCTAGTGGATTGTATAACCTCGTGGGTCATTGTGTAAGCCTCTTGCCAATGCGCAGTCGCGTAGACAGCCAGCAATCCTTCCGGAATTATTTAGCCGCGCGGAAATCCACCATTCTCGATGCCTACGATCACCAACAATTTACCTACGGAAGCTTGGTGCAGAAGCTGCGCATTCCTCGGGATCCCAGCCGCATTCCCCTTGCGCCGATTTTGCTGAACATTGACCAAGGGTTAGATAGTAGCAAATTGCCCTTCGATGGGTTAACGGTCGAGTTTTTCTCCAATCCCCGCGCCTATGAGAACTTTGAACTGTTCGTCAATGCAACGGAATTGAACGGTCGGCTGACCCTGGAATGTCAATACAACACGAATTTATTTGACGGTGCAACAATTCGGCAACGGATGGCGGAACTGGAAACGCTGCTGAGCGCGATCGTGCAAAGTCCAGATCAAGCGATCGGGCAATTGCCCCTGCTTCCGGCCAGCGAGTGGCAGCAGATCCAGCAGTGGAACCAAACCCAAGTGCCCTATGCATCTGATGCCTGCATTCACCATCTAGTGGCCCAGCAGGCTGCGGCCACGCCAGAGGCCACGGCGGTGATGTATGAGGAACAACGCCTGTCCTATGGCGATCTCGATCGTCGTGCCAATCAACTCGCCCATTATCTGCAATCCCAGGGCGTGGGGCCGGATACGTTGGTGGGCATTAGCCTAGAGCGATCGCCGGATCTCTTGGTGGCAATGCTGGGTGTTCTGAAAGCGGGCGGAGCCTATGTTCCTCTCGATCCCAGCTATCCGACCGATCGGCTGGCCTACATGATGACCGATGCTCGGTTAACCCTGTTACTGACCGATAGTACAGTGGCTCACCAAGTTCCTTCAGGTGAAGTGGCGACCCTTCAGATCGATCGCGATTGGCCGACGATCGCTCAGCAATCTAGTGAAGCTCCAGCTTCTCCCGTAACGCCCGATCATTTGGCTTACGTCATCTACACCTCCGGCTCCACGGGCCAACCTAAGGGTGTACAGGTACCCCACCGAGGAGTGGTCAACTTCCTGCAAACCATGGCCCAACAACCGGGTATCCAGGCCCAGGATGTTCTCCTCTCCGTCACCACATTGTCCTTTGATATTGCGGTGCTGGAATTGCTGTTACCGCTCACCGTCGGTGCCAGTACCGTTCTAGTCAGTCGTGCCACGGCGATGAATGGGGAAGCCCTGCTGCAAACCTTGGTGCGATCGCAGGCCACGATCATGCAAGCCACCCCGGCCACTTGGCGATTGCTACTCGCTTCCGGCTGGACAAGCTCCCCGAATCTGAAAATCCTCTGCGGTGGGGAAGCGCTGACCTTACCCCTGGCTCAGGAACTGACCCGACGGGTGAAAGAAGTCTGGAACATGTACGGGCCAACGGAAACCACGATCTGGTCTACCTGTTACCCCATGGCCAAAGATGCCAGCCAAGTTTTAATTGGTCGCCCGATCTCGAATACCCAGGTCTATGTGCTGGATGAATTTCAACAGCCAGTGCCGATCGGCGTCCCTGGCGAGTTGTACATTGGCGGCACAGGCGTTGTGCGGGGCTATTGGAATCGGCCTGACGTGACAGCGGAGCGGTTTATTTCCGATCGTCTGAGTTCCCAGCCTGATGCCCGTCTCTACCGGACTGGGGATTTGGTGCGCCTGTTACCTAATGGCAATTTGGAATATTTACAACGCATTGACAACCAAGTCAAAGTGCGGGGTTTCCGGATTGAATTGGGAGAAATTGAAGCGACGATGCTGCAAGCGTCAGGAGTCAAGGAAGCTGTTGTGACGGTGCGCGAAGAAACCTCCGGGGAAAAGACCTTGGTGGGTTATGTCGTGCCCCAGGGAGACAGTGCAGATCTGACGGCAAACCTGCGCCAGTTCCTGAGGGGCAAGCTGCCAGACTATATGGTGCCTAATGCCTTTATGGTCTTGGATGCCCTGCCCCTAACGCCTAATGGCAAGGTCGATCGCAAAGCCTTGCCTGCGCCAGAGGCAACTCGGCGAGATTTGATCGAAAGTTATGTGGCACCTCGCACACCCGTGGAGCAAACGATCGCGGAAATTTGGGCCAATGTGTTGAGCCTCGATCGGGTCGGCATTCACGATAATTTCTTTGAGCTGGGTGGGTATTCCCTCTTAGCAATTCAAATTGTGTCCCGCTTGCGTCCTGCCCTCCAAGTTGAAATTCCCTTACCTAGCTTGTTTGATTTACCTACGGTGGCCGAGCTAGCCAATCGAGTGGAAGCTTTGCGCTGGGCCACTCAGTCAGGTAATGCATCGATCGCAGACGGCGCTGAAGACTATGAAGAGGGTGAACTGTAAGCAGAATGGCCATTCATCACAGCCGCAGTTCGTTCGTTACTTTAGGTCATTAGCTAAGGGGAAGATTTGAAACTATGGGACTTGCAACGCTAGATCAACTCCTATCGGAGTTACGCCAACGGGGGGTGCAATTGTGGCTAGAGGGCGATCGGCTGCGCTATCGTGCAGCCAAGGATGCTCTGTCAGCAGATCTGTTAGCGGCAATGAAAGCTCGAAAAGCGGAACTGATCGAGTTTTTGCAACAGGCGATCACGGATGCTAATACCCAATTACCCGCGATCGTGCCCATTGATCGATCGGGGCAATTACCGCTCTCCTTTGCCCAGCAGCGCTTCTGGATGCTGCAACAGTTTGAGCCGCAAAGTTCTTCTAATAACATGCCCGTGGTGGTACGGTGCATCGGTAACTTGAATCTTGTGGTACTAGAGCAGAGTCTTCAGGAAGTGGTGAACCGCCATGAAGTGCTTCGGGCGACGTTTCCAGCGGTAGAGGGCCAGCCCACCCAGTTGATTCAGGCAGCGGTCAAAATTGATTTACCGATCGTCGATCTACAACACCTACCGGAGGAGCAACGAACCGCCGAAGCCCATCGTCTTGCCACCCAGGAAGCCCATCACCCGATTGATTTAAATAATGGCCCCATGTTGCGGCTGTTGTTGTTGCGCTTGAGTACGGATGAGCATCTACTGCTTTGGAATTTGCATTGTCTCGTCTGTGATGGTGCCTCCTCCGATGTGTTTTATCAGGATTTCACGGCAATTTACTGTGCGTTGGTTGCAGGTCAACCTTCCCCGTTAGCCCCGCTGCCGATTCAGTATGTTGATTTTGCCCATTGGCAACGGAACTGGCTGCAAGGCGAGGTCCTCGATCGCCAGTTGAGCTACTGGAAACAGCAACTGTCGGGCAGTTTACCCATTGCGAATCTTCCCTATAACCAACTGCGGCCTTCCATTATTCGGACTTACAAGGGCGATCGTAGTGCTCGTATGCTACCCAAGGGGCTAAACGACCAATTAACGATTCTCAGCCAACAGTTAGGTGGCACGTTATTTATGGTTTTGCTGGCGGCGTTTGAGTTATTACTCTATCGCTATGCCCAACAAGAGGAAATGCTGATCAGCTTTGCCAGCAGTGGGCGCAGCCAAGTGGAAACTGAGCGACTGCTAGGCTTTTTCTCGAATACGTTGATTCTGCGAACCCAATGTGGCGGCAATCCCACCTTTCGCGAGTTGTTCGATCGGGTGCGCCAAGCAACGTTAAAAGCCTATGCCCACCAAGATGTCCCCTTTGAAAAAATCATTGAAGAACTTCGCCCTGAAGGGCAAAACTTACTGTCCCTCTTTCAAGTTAAATTTGCCCTTAACCCGCCTTGGTCTAATGGGCGGGGGATGGCGTCTGTGCAGCTACCGGATTTGACGATGACGTCGCTGTTCGGCTACATCTATCACGGCCAGACTAAATACGATCTGATCTTAGTCATGCGGGAGCAGGATGAAGGGCTAGGGGCGGTCTTTGACTATAATGCGGAGCTGTTTAATGCGGCAACGATCGCGCAAATGTTGGGACATTTCCAAACTCTGTTAGAACAGATCGTGGCCAATCCTGACCTACGAATTGCCGAAGTGCCGTTACTCATGCCGGAGGAACAAACCCAACGATTGGCCAATGCAGCCTGGAATCGGGACTCGCAAGCGTTGGCTGTGGCTCAATCGGCCCAGTCTGCGCTCCTCCATTGCCAGATTGAATTTCAGGCAGAACGGTGCCCCGAGGCGGTGGCGATCGTAGAAGGTACGAATGCAACCCCACTGACCTACAGCCAACTGAATCAACGGGCAAATCAACGGGCTCGCCATTTACAGGCGATCGGTGTGCAAAAGGGCGATCGGGTAGCCATGATGTTACCGAGATCCAGTGACTTGGTTGTTGTCAGCCTTGCGGTGCTCAAGTTAGGGGCTGCCTTCCTGTGGCTGCATTCTGACAAGCCATGGGTCGATCAATCTCAGCCTGCAATGGCTATTCAATGGTTGCTAACGCAATCAGCGAATGTCATTACGGACTCAATTCCCGTTCCCACGATCGCCCTAGACAGTCTGCCAACCGATTTCACGCAGTGTGCTTCCACTAATCTCGATCTGGATTTAGCGGAAGACAATATGGCTTGCATCGTGGATGTCCATCAAGGATTAGCCCTCTCCCACAGGGGGCTATCAGCGCTGCTAATGGCTGCAAAGATTGATGAGTTTGAGGTAGACGCTGAAGCCCCTGCGATCGGACTGCCCCTTGCGCCACTGGATTCTGGATTGGCATTGCATGAACTGTGGGGTGGGTTAATCCAGGGCCAGACGATCGTGGTGCAGCCAGGATTAATGCTGAGCACGCCTCCCACACAAGTTGCACAATGGATTGACCAATCGGGTATCTCTGACCTCTGGCTCACCAGTCATTGTTTTAATCAATGGGTGAATCAGTGGGGCAGCCTAGTGGAGCGCTCCTCTGTCCGGTTGGCTTCGCTGTGTCGTCTTTGGATTGCCGGGACTGATCTATCTCCGTTCCAGGTGCAACGGTTTTTGCAAATCGTGCCCCAGTGCCAGATTCGCTGTAGTGATCCGCTGAGCGACTCCCTTCCGATGGGAGACTGGTTTGCGATTGCTCCCATGCAAGGTGCAGCCTTGGCTAGAAAACGGGTGAGCCTGCTGGGCGATCGGGTGGTTTTAGATTCCCACCATCAAATGTTGCCTGCGGGGGCGATCGGGACGCTGTATGTCGAAATTCCTGGCTTAACTCCATTGGACGGTTACTTGCCAGCAGGCTTGATTGGTCAGCGTTTTGGGTCTAATGCTCCAACAAGTTTCTACCGCACTACGACCCTGGCTCGTTACCAAGTGGATGGCCAAATTGAACGTTTGGGACAGCACGATCGGCAAATTAAGATTCGAGATTTTGGGGTGCAACTGGAACAGATTGAACAATTGCTATACCAGCATCCCGCTATTTCGGAAGTCTGTGTGGTTGGGCAACAGGACAGCCAAGGTAAACAGCATTTGGTCACTTACTTTGTGCCCCATTTGGATCAGGCCGTGACAGGCAGTGATTTGGCTGCTTTCCTGAAAGAGCAATTGCCTAGTTATGGCATTCCGTCCGTCTTTGTGACGTTACCCAAGCTGCCGCTGACCGATCGGGGGAATTACGATTTCTCCCAACTGCCGATCGTGGAAGACGCCCAACTGCACCAGGAATCTCAAGGTGCGTTGGTGCAATCCCGTGATGATTTGGAACTGCAATTGACTCAGTTGTGGGAAGAAGTCTTAGGGATTCGCCCGATCGGGGTGTGCGACAACTTTTTTGACCTCGGCGGTCATTCTCTGTTAGCTGTACAACTGTTTGGCAAAATTGAGGCTGTCTTTGGAACGGCATTGCCCCTATCAACCTTGCTACAAGCCCCAACGATCGAACAACAGGCTGAACTAATCCGCTCCTACGGTATTGCGGCTCCCCAGGAATGGCTAGTACCGTTGCAACAAGGGACTTCTGATAAGCCGCCACTTTTTTGTATCTATGGCATTTTGCTGTACTACGATCTGGCAAAGGCGCTCGGGGCAGATCAAACGGTCTATGGGCTCTACTTGCAGGAAGAAGTGGATCTGTTGCGAGCGGACGGGCTGGAGGTTGCCGATCAATTGGGTTCAGTACAGCAGGTCGCAGAACGCTATCTCCAAAAAGTACGGACAATTCAACCCACAGGGCCGTACCTGTTAGCTGGGGAATCCTTTGGGGGAATTGTGGCCTACGAAATGGCACAACTGCTGCAAGCCCAAGGGGAAACCGTTGCACTACTTGCGATGTTCGATACCCTGGCTCCAGACTGTTCACTCAAGTTGTCTCGATCGCAGCGGGCCAGCCAGCATTTGACCAAGTTAGTCCAGGAGGGGCCAACCTATTTACTGGAAAAAGTGGGATCTAAGCTGAAGGCCAAGGTGGGCTACTCGGGACTTGCTCGGGAGTATCTTAGCGAAGAAACGGCGGACTCAGTAGATGATTTACGGCAACAATTTCGGCGACAGATTGGCAAAAATTACCGACCGAGTTCCTACGCAGGCAAAGTCACGCTATTTCGCGCCCTCGATCGCGGGGAGTTTGAATCCATCTCAGTTGATCCCCTCTTTGGCTGGGATCGCTTTGCGGAAAAAGGGGTGGATGCCTTTGATATTCCAGGGGATCATATTGGCATTCTCAAGGATCCCAATGTTCAGTCGTTAGCACGCCATCTCCGGCACTGCATTGATCAGATGCTTGCCCAAGGCAATTAAACAAACGATCGCCTAGGACGATTGAACAAATGATCGCTCTGGGCGATTAAATGAACGGAGAGAGCACTCGTTGATTAATCGCATCCAAATGACAGCCTATATTATTTTGAAGTATAAAATTTAAATCAAAAGTTAATTTGAATTAAGGTATCGATTGAGAAAATAATTGGATAATTTCTAGAATATGAAGAATCTGAATTCAAAAGATGCTTAAATTGCCTAACTAATTGCTTAAATGGTTTGATGAATAATTTAAAGGGGTGCAGAGTCTATAAACTTACAGTAAAGCTTTGATTAAATCAAGATCATGATTTTTGAAGAGTGGTAGGTTACTAATCTGATTCCCAATTTTGAGCGTAGCTTTTCACCTGAAATTGGAAGTTCTCAAGCTTATAATTGGAGCCTGAGTTTATAGTTTGATTGATAAAATCGGCTTATTCTAACTAATCCTTGAAAATCTTGCAATGAACCTACAGGTTGTTGTTTGAGAGCCATTTTTTGACTACATTAATGGGTGATTAATAAAGGATTCTTTTTTAATTGATACTTTGATAGGGGCAGGTCAAAGAATGCTAAGTCGCTCTCCTTTCGGGATTCAAAATGCAGTCAGCAGTGGGTCTGCGATCGGGATCTGTGGGGGGCTGGCGATCGTCCTAGTAGCTTTTCCAGGGTATGGCCATACGCAGTCCAGCAATTTGGGAACGAATAGTCTGCCCAAAATACTGCCTAACTTTCCTCCTACAACGGTGCCGTTGTCCCAGCCTACTCGGTTGCCGATTGTTCCTATTGATGAGAATCCCGGATCGGGAGATGCCTATATCTTAGGGGCTGGAGACGTCCTGCGTATTGACAGCTTTGATACCCCAGAGCTCAAACTTGAAGATCGCTATACAGTATTAGTAGACGGCACCCTGAATTTACCCTGGGTAGGTACAGTTCCGGTGGCAGGACTGACCTTGCCTCAAGCCGCCGCTGCTTTATCCCAGCGCTACGCTCGGTTTATTCGCAATCCCATCATTACGTTGAATACGGTTTCGCCCCGCCCTCTCAAGATCGCCATTCTGGGTCAAGTCAATCGTCCGGGATCTTATATTATTCGCCCGATCGGGGATGAAAGTTCAACTGCTAACCTGAGTACCCGTCAAGGAGGAAATGATGTGGGGAGCCAATGGCCAACCTTGACTCGGGCGATTCAAGCCGCAGGTGGTGTGACGCAAATGGCTAATATTCGTAACATCCAAGTGCGGCGATCGCAGCGTCAGGGACAAGAAGAAGTCCTTAATGTCGATCTATGGAAGTTTTTACAATCCGCTGAACAGCAACAGGATCTCTCGTTGCGGGATGGCGACTCGATTCTGATTCCTGAGGCGAAAGAGCTTCTTCCCCAAGAAGCTCTAGAAGTCGCTAAAAGTAACTTTTCACCAGAACTGATCAAAATCGGTGTGGTGGGGGAGGTGACTACACCCGGTTCTCTGAATCTTCCGCCTAATACGTCCCTAAACCAAGCGATTCTAGCAGCAGGTGGTTTTAAAGATGGACGCGCTCGGAAACGGGATGTGGAACTAATCCGGCTGAATTTAAATGGAACTGTCACCCGAACCAGTGTTGCGATCGACTTTTCGGAAGGGCTGAACGAGAAAGCAAACCCCCCTTTGCGAAACAATGATATCGTTGTGGTCAAACCGAATGCCCTAGCTAGAACCTCTGATTTTCTAAGTGTTCTCCTTAGCCCAATTACAGGGGCATTAGGCGTATTCAAGCTACTAGGGTTCTAGGACAATTTGAAGTACTAGGTTGTGTTTAAGGGTTAAGTCTTGTAATAAGTCTTGCTACAAGACTAGGGCCGTAAAAAGTTCATTGTTATAAAAATTAGAAATTACAATTGGGTATCCAATGCAAGGGGGGTTGTCATGGTGAGGGGTGAGGAGAACATGGAAATTAAGGAATCATCGCCAGTCGTCTCTTTTAAGGAGGGGAAAGGACGATTAGAATTAGTAATTTCTAATAATGACCCCAATCAACCCTCTGATCTACAGCGCATTCAGCGAGGTCTTAATCTTCGTCCCTTAGGCAGAACAATACGACGTAATCTGTTACTGGTGGCAGGGATTGCTGCGGCTTTAACCGCTTTTACAGCAATGAAAAGTCTCAAAGCCCCACGATCCTATTCCGGGGGCTTTCGTCTGTTAGTGGAACCGATTACGGGGGAAGCAAGGCTCACTGATCCTTCTGTTCTTTCTCGAGGGGGCGAAGCATCATCGTTTACGGTAGACTATCCAACCCTGTTGCAAGTTTTGCAGAGTCCCACGTTGCTCTCAAAAGTGGCAGAACGAGTTAAGAAAGATTATCCCACCATCACTACCGATGCCTTAGTAGAGGCGATCGGCTCGAAGCAATTAGTCGTGCAGCGCATTGGGACAAACCTACTGGATAACACGAAATTAATTGATGTGACCTACCAGGGTGGCAATCCCTATCAAGTCCAAGCAGTTTTAAACGCCCTCTCCCAGGAGTATCTTGACTATAGTCTTGAAGCCCGCAAGTCTCGGATTAGTGGTGGGGTAGAATTCATTGAGGGGCAATTACCGGAATTAAAGCAGCGAGTAACCGCTCTCCAAAAGGCGATGCAGGGTTTACAGGAACGCTATAAGCTGACCAATCCGAGTAGTAGCGGTGACGAGTTAGTTAGACAAGCTTTAACAGTTAAAACGCAGCGGGAAGATGCGGTTAGAGAATTGCAGGAGCAGCGTGTTCTCTATGCCCGACTGCAAAATCAGCTTCAGCTTTCGCCGCAGGAAGCGATCGCAGCCTCCGTACTGAGCCAAGATCCAACCTATCAAAAGTTGTTGGCAGATCTCAAGCAAATTGATAGCCAACTAGCGATCAAAGATGCTCGCTACAGTGAGGAAAGTCCAGTAGTCAGAGCGCTTCAGGATCAACGGCGCAATCTAGCCAATTTGCTGGCCCAAGAGACGCAACGAATCGTGGGACGATCCCAGGCTCGCGACACGGGCAATCCCCAAGTGTTGGCCTTCCAAAATTCAGTCCGCTTGGATCTGATCAAACAACTGGCGGATGCAGCGAATCAAATTCAAGTTTTGGAAGTTCGTAGCCGCGCTTTGGCCAGTACAGAGCAGGAAACCGGCCAAAAAATTGAGCAAATTCCGCAAATTATCCGACAATATAACGAATACCAACGGGAATTGGAAATTGCAACCCGGACGTTGAATCAACTCACGATTCAACGCGATACGTTGAGTGTAGAAGCGGCCCAAAAAGAAGTGCCTTGGCAACTGGCAGCTAAACCAGCCCTGCCCTTGGATAAAAATGGTCAGCCTGTACCTATGCCCCGAGATATTAAGAAAAAGGTACCTATGGGGGTCGTGGGAGGCATCATTTTAGGAATCATCTGCGCAGTGCTTCTCGAAAAAATCCGGAATATCTTCTATGTCACAGAGGATGTGCAGGATGCGGTCAAAGTTCCAGTGGTGTCGGTTATTCCCTACAGTCGTCAGATCAATCTGAGCGAAGACAATTCCTATAACTGGTTGCATCGCATTCATCTAAGTGTGATGCACAATACTTTATTTCGTGAATCCTTTAATAACTTACTGGCGGGATTACGGTTTCTTGGAGCCACCGAGCCGATTCGATCGCTGGTGATTAGTTCTGCCTCTCCTGGAGAAGGGAAAACGACGATCGCAGTACAGTTAGCCCAGACTGCAGCGGATGCGGGACAAAAAGTCTTATTGGTGGATGCGAACTTTCGGATGCCGCAGGTGCATGCTCATCTGGGATTAGATAATAATGCAGGATTAGCGGACATTCTTGAGCAGAAGCAGGATCTGGCAACGTGTATCCAATCTGCTCCCGATACTGAAAACCTCATGGTGATGACAGCAGGGCATTTTTCAGCAGACTCACCACGCAAGTTAGCTTCTCAGCAGATGAAGCAGCTAGTGGAGTATTTGAGTGAGCAGTTTGATCTAGTGATTTACGATTCTCCCCATCTTTTAGGCTTAACGGATTCCTGCTTTTTAACGGCCTATGCCGATGGATTATTGATGGTGGTGGCAATTCGAACGGCTAAGCGATCGATCGTCATGCAAGCCTTGACGACATTACAAGAATTTCAATTGCCTGTCTTAGGAGTCGTCACTAACCATCCTCGTTCCGTTTCTGGTATGTCCTATGGATACCAAAAACCGATTTACCATTCCGAGCCTCGGATGTCCGATCGTCGATCGAAAACTCCCTCGCTAGATAGTTAACTCTGTGGGTATAAAATCCTTAAATTAAAGGAATATTTGGGATAAATGGAAAGTCAAGAGTGGAGAATTAAGTATATGGAGATTCCATCTTGTTATTAGGCAGTTCCCCTCTAGAGGCGTTTTTGCTGTCATTGTTTCCCGCACATGACGCCTTTAGTTTATTTGTGTCTGTGGTGACATTGCCTTCCGTCGTTCAGGTTTTTAATGGGATACTTCTGGGGTGTGCTGTGGGAATTTCAATTCCCATTGGTGTACTTTTTCTAGAATGTATTGCAGCACTTTTTTCTGGATCAAATGATTCCTTTCCTCGGAATCATGGTCGTCCTTCTCTAGATGTTGTCATTCCTGCCTATAACGAAGGAGAGGGGATGATTCCAACGCTGCAAACAATTCAAGCACAACTCTATCCCGGCGATCGCTTAATCGTTGTGGCGGACAACTGTGATGATGACACCGCCGCTGTTGCCAGAACCCAGGGAGCGATCGTTTTAGAACGCCATGATCCCCTACAACGCGGCAAGGGCTACGCTCTGAATTATGGCCTGCAAGAACTTGCCGAGCACCCCCCGGAAGCAGTCATTATTTTTGATGCCGATGCAACAGTGCACCCTGGCACGATCGATCATCTCGCTCGCCAAACGATCGCCCTACATCGACCGATTCAAGCCCTCTATCTCCTCTATCCACCCCACAATCCACCCAAGCCTAAGGATGCCATTTCTGCGTTAGCTTTTACGGTGAAGAATTGGGTGAGGCCCCAGGGTCTAGCGCGGTTAGGTTTTCCCTGCTTGTTGACGGGAAACGGGATGGCCTTCCCTTGGGATATTATTGCCGATGCATTTCTCGATCGAGGCAATTTAGTTGAGGATATGCAGTTAGCCATTGATTTGGCGATTTCAGGACATTTACCGATGTTTACTCCGCAGGGAAAAGTGACTGGATTCCTGCCCTCAGAAGGACGGGCTGCCCAGAGTCAAAGGACTCGCTGGGAGCACGGACATTTAAAAACACTACAAAAACAAGTTTGGGTATTGCTAAAAGAATCCCTGCGACAACGGCGTCTAGAGTTAGCCGCGATCGCCCTTGACTTAAGCATTCCTCCCTTGGCCTTATTGGTGATGGTCTGGGCTGGATGCTGGGTGCTGTCGGTTTCGGCTGGATGGCTCAATCATTTCTGGTTACCAACCCTGATCTTAGGAGCCGCCGGAGGGCTTCTGATGGTGAGCGTCCTCACGGCTTGGTATCAGTTTTGTCGGGAAATAGTCTCTTTTCGGCAGTTGTTGGCCATTCCAATCTATCTGGTTTGGAAAATTCCGCTTTACGTTAAGTTTTTAGTTCGTCCTCAATCGGAATGGGTGCGAACCCAACGTGATACGAAGGAAGTTGCTCGCTCTTCCCGTTCTTAACAATCGCGCTCTAGTGATTTGGTACATGGCTATGAGGTCTGTTTCTTCTCTCGATGAAAGTCCTGTGAAAGTTGCCTATTTGGTTAATCAGTATCCTAAAGTTAGTCATAGCTTTATTCGGCGGGAAATTGCAGCGGTGGAAGCAGCGGGCCTAGAAGTGCAGCGGTTTTCCATCCGTTCCTGTGCCAGTGAATTGGTTGATCCGGCGGATTTGGAAGAACTGAAAAAAACGCGCATCATCTTGAATCAGGGGCTTTGGGCTATCCTGATCACCAGTTTTCAGGTTTTTCTGAGTCAGCCGATTCGATTTTTTCAAGCAGTGCAGCTTGCCATGCAGTTGGGCTGGAAGTCCGATCGCGGGATTTTACGCCACCTGATTTATTTCCTAGAAGCCTGTACATTGCTGCAATGGCTGACGCAGGCAAAAGTGGACCATGTGCATGCCCATTTTGGGTCGAATTCGACGGCAGTTGCTTGCCTATGTCATGCGCTAGGGGGGCCACCCTATAGTTTTACGGTACATGGGCCGGATGAGTTTGATCGACCCCAGGCAATGAAGTTGGCAGAAAAGATCAATCGAGCCAAATTTGTGGCGACGATTAGTTTCTTTAGTCGTAGTCAACTCTACCGTTGGTGCCCTGTCGAGCAATGGCCGAAAATTCAAGTGATTCGTTGTGGTCTTGATTCGGATTTTTTGGATCAAGCTCTCACGCCAATTCCTGAAAGACCCCATCTAGTTTGCGTAGGTCGGTTGTGTGCTGCCAAGGGGCAGCTATTACTAGTAGAAGCAGTAAGGCAATTAGTAACAGAGGGGGCTTTTCTTCACTTGACACTTGTGGGGGATGGAGAACTTCGGCCCCAATTGGAAGCCTTAATTCAGCAGCATGGGCTACAAGAGTTCATAAAAATTACGGGCTGGGCCAGTAGTGCAATGGTGCAAGAGTACTTGCGATCGGCACGGGCGTTGGTGCTACCCAGTTTTGCAGAAGGATTACCTGTAGTCATCATGGAAGCCTTGGCCTTAGGCCGCCCGGTCATCAGCACGTACATTGCAGGAATTCCAGAATTGGTAGAGCCTGGAGTTTGTGGTTGGCTGATTCCGGCTGGTTCGATTACAGCTTTAAACCGTGCGATACTGAGAGTATTGCAAAGTTCAGAAGCAGAGCTAGAACAATTCGGATCTTTTGGAAAACAGCGGGTGACCGATAACCACAATATTGACCAAGAAGTTGCTAAGTTGATAGATCTGTTTTTTCAAAAAGATTTTGATTTAAGCTCCTCCACAATACCTTGCTTAATCTATGAATACAGTTAACCCTTGCAGGGTAATCAGGTTTAAGTTGTAGAATCTACTTCTCCCAACTGTGTAATTCCTATAATTTCTTTTGTAAACTACTGCTCTAGTTGTGATTAGAACTGAATTCCTGTTATTGAAACAAACTAATGCTTAATTTGCTTTCCAAGTTATCACCAAAATACCTGGTCTCTTTTCTCCGAGGGCAGTCTTCCCTAAAACGGATGGCCATTCGAGGTGTTTTCTGGATTGTGTCCAGTTATGGCCTCAGTATGATCATGCGCATTGGCAGTAGCTTGATCATGACTCGCCTACTGTTTCCAGACCTTTTTGGCTTGATGAATTTATTGTATACTTTGCTAGCTGGACTCCATCTATTCTCAGATATGGGATCTGGCCCTAATATTATCCGCAGTGAGAAAGGCGATGATCCAGAGCTACTGAACAACGTTTGGACACTACAAGTCATTCGCGGATTGGTACTCTGGCTTATTTGTCTGCTCCTAGCTTTACCTGCTTCCCGTTTTTATAACGAGCCTCAATTGTTATGGTTATTACCGATTGTTGGCCTGAGTTGTATCATTGGCGGGCTGCATTCTACTTCCATTTTTACTCTAACTCGGCGGATGGAAACAGGGGTATGGTCTCGGTTCCAGCTTCAGAATCAATTGATTTCTACAAGTTTAACAATTGGTCTTGCCTTATTTAATCGTAATATTTGGACATTAGTGGTTTCCTATTTGCTTGCCGAGAGTATTCAAACAATTCGTAGTCACTACTTGATCCCTAACTATCGAAATCGATTCGCTTGGAACAACAGTATTATCAAAGAATTATTAAATTTTGGGCGCTGGATTTTAATGTCCACGGCATTGACATTTTTGGCTGGACAATCCGATCGACTCCTACTGGGTAAATTTTTATCCTTCACCTACCTTGGGATCTACAGTGTTGCAGCATCTCTAGCGGATATGCCAAGGCAACTCATTCTTTCGATTGCTAGCAGCGTGGTTTTTCCTGCACTCTCGCAATTGAGCAGCCATACTCGCAAAGAGTTTCACGAAAAATTGTTGAAAAATCGTTGGCCTATTTTAGTCCTGGCTGCCACAAGCATTGCACTGACCGCAGCGATCGGGGATCTTTGTGTCCAAGTATTATATGATCATCGATACGATCAGGCAGGCTGGATGTTTTTTCTGCTCATTTTAGGCTTGTGGCCTAACATCCTGATTAGCACTGTAAGTCCAGCAATGCTAGCTTTGAATAAACCGTACTACGAAACTTTTGGGAATTCCCTTAAACTAATGACAACTGTGATTGGGATTCCGCTTGGTTATCATGCTTTAGGTCTGGTTGGTGCAGTGACTGCAGTTGCAGTAAACGACATTTTACTTTACTTCAGTCTCGTCTACGGGTTATGGAAAGAGCAATTAGTATGCATTGGACAAGACTTTAAAGCAACTGTAATGTTTATAGCTTTACTGATTGTGATGCTCTCTATGCGATCCTTTTTGGGCTTACCCCTACCACTAAATTCCTTGACAATTAGCGGATAAATGGCAAAGATCTAAGTTAAAACTGTTATGTTAAGACATTATTGTAAACTCTCGAAAATTCTGTCCTGTTGATTTCGCTGTCTTGTCAGACCTTATTTTTTTGAGCGTAATACTGAATCGGAGTTTCATCAATACTTAGAATGTGAGAAATATGAATACCATAGATCTAATTAGAGTCAAGAGTAAAATTACGTTGCATGGTTTAGTATACTTGGGGGTTCTAGTCAGTCTGTTTCAAACTTCTGTGAAATGGATGAGACAGAAATTATTTTATGTCAGGCGTGAAATAATTCACAAGCTGGCTGGTCATAGTGAGGATCAGGAAATAAAGAAGCCCAAAGTCTCGGTTGCAATTGTTCACATTACTTCTACGGAAGAGGCAACCGATCCTGAACAGGGCAAAATCAAGATTGAACGCTTACACCAGACAATTGATGGACTATTAGGGAGTTTTGCTCATTGTCAACTACGGATTACTATCATCACAATGGCAAATCGTAACATTGTGACCTTCCTCCCTCAGTATCAGCAACGCTTTATCGAAATTCGAGAAATTACTGATGGAGATCCAATGCTAATTGGCTTTCCTGCTCAAGAAGAGTTATTCTCACAGATTGATGATTTTGACTGGTTTCTTTTCATTGAAGATGATATTGTTCTGCGTGATAGCTTTTTGCTAGAGAAATTAGAACAATTTAACCAAAACTGCGGTTGTAACAATGCCATCCTGTTACCAAACCGCTATGAGCTATACGAAGGGGTAAAAAACTACATTGATTTCACAATTGATGAAACCTTAGCCTGGAATAAAGTTTCGGTTCTTAATATTCATGGTGTCAAATTTGCGGAGTGGACAAATCCTCACTCTGGTTTATATTGTTTGTCCCAGGCTCAGATGCAACTTTGGCAACAGTCAGGACGGCAATGGGGAAACCGCGATTTAGGATTTGGAGGCCCGCGAGAATCGGCAGCTACTTTCTGCTTGCTTGAATGTTTTTCAGTTTACAAGCCCCATTTCTCCAATCTTAACTTTCTAGAAGTAGAGCATTATGATTCAAAATACTCAATGCTCTACTCTAACTCTTCTCTGTATCGATTAGTCCCTAAAAAAATATAAACGACAAGCTCAACATACTTGTCCATGGGCTAATTTTTCTGATTACGTGATTGCGCTTTTGAGAGTATTATGTTTATCTTAATTCCAATTACGTTGTTTGGCTGGTTAGGTGTTGTGTTTTTTCTGTTTAAACACTTACCTACTCATAGAGCACTGGTCATTAGCTTTGTGACAGCTTACCTTTTCCTACCAGTTTATGCTTACTTGATTCCAGGACTGCCTGCCTACGGAAAAATGACTGCAACCTGCTATGCAGTCTGTGTTGCAGGCATCTTACTAGATTGGCACTATATCAAATCTTTTCGCTTCAGTCTCATTGATATTCCGATTGCAGTCTGGTGTATTTGCCCTTTCATTACATCGATCGATAATGGCTTGGGTGCTTACGATGGGTTTAGAGCCTTTTCTGAACAATTTGCCTATTGGGGAGTCCCTTATTTCTTTGGAAGGTTATACTTGGGTCACTTTACAGGCTTACGAACCCTAGCGGTTGGAATCGTCGCGGGAGGATTTGCATATGCACCACTATGCCTCTTTGAATTTAAGATGAGTCCCCAATTGCACCAAATGATTTATGGGATTCCGGTTAATAATTATGCGTTTTTGCAATCTATTCGCAAAGGTGGCTATCGTCCAATTTTATTTAATGTTCATGGGTTATCTGTAGCACTCTGGATGTCGATCGCTACAATTATTGCCATTTGGCTGTGGCAATCTGGTTCCCTCAAAACTCTCTGGAATATCTCTATTGGAAAAATTATATCTTTCCTCACCTTTGTCGTCATCATTATTCAATCAACAGGTGCTTGGTTATATTTAATTTTGTCAATAGCAGTTATTGTTTCTGTAAAGTTTCTTCGAACATCAATACTAATGATAGCCTTAGTACTAACAGTCAGCGGCTATTTGTACGTAGCTACAACGGGATATTTTAATGGGGATCAGATAGTCCGGTTTTTCTCAACTGCAGTCAATCCAGACCGCGCAGAATCTCTACAGTTTCGACTTGATCAAGAAAAATTACTGGTTGCGAAAGCAAGGCAGCGGATTGTCTGGGGTTGGGGAGGCTGGGGAAGAGCCCGTGTTTTTAATGAGTATGGATACGATGTATCTGTAACAGATAGTTTTTGGGTGATTATATTTGGAACAATGGGATTAATGGGGATTTTTAGTATTATAGTTTTGATATTTCTGCCCATTTTACTGTTTACCTACTACTTTCCAGCTAAGACTTGGTTGCACCCAAAAATTGCACCGGCGGCAGCGATCGCAATGTCTCTGATTTGCTTTATGACTGATAACTTGGTCAATAATATGGGTAATACTGTCTATGTACTCGCTTTGGGTAGTTTATCAGGAGTCATTGCAGTTGAAATCGAGCCAAAAGTAACGGGTAAGAAAGGAATTAATTTGAAAACAGCAGAACAATTTCTGATCTCAGAATCTAGAAGCCATCCAGCACCCGAAGTCAGAACCCGTCAACTTTAAGAATAATTTCCTTTGATGGTGTTTCTCACCTTCCAAGCAAATCTGTGAAGGCTGGCTTGGGTAATTCCTTTTAAGCTGGGTTGATTCAGCCATAGTAGGGTAGATAGTTTACCTGCAAGGGTTTGAACATCCATCCAAGGCGTTGGCTCTTCCATTAATTGACGGTATTGTCTTGCAACGTGGACGTAGGGAGAAAGTTCTAGGTAAACTCTTTCATAGTATTGGCGAAAGTTCGTGAAGGGTGAGGGATGCTCATTGACTTGCCACGGTTTCACACTTCCCATGGCATGGAGAAAAGGGGGAAGTTTATTGAAAATTGTCTGAGAACGCTCTTTCAAGGTATAGGCTCCTGCACCATGGTGTTGCAAAATATCTCTACCGTGAAATAACCGTTTGACTGGAAAGTGTGCGTAATCTTGAGAAGCTAGCAAAGCGCTCAACAGATCCTGATCGCTGAGAAGATGACTAGGACGTTGATGGGCAGGTTGTTTTTGAGCTGCTAAGTACTCAGGTTGTTGGGTTAATTCTAACCAATGCTGGAGTAGTGCCTGATGCTGATGCGTGACTCGGATGACTGAAGAATTAAGAGATCCCGGTAAGTCACGCCCTACCACAAATCCCCAACTACCTGCACGGTAGGAAGACCCACTGGCAGTTTCCCAAGGATCTTGAGTAACGATGATAGTTTCAGGAGGAGCGGTTACTAAGTCAAGAATCGAGTGATTAACTAGAACATCCGTATCTAACCAAATACATTCTTCTGCACCAGACTGTAAACCGGCTATCAAAACAGTGGGTTTGACGTTGTAACTACCAGCACCACTAGGACGATCGGTTCGTAGGGAAACTTGAGGATATTTTGATAACCAATGATGAAACTGAGTATCAATAATGGGGCATATGAGTGAAATGGGTAGATGGGGATGATGCTTAGTAAGACTGAGGATAGTCAATTTAATCCCTGGAATTTGCTGGGGACGGTCTTCATATAAACAAACAAGTACAGATTTCATGGCATCACAATGAATCAATAGAAGTCGTGATCAATGGTGGAGAGCAAGAAGAGATGTTTAATCGGCTTTACTACTTGATCAGGTGATAGTAGCCGAGACGGTGAATTAACTTCTTTATCCACTGTTCTTGTTGATATTGTTTTGTGGTGAGCTCAATGAAGGAGCGAATGGCAGTGGGTTGATGTAGTCTTGTGTTTCGATCGAGCCAACCCTGCTGATAGGCATCAATAATCCACCACTTTGCTACGCCGCCGCCATGAAAACATTTCATAGAATCCCAGTTTTGTAAACGAAGGAGTTGTACTCCAGGCACTCCAAATTTTAGGAGTAATCGTTTCCATTGTCGATGCTGCCAACAATGCCATTGCTGGGGATTCAGGTATCCGCCTCCCATCCGCATTGCTAGAGCTGACCAGACAATTGCTTCAACATGGGCAATGCGGGGTAGACTGCTTCCCCCTAACTGCTGAATGAGCCAATCAAGCCAGTCGAGATCTATGGGTGCTTTGACCTGTGCGATGCCAATATCAACATGGTGGGCCAAGGGAATAGATAACTGGAGAGCTCTGTGAACCACTTCAGGAGGAAATAAACAGTTGGGAGGTTGCCAGGTCAATAGAAGCTGCCGCTCAGGGGTCGGTTCAAAGGTAAAGGGGTTAGGAAAATAGAGATCGGGATCTAGAATGATCATCTCTTGACCCACGGAACTAAACAAGAGGGGATCGGTGACCTTGCGCCAGCAGGGATGGCCATTCCGAAATGCTTGAAGATGGGGATAGTCTCTAAATTGTTCTTCGGCACGTTCATCCGCAGCTAACTTATCAAAAACCTGCCAGGGATGATTGGACGGATTATTGAGTTGAGCTACTGTGTTGAAAATTTGTTCTCGATCGTCGAGATCATCCGTTATTAAGGTGAGATTTAGAGGTTCGATCGCATGCTTAAATAAACTTTCGATCGCTTTTTCAGCATAGGGCAACGATCGAGCCGAAAGAACCGAAAAAACTTGCCGCATTCAATACACTCCTCAATCTATGCAAAGTATGAATCTTGAAGTTACGAACTTTACAAGGACGCATCGTGAAATCATCGAGACTTATTAACTTATATCTATCGTTAGAATGATTGACATCAAGAGCAGCTATGAGAATAGGATAAAAAGTCTAACCCCTACGAGTCTCAGCTAAGTTTTGATCTATAAGCTTTTCTTAAGTTAGTCTACAACTTGCATAGTCTAGCTAACCTCTGAAATCGCCAATACTCAAACGATTTTTGAAAAAGACGAAAGAAATTGCCGGAGCAGGTGTTTTCTTTTAAATTTACTAATACTCTGCAGAATCCTCATAAAAATCATACAACCTTTAATCTTATTTTTGATAAACTAAGTTCGTATAACTACACTCTGAATACTATCTGATTTTTTAGGTTTCTGATTTTTCAGGCTTAAGTTTACCAGGATAAACATAATAGTTATTAATCTGGAATCTCAATTTCCATAGTCAGAATTCCTAAAGTTAAGCAGCCATTTCCATTGTTGAAGTGTTTGTACTACTGTTAAGAATTTGAATGTAATTTTCAGTCCAATTTTTCAACGGTAGAATCAGCCTTTAAGCAGTCAGTTTGAGTCAGATAGGACTCCAGTCTTAGAACGTTTGTATCCCAAAAAAATCATGAATGAGAATTGCTGATAGTCAGGGTACGTTAAGGTTGCTTTGCAGGCGATTTGTTCTGTTTAGAGATGTACTAAAGTAACGCCAGATACATTGGTTTGTCTGAGTTTCTTGTAATGGTGAGATTAGTACTTTGAGGCGAGTTTTGAATGTCTGTTGTTTTCCTATATTCTGATCAATCATGCATCTCTGTAAAATTTTAGACATGGCAGATCTGCAAATTTCCAATCTTACTTTTCAATCCTCCCACGATCGTTATCTCAGTAATCGACATTTTGGTTCATTGGATGGAGTGCGGGGTTTTTGCATCTTAGCGGTTCTATGGCACCATTCCCAACCTAGCAATATGCCGCTCCTTTTAACTCGAGGGTTTCTAGGGGTCGATCTCTTTTTTATTCTGAGTGGTTTTTTGATTGTTACATTACTACTACGGGAAAAAGCTAAAACAGAAAAAATATCATTACGAAAATTTTATGCCCGTAGAGCCTTGCGCATTTTTCCTGCTTACTATGGGTTACTCTTTGTTCTCGCAGGGATGTATGGACTATGGCAGTTTACCAGTGCGAGTAGTGCTGTCTTTTTTACGGCTTTGCCTTGGTATCTAACCTATCTCTCAAATTGGTCTTTGATCCAGGCAAATGGTCTGGGTTCCATGTGGTCATTAGCTACAGAAGAGCAATTTTACTTGATTTGGCCCGCGATCGAAAAATACTGTAAACGAGTTTGGGTCTATGGCAGTCTAGGTTTGTTGCTAGTCATTAACCAATGCATTAACTTCGGTTGGTTGGATTCATTCTTTGCTAGGTTGTATGGCCAGCCATTAGCTCCTCACCTAGAAATTTTAGACGCGACCTTCACACCTATCTGTCTTGGGATTTTGTTGGCTCATTTGTTACATCGCTCCCGGTCATTTTCGCTACTCTTTCAAGGATTGGGGCAACGAAAAGCTCCGATCGTTCTTTTCAGTTTCCTACTAGTCTTGTTGTATGCTGCTCCTCATGATATATCTGGTTGGCCAAGGTTACTGATCCAAGTCGTCATGACTCTAGGTTTAGGAAGTCTCGTGATTCGTGAAGACCACTGCTTCCAATCAGTTCTGAAATATCAACCCATCGCTCACCTGGGTCAGATTAGTTACGGAATTTATCTGTACCATCTCTGGGTTTTTTCGATCGTGACCGTAGGATTACAAATCTTGCAATCGCGGCTTCAGATACCCATTGCCATTCCACTCTTTGTCAGTGGTTCTCTTGTGACTATCCTGATTGCTGAACTCAGTTATCGCTTCTACGAGATGCCTTTCTTAAATCTGAAACATAGATTTAGTTGGCAAAAATAATTTTCTGCCCTCAAAGTTTATAAACAACTGATTGTAACAATGTACACTTACCAATATTTTCTTCAAGAAAAATGAGTGCAAAACAAATTACTCCAATCTCCTTTCTTTCCCTGATTAAGTCCTATCTATTGGCTCTACGGCCTCGCCAATGGACTAAGAACTTAATTGTATTTGCGGCTCCTATTTTCGCATTTCGGTTAGATAGTCTAACCCTTGCAAGTTGCAGTTTAGCATTTGTCTTATTTTGTAGCATCTCAAGTAGTTTTTACCTGATCAATGACATTTTGGATGTAGAGTCCGATCGCCGTCATCCTGTTAAATGTAAGCGACCGATTGCAGCAGGGTTGATTAATCTGCCAACTGCAACAACTTTAGCGCTCGTACTGTTGATTGGGGCAATTGGGTGCGCTTGGGTGTTCGATCGAGGGCTCGGGGCCGCAATCACAAGTTATGGACTTTTACAAATTGCTTACAACCTCAAACTGAAGCGTAAAGTCATTCTTGATATCTTAGCAATTGCGATCGGCTTTGTTCTCCGTGCCTACGCTGGGGCCGCTGCCGCCAATATATTGCTGTCATCTTGGTTCTTAATTTGTACAGCAATGTTGGCTCTGTTTTTAGCCATTGAAAAGCGGAAAGCAGAACTTAGGCTCTTGGAATACAAAGATACTGGGCATACTCGTGTTGTTTTATACCGCTACTCGTTATCCATGCTGAGCAGAATGGAAAATACGGTGACGACAGGTGCCATCATGTCCTACGCACTGTGGAGTTCGGGGCCGCAGGTCAATGGAGCTTCAACCCCTTGGATGCTATTGACGCTACCCTTCGTTCTGTATGGTATTTTTCGCTATCAATTACTGAGTGATCCCAAAGAAATCGAACGGCGCAGTTATGGAAATCAAGACTTAGGAGGTCGGACAGAGCGGCCCGAAGAAATTTTACTGACCGATCGTCCAATTCTCTACACTGTGATTGCCTGGATTATGACTGTACTGATGGTGATGACGCTAAAACATTACTATTTGATCGCCTAGTTGCGTATCTCAGCCTTGTGCGCTGATTGTAGTGATTCCTTTTGGCTCGATCCTTCCATAATCAAAATTTTGATGGGCTAGACCTTGTATGATCCCTGAATTGCTTAGATCCTATCCACAATGGACTCGTGCTCACAATTTAGAGTCTATCAGTGTCAGCTATCTCCAACGTCGAGGAATTCATGGCATTTTGCTAGATCTCGATAATACGATCGTTTCTGAGGATGATTACTACCTGTCCCCTAGGGCTGAGGACTGGATTCTCCAAGGCAAATGTCAAGGATTAAAGTTTTTTCTATTATCGAATGGTAAACGGCGGCATCGGGTGGAATACTGGTCAGAGCGACTGCAAATTCCTGCAATTAGTCCGGCTCGAAAACCGTTACCCTTTGCCTTTAAAAAAGCTCTGAATCATTTGCAATTACTACCAACCCAAGTAATTGTAATTGGAGATAGTTTTCACACAGATGTTTTTGGGGCTTGGTTAATGGGTTGCTCCGTCATTCAAGTGGCGAGTTTGCCCCATCCTCCGCGATGGTGGGAACAGATTCTAGGTCGATGGATACAGAGACCCTACCCTAAAAACTTAGAGCTGTGGACATTAAATCTTGAAGTTAAATCCTATTGAGATAATATTCTCCTATGCCATAAACCAGTGATTGACAGTCGCTTGTTTACAGACTTTATGAGTGCAATTAATATACCGATGAAATTACCTTTCTTCCAATTACGAAAACCAGAATACCGCCCCTATTGGGTCGTTCTCTTAATCGGACTGCTTTTGAGAATCCTCTGGGCAATAGCTGTTCCAGTAGATCCTGTGTCGGATAGTTATGCCTACGATCGCTTTGCAATCAATGTAGCTACGGGGCAAGGATATGGCTGGGAGCCAAATTTAGCCACTGCCTTTTGGCCTCCGGGAACCTCATTTCTCTATGCAGGGTTATATTGGCTATTTGGTCATCACTTTTCAGCGATTGTTATTCTCAATTTAATCCTTTCCGAAATCATTATCGGATTGACAATGTTCTTAGCGAACACTTGGTTTAACTCGCGCATCGCGATCATTGCCGGATTATTGTTCGCGATTTGGCCCAGTCAAATTCAATTTACAACGGTTTTGGCGAGCGAGTTACCCTTTACTGCGCTCATCTTAGGGGTTTTGGCCCTTTGGACCCGCTCCCAAACTCAGCTCTGGAAAACTACTGGCATGCTGGGAATTCTGCTCGCTGCCGCAAGTTATGTGCGTCCCACAGTATTTTTGTTTCCCATACTGCTGTTCTTCTTTCGTTGGGACGATGCAAAGGCACGGTTCAAACACTTAGGATCGGTCATTGCTATGTTCCTGATCATGGGTCTGCTAATTGCACCTTGGTCTATTCGCAATACCCAAGAATTCGGGCAATTTGTCACAATTTCTACGAATGGTGGCGCAACACTCTGGATGGGGAATCACCCTGGTTCCAATGGGGGTTATACTGATGTCCCGGATGAAGCTTCCCATCTCAATGAGGCTGAGCGAGATAAGTATTTAAAGGCGATCGCCATTGCCCACATCAAAGAACAGCCAATCTTATTTCTCCAGCGTTCAGTGTCCCGTCTTATCATGACCCATAGTCGGGAAAGCATTGGCATTGCTTGGAATGAAAAGGGCTTAACTCAACGCTATGGCGAGAAAGTTTTGTTACCCCTCAAGTTGATTAATCAGGCTTATTGGATCTCGATTCTTGGATGTGCGCTAGCTGGGATCGTTCTCTTAATGACTAAGAAAGGCTGGTATCGAGCTTTAAGTCATCCAACGGTTGTCATTTGGGGGTATTTTGCAGCGATTCACGCCATTATCATCGCTCAGGATCGCTATCACTTCCCAAGCAACCCCATGATTGCCACATTAGCAGCGCTCACGATCAATCGAGCTATAGAATTTCGTAGAAAACTAACCGAGATGAACCCCTCTCAGTAGGATAGACTGTTGACAAGACAAGACATTTATACAAATTGATTAATTAATAATTGATTTGGTATAACTTTTCCATTGTCCTAAGGGGATAATCTCTGTGGATTATCTAATTTGAGATAATTCATTATGAATCATGATTTTGAGGTAATTGCCGTAAAGGTAAGATTTGCCACTTGAGTCGTTTACACTCTAAACCTGAGTTATATGCAAAATCTACAAAAAAATCCAGATTGTATGCCCACTGTAAGTAACTGGGAAATAGCCGCTTCCGCCTGGAAAACCTATCGTAAAGCACCGCTATTAACTCGGCTATTATCGTCAGCACGCACTTACATTTGCCCAATGCAATCCCTGCTAGTGGAAGTCCCACAGGGAGCGACAGTCTTCGATATTGGTTGTGGAAGTGGCTTGTTTCTATCTCTCTTAGTGGCTTATAACGTTATCGACTATGCTGTTGGAACCGATGTCAATGCAAAAGCCCTCAAGAGTGCAACGATCGCAATCTCGCGACAACTACAGCTCTCAGAGATGAATGTTGAGTTCATACGGATAGAAAATTATCGACAGTGGCCAGTGGCTCTTTTTTCAGTTGTGAGCATGATTGATGTGATGCATCACATTCCTCCCAGCCATCAGAAAGCTTTTTTTGAAGCTGCAGTACAACGAGTTCAGCCGGGTGGACGTTTACTATATAAAGATATGTGCAAGCGACCCTTGTGGCGCGCGATCGCCAATCGAATTCATGACCTATTGTTGGCTCGGCAGTGGATTCATTACGTCCCCCTTGCAACTATTAAGGAATGGAGTCAGGAATGCGGTCTAGAGCTTGAAACAGAGTCTCATTATTCGAGATATGTTTATGGTCATGAAAAGTTGGTTTTTAGAAAGCCCTTGCCATCTTTAGGGTAATCGTCAGCAGCTACATTATGCTCAATAATCAGATTGATAAGGAATGTAGAGGGCATACTCGGATTGAACTTACACCACCAGGTTATCAATACGACCCATTTAATAGTATTAAACATGGTGCAAAACATATAGTCCAAACCTATAGAACTTTAGCGATCGTTAGGCAACGTTACTATATTTTTTCGTTTTTCAACATATAAATTTCAGTATTTACACAAGCGAGGAAAGAATTAATGAGTTTTGTGGGGACAAATAAATTTAGCTCTCCTCGATGTATTGAATTTTGCTTGATCATCATTGCACTCACAGCATTTTTCCTGATTAATCTCATAACTTCGGCTCAATTTCCAGTTCCGTGGCAAGACGAAGTAATGTTCACTGATCCAGCAGCTAATTTTTATTTTGGAGCAGGATTTACCTCTTCTGCCTGGATTTGTGGGGCTCATTCTATGACTAAATTCTGGGCTTGCAATTCACCTCTCTATCCATTTTTACTAAAAAATTGGATGCAATTATTTGGCTTCAGTATAGCTTCCGTTCGGTCACTAAACTATTTACTGATAACTATCGTTAGCTTACTAGTCTGGCTTACTGTAGTCAGACTAGATTTGATTAGGACAGTTCAACTAAGAATTACTTGTCTGATCATTGTTCTGTCGGGCTATGGCGTGAGCTTAATCTATCGAAGTGGACGATATGATTGCCTCGCTTTATTCCTCCTAGCGGCTACAATATTTTTTTACACCGTCCCCCTCGGTTGGCTGCGCTACAGCCTGATAGTTTTTATTGGAATCTTATTTCCTCTAGCAGGTTTACAGCTGTTAATCTATTCATGTATTTTGAGTGGATTATTAATATATTTCTTTAAGAAAAAATTTATAAAAGAAATCATATCACTTGGAATTGGCCTATCTCTGGGAGTAGCTTTTCTTTTTGTTTTGTATGCATCTAATGGAGTACTTCAGGATTTTTTGACCTCAGTTCGCGGACTATCTAGTAGCCCTTTACTTCATAAAGTTGTTGAAAGACCTCTTCCAGAAAGATTACCTAAGGATCCTAGTATCCTTATGACAATTATTGCAGCAATCTCAATTTTGATTTATCAAATAAAAATTGGAACATTTAGTTTAAAATCCCTGTTATCGTTCACGTTTATATCAAGTCTTGTTATTCCTGGAGTCATGTTTTGCTTAGGTCAATTTCCAACTTATTATAGTTGGATGATCTATATTCCTCTTAGTGTAGCTATCTGCTCAACCATTGAAAGTATTAGGCTTAATACCAATCGATTAATACATTTTGTAGTTGTAGTATCTCTGATCTTCAGTTGCCTAATTGGCTTACCGCTTCAATTGGCATCGGCTGTTTATTATTGGGAGGATCGAGATAGTTCAGTCGTAGATTCCTTGATTTCTAGAAATGTCAATTCAGAAGATTGGGTCTATGCGAGTTATAATGCGTACTTCTCCATTAAAAAAAGAACTTTAAATGTTTTTATCCCTTTTCAAAATCCTCCGCTTGAGTATCGAAAAAAGATTTCAGTACTCATCATTGAGCCAGAATTAGAAGATTTTGTAACCGATATAGTAGGTGGAGTATGGAAAGCTACAGATGATATGATTACCCCCAAAAAGGGTGATTTAGTTAAAGCAAAATTTGCTATTTTGCTTCAACGCACAAATCATCTTCGGGTTTACCGAAAAATTATTGATTAGAGCTAATTCTAAAGTAAACCTCAAGCTGCTTTGCACCGTAACATGATGTGTCATTGGGATAGAGTGGGCGAATCGGATGGCAACTTCCGGGGGACGGCTCATTGTCAATGGTAGAATGCGAAACATTTACAATCAAAAATGTTGGGGCCTTCCTTTGCCTCTCTTTCCATGCTTTGAGAACTCAGCTCTTAAAATTTAATTTTTAGTAATTAGAGCTTTTTGAAAACTGGATGAAGTGAGGGGGCTTATGCAAATACAATTGCGAAATACTGCTAATCTAGTCTGTACGTTGTGAGAAAAGTGACAAGTGCTTTGATGCTTAGTCAATCGATCTTAAATAAAGGTTGCTCGAACTATGCTTGACCAGGTTCTCCAGCAGGATTTTAGCCGTCTGTTAGTTGTGATTGTCAACTATCGGACGCCGGAGCTAACGATCGACAGTCTAAGATCGCTACAACCAGAAATCGAGGCAGTTCCTGGTGCTCATGTGGTGGTAACGGATAATGATTCTCAGGACGGCTCCGTAGACAAAATTGCGGCAGCGATCGCTAAAAATCATTGGTCCAGTTGGGTTTCCCTAATGCCCCTCGATCGCAATGGTGGTTTTGCTTTTGGTAACAATGCAGCTCTTCGAGTTGCCTTAGCGGCTCCCCGTCCTCCGCAATACATTTGGTTGCTGAATCCAGATACGATCGTCCATCCCAACGGCTTAACCGCCTTGATTGACTTTATGGATCAGCACCCCACGGTAGGACTAGCGGGAAGTCGCTTGGAAAATCTGGATGGCACGCCTCAACATTCTGCCTTCCGTTTTCCCAGCCTGTGGAGTGAACTGGACTATGGCTTGCATTTAGGGTTTGTGACACGACTTTTGAAAGCTTGGGAAGTTGCGCCGCCGATCGTGACCGAGGCCTGTGCAACTGACTGGTTGTCTGGGGCGAGCATATTGGTGCGGCGTGAAGTCTTTGAAACTGCAGGGCTACTTGATGAAAAGTATTTTATGTACTTTGAAGAAGTTGATTTTTGTCGCCAAGCTCAAAAAAAAGGCTGGCCCTGCTGGTATGCGCCCCAAAGCCGAGTGGTTCATCTTGTAGGTCAGAGCTCTGGAATGGTGGCTACCAAGCCGACCAAGCGTCGTCCCCAGTACTGGTTTAATTCCCGTCGGCGCTACTTTGTAAAAAACCACGGGTGGTTGTATGCTGCGATGACAGATTTATTCTGGATGGCTGGGTATTTAATTCGTCGATTGAAAGATGCGATTAAAGGCACGCCAGATAATGAACCGCCTCGATTGTTCCTAGATTTCTGGAGTAATAGTGTTTTCTTAAAAGGTACAGAGCGTTAGTCAAGTAGAGATTGAGCAAGGGCGCTAAGCGCTGGCATGGGTCTGGCGCGATCGCGCGATCGACTCGTTTTACAACTCATTTTGCAATGATCGGATCTGAAAAATGATCGGATCTGAAATCTGTAGGCCGATCGCTACACTAACCTTGGATTTTTAGATAGCTCAGGCGTGGGAGCGAGGGACAGAAGTTGTGTCGCCAAAGTACTAATGTACTTCTCCATTGTATGGTTCTTTAATAGTTTGATTCTTCGTAACTGAGCCCACTCTTGTTCCTGTTCTAAGTTACTCAAAATACTGAAAATGGCTGCTTGCATACCCATTGCATCACCGGGATTCACGATATGAATGGGGGCAATTTCTTGGAGATAATCTGATAACCCTGCAGTGCGAGTCACGATCAAGGGTTTTGCACAGGCGATCGCTTCTAAAATTGCAGTCAAGCCAGCACAGAATTTGTTATCTACTAGACTAACAATCACTAAATCGGCATTCCAATACAGTCGGCGTAAGTCTGGCCATGGATAAAATTGGCGAGTCATATTTGCAGGCATGACCTTGGGAAATGCTCGAGCTAGTACTTTGGCATCACGGGAAAAGCCGCTAATACGTACATCTATCGACAAATCCTGAGTTGCTTGGGCGATCGTCTGATAGTCACGATTTTCCAAGCCAACGCTGACAATCAGAGGGCGAGACTTTTGTGGCTCAGGTGTGCCAGGGATAAAGAATTGAGTATCAATATGCTCAGTTAACACAAAAATCTTTTCAGGTGCAACCCCTAGGCGCTGCTGGAGAAATTGAGCTTGAGCCTGGGCATTGGTAATAAACAAATCCACCCGATCGGTTAGGTTAAACACCTTAGCCGATAAAAATCCTCGGGGCCGATCGAGATTGTGAATGAACATTGCAATTTTGGGGCGATCGGCCTGAGTTCCACAACAGGCCGCGATGGGAATCCCAATATCTTCCCCAGTACAAAAAATGACATCTTGCGCAGTGAATGTTGTGGCCAAACGACGGGCCAATGCCCAACTTTGTGGAGTTCCTGCAATTTTGGCCCGTAGCCGATCCGATCGACCTGTGGATTCTTCCCTGGGTTGATGGACTTGAGCACCTAACGTCTCACGCAAAATGCCCATAGCATGGCGAGGGCATTGTTCAGCGGCGGCTTCCTGTGCAATGTCTTCAAAGTCAATCGATCGGCTAAGCGCAATGTGATAGTTCAATGGGAATCTCCCAAATGTTCATAGGCTAAAAGAGTCAGATTTCACCTTGCACCCTTCCTTAGGCTCTGTTGGGGGACATAGCTGCTACAAGCCGAGGTGAGGTTTGTGGAAGCGCAATAGTCTGCTGATAAATCTCAATCATGCGATCGACTTTCCGCTCCCAATCAAACTGCTGTTCTACCCGTTGCCGAGCAGCTTGACCCATGCGCGATCGCAATTCGGAGGATTGCGCCAACTGTAACATCGCTTCAGTCAACCCTTGGACAAAGTCCGCAGGTGAGTCGGGTTCCACTAAAATACCGCACTCTGGAGTGACGTAATCCATTGGCCCCCCCCAAGCAGTTGCAATGACTGGTAACCCGATCGCCATAGCCTCCAAAACGACCGCTCCCCCACATTCCAGCAAGCTGGGTAAAACAAATACATCGGCCTGTTGTAAGCGTTCTGCACAGGCGGGTTGCGATAACCAGCCATGGAAAATTACCTGATCCCGTAGTCCAAAGGCATGGGCCTGGGCTTCTAAGTTTTCCCGAATGGCCCCATCGCCAATAATTTCTAAAATGGCTCCGGTAGCATCGGCAACGGGGCGAAAGGCTGCTAGCAACAAATCAAGGCCTTTCCAATCAATGAGCCGACCGACGTAGACGAATCTGGGAACAGATGGATCAGATGCTTGTGGAATGCTGGGTTTCTCGCGGCTCGGCCAAATGGTCAGGTCTACGCCATTTTCAACCAATTCGATGACTTTGCCTTGGATGCCTTGGGGCAGGGCTTTGCGGGTGCGATCGTTAGCCACCAGAACGACTTTTGCCCGCAGCCGTCCAGGGATCAAGCGATTGGCTAGATTGGAAGCCCAGCGTCCGACGGTTAAAAAGGCATCTACCACTCGGCTTTGACGATCGCGAAAGGCTGGGGGATAATTCATTCCTCCATTCAAGGGCCCCATAACTACCGGGGCACCCACGTTGTACATCAAGGACGGTAGCTTAGGAGAGACAGAAATTGGTTCATGGACAATATCAATGTCATACTGGCGAACTAACTGACGAACTACGCGACGTTGCAAAGATTGTGTCTGGAGATGCATGAGGAGACCTGTAGTGGCTTCTCCAATGCGTCGGGGTAGAAAACGACTCAAGCGGAATAACAGCAAATGAACCCAAGTATCCGGTACAAAGTGCATGCGATCGTGGGCATCCGGAAACAACTGTTCAAGTTCCGCTCGGGTTCGCTCGTGAACGACCAACCAAACATCAAGATTTCGTTGACGCAAGAGACGAAAATAATGGAGCGGTAAAAATGCCTCACCGCCAAATTTTGCCGAAGCATGTTCAGCCACAATAATGACTCGCATAGGATCACTTGCACCGTAAAGCTGTTGATGATGCCAAAGAACAATTGACTGCTAATTGATTGTTGAGGAATACTTTGATTTGTATTGGGATGATTCGTATCGGGACTTCAAGCCTTGGGATCAGGATTTAAACCATTGAGGTTTAAAGGGAGATCGGTACAATTTGAGCTTCTGTAACAGGATGAGTCCAAGAAAGGGGAAATCATCAATTAAATAGCGTTTCCATAACCGTCTCGGCTCTGATACCAGTCGATAGAGCCATTCCAGCCCTACGTCACTGATCCATTGAGGCGATCGAGGCTTAGCCCCTGCAGCAAAATCGATCGCACCTCCCAATCCTAGGAAAATATCAATGTTGGGAAGTTGATCTCGATACTTAACGATCCAGAATTCCTGTTTAGGTGCTCCAACCCCAACCACTAATACATTGGCTTGAGATTGATTGATGAGTTTAACGATTTCTAGACATTCAGCTTCATTATGTTCAAAACCGAAGGAGGGCGTGTGGGCGGCAACCACAATGCGACGTCTAGTTTTTTGATTGAGCTTCTGCTGGGCACGCTGAGCCACACCTTTTCCTCCGCCTAGAAGGAAAATTTTGATATCTTCATTTTCTCGATGATATTGACAGAAAACAGGTAACAAATCTGATCCAGAAATTTTTTCTTGAATTGGGGTTCCTAAAAAACGTGAAGCATAAATCAAAATTTGACTATCACAAATTCTGTAATCTGCCAACTGATATGTTCTAAAAAATTCAGGATCTCGCTGTAACTTCATCAAATGATCAACATTGGGTGTGAAGACGATTCCATGATGGAGTTGTCTGAGAAAATCATCAAAAGTTAAATTATGAATATTAACATTGAGAATAGTCACCTGGTTATGTCCGTTAGGTGACTGACTGGGAGCAACTTTAAGGGAATGGCCTGGCTCAGAGCCTTGAGGCACAGAAATTGTGACCCCCGATGTAGATGATTGCAACATTCGAGGTCTGATGTTTCTAGCAGGTATCTGATTAGCCGGAAATTGAGGTTGATTGAAGTCTTTCAGCATTTTATTTGCCAGACCCTTTTTCATGATTTGTCAGACCTTTTTGTGTGTTGCTCTTGATGATATTTGGTCGAACTCTACGGTCTTCCAACAGTAATCTTCAATACAGTCTTGTGCACCTAGGATTGATTTCATCAGCATACCGCAGAAGCTTTAAGTGGCAGCAATACGCACCAAAAATATAACTAGCGAATGAAATGGATAAAGACTATTAGGATGATCCTCTAAAAGTTAAGAAATTCAAAAATAACTCGTTTAACTATGTCAATCAAAACATAGAAAATCAGTTGCTTTAACTAGAGAATCCATAGTTTTTCGATGTTTTTCACCCTTAAAGAGGTGCATGCAAAAGTTAAATGTTTTTGAGAGTTGGAATGAATCATTATTATGATAGTTAGACGGATTAATTTTTCTTCAGAACAGGTCAAATAGTATTAAACTAGCGAAAAAAATAATTATTAGTCAATCCCTCCCAGGGATGATATGAAAACTAGAAGATGAGTAGATATTTTCTGAGTATTTTTACTATGTATTTATTTGCTGTGTATTTGTTAAATACTCGTTAATCTGTATCGTCAGATCTGTACCGTCAGATTCTGTATTGTCTGAATTGATCTCCAGGAAGATCTTAACGAATGAGTCATAATTGAATTGAGACAGCAAATGAATCAATCCCTGATTGAAATTTGTCAGTTTTGATGATGACAGGAAAACACATGGCAATTTTATATCAGTTTCCATGAAGCAACCATCCATGAAGTCTGTTTTCATGCAATAGCGATCGAGTAAAAAGTAAAAGAAGAAAAATAGACAATGGTGCTATGGCGATCTGACGTGAATCGTGAGAAGACGCTCTAGGGGCCACAAGGCTTTGAGCCGGAGTGTGACCATAAATCAGATCGGATGGCTGTGTGTAGGGCTAATGATAGTAATAAAGTGACTCAATATACTGTTATCGAGACTAAAAATACCTGGTGTAGCTTTAATCAACTGAGCGAAATCAACTGAGCGGATGGAGTCTTAACTGATATCAGCAGTGTCGTCACTTCTAACTAGTACATTCTCGATAGAAAATTCTATCGATATCCTGAAATGCTGTCAATCAATTATTACCTGATCATTACTAAATTTGATGTATTAACTCAACTTGAGGTACTACACCAAATAAAATATAAATTTTATACGAAAGAAAGATTATAAGAAAATGCTTTTCCAGCTTGGAGGGTCGATCGTCTGATGTTCTTAAGTGCTTGGTCAACCAGAGGTTAAACCCTTAGTGAGTCAGACCAGTCAGCAGTTCTGGAAAAATTCACAGGGCTAGATTGACTGCATTGAAACTGACTACCGTTTTTTGTAGCTGAGCCCTAACATGGGATCTCTCCTGATCCATCGCTGACTTTCCTGACCCAAACTTCAGTTGAGGTGAGTCGAATCGAATTTAAAGTATCTATATAGTCGCGTGTGTAGTTGCAACTTGAGCACTAGGGAGGGAGTTCGTTGAGGATGCTAGGAAAGACATTAAATGATCGATCGGGGCTCAGGAGGATTTACAGTCCCCGATCGATCATCTTGTCCATGATCCATCCAGCAAGGGTTGGATGATTCTGAAATTACAACCATCTTTCAACTGGTTTAACGGCAGCAAATTAGAGTTAGAGGCAGATTGAAACTAGGATGCACTTGAAATTGGGTCTACTGGGAATTGCCATCAGTATCTTGCCATCATCCGGAATCTATTGAATGGTAGATGAACCAACTCAAATCTGATAGTACCAATAATCGATTTCTTTCAGAACAATTTGTCGAATAGAGGGCCGTTCGATCGCCCCTTGTCTTTCTAATTGCATTAATATCCTGGTAATGGTCACCCGCGTTGTTCCTAGGAGATCGGCGATATCTTGATGGGTCAATCTGAAATTAATGACTGTTCCCAGAGAAGACACCTGTCCAAAGCGCTCGGCTAACCAAACGAGCAATCGAATTAACATTTCCTCTACTCGACGATAACTCCGAATCACGGTCAAAGTTTCCAGTTGCTGAAGATGGTACAGCAAGAGATCTGTCTCCAACTTCCAATGGGGAGATTTGAGAGGGGTGGCTTGTACAGCGGTCAAGCATTCTAGTTCGTAGGGTTTCAGAAGAGAGAGCGGTTGTCCGACCAAGTCTCCTGGCCCCCATAAACCCAGAGTCACTACAGATCCTTGTTCTGTTAAGGACAGCGAGCGCACAACTCCTTGATCAATGCGCCAAATTGTTTCCTGATCTGTTCGTAGCAGCGATCGCAGCGAAAATTTTTGGGAAACTTGTCCTGAAACATCAGGGGGGATCGCTGGATAATTAAAGCTGGCTTGATAAGCTACCATTCCAAATCTCCACACCGACACGACTGAGATACTCCAACGCTGTACGAATTTGAGACGAATCTCCATCTAAGGTCAAATCAAACCAACCGCCACCACTGGCTTTTTGATCCAAAATGGCTGCCTTAATATTCACGACTAAGTGATAGTCCGTAATGAGCTGATAAATGATGGGTTCCTGATGCAACGCTTGGGGAATTTGAATCCGAATGGAATGTTTCATGGATGCTACCTGGAAAGTCATTAAGGAGTGAATCTACAAGAAATTAATCTACGGTAAATCGGTCGGAATACCGTTGTTTTATGTTCTCTATACTAGATGAGGGAATTCAAAGAGTCAATGGTAAAAGTCCGATTTCCCGATCGGTAAACCGGGATTTGCAGAAAAATCGGTAAAAAGTCTGATAGCCGTGGGTTTTCGGGGGATTTGCGATCGAAAAACTTTAACCTTTCTGAACCCAAAGGGAGTCCAGACCCTCAAAACGAAGTGTTACGAGGGAACGCAGCGAGTATCGTAGAGGAACGTCTTGCAGCATGTTGCTGTTACAGGACGGGTTTTGTGTCTTGCCTTTGCTCAACCATGATGAACTGGAAACCCACTTCTAAAACAGTTCAGCGCTTAGGACTGCTTCTGCTAATCGGAGTCAGCCTCGAAGTCTTAGCTCGCATTAGCGGTGAATTCCTTTGGTTCCAGGAGGTGGGATACCTCACACTCTGTTTACAGCGCACCTTGACGCAGGGCGGAATTGCGCTCATTGTCTTTGGGGTAACCGCTAGCTATCTACTAGCGAACTTGCGCTTTGCCCGTCGCTGGAAATATCCCGACCCCACCCCAGCACAATCTCGCTTTCCGACGGGGGCCAGTCTTCAGCCAATGCCGTCCGATCGAGTCATTCAACCGACATCTTTACGGTGGCCTGTCTTGTTTCCTTTGGCTGGGGGAGCCAGCTTGGGAACGATCGCGCTCCTGTGGCACTACGGCAATATTGCCTTCCAGGGGTTGTACCCGGTAGCCTCCGATCAATTTCTAAGGGTGCCTATCCGTTTTCAGCCAGAAATTTTAGGAACAATTCTGTCCCAAATGATTTCCCACGATTGGGCGATCTGGCTCAGTTTAGGGAGTGTTGTGGCTATTTTATGGCAGCCCCAACGGGTCTTAAAGGGATTAGCGATCGTCCTGTCGGCGATCGTTGCTATCGTGCTCTCTCAGCATTGGGATAAATTTTTACAGGCCTTGTATGCCCATGGATTTAAAGCACAAGATCCTGTGTTTCACCATGATTTTTCATTTTATATTTTACAGTTGCCCATTGCTCAGTTGTTTGAGTTTTGGTTAACAGGTTTGGCATTCTTTGGATTTGTATCCGTTGCATTGATTTATCTGCTCTCTGCCAATAGTTTGAGTGAGGGTAAATTTCCGGGGTTTTCCTGGGCACAAAAGCGACATTTATACGCCCTCGGTAGCGTTCTCATGGGCGTTGTGGCCTTGGGTTATTGGCTCAGTCGGTATGAGTTGCTGTATTCCTCACGGGGCGTCACTTTTGGCGCGAGCTATACTGACTTGACTGCCCAACTGCCTGCGGATACTTTGCTCAGTTTATTAGCAGGCGCGATCGGGCTTTATTTTCTATGGCGTGCTTGTTTTTGGCCACAGGAGCCTTCCAGTCGGCGTCGAGTGGTCTACCTCATTGGAGTCTATCTAGCCTTAGCTGCATTGCTGGGAGAAGGATGGCCAAACCTAGTTCAATCGTTAGTGGTGCAGCCCAATGAGTTAGCGCGGGAACAACCTTATATTGAGCGCACGATCGCGCTGACGCGCAAAGCGTTTAACTTAGACAACATTGATGTACAGCCCTTTAATCCCCAGGGCAAGCTGACTGAAGCCGATCTAAGAGCTAATGACTTGACGATTCGCAATATTCGCCTATGGGATGAGCGACCTTTGTTAGAAACCAATCGCCAACTTCAGCAGATTCGATCGTACTATCGTTTCCCAGGTGCTGACATCGATCGCTACGTGCTTCCAGAAACCGTAACTCAACCTTCAGCGCAATCGCGCCAACCCGCTCCAGCCCCCAGTAATGCTGCCAGCAGTCGCGAACAACGGCAAATTCTGATCGCAGCGCGGGAACTGGACTATGCGGGAGTGCCCAAACAAGCACAAACTTGGGTCAATCGCCATTTAATTTACACCCATGGCTATGGATTCACCCTCAGCCCGGTTAATACCGTTGGGGTGGGTGGGCTGCCAGAATACTTCGTCAAAGATCTCGGCGTCGGCCCCGGTGGTTCCCTTTCTACATCCAGCGAAGCGATTCGGAACAGTATCCCGATCGGTCAACCCCGGATTTACTACGGTGAACTGACCAATAACTATGTCATGACCGGAACACGGGTACAGGAATTGGATTATCCCAGCGGTAGTGACAACGTTTACAACACCTACGATGGTCAAGGGGGAATTCAAATTGGCACCGGCTGGAAACGCTGGCTGTTTGCCAAGTACCTGAATGATTGGCGGATGGCGATTACCCCTGAATTTTTGCCACAGACACGCTTACTCATGCGACGGAACATTCACGATCGCATCCAAGCGATCGCGCCCTTTCTGCGCTATGACCGCGATCCCTATTTAGTCGTTACTGATGTTAACGCTGGCAAGACCAATGCTATCAATCCAGGCGGGAAACCTGCACCATCACCTAACTATCTCTATTGGGTGATTGATGCCTATACGATTAGCGATCATGCGCCTTACTCTGATCCCGGTGAAGACCAGATTAATTACATTCGCAATTCCGTTAAAGTTGTCATCGATGCCTATAACGGCTCAGTTAATTTTTACATTGCTGATTCCACTGATCCGGTCATTCAAACCTGGGCCAAGATTTTTCCAACTTTACTGAAACCGCTGACTGCGATGCCTAAACCATTACAACAGCATCTCCGTTACCCGATCGATTTCTTTAACATTCAATCCCAACGCTTAATGACCTATCACATGACCGATCCCCAGGTCTTTTATAATCGTGAGGATGAATGGCAAATTCCCACGGAAATCTACGGCGATCAACCCCAGCCCGTCAAACCCTACTATCTAATTACCAGTTTACCCACAGAGCCCTTTGAGGAATTTCTCCTACTGCGTCCCTTTACTCCCCGCCAACGAACCAACTTAGTGGCTTGGTTAGCCGCGCGATCGGACGGTGCCCACTATGGTAAATTGCTGCTCTACGTTTTTCCCAAGGAGCGGCTCATTTACGGGACAGAACAAATTGAAGCGCGGATTAATCAAGATCCCGTCATTTCTCAACAGATTTCCCTCTGGAATCGTCAAGGTTCTCGCGCCATTCAAGGGAATTTGCTGGTGATTCCGATCGAGCAGTCCCTACTCTACGTCGAACCCTTATATTTAGAAGCAACCCAAAATAGTTTACCGACCCTCGTGCGGGTCATTGTTGCCTACGAAAACCAGATTGTGATGGCTCCGACGCTGGATCAAGCCCTCGCAGCCCTGTTCCAAACCCAGAAGCCATCACAACCCACGATCGTGCGTCCCGTTGAACCTCCCAGTCGCCCGTAAAGCATGATCACTGATTCAGGCACCCAAATTACCAGATCCCAAGATTTACCAGATCTCAAGATTTACCAAGCCCCAAGATGACGACGAGCAAGGCGCAATTGGATGTCCCCTACTGCAATATCCCCTACTGCAACGTTACCGCTGCACATTGGATAGGTAAGACTTCCTCCAGCGTCAAAGCCCGATCGGTCGTAATATGCCCGTCGCAGCAAACCGTGCTAAAGAAAATGGGCTGGCCTAACTGATCAGAAAAATGCCGCTCCAAGAGTAGACGCGAGGTGATATCACCCAGTAACTCTGAAATATCCTTAGACAGAGGCGTTTTTTCATCTTGGTGGGTGACTCGGTAGGGAAAGGGTGTCTCGCCCACAATCTGCTTCACGGCTTGGTCAAAGTCATCGGGTCGGCGATCGAGAAATGCTTGAGCCTGCTGCGCCAGAAATTCATAGGCCAATGGAAAACGCTGGCGAATGTTTTCAAGGTGACTCTGGGTTAAATACACCTGTCTGGCAGTTTGACAATCCATACGCTATACACCCCTTAAAACAAGATTGGCAATTCAACTGATAACTTACTGGATAATCAGAAGCAATCAGAACGCAAATTCATAGAATGAATTCTTCGATCGTTCCTCGTTGCTTTTCTTATCATTTGTTAATCCATCCCCCAAATCACTCAAAAATCGGCAAAATAGTGGCTGGAATGAAACCATCCTGATAATATGGGAATGATTATCATTCTGCAACTCTTGACTCAAATTTTCCCGGTGGTGTCCTATGGTATCTGGTACAACGGTCTCTGCTGCAACGCTCCCTTCGGTTCCAGTCACGGTTCTCACGGGCTATCTTGGAGCAGGTAAAACCACTTTGCTGAACCGCATTTTGACCCATGAGCACGGTAAAAAAGTGGCGGTGATTGTTAATGAATTTGGTGAAGTCGGAATTGACAACCAACTGGTGATCGATGCTGACGAAGAAATTTTTGAAATGAACAACGGTTGCATCTGCTGCACGGTACGGGGGGATCTGATTCGGATTATCGGCAATTTGATGAAGCGGCGGGATAAATTTGACCACTTGGTGATTGAAACAACAGGGTTAGCCGATCCCGGCCCCGTGATTCAAACCTTTTTTGTCGATGAAGATGTGCAGGCGCAAACCAATTTGGATGCAGTGGTGACGGTGGTGGACGCCAAGCACATTCACCAACATTGGGACGCCGACGAAGCCCAGGAACAAATCGCCTTTGCCGATGTGGTCTTGATTAATAAAACCGATTTGGTCTCACCGGAAGCATTGGCGGATTTAGAGCAGCGGATTAAGGCCATGAACGCGATCGCGAAGGTCTATCGCACCCAGGATGCAGCTGTAGACATGGATGCCATTTTGGGGGTTGGAGCCTTTGATCTCGATCGAACTCTGGAAATTGAACCGGGATTTCTCACTGAGGAGCATGAGCATGAACACGATGAATCCGTCGGTTCCGTGGCCTTAGTCGAACCGGGAGCCGTCGATGCAGAACGGTTAAATACCTGGCTCGGTCACTTGCTGCAAACCCAAGGAACTGACATTTTCCGGATGAAAGGAATTTTGAATATTGCCGGAGCTGATCGGCGCTTTGTCTTTCAAGGTGTTCATATGTTATTCGACGGCAGACCCGATCGGCCATGGAAGTCTAAAGAAGTGCGCAAAAATGAACTGGTCTTTATCGGGCGCAATCTAGATGAGAAACAACTCCGTCAAAGCTTTCAAGCTTGCTTAGTGGTATAGCTTCGATCCTACCTGCATATCCTACCTGCATGTCGTAACAGACAATGATTCAAGCAACACTATTGCCAGTGCAAGACGAATCCAATGACTGAGTTTAACCTGCAATGGCAGACCACACTAACGGACTACATTACGGCGATCGCTTGGTCGCCCCTCCAGCCTAGCTTAGCAGCCGCTTCAGCCGCAGGAGACCTGGTATTTTGGCCGGATTGCCAAGATCCGACACCGATTGTATTATTATCCCCCCAAGGACGATCGATCGAGGGGTTAGCCTTTTCCCCCGATGGGCAATACTTGGCCGCCGCTGGACAAGCTGGAACCGTCTATCTATGGCATCTCCCCAATGTAAGCCATATCACCCAACCCATCCTCACCCTAGACCACCCCGGCCAATGGATCGAGCACCTGGCTTGGAGTCCCACTGCAAATTTATTTGCCTTTAGTTTAGGGAAATCCGTTCAGGTTTGGGATAGCGATCGTGCAGTTGTAGCAGCAACCCTAGCCTTCGATCGATCCTCCGTTCTAGATTTGCATTGGCATCCCACAGGGAATTATTTAGCCATTGCAGGCTATCAGGGAGCCAGAATTTGGTCAGCCCAAGATTGGCAGCAGGAGCCACAAACGCTGGACATTCCATCCGCCACCCTCACAGTCCGCTGGTCACCCGATGGCCAGTATTTAGCCGCAGGCAACTTCGATCGCACAATTACGGTACTGCCCTGGGGGGAAAGCGATCCTTGGCTCATGCGGGGCTTTCCAGGAAAAATCCGTAAACTGGCTTGGTCAATGCCACCAATCACTGGAGAGTCACCCGTCCTCGCCTCCATCAGCGCAGAGGGTGTCGTGATTTGGGCGAAGGAAGAAGAGGAAGAAATGGGTTGGGCTGGGCAAGTGGTGAGCTTACATGACGGGACAGCGATCGATCTTGCTTTCCATCCCCATCAACCAATGCTGGCTTCAACAGGACAGGATGGAACAGTACAGATCTGGCACCTCTTCAATCCCGCGATCGAACCCTTGACTGGCGCACCCCAAGGCTTTACCCATCTTGCATGGCAACCCACTGGGGAACGATTAGCCGCAGGGGGGCAAGCCGGAGAACTGTTAGTTTGGGCCACCCAGGATGATTTTCCGCTTAATTTCTAATCCCTAGCTCAGGACTGGTGGGGACAACGATCGTGCTGGAATAAGTTTGCCGATAGAATCGATTGATGAACACGAAGCAAACTGCTGTCAGAATATGCCAAACTGCATGACCTTGGAGCCAGTGTTGGTCTGGATGACAAGCAATTTTTTGCAGATCTAAATGCCAAGTTACGAACGCCATTAGAAATAGAAGGATAATGATCCAAAAATCTTGGTAGCTAGCTGCTCTTAATCGGAAATAAAGATAGATTTCAGCCAGAATAGTTACAGCAATCTCTATGCCAAAAACAGTTCTTCCCCACTGCAACGAAATTCCTAAAAATAAAGCTGAGACTAGAACACCAACTAACCAGAACCAGGACGCATTTCTATCCGAGAGCATTCCCGATCGTATAAAATTGAGCACTAGGACTAAATGGGATAAACAAAACATAGATAACAAATCAAAGAACTGGGCTAGCAATGTGTACGCTGCATGGTAGGCAAAGGAGGCCAGCCCTAAGAGAATCCCGATCGGGCCTAAAAGCCGCAGTAACCCATTCGTCTCCTGCCTGCATTTCACCCATAACCCCACCCCAACAATACTGTAAGCAAGACTCGACCAAGCATTAGCAGGCTCCATCACCCAAGCACACACATGCGCTTCACAAAATTGAGGAGCAGGATGCTGAAACTGATGCCAAGGACAGAACCCTGTTAGCAGTAGTGAGCTTAAGGAGATCACGATCGTAGAATCTCCAAGATATATCATCATAGATGCTGTCAGTATAGAGGCTATCAGTGGAATACGATCACGTTGCAGAAATGTGATCAGCGAGTCAAAAATTATCAGTTATCCGTTGGCTGACACATTGCTCTTGCAAATTCTCATGCAAATTGTGTTAATACCACTGGATAACTGATAACTAAAAACTAGTTGTAGATCAGGAGATCATAGATTATTCGATCGTGGTTAATCAGTGATCTACAGGTTGCGATTGATAGTCGCATTATATTTCTTACCAACTTTATTACAGGTTGGGAAGTTGACATCACTATCCGTTGCTTCAAAATTGATCCACTCGCCGTAAATTTGAACCTTGTAGTGAACTTTGACCTTGGTTAAGTCATCATTCTCAGCATTCTCAATATCTTCACCATCACGCACGACATAATTGGCTGCACCCGCTGGCACTTCCTTATCTTGAAAATCTTCATTGAGCCAACGCCCTTCTTGGTTAGACCACAATTCAAATTTTTTAACCGTGATAGGAACCGCCTTGCCATTGTGGGTCACGTTATTCGTCACCGTAAAGATAGCATCTTTGCAAGCACTTCCTAAAGCTTGCGCTTTATGGGGTTGCACAGTCAAGGGAGCCAACAAGGTCAACATCGAAGCAGCACTCAGAACTAGGGCTTGAGCAGGAATTCGAGATTTCATAGATTTAAGCCTCACTCGTAGTAATAATGAATGAATGAACACTGACTTGCTTAGATGATTAGCCATTAGGGCTTAACGAGATCCTTGGGATCGATCGCGGCCATCGGCTGGCTCATACCCGGTTGGGTTAGG